>NZ_JBNILJ010000014.1:0-93495 GCF_050107635.1 Metabacillus sp. 113a | reverse complement strand
GAGATCGAAAGTACATGTATGACGGGCAAGAGAACTAAGTTCTCTCCCTTTATAAATTAATACCCTATCCAATTTATAAACTTGAAAACATTGTAATGAACTTTTACACAGAAAAATGGACTTGACCTTATTCACACCCTGGACCGGCTAGAGAATCATCAAAACCAGGCCAAACCGTGCACCGCAAGTCCAAAATGGCTTGCTGAATGTGCAGAAACGGCAATCCAAGGGAAAAAAATGCATAATAGAAACGCCACAATCATTCGAAGGTCTCTGACCCCGCTTGCATTAATGCGGAGCCTGTCTCCATTTTCGCAGCCCTGCTGAAGCTACGGCAATTTCAGCTCTGCCGGCCCATGCTGCATAAGGCCTGACAGTGTCCGTTCCCAATTTCCCTGCCTTTTACAGCTGTAAAGATATTCCCGCATAACCGTCCGCTAAGTATTCTTAAGAACTGAACTTTTCCCGAGATCACCCTCCTTGACTTTATACCCCCTAAGGTATATTATGAACGTATTGAACCCGATGGCAGGAATATGGAAGCTATTCGGGAAGCAGCTGCTAAAACTTAATGTTTAAGGAGAGAGTGAATGGAATATCTTAATTATTTTTTTATCCTGATTGCGGTTATTCTGCTGATTCGTTTTTTAGCTCCTGTTAAAGGAGTGAGACAAATCACTGCAAGCGAGCTGAAGAATGAATTGAACGATAAAGACAAACAGTATATTGATGTGCGGACGCAAAGTGAGTTTAAAGGCAATCATATCCCAAGCTTTCGAAACCTGCCGCTTCATCAGCTTGGAGAAAAGTCAAAATCCCTTTATAAAGATAAAGAAGTCGTCATCATCTGCCAAAGCGGGATGAGAAGCAGCAAGGCGGCATCGGTACTGAAAAAACAAGGCTTTACGAAGATAACAAATGTTAAAGGCGGCATGAACGCCTGGTCATAAGGAGGAATGGGAAATGAAAGAAATGACAGCAGCCGAAGTTAAAGCGAAATTAGAAGAAGGCACCAATCTAAACATTGTGGATGTAAGAGAAACGGATGAAGTGGCAGAAGGGAAAATTCCAAATGCGGTGAATATCCCGCTTGGCCTTCTTGAATTCCGCATGAACGAACTGGATAAATCCAAGGAATATGTGCTTGTATGCCGGTCAGGCGGAAGAAGCGGCCGGGCCCATCAATTCCTTGAAAGCCAGGGCTTCAATGTGATCAATATGACCGGCGGAATGCTTGCATGGGAAGGTCGCACAGAGAAATAATAAAGGAATGGCCTATTACCGGGATCCTTTTTTAGAAAGGAGGCCAATATGGATATTTTCTTTATCACGGCAATTTTCCTTCTCGGAGGGATTGGGTCTTTTATGTCAGGTCTGCTCGGAATCGGCGGTTCCATCATTACCTATCCGCTCCTGCTGTTTGTTCCGGCTGCTGTGGGGGCTGCCCATTTTACAGCACATGAAGTATCAGGTATTACATCTGTACAGGTTTTGTTTGCTTCCATTGGCGGAGTATGGGTATACAGAAAGAGCAGTTTTCTGAACAAACAGCTGATTATCTGGATGGGCATCAGTGTTTTACTTGGGAGTACTGCCGGCGGGTTGGTATCAGCTGGAATGCCGGAAACAGTCATTAACTTCATCTATGGGATTCTGGCACTGCTTGCTGTAGTGATGATGGTTGTTCCTGGAAGCAAGCAGAATGAACAGCCTTTAGAGGGTGTGATATTCAATCGCTGGCTGGCAGCTGTTATTTCTTTTGTAATTGGAGCTGCGGCGGGGATTGTTGGAGCGGGTGGAGCCTTTTTGCTTGTTCCTGTTATGCTGGCTGTTTTGAAAATCCCTGCCAAAATGACCATCGCGTCGTCTCTTGCGATTACGCTTATCGCTTCGATAGGATCAGCGGCGGGGAAAATTTTCACTGATCAAGTAGAGTGGGGACCAGCCAGTATCGTTATTGCAGCAAGTCTCCTCGCTTCTCCGCTCGGGGCAATGGCCGGCAAAAAGGCAAATCCAAAGGTGCTGAAGGTTATTCTATCGCTATTGATTCTGGCTTCAGCTCTAAAAATCTGGGCCGATATTTTTATTCAATCTTAGTGTTGTCCGTGAAGCGGATGGAAGATGATTCCTTATAATATCACAGAAAACCAAGGAGGCAATGAATATGTTTTTACGTTATTTTTACGATGAAAAGCTGGCGCAGGCATCTTATATGGTCGGCTGTCAAAAAACGGGAGAAGCCATCATTATCGATCCGGCAAGAGACATCTCTCCCTATGTGAAAACGGCTGAAGAGCAAAGCTTTCGGATCACCGGTGCTGCAGAAACACACATTCATGCCGATTTTGTTTCAGGTGCTAGAGAGCTTGAGGATGCATTTAAGGCTAAGATGTATCTGTCGGACGAAGGTGATCAGGAATGGAAGTACGAAAACCTTTCTGGAGTGAATCATCAGCTCTTGAAGGATAAAGATACATTCACAGTCGGAAATCTGCTTTTTGAAGTCATTCATACGCCTGGACATACACCGGAAAGCATTTCTTATTTGCTCACGGATAAAGGCGGCGGAGCAAGTGAACCTATCGGGATCTTCACGGGGGATTTTGTGTTTGCAGGGGACATCGGGCGTCCGGATCTTCTTGAAAAAGCTGCTGGAAAACAAGGAACGGCTGAAAATGGAGCAAAGCAAATGTTTCAATCCCTTAAAAAGTTTAAAGAGCTGCCGGATTATTTGCAGGTCTGGCCCGGACATGGTGCTGGATCAGCCTGCGGTAAATCGCTCGGTGCGGTCCCTTCAACTACTGCAGGATACGAAAAGATGGTGAACTGGGCTTTAAACTATGAGAGCGAATCTGATTTTACGCGGGCCTTGCTCGAGGATCAGCCGGAACCGCCCGTCTATTTCGCTGAGATGAAAAGGGTCAATAAAGTGGGGCCTGCGCTCCTTCGCACTCTTTCTGAAGTGAAGCTTACCGGAAAATCCGAGCTTGAAGACGAGGGCATTCAAATTATTGACACAAGAACGTCCGCAGAATTTGCCAAGGGTCATCTGAAGGGGACCATCAACATCCCATTCAACCAATCATTTACGAATTGGGCAGGATGGCTGATCGATTACAGGAAGCCCATGGTATTCCTTACGGATATGGAAAACCCTTCTGAAATAACAAAAGCTCTCCGTTCAATAGGAGTGGATGAAGTACATGGCTATGGCCATGCTGGTGATATCGTGGCGAAAGCTTCATCGCTGGAATCCTATGACGAGGTTTCCCCAAAAGAAATCGAACAAAAAGTAAAAGAGGGCTCTGTTCATGTGCTTGACGTGAGAAGCCAGTCCGAATGGCAGGCAGGACACATTAAAGGGGCCCAGCATATTATGCTCGGTACCCTTCCTGACCGCGTGAACGAAGTGAAGGATGATAAAGAAGTCATCGTCCAATGCGGATCAGGAATGCGTTCCGCAATCGGGGTCAGCGTTCTGCAGGCTCATGGAATGAAGAACGTAAAAAATTTAACAGGCGGCTTCACTAAATGGAAAAAAGAAACCGATTCTGAAACGATTGAGAAGTGATGCAGCCGGGGCTGATTCTTACAGGAATCAGCCCCGTTGCTGTATGCAATTCACACTATAGAAAAAACCTTCTATGTTTATAGCTTGTAAACTATGATAAAAGGAGAAAGATTATGAGCAGCTGGGAAGAGAGATTTAAGGCGGACCATTACATATACGGAACAGAAGCGAACGCCTTTCTGAAAGAAATGCAGCCATTGCTAAAGAGTGATGGAAACGCTTTAGCCCTAGCGGAAGGAGAAGGGCGGAATGCGGTCTTTTTAGCCCAGCAGGGAATGAAGGTTACGGCTTGGGACTACGCTGCTTCCGGTCTGACTAAAACGGAGCGGCTAGCTCAGGAAAAAGGCGTCGAGGTCAAAACGGAAAAAGTAGACTTAAATGATGCGGTGTGGGAGAAGGGAAAATGGGATGCCATTACTTGTATCTTCGGGCACTTTCCTGAAAAACTTCGCAGACAAACGCTGGCTGGTGTAAAGGATGCTGTGAAGCCAGGGGGGTTTCTTGTGGCGGAGGTCTACTCTCCATATCAGCTATCCTATGGAACTGGAGGTCCTAAGGATGAACAGTTTCTATATAAGCCGGAGGAATTTCTGCAGGTGTTTCATGATTGGCGGATTGTCCATTTTTTTATGGGGGAAGCTGAGCGCCATGAAGGGGACCTGCATAACGGATTGTCCCACGTGATTCAATTTGCCGGACAAAAAAATAACTCCTTAATGAACCGTTAACATTGATCTGAAATGATAGAAGGAAAAAGGAGTGATTGTATGGATGTCAGCCTATGGTTTGCCTTCGCTGCAGGTGTTTTGTCTTTCTTTTCACCATGTGTGTTCCCGCTTCTGCCCGCGTATGTCAGCCACTTAACGGGAGGAAGCGGCCTGAGAGATAATAAAGCTGCCGCTGGGAGAGGGATTTTATTAAGCCGGTCAGCGGGCTTTATTATTGGCTTTTCTGCCATCTTCATCATAATGGGAGCCTCAGCGAGCGTAGTAGGACAATTCTTTTCTGACTATCGGAAGCTTATTGAACAATTGGCAGGGATATTGATTGTCGTCTTCGGTTTGCAAATGGCTGGATTGCTGAAGATCAGGCTGTTAATGACGGAAAAAAGAGTGATGACGGACAAACCGAGCATGAATTTGACGGGCTCCATTTTTCTTGGAATGGCGTTTGCGAGCGGCTGGTCCCCTTGTGTCGGTCTTGCCTTGTCTTCCATCCTTTTGCTGGCGAGTTCAACGGATACCCTTAACCATGGAATCCTGCTTCTTTCTGTTTATTCCCTCGGTCTTGCTATCCCGTTTGTCATCATATCGTTTGTTCTCTCTCATTCCCTTGCCATTATGAAAAAAATCAACCGGCAGCTGAACAAACTGGCCTACATAAATGGAGGCATTATGATTCTGCTTGGAATTCTTGTGTTTAGCGGACAAATGCAAGTAATCAGTGCTTGGCTGTCTTCTTATTCATTATTTTCTTTATAAGGATTGTGATGCTGATGGAGCAAAAACTAAAAGGGAAAACCATTTTAATTATTGAGGACAATGAAAAGATCCGGAATCTGATCGGAATTTTTCTTTCTAATGACGGCTATGAGGTTCTTGAGGCAAAGGATGGACTGGAAGGAAAGGAAATGATTGAAAAGTTCGATCCCTGTTTCATTGTACTCGATCTTATGCTCCCTTATATGAGCGGAGAGGAACTGTGTACTTGGATTCGGAATGATATAAGGAGCAATGTACCGCTCATTATGCTGACTGCTAAATCCTCGGAACAAGAAAGAATTAGAGGGCTTAGGCTGGGTGCGGATGACTATATTGTCAAACCATTTAGTCCAAGTGAACTTGTAGCGAGAATCGAGACAGTATTAAAGCGGACTGAGAATCGCTGCAACAAAATCAGCTACATGGGTTTGACTATCAGACCATATAAAAGAGAAGCGCGCTTTCAGGAGTTTCCGCTCGAGCTAACAGGCTTTGAATTTAATCTTCTATTAACCTTCATGAAACATCCGGGTCAGATTCTTACAAGGGAACAACTGCTGAATATCATCTATGCCAATCATGAAAAGTCCGTTACAGAGAGGACAATTGACGTTCATATTAAACATATTCGGGAAAAGCTTGCCGGTTATACAGATATTGAATTCATCCAGACAGTAAGGGGAATGGGGTATAGATTTGCAGCATGCTAGGAGCAGCAGCCTAAGTCTTTCGTTCAAATTGGTGATCTTGAATAGTATTGTCATCGGGCTGGTTATTTTTATTTCAGGCTATACCGTAAAGGAGTACGCCTGTTACGTCGTCAATTCCGGAAATGTAACAGGGCCTCAGCTGAATGCCATACTTGATCATTTTCTCGTTCAGGTGTCAATCCTGGCTTTTGTTATCGCAGGCTTGGTGCATCTGTTTATTTTAAAAAGAATATTTGCCCCGTTACACAAATTAAAGGAGTCTATTCAGAGTATTCAGAACGGATCCTTGCCCCGTAAAATTAAACCCTCTAAACAGGATGAAATTGGAGAGCTGACAGAAAGCTACAATGCACTGATTGAATCGCTCGTCGACATTCAGAAAAATCAGGATCAGATGCTAAAAGATCTATCTCATGAACTGCGCACTCCGCTTACAAATTTAAATGGATACCTTGAGGGATTGATGAAAGGAATCATTGAAGGAGATGCTTACCTGTATCAGTCATTGCTTGATGAATCAAAACGGATTACAAGACTGGCAGAACAGGTCTCGGAATTCAATGCATGGCATGCCCGCGAAGGATTTAACATTCCATCCTTTCACCCCATTTCTGCTGAAAAGTTAATCGGACAGTCTCTCTACGGATTTGAGCTTAAATTCCGGTCCCGAATCAAGACAACGGTCTCGGTCCAGCCTGCAATGATCCGTGTCCATGAAGATGGCATAAAGCAAGTCATCAGCAATATTCTTCAAAATGCAGCTGACTATGATACAGGCAGGTGGCTCTCTGTAAAAGGGTACGTAAAGGATGGCTTCTATCTGTTTGCATTTCAGCAGGAAGGAAAACGGATTCCACCTGCAGAATCTGAAGCGGTTTTTGATCGTTTTTACCGCACAGACATTTCCCGGATTGAAAAAACTGATGGGGCAGGGCTGGGTTTAGCCATTGCTAAAGAAATTACCGAAAAACACGGAGGAACCATCTATTTGGAAACAGATGGAAAGATCCATACATTCTATATCAGGCTCCCATTGGAAAACTCTTAGATTTCCCCCATTTTTAATCCATTCTTAACATTAATGGAAGAAGATACATACAGGGAGTGAACAGAATGGACTTTGTGATGAAAGAAAATGGTGAAATAGCAGGAGATTTTCCCTGTGGAACGCTGTCTATTTCTACAGAAGAAGAACGTGGACTCAAGCCGCTTCAATTATTTGTTTCCTCCATTGCAGGCTGCAGCGGGACTATTCTGGCAGCCCTATTAAATAAGAAACGAATTCCCGTAGAACACCTCCGCCTCTCAGCGAAGGCAGAAAGGGAACGCGGTGGGAAGGCAATAAAAGCTTTAAAACTTGTCGCCGTTCTAGATACAACTGCCGCCCATTCACCAGAGCAGCTCACCAAAATATGTGAGCTTGTCCTTAAAAACTGCGGAATGATTCAGACCATTCTTCCAAGAGTTGATGTGAAGTTCTCCATCGAATGCAAGGGAGTCAGTAAATGAATTACATTCAGTTTGGGCCTGTGACGCTGCCATCAGGCTGGATCAGCGTACTCATCGGTGTTTTTGCGGTCAGCCTTATTTTTCAATGGTTTTATAAAAAGGAATTGAATTGGCTGATCAACGCCTTTCTGCTTTTTATTCTGATCTGGAAGCTCAGTTATTTCATAATCGATTGGGAAATAGCCTGGAAAAATCCGCTCTCCGTTCTTTATTTTCACGGAGGGAAAGCTGGACTGGCAGCCGGTGCTTTGGGCGCTTCCGTATATATATGGCTAAATGACAAGAGAGAGAGGATAAATTTATACGAATTTGCACAGAGCTATGCTCTTTTCATGTTTTTTTATGAAATATCCTCTCTTATTTTATCCGGAAGGCCGGACGCTGTTCCGATCATCCAGTCCGCTGTCATTCTGATCGGCTGGCGGCTGATGAAAACAAGCAGCAGAAAATCCGGAAAGCAGGATTTGCTCCAGCTCGTCGTTCTATTCGGACTGGTTAATCTCCTGTTTTACAGTTTAAGGGGTTTATTCTTTGCAGTCCCATCCTACACCCATATATGGATTGTTGCTGTATTTCTGATTTTATTTAAACGGGAGGAACGAATTTGAAAAAAACCTGGTTTTCAATGGCCGTTGTTATTTTGCTCGTTGGTATTCTAGCCTTTAATATCGGGAAAGAATTTTCAAAAGAAGAGACAAAGCCTGCTGAACAGGCTGAAACGAAACCAGCTGTATCGGAAACGACGGATACAGTCCCGGCTGCTTCAGGAATTGCGGAAGGGGAGGCGGCACCCGACTTTGAATTGAAAACCTTAAGTGGTGAGAGTGCTAAGCTTTCAGATTACAAAGGCCAAAAGATCATCCTCAATTTTTGGGCTAGCTGGTGCCCGCCATGCAAAGCAGAAATGCCCCATATGGAAGAGTTTTATGAAAAAAACAAGGACAGCAAATTCACCATCCTTGCTGTTAATCTCACCAATATGGACCGCGGTGAAGACAGCATTAAGAGCTTTGTCGAGGACTACCAGCTCACCTTTCCTATCCTCCTGGATGAAAAAGGGGAAATAGGCGCAGAGTATCAGGCGCATGCCATTCCAACCAGCTATGTCCTGGATGAGGAAGGAATCATCCGAAATCGAATTACAGGCCCGATGAGTGAAGAAATGATGGAGGACTTGATCCTAAACATGGAGTAAACTAGCTGGTTTATGAAGCAGCTCTTATAATAAGGGCTGCTTTTTTGGCAAAACAAAATGACAACAATCATTTACATTTTGCAACGGATCATATACAATTTGGGTAGTGAAATGAAAGGAAGAATGTGGAATGCTGAAAAATTCCGTTCGTGAGCTGCGGGCAAGATGCCGGCTAACCCAGCAGGAATTGGCAGATAAAGCGGGGATCTCCAGACAGACGGTCGGGCTGATTGAAAAAGGGGATTATGCTCCGTCTATCACGCTTGCGCTTAAAATTGCCCAAACCTTCGGCGTTTCGGTAGAGGAAGTCTTTTATCTGGAAGGAGAAAACTAGCAAATGCTGAAAAAAATCTTTCAATCTCCCTTATTTAACGCCCTTCTTCTTGCAGGATTAGGCATTATTATGGTTGGCAATCATTATTCGGAGTATGTGCCGCCCTGGATCATTCTGGATCCGATGGTGCTTGGAATTCCTATCTTAGTGCTTCTCGGTGTGATCCCTTTTTACAATCGAAAAAACCCTGAAAATCCAATCAAGCCAAGTATTCTTCCGATGGAATTCAGGGAAGCGGATGAGGGGCAGCAATGGATTACGTTTAAAGCAACCAGAAAGGTGTACATTTTCTTTGCATCCTTTATTCCGGTTGCAATAGCGGTCACGGCTTATTTGAGCCACCTGCCTTACATGCCGGTTATTTTGCTTGCTGTAATGGGGATTGCTCAGTATTTGATTTACTGGAGGGAATTGCGCAGATATTCTTGAGGAGGAAGAGCACATGCTATATTCTGTAGTTTTTCTGGCAGCAGCAATGAACGGATTTCTCATCTTGCTCTTCATAAGGTATAAACAGGGAAAGCTCATCCGAAACCCGTTCAAGACAATCTTGATAAAAGAAGGAAGTATCTTATTTTATGCCTTTTTCCGCTGGAAAAGAAAGAAGAATAAACCAGCGGAATCGTTTTGTTTACATAAAAATTCAGGCTATTTCTTTTTGTTTCTCGCTCTTCTCCACGAGCAGGTGATTGAAATGGTCATCTTCCACATTTACCTTCACCATGAAGACCCAGCCTTCGCCTATATCTTTACAGCCTTGCACCTGTACAGCATCCTCTATATGCTTGGTGATTACAACTGGGTGAGAAACTCTCCAGTCCGCCTCAATCATAACCGGGTGGAGATGAAAATTGGAGCCAGGAGGGAACTGGTGTTTAATCTGGAGGATATCGCAACAATTGACAAAGCCTCGATCCAATACCGGAAAAGCGGCGAAATGATTCATGAAAAGCAAGTGTTCCATGCGACGGGCTTCCCAAGAATCCTAACGTTGATCTTTGGGATGAGCGACCCCTTGAAGTATGAGATTGTTTTTCATGAGCCTCAGCAGGCGATCGGTTATTTCGGCACGAAAAAGACCGTAACGAAAGCGCTCCTTTATCTGGATCAATCAGACGGGCTGGTCCGGCTTCTTCAGACACAAAGGGCAGAGCTCGGGAATAAAGCTGGGGGCACTTCCGTATCCTAAAGGGGACCATTTAGGATAGGGTGAGGTATGTGCAGAATGATTGGCTTTCGGTTATCCCCTTTTTAATTGCAATTCCTATTGCAGTTAAAACAAAACAAGTGCTGCCTGGTTTGTTTGCAGGTCTCCTCGCCGGTTCGTTTTTGCTTGAGCCCTCTTTTGCTGGGGGATTGGAAAAGATGATTGCGATTTTAGTTAAAGGGATTATTGACCCTGGAAATATTAAGATTTTTATGTTCCTCTATGCTTTCACAGGCTTAATTGGCATGATAAAAATCGCCGGCGGAATCCGCGGTTTTGTGGAAGCTGCATCAGCAAGAATTAAAACGAAGAAGGAAGCGCTGTTTCTAACCTACATTTCCACGATTGGAACGTTTGCTGCGCCGAGCTTCCGGTTTGTCACGATTGCCCCGATAATGAGAGCCCTGTTAAAAAAGGTAAAAATGTCTACCCAGGAGCTTGGCTTTGTCATTGAAACGACGGCCACCCCGATCATCGTCCTGATTCCAATTGCTACTGCGTTTGTCGGCTACATGACCTCCCTTATCGATCTTGCCACTGAAAATGAGCAGATCAAGTCAGATGCTTACCAGTTGTTTCTCCAAAGCATCCCATTTAATTTTTTTTCCTACGTGCTGATTCTCGTCGGCATCTATTTAAGCTTTTTTCACCATTCCAAATCTACAGAAGAGAGCGACCCTGAGAAGATTGGCGATGCTTCTGGACAGCAGGAGGACTGGCATAACTGCGACCCTTCTGTGGGGAAAGATTTGCCTGAAAAGCCGTGGAACTTGTTTCTCCCGCTGATTCTCGTCATTGGTCTGACCTTTATCTTTACATGGTGGGACGGATTTCAAAAAGAGAAAGGCTTTTTTACGGCATTTATCAAAGCAGATGTCATGACAGCTATGCTGACGGCTCTCCTGGTCGCTTTGATCCTGACCTTTCTGTTTTTCCGCTTCCAGAAAATCAAAACAGGAGAGCTGCTTAACAGCTTTATCCTTGGCGGAAATGATTTGATGTCTGTCATTATTTTGCTTTCCTTTGTATGGGGGCTTTCCTCTGCAAGTGAGGAACTCGGGTTTTCGCGTTTTGTCACAAGCCATTCGCAATGGATACCGCCGTCCCTCCTCGTTCCGATTCTCTTTGTTTTCGGGGCGGCCGTCTCTTATTTTATCGGATCCGCCTGGGGAACATGGGGGATTCTTATGCCGCTCGGTGTATCGATCGCAGTCGCTTCGGATTTATCCCTGCCGCTTGTTATAGGAACGGTATTCGCCAGCGGCACATTTGGAGCCTTTGCCTCACCCTTAAGCGACGATACCAACACCATTGCCCGGATTTTGAACTTGTCCGTTATAAAATATGCACGGTATAAGCTAAAGCCTGCGCTTATTGCAGCAGGAATAACGGTTGTTTTGTACGGTGCGGTATCATTTTTTTTGTAAAGTAGTGGGTGTAATTGTGGTTGGGGTCAGTCCCCAAATCCTTCACCGCAGAAGGCGACAGAGGTCTAAGTCATTGGAACCTTGTGTGCCAACGGCTTCAAGAGTCGGTGCCGGAGCTTTCTTTCTTTAGCAGACTGCGGGTCTGGCACACATATCTAAAAACTCGAGGCCTCGCTGGTGTACTGGCTGAGCGAGGCCTTCAGTATTGGCGGGAGAAGAGAATTCCCTTTTTAAAAAGGACTTTTGGAAGCCACTCTTGAAATGATTAATAATGAAAGGAGTGTATGTGCATGTCCAATCCAATTACACCATTCTTCAGGTTTTCCGGCCAGGCAGAGGAGGCGATGAACCACTACCTCTCCATCTTTGATGATTCAATTATTCAGCAGATTTTCCATCATGAAGATGGCAAAGTGATGTATGCTATTTTCACACTTAAGGGTCAAACGTTTATGTGCATCGACAACACGAATGGCGACCATCATGCTTTTACCCCGGCTTTGTCGTTGTTTGTGGCCTGCGAATCTGATGAGGAAATCGAGACCGTTTTTCAAAAGCTATCTGATCATGGACAGGTGCTGATGCAGCTTGCCCCAACACCCGTGAGCGAGAAGTTCGGCTGGGTGGAGGACAAATATGGTGTCTCATGGCAGCTGAATCTGGAGAAAAAACGATGAGCACAGTAATAGAGAGCCTCTTAAAGCATAGCGGACCAATAGCGGTCATGATGTGCGGAGTCGCGGGCTCAGGAAAGACGACCTTTGCCCAACAGCTTGAAAAGGGAGGTTTTACCAGAGTTTCTATTGATGAAGAAATATGGGCCGTTCATGGTAGGTTTGGAATTGACTACCGTGAAGATAAGTACGAGAAGTTCAAAGAGGAAGCAGAAATAAAGCTTCGTAAACAACTAGAGGAGCTAATACAAAATGGACAATCGGTTGTCATTGATTTTAGTTTTTGGCAGCGTGCTAGGAGAAATACATATAAACAGCTGATTGAAGAAGCAGGCGGTGAGTGGAAGCTCATTTATTTGAAGGTGCACCCGGATGAACTGAGAAAAAGGCTGAAGATACGAAGCAAGCGCTTTGATGCCAACGCAGCCTTTCCGATTACGGAAGAGATTCTAACTGATTTTTTAAATGGGTTCGAAGTACCGTCAGGGGAAGGGGAAATCGTGATTGAACCGTAGGCCCTGAATTGGGCTTTTTTTGTATTAGCTATGTTAAAGCTTGGTGTTGTTTTTTAACACCTGTTGATTGAAGTGGAAGACGTGAGACCCCGCAAGCGCTTGGCGCTGAGGAGGCTCACCACCCGCCCCGCGGAAAGCGAGCGTCTGCAGCGGAAATCAACAGCCAAATTTGACAGAGCCTTTATATTTATAAAATTCCTTATACATACTCTTCGATTTTCTAATTTGTATTATGGATCAAATGGGTCTAAAATAGGTCCTGTAAAACAAATTCAACTATTCACATGAGGAGGAACCAAATCATGGCGAAACATATATTAATGGTCGTAACAACGGCTGATAAAATGAATGAGGATCACAAAACGGGTCTTTGGCTTTCAGAATTCGGTGAAGCGTATGTCGAATTCAAAAATGCAGGATACGATGTAACAGTGGCAAGTCCGCTTGGAGGCAAAGCTCCAGTTGACGATCGCAGTCTGGAAGGCGGAGAAACTCCGCAGGAAATCCTTGATACAGCGAAACACCTTGAAAACACAATGAAGCTTGAAGACATTGAGGACCTTTCCATCTACGACGCAGTTTTCATGCCTGGCGGACACGGTACGATGTTTGATCTGCCGGACAACGTTAAGCTCCATGAAATTGTCCGCAGTCTTTATGAAGCGGATAAAATTGTCGCTGCTGTCTGCCATGGGCCAGCGGGTCTTGTAGGAGTGAAGCTTTCTGACGGAACTCCGCTTGTCGCTGGAAAAACCGTTACAGCTTTTACCGATGAAGAGGAAAGAGAAACAACACTCGACCAGTTTATGCCATTCCTTCTTGAAACTCGCCTTCGCGAGCTAGGTGCGAATGTTGTGGTAAAAGAGAACTGGGTGGACCATCTTCAAGCTGACGGAAAATTGATCACAGGTCAAAATCCGCAATCCACAACGAGTGTGGCAAAAGAAGTCGTTAAACAATTGGGATAATAGTTCCCGGGACCTTCTGGTTATAGCAGGAGGCCGGCTGTATAAAAGCACTCAGAGCATGTCTCTGAGTGCTTTTTTTTATTTGATATTTTCCTGGATGGTGCCGGAGCTTTACTGCTGTAAAGGGAAGAGGGTCAGAGACTTTGTGTTGTCAGCCCTTGTGCGCCAAAGCCTGCCGGATCAGGTGCCGGAGCTTTAGTACGGCAGCGAAAGTGGGGCCAGGCACGGTGCCTGGCCCGCACTGCATTAACGCGGTGCGGGTCAGAGACCAGTCCCTGTAAACCTTGCGGCACAACGGCTAGGAGAGATGGTGCCAGAGCTTTAGCTCTCTAGCAGAGTGGGGGACTGGCCCCTCTTAATACTGGCTGCAGGCCCGAAAAATTCATAGTGGATTCGATTATCCGGAATCCCCATCTCATGGAGAGCTGCAATCATTACCTCCATAAAGGGAATCGGACCACACACATAAAAATCCCCGGCTGTCGTCTCAAGAGTTCTGTGCAGACGTTCGGCGCTGATTCTCCCTTGCCGGTTTTCGTAAAAAATGGCTGCACTGGAATTTGGCATTCTTTGAAGAATCCCGTTAATTTCGTCTTTAAAGGCATGGACTTCTTCGTTTTGCGCGGCATGTATATACTGGACTGGCTTTTCTGGCTGAGTTTCGGCAAGCCGGTGCATCATACTGAGAAACGGAGTTGTGCCTACCCCGCCGCTAATAAAAGTAGCAGGCTGCACCGTCTGTTCGATGAGTACAAAATCACCAGCGGGAGGACTTGCATCCAGCAGACTTCCAGCATGGATGTGTTCGTGCAAATAGGCAGATACCGTTCCATTTTCTTCTTTTTTTACTGATATCCGCAAGCAGCCTGTTCCCGGTGCATTGGAAAGACTGTACTGGCGATTATGCCAATATTCTTCTCCCGGCGGCTTTACACGGATGGTCACGTATTGTCCGGGAAGAAAATGAGGAATGGCCCGGTCATCTGCAGGAGCTAAGTAAAAGGAAGTGATGACGCTGCTTTCCTTTACTTTCTTTATGACCCGGAAGGCTTTAAAGCCGCTCCATCCGCCGTTTTGATTCTCCGCACTCGCGTAAAGCTCTTCCTCCGCCTGAATAAATACCCCGGCGATTACTCCATACGCCTCTTCCCAGGCTGAAAGAATCTCATCTGTTGCTTTTTCCTGAAGAATTTCCTTCATCGCTTTCAGCAAATAATCGCCTACTATTGGATAATGTTCTTTCTTAACTCCAAGGCTTCGATGTTTGTGGGCGATTTTTTCAACAGCAGGCAAAATGGCCTCAAGTCTATCGATATTTGCCGCTGCAGCAAGCACAGCCTGGGCCAGGGCGGCCTGCTGCCTTCCTTGCTTTTGATTGGATTGATTAAATAGATTTAAAAGATCTGGATGGTCGTTAAACATATTCTTGTAGAAGGAAGCCGTAATGTCTAAGCCATGCTGCATCAGTGCAGGGACAGTGGATTTTACAAGCTGCTTCGTTTTTTCGTTCAGCAAAAGGACCCGCTCCTTAATTAAAGAAGTATTTTTTATACATCTTAAAGGTAATGCTTTGCCGGAGTTAAAACAATATCAAGAATACATCTTTAAGTGCTTTGTCATAAAGCTATGACGTTTTTGTGAAAAATCAGTTATTTAGGAAAATTGACCAATTGGTTATTGACAGAATAAAGACAATCCAATAATGTATTAAGTGTACTAATTGTATTAATACACGTAATTCAAATAAAACCATAAGGAGTGTTTGGTGTGACGTTTCGAAAGCTGGCGCTGAATAACGTGCTCCGCAACTGGAGGACGTATGCCGCCTATTTTTTGAGCAGTGCGTTTTCGGTATTTGTATTCTTTATTTATGCGGTTCTTGCCTTTCATCCAGAGCTGACTGCATCCAGGCTGAGAGATGCTTCCACAGGCATGCATTTTGCAGAATCCATTATCTATGTGTTTACTTTTTTCTTCATCCTATATTCCATGAGTGCGTTTTTGAAAACAAGAAAGAAAGAGTTCGGGCTGCTGATCATGCACGGAATGACAAAGCTTCAGCTCAGAAAGCTCGTCTTTCTTGAAAACATTGTGATCGGAATTCTTTCCACTTTATTTGGAATCGGGGCTGGAATGCTCGCTTCGAAGGGGCTTCTCATGCTCGGGTCATACGTGATTGGCCTCACTCCGGAACTTCCGTATTATTTTCCTCAAAGTGCCATTGTACTGACCCTGTCGGCCTTTACCCTTTTGTTTTTCACAATTTCGCTTTTTACCGCTGCCGTTCTGCGGGGGAATAAGCTGATTGACTTGCTGACCGGAACTGAAAAACCGAGACCTGAACCGAGGGCATCCAGATTTCGGACATGTCTTGCTGTTGTCTTGCTTCTGGGAGGCTATGGAGCGGCAATTGCTGTAAAAGGAGTCATGGTCGTAACGGCGATGATTCCAGTTACGATCGTGGTCGTCATTGGCACGTACTTTCTTTTTACACAAGCCAGTGTATGGGTTCTGACCAAGGTGAAAAAGAACGAACGCATCTATTTGAACCGAACGAATATCCTGACCTTTTCAGATCTCTCCTACCGGATGAAAGACAACGCACGAATGTTTTTTATTGTCTCCATCGTTTCAACGGTTGCTTTTGCGGCAATCGGATCGCTTGTTGGCTTCCGTGCGCTGATGACAAACTCGGTCATACAGCAGGAGCCTTATACATTTGTCTATCAATCCACTCCATTGGATCAGAAAAAATCAGAGCGGATCAGGGCGATTGAGAATGGGCTGAGCGGGCTGGATTATGAAAAGCTGAGCGTTACCTACAAGCATCTTGAAGATGAAAACCAAGCGTATACGTTCATGAGCCAATCTGATTACAATCGTGCGGCTGCATTATGGAAAGAACCCAGCCTGTCCCTTCAAGGAGGGGAAGCCGCCATTATGCAGGATGATCTTTTATATCCCAGGGGCGTAAGTCAGAAGGAGGAGCCTGGGCCGGTAAAAATCAATGGACTTCCGGGTGAGACGGCCAATCCTCAAGTATTGGATAAGCTTCTTTTTTCAATGGGATTGTTTAAAGGAGACTTAGTCATTTTGCCAGACCGGAAATTTGCACAAATAAAAGCAGATGAAAAATTCTACACGGCGTATCGGACAGAAAAACCTTCTGAATCTCTGGCAGCCGGGAAAAAGCTTGTACAATCTTTTAACCTGGAAGAGGATACAGCCTTTCTTTTTACTTCTTCAGCCGTACAGGTTGACCAAGTGAAACAGTCCATCAATCTATTTTTATTTGTCGGGCTGTTTATCGGTCTGGTGTTTTTCGCTGCAGCCGGAAGCTTCCTTTACTTCCGCCTTTATTCAGATTTTGAAGAAGATGTGAAAAAGTATCAGGCCATCTCGAAGATTGGTCTGACAGGCAAAGAAATGAAACGAATTGTCACTGTCCAGATCTCGCTGCTGTTTTTTGTCCCGGTTGGAGTAGCGGCCTTGCATGGATTTGTAGCGCTGATTGCCCTTGGCAATATGTTCGGTACGAGTATTTGGACAGAGATTGCGATGGTGCTTGGAAGCTTCATGCTGATCCAGCTTGTTTATTTCCTCATCATCCGCTTCGGTTATGTAAATAAAGTAAGGCATGCTATTTAAAGGAGGAGCTATTATGCTGGAAGTGAAAAATGTCTCAAAACTATATGAAGGGAAGGTTTCCTATCGGGCACTTTCCAAAATTGATCTGACTGTTCAGAACGGAGAATTTGTCGGGGTCATGGGTCCATCGGGAAGCGGAAAAACAACGCTTTTGAATATGGTGTCCACAATCGATGCTCCGACATCCGGGGAAATCCTGATTGACGGGGCAAATCCGAATCAATTGTCCTCAAAGAAGCTCGCGCTGTTCCGCAGAAGAGAGCTCGGTTTTATTTTTCAGCACTTTAACCTGCTCCCGACACTGACGGTTAAAGAAAATATCGTGTTAAGCCTTACGCTTGATGGAATTCCTGTTAAAGAAATGAACCAAAAAGCAGAAAGGATCGCCGAAAAACTTGGAATCGCATCGATTCTTGATAAACGAACCTATGAGATTTCCGGCGGGCAGGCCCAGAGAACAGCGATTGCGAGGGCTGTCATCTATCAGCCCAAGCTGATTCTTGCGGATGAACCTACTGGAAACCTGGATTCGAAATCAGCTAAAGATGTCCTTGGAATTATGGAAGCCATTCATAAAGAAGCGAATGCCACTATGATGATGGTTACCCACGATGCTTCAGCCGCCAGCTATTGCGACCGCGTTGTTTTTATTAAAGACGGCAAGCTGCACAACGAAATAAAGAAAGGTGAAAGCAAGGAACAATTCTATAAAAAGATTATGAAGGTTCTTGGACAGCTGGAAGCAGGGGCTGCAGATTCTGTGGTGAATGATTAGATGATGCCTTATAAAAGGCAATAAGGGGGAACCATTATGGGGAGAGTCATCGGTTTTGAATTGAACAGTCAGGAGCCTGAGGTCACGGCTTCATTCTATGAACGGATGTTTGGCTGGAAAGTCGGGAAGGCGAAGTGGGATTACCGTGCTGTCACGACCGGCAGTGGCAACAGCACGGGCATCGACGGGGGAATTGCTAAAGGTCCGGCAGAATTTCCGAACGGCATCCGTCTTCAGATTGAGGTAGAGTCAATCGATCAAACCATCGGGCAAGCGGTGAAACATGGAGCGGCAATCGTCAGGGATAGAATGGAGTTTGATGGGTTTTATCTGGCGTATCTGGAGGATCCGACGGGTTTAGGAATCGGGCTGATAGAAAACAAAAAATAACCTGGCGGAAAGCAAAAGTATTGCCCGGCTTAGACACAGAAGGAGTCAATGGGGTCTGGAGGGAACTTAGCAGGATTTGAGGACAGGCACACGGGGCCTGTCCTCTTCTCAGCTTTCTCTCAGTGTTTCCTTCAAAGCCTTATTCTGATAGTCTGCTACATTAATCGGATGGTTGTTCAGCACTTCGATCCCTTTAATCTTTTTCTCTGCGAAGATCCCATACCGGCCATTTGCCAGAGTATTGTTTGAAACGGTGATATTGGCGCCGGTTCTTGGCTTGTCAGATGTAATCGATACCACAGACGAGTCCCTGTAATTTGCCCGGTGACCGTTCTGGATATAGTTTGCGTCTATTTTTACGTGGCTTGCGTTGGCCACATCAATGATTCTTCCATAGTCCCCTGAGCCGCTGATTGAGTTTTGCTGAATTACCGTATGATCAGCGTATACCGATATCGCCGCCCACATGTCGTATTTGTGAGGGTCATAATAGGTTGTATAGTGATTGTTTTTCCGAAAACTGTTGTAGATGATGTTTTTCTTGATTACCGCTCCGGGGGACTGGATTTTGATTGCCCGCTTATGAACATTCGTAAAGGTGTTGCCTGAAATTATCAAGCCTACCCGTTCTTTAAAGCCTTGAACAACAATTCCGTCTCCATCATCCTTTGGTCCGATGCTTGTTATGGTTGAGTTGGAGATGGTGATGTTCCGGGCAGGAGGCTGATCGTCTGAGCCGGGGCTGATCAATACTCCGCGGGCTACTTTATGGTTCCAGCCTTTAATCGGATTTCTGGCAGCCGCGTTGGAGATCCGGCTTTGATCAAGCGTGATATCGCTGGTGCCGCCTTCCACCCGGAAAGCACTGACCGTCTGCTGTGATAATTCAGGGCCGTTCGGCTGGTTGAAATTTTTGAGAATACCTTTAGAAACGTGAACGCGGGAAGAGCCGGGCTCGACCGTGATCCCTCTAAGCGACTTTTCTTTTCCATCAATCGTTAAATCATGTATGTGCACGCTGCTGCCTTTAATCCGCATGACCGATTCCATGCCGGATGAAGGGAAAATGCCGGCATGGTCGCCGTATACTTCTGTATGGGAAGAGACCAATAAATCCTTGCTTACTTTATAGGTTCCTTTCGGAAAATAAACCCTTTTATGCGCTCCGTCTTTTAAAGCTTCCTGAATGGGTTTCGTATCATCCTTCTTCCCGTCGCCTGCAGCACCATACTCTTTTACATTGAGGATATCCGTTTTCTTTTCATCATCTTTTTGCATAACAAGTACAATCAGCGTCAGGATCGCAGCAGATATAATAATCAGCCCTGCTTTCTTCTTCAAAACGAACCCTCCTTGCGGTTTGCTCATCCCCAGTTTACCTCATTCCCCAGTGCGGCGAATCCAAACTAAGTCATAGGATGGGGGAGGACCATGCACATATTTTAGGAGTTCGACAAAAAGTACCAGGTTAAAATATCTATAATTTTTGAATTTTGTAGTTAGACAGCTATGATTTACTAGTTTATAATTCTAATGGAGTAGATAAAATGTACTATAAATCAGATTGAAGGAGTGATTTGTTATGGAACTGCAGAAATTATCCCTATTTAACGAGTGTTTTGGAGCTGTCGACGGTGAAGTGGAAAAACTGGAAAATGCGCCGCTTTCAAGAATGAATGCATCATCTTTAAAATATGAAACAAGCGTCCCTCAGCTGGAGTATATGTGTCTAATGATGGAGAATATGGTGCTGACGAAGAAGCTCAAAGGAAATGTGTACGCTGGATTTCAAAAGTTTTCCCGCACTAAAAATGTACTTGACCGGTTTCAGGCGATGACAGAGTTTGCCAATGTCCATATTTTTGGGGAAGAGGATGTCAAAATGGATTCTTCTGACGGCATCAGCTATATCGCCCTTCCTCCAAACAGCGAACTGATGAGAGAATGGTTTTTAATCATTGATTCCCCTATGTTCAAGTCCATGATGACAGCCTATGATATGGAAGGCTTCGGAGTTCATGAAGTAGAAGAAAGCCGTAAATTCAAGGGCATTAAAACATCCAGCCCGGCTGTTGTTAAACAGGCTGTCGGACTTCTTGCCCCTCATATTAAAACGCCGTTGGAAACTCGATAACCGGCAGCTGAAAAGCTGCCTTTCTTTTGAATCAGAGAGGTGTGTGAACGTGTCTAAATTACAAAAAATGACCTCAATTTCCATTATGGCATCGTGCAGCCTGGTGCTCTATTATTTTAAATTTCCTCTCCCGATTTTCCCAGCCTTTCTAACCTTGGATTTGAGTGATATTCCAGCTTTAATCAGCGCCATTACTCTTGGACCGGCAGCGGGGATTCTTGTCCAGTTCATAAAAAACATACTGGAGTATGTGCTTCATGGCAGCTACGTCGGGTTCCCGGTCGGACAAACGGCCAACTTTCTTTCCGGTTCATTAATGGTTGGCCTGATCGGTTTTTTCTATCATGCAAAAAAAACCATCACCTGGAAAAGCATAACGCTCTCTATCGTCCTGTTTTTAACCGCTATGTACGCTCTCAACTATTTCTTCATTTTGCCGGCGATTATGAATCTCCTTGGGTTGAGTGCTGAGCAATATACGGCTTCATTCACTCCATTTAACCCGCTCGTCCAAAATATGGAGACAGCTGTTCTTTTCATTATTGTGCCATTTAATTTAGTGAAAATTACACTCGTTTATTCAATTGGAATTCCTTTTGCGGTAAAACTTCAGGGAATTTTGCATAAAAGGAGACTTGTTTTATGAAGAAGGATATATGGATTATAGCCGGGGTCATCATCCTGGCAGCTGCCGTTTCGCTATACAATTATTATGTGCCTTCTTTAATTGCGGCTCTTGGAGGGACGATTGCGGCAGCCGGTATTCTGGCGGCTGTGTATAAAAAATTGTCCCAATCTGCTGAGGTTCAGATTGAAGCTGCTGAGACCCCATCGGATTCGGGCCTCCAAGCTTCCCTTGAAGAGCTTCGTCATCTGGAGGCGCATGGCGGTCATCTCCAGCTGATGAACACACAGGTCAGTTCGTCCTCAGAGCAGGTCGGAGGCCAGCTGATCGAAATGTCAGAAGATATTGGACAGCAGAAGGAAATCATACATTCCTTTGGAGACCGTTTAGGGAAAATTAATGGAATGATTCAAAATCTGGATTCCCTTATCGAAGTAACCTCCAAATCCGCGGCAGATGTAACAGAGTTATCGAACAGCGGGAAGCAGAAAACAGAGGCTTTCAATCTGGTTTTTAATAAAATTATTGAAATCACAAACGAGTTTGGGACCTATAACGAAGAGCTTGCTGTAAAAATGAAGGAAGTGACAAAGGCCCTTGGCGCCATTGACTACATTTCCACCCAGACCAATCTGCTTTCTTTAAATGCTGCGATTGAAGCGGCGCGTGCAGGGCAGCACGGTGCAGGTTTTGGAATCGTTGCCGATGAAATCCGCAAGCTCTCGGCACAGGTAAAGGAAAGTGCCGTCGCGATTGAATCGATTGTGGAGGAAGTTCATGAGAGCATAATGGTTCAGGAAACATCCTTTGATTTGAATAAAGAGGTGCTTGAGGAAGGCAAGCTCAAGGGGGCAGAGATGAATGAAATTTTTCAGGAAGTTCTTTCTGCCATCCATGTTATTGCTGAGCAGTCGCACGAAGTGAAAAAAGACTCCAACGAAGTAGGTGCGGAAAATCAGCAGCTTATTGACCGTATGAATGAAATATTGAATCTCACCGAAAACCTGAGCCTGCGAACAGAAGGTTCAGCTGAACTCACCATGGAGCAGCAATCCAATCTGATGGAATTGGAAATGACCGCATCCTCCATCCAGCAGCACATCCAAACCATCCAGCAGCATCTGGAGAAAAGGGCAGGCGTGGAAGGGGAAGTTGCCTGGATAAGGCCGGCGGACCTGGTGAAGCGAACCCAGATCGCAAACTAATTCAGCAGAATCAGCCAAGTAGAAGGGAAGGCGGCCGGGCTGTTACAGACAGAGGCTTTGCCGCCTCCTGCCGGCGAACAGTAAAAAAGTGCTCTGAGCCATTGCTCTGAGCACTTTTTGCTTTGAATGATCGAACAGCATCCAGGTCAGGCCTCCCGGAATAAGGAAAGGGAGGTTCACTTTGATGGATAGCAGACCTTTTCCAGCTCCTGGTGGAGGGAAGCACAGCCTTTACCTCCGACCCTCACTCTGCTAAAGCACTAAACCTCCGTCCCCGATTATGTCTACTATTCAAGCTCTGTCCCCTAAGCATCGGAAGTATTGGGAGAGTAAGGATAAGGAGCAGGTCCCTCCTGCCCCCGGTCCTTTACCGTAGCGGGGGACGGAGGCGTAAGCGAAACCGATTATAAAGCAGGAACCGCCTCCTTAAAATTTACCCAATCGCCTGCAGCCCGGCCTGGTTCAGGAAATTCCAAGGCTTGTTATAGTGAGGCTGGAAGAAAAAGTCGACAAAGCCGAGTTCATCAATGGTCATCTCGTTTTGGATACAGACGGAGAGCGTATTGACCGCCTGGGTGACATCCGCCTCCGACATCACTTGAGCGCCGACGATGCGGTTTGTCCCTTCTTCGTACACAACCTTCAGCATAATCTCTTTGTATTCAGGCATGAATTCCGGCTTATCATTTTCTTTAATTGTGATGGATCTCACATTCATATCTAAATGAGAAGCCGCTGCCTCTGTTACACCGGTAGAGGCAATGTTCAGATCGTAAATTTTTATGCCTGACGTTCCCTGGGTCCCCATATAGCGGACCGTTGGTTTCATAATGTTCTTCGCAACAAGCGTCCCCATGCGGACGGCGTTTGTGGCAAGCGGAATATACGCAGGCTGCTTCGTCGGATTATAACGGATAGCACAGCTGTCGCCTGCGGCAAAAATGCTGGGATCGCTCGTTCTCATGTATTCATCCACGATAATGGCGCCGTTTGGAAGCATATCCACTTCGCCTTTTAAAAGTCCGGTATTCGGTTTAAACCCGATGCAGAGAATGACAAGGTCCGCTTCATATTCTCCCGCTGACGTAATGACCTTGGATACGCGGCCTTCCATTCCTTCAAAACGCTGGACGGTTTGGCTAAGGGCAAGGTTTATTCCCTTAGATACGAGCTTCTCTTCAATAAGATCTGTATATTCAGGATCCAGATATTTGTTTAATATACGATCTTCTCCATCAATGAGCGTAACCTGTTTTCCGGCTTGTTCGAATGCTTCTACAAGCTCAATGCCGATGTACCCTGCTCCAACAACGGTAATGTTCTTTGCATCCTTTGCTTTTTCAATAATGGTTCTGGCGTGTGAATAATTTTTGCACAGCTGGATGTTTTCCAGACGAATTCCCTCAAGCGGAGGAATAATAGGCCATGATCCGGTTGTCACAACAAGCTTATCGTAAACATCCTTCCTTGATTCGCCTGTCTCCATATTCGTTACGGTAATTTCCTTGTTCGTCCGGTTTATATTTGTAACCTCATGTTTTAATTTCATTTGAATTCCCTGCGATGCCAGCTGTTCAGGAGAAGAGTAGAATAAACTTTCCGCTTTTTCTACAACCCCGCCCACATAAAGGGCAATTCCGCAGGAAAGGAAGGAGACATTATCATTTTTCTCATAAACCGTGATTTCTGCTTCCGGGTATTGCTTTTTCATATTCGAAACCGCTGCAGTACCAGCATGAGTGCACCCAATGACAATAACTTTCATAAAAGAAAACCTCCTAAAGTGTATGTTGTGAAGTTTTTCACAAGTATATGTGAAGAGTTTCACATGTCTTACTTACAGTATACTCCTTCAGACAAAAAATGCAACACCATGTGAAGAGTTTCACATAATAGACATATTGTTTAATTTTTTATGTTAAGGCATCATAAAAAGTAGAACAGCACAGGAGGAAGGAACCGATGATCCGCATTTTAGCAGCAGATGATGATGCTCATATTCTAAAACTAATCACCGTGTATTTAAAAAACGAAGGCTTTGTTGTTTTGCCTGCGAGAGATGGGGCTGAAGCCCTTCAGCTTCTGGAAAAAGAAAAGGCGGATTTGGCCATTATCGATTTAATGATGCCGAAAATGGATGGGTATGAGCTGTGCCGCGAAATCCGCACCTATTATGATATGCCGATTTTGATGCTTACTGCCAAGGGGGAGCCGGAGGATAAAATTAAAGGCTTTCAGCTCGGTACAGATGATTACGTTGTTAAACCCTTTGATCCAATCGAGCTCGTGCTGAGGGTAAGGGCACTATTGAGGCGGGCAGCCATTCAATCCTCACACAAACTTGAAGCAGCAGATATCACGATGGATGCTTTAAGTAAGGAAGTTTGGATGGATGGGCGCAAAATGATGCTCCCTTTAAAAGAATTTGAAATTCTTTTTAAAATGGCGAGCTATCCGAATCGGATTTTTACCCGGGGAGAGATGATCGAACAATTCTGGGGAGCTGATTATGAGGGGGATGATCGGACCGTGGATGTTCATGTGAAAAGGGTCCGGGATCGGCTTCGTGAAGCGGGTTCCTCAGTGAAAATAGCAACAGTTAGAGGACTCGGCTACAGGCTGGAGGCTTGGGAATGATTAAAAAGCTGTATTGGCAAATCGTTTTAACCTTTATAGGATCCATTTTATTAAGCCTTGTTCTGGCGTTTGCCATAGCCGATCACCTTTATTTGCAAAACAGGGTGGATCAGCTTAACGGACAGGTTACTTCTCTGGCTAAGGAAGTCGCCGGTGCTTATGAAGACGGGGACACCAGCCAGGGGAAACAATCCCTCGATTTGCTCGCCAAGCTGGATGTGAAATCTGTGATTTACAGGAAGGACGGGAGCGTAGAATACAGCAGTTCGTCATGGAGACCGGAAGAAAAAGCGGTAAAAAAAGTGTTAAACGGGGGCGTTTACAAAAGTGACTCGAACAGGCGGCCGGCTCCGCCTTCTCCGCTCGTATATAATGGCTATCCGATTTGGATGGGCGAGGAGCGCTTTGCCCTCTTTATTTCTCCCAATTTGGTTACGCTTCTTAGTGACTTTAGAAGGGTGCTCAGCATTATTCTTATATCGATCCTAGCCATCGGGAGTATGCTGTTTTTAATCACCAGCCGCTTCATCACAAAACCGATCCAGCAGCTAACAGCCGCCTCAAACGAACTTTCCAGAGGGAACTTTGCTATTCAGCTCGGTTCAAGAAGAAAGGATGAACTCGGCAATCTTACGGCAAGCTTTAATCAGATGACCCGGGAGCTTGGAAAGCTTGATTCCATGAGAAAGCAGTTTGTAGCAGATGTATCGCATGAAATACAGTCCCCGCTGACATCAATCCGCGGCTTTGCACAAGCCCTGAAAGATGGCGTCATAGAGAATGAGCAGGAGCAGAAAGAATATCTTACTATTATTGAAACGGAAAGCAGGAGGCTGTCGGAATTAAGCCAAAACCTGCTGAAGCTCGCAGCATTGGAAAGCGAGCATCCGCCTTTTGAACCCGAGAAGATCCAGCTGGATGAACACATCCGGAGAACGGCCGCATCCCTTGAGCCGCAATGGAAGGCGAAGCAGCAGAACGTAGATTTGAGGCTTAATCCGGTGGCGATTTCAGGAGATTCCCGGCAGCTGAATCAAGTATGGATGAATTTGCTGACAAATGCGATCCGGTATACTGACGAAAGGGGAACCATCTGTGTCACTGCTGAATCAGATGAAAAGCAGGCCATAATCCGGATTTCGGACAATGGAGCGGGTATTTCCAAAGAGCATCAGGAAAAAATATTCCGCCGCTTTTACAAAGCTGATCCAGCGCGGACCCGTGAAAATGGTGGCAGCGGACTCGGGCTATCGATTGTCAAGCGGATTGTGGAGCTGCATGATGGCGGCATTCAAATTGAAAGTGAGCCTGGAGAAGGGACGCTGGTTACAGTAAGATTGCCGAAGGATAAGAATTAATCACTGAAGGCTGCAGCTGATAAAAAGGATCACAAGTTCATATCCAGTTCATATTTCCGGACTATATTGAAGATGTTCCCAAATATAGAGGAGGAAAGAACATGAACTTGAACCGGTTTACAAAATTCAGTCTAAAAAATGCAATTGCCGTCCTGATCCTAACCGTGCTTGTACTGGCAAGCGGCTTGGCGGCAACTCAAAGCATAAAAACAGAAACGTACCCTGATGTCACGTTCCCGGTCATATCAGTACAGGCCGTTTACCCAAACGCTTCGACTGAGGAGGTTGAGGAATCCGTAACGAAGCCGATTGAGGAAAAGCTTCTCAACGTAAAAGGCTATGAATCGGTTTCGAGTGAAAGCTCTGAAAATGCAGCTGTCTTCCAAATCATGTACGAATACGGGAAAGACCTGGATGAAGCAAAAGCAGAAATAGAGGAAGCAATCGGACAGGCCAGCCTTCCTGAAAAGGCCAATGAACCAGAAGTCCGAACGCTTTCAATCGATATGCAGCCAATCTATAAAGCCGCCTTCTCAGGGAATGACCTGAGGGAAATGCAAGCCTATATAGAGGACACAGTCGTTCCAGAATTGGAGGAGAAAGAGGGAGTCCAGCAGGTGACGCTGACCGGTGTGGAGACTGACTCCTTAAAGATTGAAGTGGACGAA
The DNA here is from genome assembly GCF_050107635.1 of Metabacillus sp. 113a. Classification (NCBI taxonomy): domain Bacteria; kingdom Bacillati; phylum Bacillota; class Bacilli; order Caryophanales; family Bacillaceae; genus Metabacillus; species Metabacillus sp. 113a. The sequence continues at coordinate 66,464 of NZ_JBNILJ010000014.1, read as the reverse complement.
GAAAAAGCGGCCGAGAAAGGTATCAGCCTTGCAGACGTACAGTCTGCAGTGGAAAATCAGCAATACAAAATACCCGCAGGGACCCTTACAGAGGATGGAGAAAAAACACCGCTGCAGGTCGAAGGCAGCATCGGGGATTTGGAGGAGCTGAAAAATATTGAAGTGAAAAGCAGCGCCTCCCTCAGCCGGCAAGCTCAGCCCCCTCAGCAAGCTCCTGCTCAAGGTACGGAAACCGGCCAAGCCCGGCAGCAGAGCCAAGGTTCAGAACAGGCCCAGGGTGAGTCAGCCCCTGTTCTTTTATCGGACATATCGGACATTACCACGGTAAAAAATAAATCAAATATAGCCCGTTATAACGGTAAAGACAGTATTATTCTGCAGGTAACAAAGACGCAGGAAGGCAATACCGCGGAAACCGCAAAGCTTGTAAGAGAAACGGCAGAAAAAGCCGCAGCCGATCAGGACTACACCCTTCATACCGTAGCCGATCAAGGTGCGGAGGTGGAAGAATCAATCGAGTCCCTTCTAAAGGAAGGCGGATACGGAGCGCTGTTTACGGTTCTCATCATTCTGCTGTTCCTCCGTAATTTCAGGGCAACCATTATAGCGGTTGTATCATTGCCGGTCTCCATTCTCGGTACAATTCTTTTGCTCAATCAATTCGACTACACCTTGAACATCATGACGCTTGGAGGAATGGCGGTTGCCATAGGACGGATTGTAGATGACAGTATCGTTGTCATCGAAAATATATACCGATGGAAACAAAAGCATCCGGATATGCCTCAGAAGCCTCTCGTTTTCAAGGCCGTTAAAGAAGTAATGGGACCAATCGCTTCCTCTACAATAGCAACCTTGATTGTTTTTCTGCCGCTCGCTTTTGTAGGCGGAATTCTGGGAGAGTTTTTCCGGCCGTTTAGTCTGGCCGTCGTATTTTCCATCTCCATTTCTCTTATTGTCGCCATCATGCTTATTCCGGTTCTCGGAAGCGGGCTGTTTAAAAAAGTGAAGCCATTAGAGCATAAAGCGAAGTGGGCCGGAGCATATGAGAAATTTCTTCGTGGTGCGCTAAAGCGGAAAGTGCTTGTATTTGCGGCGTCTATTGTGCTTCTAATTGGTTCATTCGCAGCGATCCCTGTAATCGGGCTTTCCTTTATCCCGACCGGTCAGGCAACATCGCTAGAGGTGAAAGTGGAATTGCCAGAGAGTGCAACCCTTGAGCAAACGAATGAAACAGCAAAGAAAATCGAAGAGGATTTAAACGATGAAAAGGATATCGCCTACAGCCAGGCATCAATCGGATTCTCGGAAATACGTTCCTTTGAAGATGCTGGAAAAGGAAGCTCCGAAAACACAGCGGTCTTTTTCATTGAATTAAAAGAAGGAACAGATATGAACCAGGCTCTTGAAAAATATGAAAATAAAATCAGCAGCCTGGCAAAAGAAGATGCTAAAGAAGCAATCGTTACCGCTGCAGAAGTCCAGGAAGATGGACCGCCATCCGGCAACAGTGTTGAGGTAAGCCTTTACGGTAATCATCTCGAAAGCCTCCGCAGCGCATCCGGACAAGTGGAAGACTTGCTTGCAGAAGACGGACGTTTAAAAACCATTCAAAATGATATGGAAGAAACCCAGACAAAATATAGTTTCGCCTTGAGTGAAGAGGGCAGGAATCTGAACATCCAGCCAACCCAAATCTCACAGCCAATCAGTGAGCGCGTTAATGGCATCAAGGATGGCACGGTGACCATCAATGAAGAAGAATGGGATTTAGAACTGGCCTTTGACGAAACTCCCGCTTCAAAAGAGGACATACAGAGCTTGACGATCCAGACACAGGAAGGAGAAAAAGAACTGGGGGTATTAATGGAGATCACTGAGGCTGAAGTGCCAGTTTCGATCCGTCATGAAGATGGACGTACCCAGGCCATGGTTTCCGGTATCATCAAAACAGGAGACACTGCCCGGGTCACAGAGGACCTTCAGCAGGATCTTCAATCTCTGAAGCTCCCCGACAATGTAGATTTAGAGGTAGGCGGCGGACAGGAAATGATTTCTGAAGGGCTTGAAGACCTCGGACTTGCGATGCTTGCAGCAGTTGTCCTCGTCTTTCTGGTGCTTGGGATAACATTCGGAGGAATACTCACTCCGCTAGTCATTCTGTCATCCCTAATTTTTATTCCGGTGGGGTCACTTACAGCACTGCTCATTACCGGAGAAACGTTATCCATGCCGGCAATGATTGGTATGCTGATGCTCATTGGAATTGTTGTGACAAACGCCGTGGTGCTGCTCGACAGGGCGGAAAGCAACAGGAAAGACGGAATGGGGCTGACTGATTCCATTATAGAAGCTTCTGTAACCCGTCTTCGCCCGATTCTAATGACTGCACTTGCAACGATATTTGCGCTCGTGCCCCTTTCCTTATCTGATTCTGCATCAGGAGTCATCTCGAAAGGACTCGCTATTGCGGTCATCGGAGGATTGACAACATCCACTCTCCTGACGCTTGTCTTTATTCCCGCCCTTTACAATGCGGTTGGAAAATGGAGAACCATTTCTGCTGAGGATGAACTTGAAGACAGATAACATTTCATTTAACTCTTGATCGGAGGGTGCCGGAGATTTCGTGCTGTATAGGAGTGAGGGGACCCCGCAAATACGGAAAAAGTGCTCAGAATACTCTGAGCACTTTTTTTGCATCGGAAGACCGGGGTGGAGGCGCCCCCCACGTTTGAAAACTGCCGGATTTCACCCCTGAAATCGATTACTTCAGTTTAATCTGAACAGGCTTCGATTCCTGATTAATGGTTTTCGGCTTTGGCTTCTGAGCCGTAGCCCTCTTTACGGAGCTTGTTACATTCTGGATGACCTCGCCAACGTCATGTGCTGATTCCACTAATGGATCCACTGCTTTCATTTTTCCTTTTAAATCATCCGAAATCTGGTTCGCAGAATGGATTAAACCTTCCGCTTCTCCCGTCAGACTGTTTACAGCGCCCCGTGCATCAGATAGCGTCTTTTCTGTTTCGGCAAGGGTTTTCATGACCTTGCGCAGCGTACGAATCAGGTAGAGTACCAGAATCGTAAAGGCGGCCGCCGCTATAGCAGCACTCCACTCAAGCATCTGTCCCAGCTCCCTTCTGTACTCTCAGTCTATGAGGACAGCATCTTAGACATTCCTTTTACCTGCTTTCAGGAAAAGGTATGATAAAGAAGTATCTTTCTAGATAAAGGAGCGAACACAGTGCTTTCTTCCTTAAACGCTATCAGCAGCCTGAAATCCGGTCATACCCTATTGCTGCGGGAGTATCCATGGCTAAAATACCTTTCTTTGACTAAAGAAAAAAATGTGAACCTCGAGCAAGTGGAATCATTGGGATCCATTGCCGAAAATCCAGTGCTGGATTACGTCGAGCAAACCTTGAAGATTTTAAACAGCCTCGCATTGAAGGAAGAGGAAAAAAGGATAATCGAGGAGGTCCTCGTCTGGAGTGAAACCGCAAAATGCGGCCTCCCCCATCAGCGAAGGGAGTGGCTGGAGAAAGGCTTTCAGCTGGCCATCCATAATATCGGATCTGCTCAAATTTACGCGGATGAAATGGAAAAGCTCCCTGCATGGAAAAGAAGCAGAGAACGGGAAGAACTGGTTTACCTTCTAATATTGACTCACGGTTTGGCTGGCCAGTACATCCGGGGAGAGGTCCGCTATACCTCTATTATTCCGCTGGCACAACGGGTGACGGAGAGCAAGGAAAATATGAAAGACCTTCTTTTTGCTTTAAATCGCTGCATTGTTGAGGGAGTGGCAAAAGAAATCTGGAAATCGGCCGAGGGGGAAATGGAACAGGTTATCGGCTGGATTAGTGCGGGGGAAACGGACAGGGAGCAGAGCCTTGAAGAAAGAATGGGAAGACTGAGAACAAAAGCATCTCATTCCGGCGAAGACTTTTCTGCCGTTTATCAAACGTACATAAAAGAAATCCCTCACGCGGAAGACCGGCTCTCGGCTTTTTTTAAAGATGTGGACTTGTGGTATGTAGAAGCGGCACTCCATGATTTTACCTTTGAAGAATTCGTGAAAATCTTTCTGCTGTCTGAAAGCCAGACGCGCGGCTACATCGTTAAGCAGCTTTCCTTTGAGCTCATGATGAAGGAGCTTTACTATGATTACAAAGGGAAGAAGACCGTGAACATCTACAAAAAAAGAATCATCGAATCCTTTTTGGCCGAGCGTTCGATTGAGGACATCCTTGCCGGCAGCTGGCCCGCAAATGCCCATGTCCAGCTCTCGGCTGTTCCTTTGCATCCCGGGAATGAAATGATGGCCGTCCGTTTTGCTTTCTCATCAGCAGGAGAGAAGCTGATCGAGTTTTGCCAGGAGGCCGAGAAATCACCGCTATATGATCGTGCCATTGTTCTCCTGTATGATTTGTTTCGTTTTAGGAAGGATGCGTATGACCGCCTTAACAATGAGCAGACGTACTTGAATGATATGAACAGCTCCCATGATTTTAAAAAGAAAATTTCAGATTACGCAGTCGGAAGGACAATGATTGACATTGGCCCTGGGGGTGGGGTGATGCTGGACCTTCTCACCCGCCATCATCCTGAAGCAAGGGTGATTGGAATCGATATTGCCGTCAATGTCGTTGAAGAGCTGAAGCGGAAAAAGCAAAGAGAGAACGCAGCATGGGAAGTTATGCAGGGGGATGCCCTGAAGCTTGAGCAAAATGTATGGGAACAGGGAGTAGATACCATTGTTTTCTCATCTATACTCCACGAAATGTTTTCCTATATTCCCTATAATGGAAGGAAATTCAATCATGAGGTGATTGCCGAAACCTTGCGGAGCTCGTTCAGGACCCTTAGCAGCAAAGGCCGGATTATTATTCGTGACGGCATCATGTCAGAGCCTGAAAATCAGGAAAGGATCATTCGTTTGCTGGAGCCGGATGGCTTTCCCTTTTTCGAAAGGTATGTTCAGGATTTCAAAGGAAGGCAGATCGATTACCGCGGAGCTGGAAAAGACACCATCCTCTTGAATATAAACGATGCAATGGAGTTTCTCTACACGTACACATGGGGAGAAGAAGCGTATCCCCATGAAGTGCAGGAACAATTCGGTTACTTTACACCGTCCGGTTTTCGGCAGTTCATTGCCGAAACGCTCGGGAGCGAAGCTGAAATCCTGGTTTTTGAGCATTATTTGCAGGAAGGCTATGAAGAGCATTTACTTAAAAAGATTGAGATTTTTGATAACGGCATGAACCGGGTCAGTCTTCCAGACAGCACCTGTTTTATCGTCATTGAGAAAAAATAGCAGAACAAAAAGCCGTCCTGTCTTCTAGCGCTGGACGGCTTTTGCTTCAATCGGTACAGCAGCGTGCCGAACGCTTATTTGATGGGCTCTGTAAAGCAGCGGAACGCCAATGGCCGTCATCAAAGCAAGTAATCCAAAAAGGAGAAATGGCTGCGCAGCTCCGAAAAAATCAAGCAGTACTCCTCCCGCAAAAGGGCCGATCACTCCACCCAGTCCTGTGAAGCCCATGGCTCCAAAATAAGAGCCCTTGAGCCCGGGTTTCGCGAGCTGGTCTACAAAAAGATCGGTCATCGAAAACATTAAGACCTCTCCAATAGTAAACAAAACAACAATGCCAAGGATTCCAGCAAGCTGATCCGTTAAGCTGAAGCAGATAAGGCTAATCGATATGAGAAGGTTGCCGGCCATGATCGAAACAACAGGGCTGTATTTTTTCCCGAACCGGATCAGCGGATACTGAATCAAAATCACAATGACCGCATTGAATGTCAGCATATACGAAAAGAACTGGGCGCCATCCTCTATTTTAGGCGAGCTCGCGAAAAATTGCGGCAAAGTAGAGCTGAACTGTGAAAATCCCGCAATCGATAAAATGATCCCAATCAATCCGAGTAAATAAACCGTATCTTTTCTCAGGACGCCGACTGCTTCCTTCACTGTTACAATAGGTTTTCCTGCGGAAGGTGACCCGATTTTGTAAGCAGTCAGCATATAAACAAGAGTCAGCCCGTAAAGAAAACTGGTTCCGGCTGCATAATAAAAGGGTGTGAGATCCGTAGAAGCGCCAAGGTGCAGTCCGATGATCGGACCGAATACAACCCCGACATTAATAGCCGTATAGCGAAGATTAAAAATCACCAGCCTGTTTTTCTCCTCTGTAATTTCCGATAAAATGGCCCTTGAGGTCGGCTCAAATACGGCCCGGCACAATCCATTCAGCATATTCATGATAAAAAACATCCACACACCTGAAGACTGGGCAAAGCCCGCAAACACGAAGCTCCATAAGAAAATAGAAATCAGCAGCACAGGCTTCTGGCCAAACCGGTCCGCCAAATACCCCCCATAAAAACTGGCTCCAATCCCGACAAGCGAGCTGGCGGCGATAATGGTCCCTGTCATTGAAGGGGAAACCCCCAATTTGCCGGTTAAATAGATGGCCAGAAACGGAATGCTCATAGACGTCGCCATTCGGCTGAACAGCGTGCCCAAAATAATATTCCATGCAATCGGGTGAACCAATCTCAGCCTGCTCACATTCATGTAAAAAACTTCCTTTCCAACTCCTGACTCTATTCTAGCAGACCGATTTATCCCCGTCATCCATTCAGCGATGGAGAGGCTGACGGAAAATAAGTGGAGGATCATACAGGATTTTTTCGCCCAAAAGGACTGGCATCACAAGCTTAAATCGTTTAAACAAACGTTCAATTAACGCATCCGCCAAACAGGTTGTTTGAACGCAATGCTCGTTTTTGCCAAAATAGGGACAAGCTAAAAACAACTGAAGGGAGAGGAATAAGATGAAAGTATTAATCGCAGGTGCAAATGGACAAATTGGAAAGCAGGTTGTCGACATCCTTAAAAACGAAGGGGAGCACACCCCGGTGGCGATGGTTAGAAAACAGGAACAGGCAGACGCTTTTGCTGAAAACGGCGTAGAAACGGTACTGGCTGATCTGGAAGGAACAGTCGGAGAACTTGAAAATGCGGTAAAGGGGCATGACGCAGTCATCTTTACAGCGGGCTCAGGAGGAAGCACAGGCTCGGATAAAACGCTTCTAATTGATCTTGATGGTGCGGGAAAGCTGATTGAAGCCGCAAAAAACAGCGGAGTTCAGCGGTTTATCATGGTGAGTGCCTTACAGGCCCATAACCGTGAGAACTGGAATGACAAGCTTCTTCCTTACTATGCGGCTAAGCATTATGCGGACAAGGAGCTTGAGCGGAGCGGTTTGGACTATACAATCGTCCGGCCCGGAGGCCTGCTCAATGAAGCAGGGACCGGAAAAATAGCCGCTGCTGAAAACCTGGAGCGCGGTTCCATTCCGCGTGCAGATGTAGCGAGAGTGATTGCAGAATCGCTGACTGCTGAAACCACGATTAACCGGTCTTTTGATTTAATCAGCGGCAGCAAAGATATAAAAGAAGCGCTGCGGGATATATAAAGCTAAAGCCGGGACATTTCCCGGCTTTTTACATTCAAAAACAGATGATTAGACAGGCTCCACCATCCTTTTTACAATAAGTTTATTGCCCGGTAACACAATCCGGGAATAAGGAGGAAGAGAAATTGGCTGCTAAAAAATTAACGATTTATTCAGATTTTATCTGCCCGTTTTGCTATATAGGAAAAGTAAATGCAGAACGTGTCCAGGAAATGGTTCCAGATCTTGAAATTGAATGGAAGGAATTTGAACTCCATCCTGAAGGTCAGCCGGATCCAGGCAGTCCTTATATGAAGCAAGCCCAGGATAGTGTAAATCATTTGGCTGAAAAGTACGGAATTGACATGAAGCCGGATGTACTGACAACGGTAACGAGCGATTCCAGAATAGCTATGATGGGACTTCATTATGCTGAAGAAAAAGGGAAATCAGCTGAATACCGCAATGCCGTTTTTCATGCTTACTGGATTGAAGGGCATGATATAGGAAATCTTGACGTACTAGGCGGTGTGGTTTCCTCATTGGGTATGGACGAAAGTGAATTTTTAGAAGCACTCAGACAGGAAAAATATTTGCCGGCTGTACTGGAAGAAATTGAACATGCTCACAAAATTGGGGTGCAGGGTGTACCAACCTACGAGTATGAAGGTGAAATGACAATGGGTGCTCAGTCACCAGAGAGATTGAAACGCTTCGTTGAGGCGGTAGATGACTTAAAACAAGCTAAAAACTCTGATGATGCAGCGCCAGCTTGCGGTCCTGAGGGGTGTTAAATAGCTGTTTATTGCTTCTTGGGGAGTGAAACAAATGTCTAAAAGAGAAGAGATCATCAGGCAGGCAAGAGAAGTCATCCATTCAAAGGGCTATAAGGCTGCCGGGGTAAATGATATTATGACTTACGCCCACATTGGAAAGGGCCAGTTTTATTCTTCGAAATATGATTTAGGGCTGGCTGTCGTTGAACAGCTTACACGGAAGTGGGAAGAGAAGATTGTGGGAATCATTCAAGCGGATGGTGCTCCTCAAGAAAAATTGAGTGGAATGCTAAACTGGATTATTGGATATCATAAGCAGGCAAACGACTATTCGGAGTGTCCAATTGGGAATCTTGCATTAGAAATGAGTGAGCACGATGAAGAATTCAACGCTTTTTCCGAAAGTGGGCTAAAGCTCTGGAGGCCGTGCTAAAAGATTTGTCTGAGTGCACTTCATTTAAGCCTTTTGTCAATCTTCGCAGTCATGCCTTATCAATTGTAGCGCAAATAGAAGGCGGGATTATGCTGATGAAAAATGACAGAGATTTGAAAACCTTAGAAGAGGTAGTTTCTGTTATTCGCAGCCAGCTAGAGCTTAAGAAAGTATAAGCATTTTCTTCGCTCGGAGAGAAACAAATATGATATTCTCACATTGTACCTACCAGTTGGTACAATGTGATGTTAAGGAGGAAGAATAATGAGTAAAATGATCGAACGTATAACATCCGTTTCTGAAGGTGTACAAACGAAAGTAACCTCAAAAAACCATACCTTGATTATAGATGAGCCTGCCTCAATGGGAGGAAAAGACGAAGGACCTAATCCACTGGCAACACTTCTTGGTGCACTATCAGGCTGTGAAACAGTCGTTGCAGGAATGGTGGCAAAAGAAATGAACTTTGACTTGCAGGGCATTGATTTTGATATCAGCGGTGAATTGGACCCAAGAGGCATGATGGGTGATGAAAACGTACGCCCTTACTTCAACAAAATTACAATTAATGCGAAAGTTAAAACAACTGAATCCGATGACCGCATTCAGGAATTAAAAGAAAAAACAGATTCAAGATGTCCGGTATTTACAACCCTCAAAGCAGCGGATATTGAAATGATCGCAAATTGGGTCAAAGAGTAATCATTATCGGATATCAGGAAATAAAAAAGGGATCAGAGCCTTACGCTCTGGTCCCTTTTTACGTTACGCCGGATGAAAAGAAGCGCTGAGCTTATGTCCTTAACGGCGGTGTCATCTTATCTAATCAGCCCATCAGCCCGGCTGCAATGAAGTTCGGGTTTATTCGTTTTCAAAATTTAGAATGGGGTATCTATATAATAAGCTATTGTCATGATCTCTTAAAAACGGTTTTGGAGGTGGGAACTGTGGCTCAGGACGTATTGTGTGAAGTCAGCAATTGTGTCTACAACATGAAAGGCAGCAAGTGCGGTGCTAAGCAAATCTACGTAGTCAGTCATAAAGGAACCAAAGCCGATTCAAGTCATGAAACGGATTGCCAAACATTTAAACCGGAAGAATAATATTCGGGAAAGAAGGAGCTGATGATGTCAGCTCCTTTTTGGTTCCAAAAGGAAAGAAATGACGAATTTTGTCGAAAAGTCTTTATATTGAAAGTACCGACAATAAAAAGGAAGTTGAGACAATAAAAGCAAAGTACGGACAATAAAATTCGAGTTCGGACAATATATCCTGCAATACGGACAATAAATGAAAAATTCCTTCTGAAATAGGAACACGAACCGGTCGAATTTCTGTCATCCCGGGGCAAATCCGCTGATATCAGTTGGATTCGGTACTCGTGCAGCTGAAAAAGCCCTTTAAAATAAAAAAAGCCCATTCTTCAAGAAAAAACTTCGAAAAATAAGAGACACCACCCTTTCTGATAAATAGGCATCCCCCGTATCCCAATGACCCAAGATAAGCAGTCTCGAAGTGTTCAAAAACCCCTTGACAGCGTTCTCACCATTCACGGGTATACAGCAACAGTGGGGCACGTTTCAAAACCCCGCAAAAATCGTCAGCTAATAGAAAAGAGGCTTCCTTAACCAGGAAGCCTCTAACCATTTATAAAAACAGCAATCCCAGGGAGATGATGATTCCGCTTGCGAGAAGAACAAAGACGCAGAACCCCATAATGTCTTTTGCTTTCAGTCCCGCAATGGCAAGGGCTGGGAGTGCCCAGAATGGCTGGATCATATTGGTCCAGGCGTCGCCCCAAGCAACAGCCATAGCCGTTTTAGCCATAGAGACATCAAGGGTTTTCGCCGCATCCAGCATAACCGGTGCCTGTACAGCCCATTGCCCTCCACCGGACGGAACGAAGATGTTCACAATTCCTGCACTCCAAAATGCGAATAGCGGAAATGTCTGAGGATTTGAGATGGACACAAAGCCTTCAGAGATGACAGCTGCCAGGCCCGATGTCACCATCATACCCATAATACCCGCGTAAAAAGGGAACTGAATGATAATCCCGGCTGCTCCTTTTACTGCTTCATTTACAGCAAGAAGGTACTGTTTAGGTGTACCGTGAAAGAGAATCCCGAGGAACAGGAAAAGAAAGTTTACTATATCGAGATTAATCAAGAACCCTTCGCTGATGAAGTAGCTGATTAGGAAAACCAGACCTAACCCCCCAATCAGAAGGGAGAGGAGCCGGCTGTTTTCAAGACGAAGAGCGGGAGTCATGGCCTCTTTTTCTATGGCTGCGGCTTCATATGACGATTCCTCCAAAAGAGCAGGATCAACCGATACGGTTTCATCTCTGCCCGGCATCATAAGCCTGTTAACGATGGGGAGAGTAATGAATAGCGCAGCCATTATCATCAGATTAAATGGGGCGAAAATCGTTTCACTTGTCGGGATGACTCCGATTAGATTTTCAGAAAAGTGGCCTTCTGTTGCAATCGTAAGCGGAATCGAACCGGAGAAGCCCCCATGCCAGATTACAAAGCCGCTGTAAGCACTGGCAATCAGCAGGCGATAGTCTACTTTCTCTACTTTTTTGGCCAGCTCTTTTGCATAAAGGGCCCCGATGACTAATCCAAATCCCCAGTTGATCCAGCTGGCGGCCATAGAAACGAGGGTTACATATACAATGGCCTGGCCAGGCGTTTTTGCGGTACTGGCCATCGCACTCAACACCTTTTTGAAAAATGGGCTGCTGGCAAGAACATGCCCGGTCACTAAAACCAAAACCATTTGCATGGAAAAACTGAGAAGCGCCCAAAAACCGTCTCCCCAAAACTGAACCATTTGCAAAGGAGAGCTTGGGGTGAACAGGAGTCCCAGCAAAAAGACAGCGAAAGTCAGGATGACGACAAACAAGAATGGGTCGGGCAAATAGCGCTGCATCAATCGGTTGGATAATGAAATCATTGTTTTCAAGGTAGCATCCCTCCTATAGGCACTCTCTAATGTATTCGCTTACAAAAGTGGATTTCCTTGTTGTTTATTAATTCTGTAAAATATCCCGCCGGATTCAGCACCTGAAATACAAAAGAACGAGAGCCAAGGCCCTCGTTCTGCTTTTCATTTTTCAGTTTTATCTTTTATTCCCTGATCGATGGTTCCGGCTGAATAGTGGTCACTGATTTGATCGTGGGTAATCTCTAAACCTGTTGACGTATGCTCCTGCGTTTTCTCTGCCGGATCGAATGACTTGCCTGCTACCTCTTCTGCCAATTCGGTAAGTTTGGTGCTCAAGCTGAATCGCTCCTTTCGATGTCCATGCACCGTTGCTAAGATGCATAGTAAACCATTCCCTTTTTGCCTTCCTCATACACACGATATTTCATTGTCAGTGGAAGTTGTGTATAATCCGGGTGAAAGGATGGTGCAAAAAATGCTTGCGATTAAAAGCCATGAAGCCGAATTGCTTGAGGATCCGTTTGGGATTTTACCAGGTGAACGGTATGAATTTTTGCTTGATCTGGAGGTTCCTGAGGACGATGAGCTCTTCTCTGAAAACGGAATTTACTTACGGGTTATTTATCTGATAGAGGATGAACAAGGACGCATAACCCACTATCAATTTTATGAAAAAGAAACCGGACAAAGCTTTGACTTTGCTCTCGATGAGGAAGAGGAAGCAATAGTTGCCGCATACTGTCTTCAGCATTTGCCTGAGGAACCGGGAGAAGAATAGAAAAAGGCTGCCCGATTTGTGCAGCCTTTTTGCTTAGATGGATTTATTTGCTTCTTCCACAATATGAAACATCAGATGAGCCAGATGATGAATCGGTCCGTACACTTCCTCATCTTCGCCGGCTGCTTCCTGTTCTTCGTTAAACTCCAGGTCGTTCAGATAAAGAGCGGTGAACTGATAAAAGTCTTTAAGTTCAAAGCCATAGCATGCAGATGGGTCCTCTTCGTTTTCCTCATAATGAAGGACCAGGTAGGATTCCTTGCCATTTTGGTCTGCCGCATCAAAAAATACGAAATACCCTACATTTGTATCCAAATCGAATAAATGGCGGGTGCCGCCCTCCGTTTGCGTGCTGAAGTCTTCCTCTGATAAATGGTAAACCGTCATATCCTCTGTTTGATCTTCTTTGTGGAACGTTACCGTAAATGGTTTCATTTTTTCAGCCTCCATCATTGTTTTTTCTTGTGTAGTATACCCTTTTTTCAAGTACTGCAGATCAGTTCACCTCTCAGGGCTTGAAAAAAACGTGTTTAGCATATATTTCTTCTTCCAGCCTTATGATCCCATATGAAAAAAGGGCCTGTCTTCTTTTATCCGTAGGAGAGCCGGGATTAAAAAGAAGAACCCCATCCTGCTGTTTGCTGATGGGAATATGGGAATGGCCAAAAATCAAACTGTCCAGCTTCTCGTTACCGAAGGCATTCAATGCCCGCTTTTCGGTAGTTGCCCCTTTTCCCTCATGCCCGTGGACAACACCGAGAGCAAAACCATTTAGGTTCAAAATCAGCCGGGATGGAAGCACTTCTTTCAGTTCTTTATCATCGGCGTTCCCATAAACAGCATATACGGGAGGTCCATATCTGCACAGATCATAGTACGCATCCAGGTTAAGGAAATCCCCAGCATGAATAATCGCATCAGCAGATTTAGCCTGAGCTTTAACGTGGTCCGGGAGAGCTTTGGCCCGTTTCGGTATATGAGTATCGGAAATGACGAAAAGGTTCATTTCTTCACCTGCATGCAAAAAGCTGACAAAACTGTCAGCTTAGCTTTAGCCAAGAGAATTTAAATTGGCCCATTCTTCTTTGCTTGGGCCATATACCCCCGGCACTTTAAGGCCTGCCTGGCGCATCAGAACAGTCATTTGTCCTCTGTGATGGGCCTGGTGCTGAATTAAATCACGGAGGATGGATTGAACAGGACGCTCGTTTCCGAAGAACTCCCGGGTTTCATTTAATGTTTCGTCAGACCATTGTTCCTGAACGGCTTTAACCATTGACTTGCTGGTGCTGCTGTAGGCGGAAGCAATTTCTTCAGCCGATTCCGGCACCGTTTCAATATGGGCGGGATGCTGGAATTGAAGTCCTGTTTGAGAAAGCAAGCTGTGTATGGCTACGGTTATGTGCCATCCCAGTCCCCCGAGATGATTGTAGCCCGGAGAAATTTCCTGTGCCAATGACTCATCGGTAAGCGTGTTCAAAATTCGTTCTGTCGCCTGGGCTTCCCGGTTCCATTCATCTATAAACTCCTGTTTTGCTGTAAACATCCAGCATTCCTCCTTTAAGATAAACTCTGTGCAGAGTGGTCAGATTTTAAGTTCATACTCTCTTTATACCCGTTTGCTGCGAAAAAAGGCAAGCAGAACCAAATTTAAGCCGGAATGCCCAAGTAAGTTATAATGGGAGAAAAAAGAAAGGGAGGGCATCCGTTTGTTTTTGAGAAGCATCCGACTAAGGCATTCCAACAGCAGCTTACCGAATGCCTATCCATTCTCGATCCCGGCAATCCGGAATATAAAAGAGCTTGTATTTGACTCCAGTGTGACTTTTTTCTGCGGTGAAAATGGATCCGGGAAGTCAACGCTGCTCGAAGCCATTGCCTATCAATGCGGATTTAATACAGCAGGGGGAAGCCGCAGCAATTTTTACGATGCGGATGCTTCCCAATCGGATCTCGGGGAGTACCTTCAGCTGTCATGGTTTCCGAAAACGAGCAGCGGGTTCTTTTTTAGAGCGGAATCGTTTTTTCAATTTGCAAGCCACATCGATGAGCAGGCAAAAATGCATCCGTCCGCACTGGAAAGCTATGGCGGCAAATCCCTTCATCATCAATCCCACGGGGAGTCTTTCCTGTCTCTTTTCACGAACAGGCTCGGGAGCGGAAATGCCATTTACCTCTTAGATGAACCGGAGGCCGCATTATCCCCTCAACGGCAGCTCAGCTTAATAAGGATCATCCATGATCTGACCAGAGAAGGAGAAGCGCAGTTTATCATTGCGACCCATTCTCCTATTCTGCTCGGTTACCCTAATGCCTCAATCCGTCTTTTTGGTGATGGGGAAATTGTTGAAACGGAGTATGAGCGAACGGAGCATTATCAGCTGACCAAGTATTTCCTGGATCACCGGGAGAAGCTGCTCGCAGAAATCTTTAAGGATGAAGAATGAAATGATAAAAAGCCCCAAGAGCCTATGCTCTCGGGACTTTGAATTAAAAGGTCACGTCTTCTCCATAATAAGCAGCCTGGAAAAGCTTCTTCATTTCGTTTTCTGATGTTTCGCGAGGATTTGTTGACGTGCATGGATCCTCTAGTGCATTTTTAGCCATTTCATCCACATGTTTAGTGAACAGCTCTTCTGAGATGCCGTATTCTTTCAAAGAGTTAGGGACATTCATTGCTTCATTCAATGAACGAACCCAGTTTACAAGTGCATCCGTCAATTCTTCGCTCGTTTCGCCGTTTAAGCCGAGCCGTTTTGCGATAGCCGCAAACCGGTCTGCAGAAACGGTACGGTTAAACTGAATGACATATGGCAAATAAATGCCGTTTGCACAGCCATGCGGGACTTCAAAGGTCGGGCCGCTTTTATGCGCCATGCTGTGCACGTTTCCGAGGACGGCGTTGGAAAAAGCCATTCCAGCCATTGCCTGTGCATAGTGTACCTGTTCCCGGGATTCCTTATTGCCTTTATAGGAAGACACAAGATGATCCTTCAATATTTCAGCTGCTTCAATGGCAAGGGAATCGGTGAAAACCGTTCTGGGCTTCGCCACATATGATTCAATACTATGGGTAACGGCATCCATTCCACTGTAAGCAATCAGTTTTTCAGGTAAATCTTCTACCATGACCGGATCAATAATTGCCATATCCGGAGTCAGCTCAAAGCTTGCAATCGGATATTTGATTCCGGTTTTTCCATCCGTAATGACGGATAGATTTGAAATTTCAGATGCCGTACCGCTCGTGGTCGGTATGCCGATGAATTTAGCCTTCTTCCGAAGCGGAGGCAGATTGAACAGTTTAATGGTTTCTTCAAATTCTATTTCCGGATATTCATAGAAAATCCATATGGCTTTGGCAGCATCCATAGGGGATCCGCCGCCGACACCAATGATCCAATCCGGGTCAAAGCCGTCAAGCTCTTTCGCCTTTTCGCGTGCCATCTCAACTTCAGGTTCGCCTGAAAAGCCTTCAATGACTTTTGTTTCAATATCTTTCTCAGAAAGATAGGATAGAATTTTATCCAGGTGCCCGTTTTCTTTAACGGAGCCTCCGCCGATGACAACGGCTGCTTTTTTCCCCTCAAGCTCCTTCAGTTTTTCAAGAGCATTTTCTCCAAAAAAGATGTCGCGGGGTATAGTAAACCGATTCATGTATAAAACTCCTTTTTATTAAGTGACTTTTAGCCATAGTGTTTGAATAACCGAGTTGGTGAAAGATTAAACATTGGAATGTACAAGCAGATGGTTACCTAACCCGGAGTATTTTGTTTTATAGTGAAATCGTAAAAGCTAGGAGGAATGAGCATGTCCCAAATCACGATCAACGCCATCATGAAGGCAAAACCTGGAATGGAAGAGAATCTTTTTAAAGAAATGAAAAAAGTGATTGCCCCTTCCAGAGCAGAAGAAGGCTGCATCAGCTACGATCTTCACCGCTCAAAGGACGACCCGGCCATTTTTGTCTTTTATGAAAACTGGAAAGATCAAAAGGCAGTAGACGCCCACATCGCTTCAGATCATTACAAAGCTTACCGGGAAACCATCGCACCTCTTATCGAAACGAGAAATGTGTATTTTCTGGAAAAAGTATAGTGAGATGCGCACACCGTATTGGATACGGTGTGTTTTTTTGTTGTGTAGGAAAGGATGAAACAGGTCCTAGCGGATGCATCGCATTTCCTGATCCAGTTCAAGGGACTAGCCCCTCGAAGTGCTGAGGACCTCAGGATGCTGGTCAGTTAGTTCTTTACTGCAGAAGGACGTCGCGCATTTAGCAGAACTTCATTCCTTCCAGGCGCTTGCGGTTTGTCCCGTCCTGTTGAAAAATTAAATGAAAAGATTATAATAAGAAATGCTTAAAGTAAACTTTTAGTAAGGGAATACAAAACTTCTTCAAGCCATTCTAAAAAGAAAAGAAGGATCCTGTATGCAAATTGGGAAGAAAATAAAGAACCTGCGATTAAAAAGCGGATTGACTCAAGGGGAGCTTGGGGAACGCACAGATTTAAGCAAAGGGTATATTTCGCAGCTGGAAAGAGATTTAAGTTCACCTTCGCTGGATACATTTTTTAATATACTGGAAGTTTTGGGGTGCAGCCCGGAAAAGTTCTTTCATGCAGGAGATGACGTTCAAAAAGTCGTTTATGCTGAAGAGGAACAAACCGAATATAAGGATGAAGAAAAGGGCTATTCCATAAGATGGCTGGTTCCTGAATCCAACGAAAAAGAAATGGACCCGATTATCCTCTCTTTTGAAGAAAAAGGAGAGTTTAAACAATTCGAAGCGTCTTCCTCTGAAACATTCGGATATGTGCTGAAAGGAAGGGTATCCATACGAATTGGCACCCGCTCCTATCAGGCAGAAGCAGGGGAATCCATCTATTTTTCTGCTTCCGATTCCCATCAATTTATCAATGATTTTAGTGGCGAGACAGAGATCATCCTCGTCGCAACTGAATCCTACTTATAATCAAACGTTTGTTTAACCACTAAAGGGAGGCTGCTATGAATAACGAGACGATCATACGATTTGAGGGAGTAACAAAGCAATTTGATGAAGCGGCTGTGCTGAATCATGTCAGCTTTGAAATTGAGCGGGGCAAATTTTATACACTGCTTGGACCATCAGGATGCGGGAAAACAACCATTCTCCGCCTGATTGCCGGATTTACCGAGCCGACTGGCGGCAGCATCTATTTTAACGATAAATTAATCAACAAGATACCGGCCAACAAGCGCCAGGTAAACACGGTTTTTCAAGATTACGCCCTTTTCCCGCACTTGAACGTATTTGAAAACGTTGCGTTCGGATTACGGATTAAAAAGGTGAAAAATGAGAAGATTACAGAAAAAGTGAAGGAAGCCTTAAAATTTGTTAATTTAGAAGGCTATGAAACCCGGGAAATTGCAGAGATGTCCGGTGGGCAAAGGCAGCGTGTAGCCATTGCACGGGCTATCGTCAACGAGCCGGAGGTCATTTTACTTGATGAGCCGCTATCTGCCCTTGATCTTAAGCTTCGGACAGAGATGCAGTACGAATTGAAAGAGCTGCAGCGAAGACTTGGCATTACGTTCATTTTTGTTACACATGACCAGGAAGAAGCGCTCGCAATGTCCGATGAAATCTTTGTTCTGAACAAAGGGAAAATCCAGCAGAGCGGAACACCGACAGATATATACGATGAACCGATCAATCGGTTTGTTGCAGATTTTATCGGCGAATCCAATATTGTCCCTGGAACAATGGTGGAAGATTACCGGGTGGAATTTGCAGATAAGGTCTTTGAATGCGTGGATCGCGGATTTCATCCGAATGAAAAAGTGGAAATTGTAGTAAGGCCGGAGGATTTAGCCATTACGGTAAAAGATGCCGGGAAGCTTCAGGTTCAGGTAGATTCCCAATTATTCAGAGGCGTTCATTATGAAATTTGCTGCTACGATGAAGCCGGCAATGAATGGCTCGTTCATTCTACGAAAAAAGCGTCTGTAGGAGAAGAAATCGGACTGGACTTTGAGCCTGAAGCCATTCATGTCATGCGGTTTAATGAAACGGAAGAAGAATTTGATAAGCGTCTCGAATCCTACGAGGGAGACGGCTATGCAAACTAACACCCGCAACCTGTATTTAATCCCTTACATTTTATGGATGGTGCTGTTTGTAGCAGCGCCGGTCGTTCTCATTTTTTATTATTCCCTCTTTGATATTGAAGGAAATCTGACACTATCCAACTATGCGAATTTCTTTACGCCTGTTTACATGCAAATGACACTGAGCTCTTTCTGGTATGCATTCCTGATTACATTGTTCTCGCTGCTCATTGCTTACCCGACAGCCTATTTCCTTACAAAAACGAAGCACAAACAGCTTTGGCTGCTGCTCATCATTCTGCCTACCTGGATTAATCTTCTGCTGAAAGCTTATGCGTTCCTGGGAATCTTCGGCACATATGGAACGGCCAACAATTTGCTGGAATGGCTAGGAGCCGGAAGACAGCAGATTCTGTTTACTGATTTCAGCTTTGTCTTCGTTTCCGTCTATATCTTTATCCCTTTCATGATTTTGCCGATTTATAATTCGATTGAGAAATTGAATCCATCCTTACTGGATGCAGCGAGGGACCTCGGTTCTTCCTCATGGACAACGTTTAAACGGATCATTTTCCCGTTAACCATTTCCGGTGTGAAATCAGGCTGCCAGGCTGTATTCATTCCAGCCCTCTCGCTGTTTATGATTACAAGGCTGATTGCAGGCAACCGTGTCATTACTCTTGGAACGGCCATTGAGCAGCATTTCCTTGTGACCCAGGACTGGGGGATGGGAGCCACCATTGCCGTATTCCTGATCCTCGCAATGGCGATTATCATTCTATTTACCAACACGGGAAGGAGGAGCGCAAGATGAGGAAAAACAGCAAGCTTTCAAACCTTTACTTAGTCCTGGTCTTTGCCATCCTCTATGCGCCTATTTTTTACCTTATGTACTACTCCTTTAACAGCGGCGGAACAATGAGAGAATTTGAAGGCTTTACACTTGATTGGTATAAAGAGGTTTTCCAGGATACGAGGCTTCTGATCATCGTTCTGAACACACTGATCATCGCTTTGCTTTCATCTGCCATCTCTACAATCATCGGGGTACTGGGAGCATTAGCGATCACCTATGTGAAAAGAAGGCGTATAAAAAACACACTGCTTACCTTAAATAATGTCTTGATCGTTAGTCCGGACGTTATCATCGGTGCTTCCTTCCTGATTTTGTTCACCATGATCGGCATCAGGCTTGGATTTACATCCGTTCTGCTTTCCCACATCGCATTCAGCGTTCCCATCGTTGTCATCATGGTCCTGCCAAAGCTTGAAGAAATGAGCTCAAGCCTTGTCGATGCGGCAAGGGACTTGGGAGCAAGTAAATGGGAGGTCCTGTCCAAAGTCGTGATCCCCTACATCACACCAGGCATTTTCGCTGGCTTTTTTATGGCGCTGACCTACTCGCTGGATGACTTTGCCGTCACATTCTTTGTAACCGGCAGCGGCTTCTCTACCTTGTCGGTCGAAATCTACTCGCTGGCAAGGCAAGGGATTTCACTAACCATTAATGCGCTCTCCACTTTAATTTTCCTGGTAACCATTAGTCTGGTCATCGGCTATTATTTCATTACTCAGCGCAGCAATCGCATGAAAGGGGTGGAAATCCGAAAATGAATCAGCTTCTGCGTGCTTTTCTTATCATTTCCATCCTTTCTGCCGTTTTATTAATTTCCATTAATCAGCTGAACCGTTCCCAAGGCTATTCAGGCGGAAACACGCTCACCATCTACAACTGGGGGGACTACATTGATCCCGAGCTCGTGGATCGGTTTGAAAAAGAGTCAGGTATTAAAGTAGTCTACCAAACCTTCGATTCCAACGAAGCTATGATGACAAAAATCTCCCAAGGCGGAACAACGTTTGATATCGCGGTCCCGTCCGAATACGCCATCAGCAAAATGAAGGAAGAGAACCTGCTGCTCCCGCTCGACCATACGAAGATTCCTAATCTGAAAAACATCGATGAGCGGTTTCTGAATTTATCCTTTGATCCCGACAATCAGTACTCCATCCCTTATTTTTGGGGAACGGTCGGCATCGTTTACAATCCCGGCATGCTCGGAGGAAAACAAATCACGAGCTGGGATGACTTGTGGAGAAAAGATTTGGAAAATCAAATCCTGCTGGCTGACGGAGCAAGAGAAGTGATGGGAATGGGCTTAAACAGCCTCGGCTATTCACTTAACGACACCAATGAAGCTCATCTTCAAGAAGCGAAAACGAAGCTGACTGAGCTCACCCCTAACGTCAAAGCCATCGTCGGTGACGAAATCAAAATGCTCCTCGCCAGCGAAGAAGCCGCTGCAGGCGTCGTCTGGTCAGGAGATGCCTCAGAAATCATGAGCGAGAATGAGAAGCTTGACTATGTCGTACCGGAAGAAGGCTCCAACTTGTGGTTCGACAACATGGTCATTCCAAGCACCGCCGCCAATACGGAAGCAGCCCATCAATTCATCAACTTCATGCTTCAGCCCGAAATCGCTGCTCAAAATGCTGAATATGTCGGTTATTCCACACCGAACAGAGAAGCCCTCCCGCTTCTTCCCGAGGACATTTCAGGAGATAAGCGCTTCTACCCGGATCCGGAAACAACAGCTAAGCTCGAAGTCTACGACAACCTCGGCAAAAAAATGCTCGCTCATTACAACGAACTGTTCCTGGAATTTAAGATGCACAGGAAGTAAAGAGTCCGGGCGGCAGAACGTGAGCTTTACGGAAACTTTTTTATGGCTCGTTTTTGCAGACATTAAACAGCAGGCAGGTTTCTTCTGCAAACAGGGCATGTGGCTCCTCCGACCCCCGGCGCGGTAAAGCATTGGGGGCTGGAGGGAGAAACCCCTGATTCCTACTCCCCCAGCGCTTTTAAGGGTTAGGGGACGGAGCTGGATTAGTAGACATAATTGGGGTCGGAGCCATGCTCCGACCCTGTTTTTCTGCCTTTTGGGGGACAGAGCAGAGACCTTGGGAATCCTTGTGCTGCAGCATGTCAATCAGATTGGGGACGGAGGTTTAGTGCTTTAGCAGAGTGGGGGCCGGAGGCAGTAATGGCATCCGGAGTTATCAAACGAAGTCAGACGCCTGGCAAAGAGATAGCACAGAACGGTACCGAAACTTTACTGCTGTAGAGGGGCGAGGGATGGAGGCGTCACGGGGTCGGGCCTTTCTCACCAAGAACTGGCAGGCTTGGTGCCGGAGCTTTAGTACGAGCCAGCGAAAGCGGGGTCAGGCGCGGTGCCTGTCCCCTGCTGCTTCACCGCATCAGGGGACAGAGGCGTGACTTCGCAATCCCTTGTCCGCCAACGTTTAAGAGAAATGGTGCCGGAGCTTTAATACTTTAGCGAAAGCCGGGCCAGACCCCACCCGAAAAATCCCGCTCCAAAACCCAGAAAAATTTACCACAAACCTCATTTCATCAAAAAACGAAACCTTTCGTCAGGCTTGGCCGTATAATCAGCCTATAGGCGTTATCACCCGCAGGAAAGAACGGGAGGATTGTCGCTCAAAGTTGAATGCTTTGGAAAATATGTGGTATCATTTTCTTGGAATGCTGTATGCAGCTTCATTACAGTTTGCATGCTTGCTGGACAAGGTTTTAAAGGCTTTATAACTGGGAAGGAGTGTTGAAGAATGGCTATATCCTTGCAAAAAGGACAGAAGATTGATTTAACAAAAGGCAGAGCCGGTTTATCTTCCATAACGGTTGGGCTAGGCTGGGATCCAGTTAAGAAAAGCGGCGGGTTCTTTGGTTTCGGCGGAGGAAGCAGCAATATCGATTGTGATGCATCTGTGCTGATGCTGAATGAGAACGGCAAGCTGGCGGATAAAAAGGATTTAGTTTATTTTGGAAATAAAACAAGCAGCTGCGGGAGCGTCCAGCACTCAGGGGACAACCTGACTGGAGAAGGGGAAGGCGACGATGAGCAAATCAGAGTGGACCTTGGCCGCATCCCTGCACATATACATAGGCTGGTTTTCGTTGTAAATATTTATCAGGGTGTTCAGCGCAAGCAGGACTTTGGGATGATTCAAAATGCGTTTATCCGTGTCCTGGACAACTCAAACAGCAGTGAGCTTGTTCATTTTAACCTGACAGACAATTTTTCCGGGCTGATGGCTCTTGTTCCAGGCGAGATTTACCGTCATAACGGGGAGTGGAAGTTCAACGCGGTTGGCGATGGAACAAAAGATGCGTCGATCAGCGAGATTGCGAACCGTTACGTTTAATAGAATAACAGTCTGATAAAAATCCAATTAAAGCGAGGTTATTAAAATGGCAATCAGTTTAGCAAAAGGACAAAAAGTAGATTTAACTAAATCAAATCCGGGTCTGACGAATATTGTTGTAGGTCTTGGATGGGACGTAAATAAGTATGACGGCGGACAGGACTTTGACCTTGATTCCTCTGTATTCCTTTTAAACGCGGAAGGAAAATGCTCTTCCGAAGCAGATTTTGTTTTCTACAACAATACAAAAGGTGCGAACGGTGCGGTTGAGCATACAGGAGACAACCGTACTGGCGAAGGGGAAGGCGATGATGAGCAGGTAAAAGTGAACCTGCCTGGCGTTCCGGAAAACATTCAGAAAATCGCATTTACGATTACGATTCATGATGCGGAAACACGCAGCCAGAATTTTGGACAAGTCAGCAATTCTTATGTGCGTATCTTAAACGAAACAAATGGCGAAGAGCTGATCCGCTACGATCTTGGCGAGGACTTCTCTATTGAAACAGCTGTTGTTGTAGGTGAGCTATACCGTCATGGCAGCGAGTGGAAGTTCAGTGCAATCGGCAGCGGCTATCAGGGTGGCCTTGGTTCACTGGTAAGCGACTACGGCTTGAACGTCTAAACGGCGATTGCATGAAACAGGGGTGACTTTACGCGAGCGGTCAGCCTTCTCTATTAAGCTGGGCATCACGGATCTGACAGGTGTACAGCAAAGGGGGGGCTGCTGTTTGCAGGTCTCCCCTTTTTTAAACTGCAGAGCGAACATTAAAAATGAATGGAGGATACCCATGACACTCTCGTTATCTAAGGGACAGCGCATTGACTTGACGAAAACCAATCCAGGGCTGACTAAAGTAGTGGTTGGGCTTGGCTGGGATACGAACCGTTATAGCGGAGGCAATGATTTTGATTTGGATGCAACTGCATTTATGGCGGATGCTTCAGGAAAAGTTCAAAATGACAGTGAATTTATTTTTTACAATCAGCTGAAAAGCCCGAATGGTGCAGTAGAGCACACAGGAGATAATCGTACAGGTGAAGGGGACGGGGATGATGAGCAGATTCTCGTAGACTTCTCGCTAATGCCTGCCCATATCCAAAAAATTGGAATTGCCGTTACCATTCACGATGCAGAGTCCCGCAGACAGAATTTCGGACAGGTTTCCAACGCGTTTGTCAGGATTGTGGATGCCCAAACGGATAAAGAAATCCTCCGCTACGATTTAGGAGAAGATTTTTCCATTGAAACAGCTGTTGTTATTTGCGAGCTTTATAAACATGGTTCTGACTGGAAATTCAATGCAATCGGCAGCGGGTTTTCAGGGGGGCTGGCATCTCTTTGCCGAAATTATGGTTTAGAAGTTTAAGATGTATGCGGGGAGACAGCATGTCTTCCCTTCTGCCTTTTAAAAGCGTTTTTCAAATAGCAGATCATTAGAAGAGGAGGGATTCAATGAGACATTTTCAATATTTGCCGTCCCCGGCGCTGGATGAGATTTTTTTCCGCAAGCCGGTTTCTTTCAATTATTCCTCCTCTAAAGAACAGCTGGCTTATGCACTGGGCGCTACACTGTACATGCCGGGAACAAGAGAGCAAATTTCTAGTGATGTGCTATCTGGAAAATTTCTTGAAGGCAAACACGAAGGGTTGACAAGCATGGCCATCTGTCTCGAGGATTCGATCGGGGATGACGAGGTGAAGACGGCAGAAGCTAACACCGTTCTGCAGCTTAAAACCATTCACACCAGTACGAAAAATGGTGCTTTCAATACAGATTTTCTGCCGCTTATCTTTATAAGGGTAAGAACTGTTCAGCAAATGACGGAGATGGTCAGCCGGCTTGGCGATGCAGCCTCACTTCTTTGCGGCTTTATTTTTCCGAAATTCACAGCAGTAAACGGAAGGGTTTATTTGGAGGCACTTTCTCAAATAAATGAAGCTTTTTCTATGAACCTTTACGGAATGCCAATTCTTGAATCCTATGAAATTATTTATAAAGAAACGAGAATGGAATCGCTGCTGAGTATTAAACAGCTGCTGGATGAGTATTATTCCCTTATTCTTAATGTCCGGATCGGAGCCACTGATTTTTCCGGACTGTTCGGAATAAGAAGAAGCAGTGATACGACGGTTTATGATATTTCCGTGATCCGTGACTGCATTTCGGATATCATCAACGTGCTCGGGCGCAGTGCCAGCGAGTATGTCATTTCCGGCCCCGTATGGGAATACTTTTCCGGTTCAAAAAGAATTATGAAGCCCCAGATCAGGCTGTCGCCCTTTCAGCAGGCCTTTGGCAGGAACGGACTGCAAGTGCGGACGGAAATGATTAATCGGTTTGAGGACGCCCTGATTCATGAAATCATGCTGGACAAGACAAATGGGCTAGTCGGCAAAACGGTTATTCATCCCTCGCACAGTAAAGTTGTACATGCTCTTAATGTCGTCACCCACGAAGAATATATGGACGCGAAGTCCATCCTTGACAGCCATGATGGTTTGAACGGGGTTTTCAAGAGTGCTTATGCCAACAAGATGAATGAAGTCAAGCCACATACAAACTGGGCGCGGAAAGTGCTGCTCAAATCTTCCATTTACGGGGTGCTCCATGAACAACAATCCTTCATTGACCTACTTAACACAAGACAAGGGGAGCATGGTTTCGCTGGAAATCTTAAATAAAATCCAGGTGAGCATCGAAATGAACGAAAACCCTCTTCAGCTTTCACTGTCCAGCCTTTTTCAAATGGGTGCGAGAATCAATAAGAAAAGAAGCTTTTTGTTCATCAGCAAAGTCCTGGGCAAGCATTTGCCTGTTTCTCCAAAGGTTTCTCTCATTGCGGGAGCGGCGCTTGCCTCCAGGTATATGGAAGAAGTGCATGGTGCTGTTCATCCCGCCAGGCAGGAAATGCACGGGGCAATTGAAGCGGGCGAAGCGGGAGAACAGCTGCTGCAGACTGTTTTGGAGGAAACGTATGCTTTGCCGGAAGAGACCGTTTTTATCGGGTTTGCTGAAACTGCAACCGCACTAGGACATGCCGTTTTTCGGTGCTTTGAAAATGCGAAATTTCTCCACACGACCCGTGAAGAGATAGAGGGGCTGCGCTCCGCAATAAACTTTGAAGAAGAGCACTCCCATGCGACTTCCCACAGATGCTATGCAGGAACGGAATTTTTTGATCATCACCACCCGATCGTGCTTGTCGATGATGAATCCACAACGGGGAAAACAGCTTTGAATATCATTGAATCGATACAGGAGGTGTATCCGAGAAAAGAATACGCCATCCTGACGCTTCTGGACTGGCGGACGGAGAAGCATCGGGAAGCCTTTAAGAAAATGGAAGAAAAGCACGGAATTACGATTACTGCCATCTCGCTGTTATCCGGTTCAATGGAAGCGGAAGGCAATTCGATCGAGGAGGAATTTGTCTTCACATCTGATGCCTCGGAAGGAAAGCCTGGAGATGCAGAAGTGACCGTCACCGGGCTGGACGCAGCCGCCGCTTATCAAACGGAGTGGGTATCCAGAGGCGAAGGTCCGGAAGCCCCTTCCTATCTTTCTGTGACCGGCAGATTCGGGATGAGTGACCGGTTCGAAAAGGAAGCCGGACAATTTGTGAACCGGGCTGCAGAGGAACTGCGGATGAGAAGAAAAGGGGTGCGTACACTCTGTCTTGGAACCGGTGAATTTATGTACATACCGATGAGAATAGCGGCGGAAATGGGCGAAGGGATCCGCTACCAGTCTTCCACAAGGAGTCCAATTCACTGCACTAAAAAAGAGGGGTATCCGATTTTTTCAAAGTTTGCCTATCCGAATCCAGAGCAGCCAGCCGTGCAGCATTTCTTTTATAATATCGAGCAGGGCATGTACGATGAAGTCTTTGTTTTTCTTGAAAGAGAGGTTCCAATCGAGCAGCTTGAGCCGATGCTCAAGCAGCTGAAAACGGTTGTTCCGATTATTCAGGTTGTATACTTCTGCAGAAGGAAAGGTGATCAGCATGTCCGTTAAAACAATGCTCCCCCCCACTCCAATGGGGAGCTACTCCGAAAAAGATGTCATCTTTTTACTGAAAGATATCAGCAGCGTCATGCCTGAGAGCTCCACACAGGACAGGGAGGAAGCGGTTCAATCCGGAACACATTATTCAGAAATGCTGCCGATTGAATATAAGCCTTCAGAGGACTATATTAATCTCTTCCACCTTTCACTTGCGCAATATAAAGAGAGGCTCGCCATAGCTGCCGGTGTCGTAGCTGAGCAGATTATCAGAGAAAGAGGAAAAGGCGCCGTCCTTGTCTCCCTTGCCAGGGCAGGAACACCGATTGGAATTCTTATTAAACGGTATATTCAATTTAAATATGAGATTGATGTCCCCCATTACAGTGTTTCGATTATCCGCGGACGCGGAATCGATGAGAACGCGATGAAATACATTTTTGAAAATCACCCTTCAGAATCCATTCAGTTTGTGGACGGCTGGACGGGAAAAGGCGCAATTAAAAAAGAATTGAACGAGGCTGCCGCCCATTTAAACAAAAAGTACGGAACGAACGTAAGCGACACCATGGCCGTTCTTGCGGACCCGGGGTATTGCGTTTCCATTTACGGAACGAGAGGTGATTTCCTTATTCCGAGTGCCTGCCTGAATTCGACCGTATCCGGGCTTGTCAGCCGTACCGTATTGAACAGCGCATACATCGGACCCGATGATTACCACGGTGCCAAATATTACCGCGAGCTGGAAGAAGAAGACTTGTCCTTGTATTTTATTGAGACGATTACTAAGCAATATCCGCTTGTAAAAGAAGAAGTAGACAGGCATCTGGATAGCCATCATGTCAGCGAGCCAACCTGGAAGGGGCTTGCGGATATCAAAAAAATTCAGGATGACTATGGGATTGAAAACATCAATCTGATCAAACCGGGTGTAGGGGAAACGACAAGAGTGCTCCTGCGCAGGGTCCCTTGGAAAATTCTTGTGAAAAGCGCTGAAAATCCGGAGCTTGGGCATATTCGCCTGCTTGCGGAGGAACGGAATGTACCCATTGAGGTTTATCCGGACATGTCCTACTCGTGCTGCGGACTAATTAAGCCTCTGAAGGAGGAAAGCTGATGTTATTCGCAAGCGATCTTGACCAGACCCTGATTTATTCAAGAAGGTCTTTCAGACACGAGGCTGCAGAAGAGGACATCCGCCTTATTGAAGTGCTTGACGGCAAAGAAATTTCCTTTATGACTCATAAGGCGATCTCCCTGCTTAAGCAGGTTTCTGAAAAAGCTTTGTTCGTTCCTGTGACGACAAGGACAATCGAGCAGTTTAAACGCATATCCATTTTTCAGTCAGAGCTTGCAGCCGAATATGCAGTCACGAGCAATGGCGGAAACATCCTGATAAACGGCACTCCTGATTCCGGCTGGAATGCGAGGATTGCCGAACAGCTGAAAGACGGTATGCCGCGAGAAGAAATGCTTGAAAAATTTCAGGAAATCGTTCATGAAGAGTGGGTATTAAAGCAGAGAACAGCTGATGACCTGTTCAGCTACTGCATCATCGACAGAGAAAAAATACCCGCTGAACTCGAGTCCTTTACACAGTGGCTTAGTGAAGCAGGCTGGACCCATTCCATGCAGGGAAGAAAGCTGTATTTTGTGCCAAAGCCGGTCAGCAAGTGGGCGGCAATTGAGTACATTAAAAATCTGGTCGGGGAAGATACGGTCTCGGCAGCGGGAGATTCTCTTCTCGATTTGTGCCTGCTTGAAAATGCTGATTATGCGTTTGCCCCAAGGCATGGAGAGCTGCAGGAAAAGGGACAGGATTCGCAAGGGAAGATCACCAGAACGGAATGGGAAGGCATTTTAGCATCAGAAGAAATTCTCGCCGGCGTTCTGGAAAAAACGGATCATCATTTAAACGCTGTCCAGCGATGACGGGCAGATTCAAAAGGACAGGAAAGGATGAGGGAAATGGTAAAAAAAATCAGACCAATCAAAGCCGATATAAATGAGAAGGACTGGCTTAGTTTGTTCAAAACGCCATTATCCCGCCGGAATTCCTTCCTGCATTCTGAAGAAGAGCTGTCCTTTACTCAGACAGCTTTCCGTATTCTCGGAACGTATCCCGATGAAGATGAGTATCAGGAAGTCCTCTACGGCCTCATTCATGAGGAAGAGCTTTCCGTCGTATTGCTGAGCGAAGGGCTGGATAAGTCCATTCAGCAGGAGCTCTTTCAGGCCATTCAACGGGTATTAATGATCAATACTGAAGAAAACGGCCTCTCTGTCAATCGCCTCCTCGCCTTTATGCAAGGGGAGAGTCTGATGCCAAAAGCGGAAAATCAGGCTCTGGCTGTCCACTATCGCGAGAGCTGGAAAACCTTGCTTGAGCATTTTAAGGCAAGCCATGACAGCGGTTTTTTGCACCCTGAGTTCAGAAGGGTGTTTACGGATCTGATAAAATGGAGCCATAACCATCTTGCTTCCTGGAATGCAGGCCTGACAGAGGAGCCGCCGAAAATGATCTGGTATGGCGATGCGTCCAAAAGCGAAGCGTATTTTCTTTACTATTTGATTCTAATTGGTGCGGATGTGCTCGTTTTCCATCCGGAAGGCTCGGATATACTCGCTCCATACGATCCGGATGAAAAGCAGACCAGCAAAATCCGGCTCGGTTCCAAAGGAAAACCGCTTCCTTTTCCGCATCAAAAGCCAGTCCGAAAAGGTACGGTTGCCTTCCGCGCTTCAAAGGAAATTGAGCAGATGCTCCATTCAGATGATTCAATGCTTTATAAACCATGGCAATTCCGCTCTTACATCCCTCAATCCATCACGCTTAAAACAACGTATGACGAATTATTTATTCTGATGAAGGAAAAAGCATTTATCCGGCCGAATTTTGAAGCTTCGGGTCAAACGGTGCAAATTCCGGCTCTCTTCGCAAAAGTAGCAGGTGTTTCTAAGAACAGAAAGGAATATTGGGCCAGAGTACAAGACGTCACCGATCATGAGCTGGCCTGGACAATCCGGTCCTTTCCCTTCACCAAAACGATTCCCGGGAATAACCATTTTCATTTCCAGGCTGCCCTCGGCAGCGACGGGCGACTGGATCCGGAGAAGATGATGTCGAGTAACTGGTGGTCCTATAAGGAGCTTCCCACCGGGCTGCAGCAAGGCCTGGCCGCCGCCATTTCCCGTTGCTGCGCCTATCCAAAGCTGAAGGCACCTGATCACGAAACCGAATACCAGACACAGCTTTATTTGTTTAACCAGGCTCTATACCTTCCCCCGGATCTGTTAAAGCTCGTCCAGAAATTTGACTATGCTCAGGATATACCGAAGATGGTCCTTTACAACATGGAAAAAAACGGACCCTTCAGCCGATCTGACGCTGCACTCGTTTTGTTAATGAATGAGCTGGGGATGGATATCATCGTATTTAATCCGCCGGGACAAAATGATCTGGAGCTATATATTCAAGAAGGCTGCTTTGATATCCACTGGCTGGAGGACGTCAGCTTTGAAGAAGAGTTTAAAGAAGCTTCTCTGATTAAAAAGATGTTTAAAAAATGGTTTTAGAATGGAGGAATGACTGTGAATACGAACGAATTGCAGACGATGAACCTGGAAAAAAAAGAAGAGCTTCTTGAAAAGGGAACGAATGAAATAAAAGCAACGCTGAGAAAAGAACCCGAGGTACAGAAGCTCGCCAAGAACATCGATCATAAAAACCAGCTGGCACTCCTTGAGTACGGAAAAGAGCCCGCGAACGAAATATCAGCGTTTTCCGGAAGGATTCTGAATACGATCAAATCAAGCAGCATGGAAGAATCCAGCGCCCTGCTAAAGCATCTTGGGAAAATCATGGACCGCTTTGACAGCAAGGATTTCGTGGAGAAAAAAGGCCTGATGGCGAAAGTTTTTAACCGGGGCCAGAAGGTGATGGACAAGCTGTTTTCAAAATATCAGACAATGGGCTCTGAAATTGACAAGGTGTATGTTGAAATCATGAAATACGAAAATGAAATGAAAGGCTCTACACAGACGCTGGAACAGCTGTATGAGCAGAACTTTCAATATTACACAGAACTTGAGAAGTACATTGTGGCAGGAGAAATGAAAACGGAAGAGCTGCGCGCCAGAGTGCCTGAGCTCGAGAGCAAAGCAGCTACCGGGAACCAGCTCGCGGGCATGGAACTGGATACGCTGAAAAACGCGATCGAACTGATGGAGCAGCGAGTATATGATCTGGAGATGGCCAAGCAGGTTGCCTATCAGGCCGCCCCTCAAATCCGTCTCCTTCAAAGAGGAAATACGAAGCTGATTGCAAAAATCAATTCCGCATTCGTGACGACCATTCCGATTTTCAAAACCGGTTTGATCAATGCAATCGCAGCAAAAAGGCAAAATCTCGTAGCCCAATCCATGAGTGAATTGGACAAGAGAACCAATGAAATGCTTTTGAAAAACGCCCAGAACATTTCCAAGCAAAGCACCGACATTGCCAGAATGGCCGGCAGCCCGAGCATTAAGATCGAAACAATGGAAGAAACGTGGAGCATCATCATGAAAGGGATGCAGGAAACGAAAGCCATTGAAGATGAAAATAAAAAGATGCGGGAGGAAGGAAAAGTCCGGATCGAGCAGCTTCAGGAAAATTTTAAGCGCCTCGAACAGCAGCGCTAAAGGGAAGGGGAAAATCGGATGAACTCTATTAACCTGCTGAAGAAAAATGTCCAAATTGTCCTTGAAAAAAAGCAGCTGAGCGGTGTAACAGCCAGAGTCGGCCTTGTGCTTGATATCTCAGGATCCATGAGGAAGCTGTATAGGAATGGGACGGTTCAAAAAGTAGTTGAACGGATCCTTGCGGTAGCGAGCCAGTTCGACGACGATGGCATGCTCTATGTATGGGTTTATGACAACGAGTTTGCCAGACTGAAGCCGGTTACCGAAAGAGATTTTAATCAATACGTTGAAAACGTCATTTTATCCGATTCCCTTATTCATAAGTTTGGCCGAAACGATGAACCCCCCGTTATGGAGGATGTAATCCGGAAATATACGAGGGAGGAATCAAGTAAGGATCCGGCATTTGTCGTGTTCATTAATGATGGCGGGTGCAAAAAGACCATAAAAAAACCGGTCATCGAATCCTCTGACCAGCCAATCTTCTGGCAATTTGTCGGAATCGGCGACAGCAATTTTGAAGTGCTTGAAAACCTTGATTCCATGGAAGGCCGTTTTATCGACAACGCCAACTTTTTTCATATCCAGGATCCTGAAAGCATTTCAGACGAACAGCTGTACAATCAGCTGCTCCACGAATTTCCTTCCTGGATTGAAGAGGCAAAAAGGAAAGGCGTGCTATAGGGAGAAGCAAAGCGCTTGGGGATGCACCCGGGCGTTTTTCTGTAGATGTCCCATATGCCTCCTGGATTCCGAACCGCGTTGACTGCTGCTGAAAACAGGTCTTAGGCCAGGAGCATTCGATAAGCTGCAGAAACCTTCTGAAATTTGTCTACCTCAGCAGCAAGTCTTAAAATGATTATAAATACGAATCAGGAGGTCCTTCCCGTTGAATACGCTCCACCACGGCTTTTGGACATACATGATATTCCGCAAAAAAAAGCAGGCTGTAAAGTATTTTGTGATTGGGAGCATGGCCCCGGACTTTATTTACTTCATTATGTTTTTTTATTTGCTGCTCAAAAATATTCTGATGAACTGGCTTGGACTGAACGAGACCGCTTTTTCCCTTAGAGAGGCGGTTCATGGACTGTTCGATGAGCCTGTTACGATTGTCTTGAGACAGGGTGGCCATTCCCTTTTCATCTGGACGGCTGCCTTTGTGATCATTGCTGCCATTTCCCGCAAAATATGGCTGAATGGCTGGCTTGCCTTTGCTTACGGCTGGCTCGGTCATATTCTGATTGATCTGCTTACGCATGTGCAGGACGCGGTTCCGGTTTTTTATCCAATCAGTGATTATATTTTTAGAGGCCCTATTTCCTATTACGACCGCGATTTTTTCGGCCGTGAATTCAGCCTGATGAACAGCGTCCTGATTGCCATTGCAGTTCTCTATTTACTTATCGGAAAAATCCGGGAAAAACGGCGGATTAAAAAGAATTCATATACCTCCGGTCAATAGCGTGCTTGAGCTTCCATGCGGTTTTTCCATGATAATGAAGCCCGCCGTACGTGAGAAAGCCTTCCCGGTCACCGGTGGATACTATTCCGAGAAACCGCTTCTGGGGTTTAAAGGAAACCAGCTCCTCGCCTTGAATCGCCCTGTACAGATTTTTCCAAAGAACTTCCGATTGCCGGACCGCATACACCCCGTTTTTCGGAAGCTTAGGGTAACAGTCGATGGACGCACAGTCTCCGGCTGCAAAAATCGATTCATTGTAAGATAACTGTTTATCCACGAGGATAAACCCGCGCTCGTCCACCCTCATCTTGGATTCTCTGAAAAGAGCTGGTGCTTCAGGACCGCTAAGCCACAGCAAGTC
This sequence comes from Metabacillus sp. 113a, assembly GCF_050107635.1. Taxonomy (NCBI): domain Bacteria; kingdom Bacillati; phylum Bacillota; class Bacilli; order Caryophanales; family Bacillaceae; genus Metabacillus; species Metabacillus sp. 113a. The sequence continues at coordinate 33,222 of NZ_JBNILJ010000014.1, read as the reverse complement.
CGAAAATGGAATCCTCTCACCATCTGCTTCAACAGCTCCAGCTGAACTCAAGCTGGCTTTCTTGTTTAACAGAACGCGCACTCCTTTTGATTCGCAAATCTTCTGCAGCCGGTCAGAGTGTGAAGGGGACAGGAGGGAGCCGCCGCTGATCAGTGTAACAGGAGACCTGTTACCGGATTTTCTCCTGTATGCTGCAGCCGCTAAAGAAAGCTCCACTCCGGAAGCGCCTGCTCCGGCAATCACCGGAGACCGGCCTTCACGGAAAGACCGGATGGTGTCAGGAAAGGAATAGTTCGGTTTTACCGGCAGAATGGAGGAAGCGGTTTTCTGACTGGAACCAATATCGATCGAAAGCCAATCGTAAGCGTATTGATTGCCTGAATCAGTGTGGACTTTTTTGCCGGCTGCAGAAATGAAAGTCACCTTTTCTTCTGAAAACGTAAACTTATGCTTCTCGGCGAGGGCTGCCAAATCAATGCGGATTTCTTCTTCCGTATAAATTCCTTCAGTAAAACCGGAAAACATACCGGAGTAGTATTGGTAACGGGAAGGAGAAATCAGAATAACCTCGGAGTCTGCCAATGAGGATAAGGCTCCTTTTGAAATACCGGCCAGATGGGCATGTCCCCCGCCTGCGAGAATAATCCTTTTCATATACTGCCCCCTCTGCAAGATCATCTCTTCATTTTGGCTGAATCTTAAATTCATAGCAAGAAAGAAGGTTTTATTTGATGAAAATAAGAGCCTATCAACACGATGATTTAACGAATATCGTTTCTTTGTTCTATGATGCTGTCCATAGCATTCCGTCATCTGACTATTCGGCTGACCAGCTTGAGGCATGGGCGCCTGAAAGCGAACGCAACGCAGTAACGGAACGGTTGAGGAAGGCGTTTTCCGCCAATATCGTTCGGGTAGCTGAAGGACGGGATGGGATAATGGGCTTTTGCGATATGACGAGCCAGGGATATTTGGACCATATGTATGTGGGAAGCTCGTTCCAGAGAAAGGGGACGGCAGGAGCGTTATTGAGAGAGCTGGAGAAAAGCGCCGAGGAGCTTGGAGTGAGCCGGATCACAACGGATGCCAGCATAACGGCCCGGCCCTTTTTTGAAAAAAGCGGCTTTCATGTTCTTCAGCCCCGCATCGCAGAAAGACAGGGAGTTCAGCTGAAAAACTTCCGCATGCACAAAATTCTCGTTTAAGTATTCGCGCTTTTGTTTAAACGGAGCCGTTTCGTGATAGTAATAAGTAAAACGAAACGAAGAGGTGCGTTCATGTTCAGCATAATTAAAAAGAACTTCAGCAAGCCTAAAGGATGGATTGGGGTCGTGACTGGAAAGATTATGGCCCAGGAAAATAAATTCATCAACAAATGGACCATTTCCAGCCTCGGAATCCGCCGGGGGGACAAAGTGCTGGAAGTGGGATACGGGCCCGGTTATGCGCTCGAATACATTCTATCCAGATATCCTGTCCTTAAAGCGGATGGTCTCGATATTTCTGAAACAATGAAAGAGCAGGCATCAGTGAGGCTAAAAGAATATATAGATGCAGGCAAAAGCGAACTCATGGCAGCGGATGTGGGAAAAGCGAATCTGCCGGATCACTCCTATCACAAAATTCTATCAGTTAATAACTACACCATTTGGGATGAACCGAGAACAGGGCTGGCTTCATTATACGAGGCCCTCATTCCGGGAGGCAGCATTGCCATAACCATGCAGCCCCGGGAGGAAAACGCGAGCCCCAACAAAACAAAAATGTTCGGAAAACAAATCTATGACGACATGCGTGCGTGCGGATTCGAAAAAATGTCAATGAAATTCAAACGGGTGAAGCCAGAGATGACCGTCTGTGTGACGGCCCGGAAACCGCTGCGGTAAAGGGAAGGGGTGGCCTGGGGCTACGTACGTATATGGTGGCGGGGTCTGCGCGCTGTATATAGGGAGAATCCTTGAATTGGCGGGGGCAGAGCACTTGGCGGGGTCTGGCCCGCACTCTGATAAAGAACTAAAGCTTCGGCACCATCTTTCCAATCCATTGTCCGGCAAGGTTTTAGAAGGAGCAGTCTCCGTCCCGCTCTGCGTTAAAGCAGCAGGGGCCAGGCACCGTGCCTGGCCCCACTTTCGCTGCCGTACTAAAGCTCCGGCACCTGATCCGCAGAGGCTTGAAGTACAAGGGCTGACAGCATCAAGTCTCTGTCCCCCGTTCCTTTACAGTGGAAAAGCTCCGGCACCGCCGCGCCTGGTTAACTTATATTTTAACCTCCTGACCTCCGACCCTCACTCTGCTAAAGCACTAAACCTCCGTCCCCAGTTTGTAAGACGCCTTGCAGCCCAATGGATCACAAGGTTTCCTCTCCGTCCCCGAAAAGACAAAAAAAGGGGTCGGAGCACGCCTCCGTCCCCAATTATGTCTACCAGTTTTGCTCTGACCCCTTAGCGTCAAAACCGCTGGGAGAGTAAGTGTGAGAAGGTTCTGCCTCCGCCCCCTGGTGCTTTACCGTAACAGGGGACGGAGGCGCAGCCCCAATCAAAGCCGCATCCCCAATCGCACCCACAGCCCCAATCAAAGCCGCATCCCCAATCGCAACCGCAGCCCCAATCAAGGCCGCATCCCCAGTCGGAGGCACAGCCCCAATCAAAGCCACAGCCCCAATCAAAGCCACACCCCCAGCCAACCCCAAACCCCAGCAACAGCAAAAAAGCTGAACCCGTTCAGAGGGTTCAGCTTTTGCATGGCAATCTGCTGATTATTCAGCTTTGCCGGATAAATTTACATCAATGTTGCCGCGGGTAGCTTTAGAGTATGGGCAAACCTGGTGAGCAGCTTCAATTAGCTCCTGTGCGGTTGCATCGTCCACACCTTTGACGATTGCTTCCAATTCAACCTCTAGTTTAAATCCGCCGTCTGCTTCATCTTTGCCGATGGAAACGTTAGCTGTAACCTTTGTGCCTTCCGTTTTGATTTTCTTTTGACGGATGACGAGGTTTAGGGCGCTGTCGAAGCAGGCAGAATATCCGGCTGCGAAAAGCTGCTCAGGGTTTGTGCCTTCTCCGCCTTGGCCTCCGAGGCCTTTTGGCATTGAGACAGGGAAATCAAGCTGTCCGTCTGAAGATTGGATTCGTCCTTCGCGTCCGCCTGTTGCCGTTGCAGTTGCCGTATAAAGTGCATTCATAATTCGTTTCCTCCTTGTTTTAGATGAATCGTCAGGTTTTTTAAGGTTTTCAGAAGTAGCTGATATTCCTCAACAGATAGTCCAAGTTTCGGGGCTACCTCATCCGGGATGCAGGCTGCTTCTGTTTTTAGACTTTCCCCTTTCGCCGTCAAACTAATCGTCACTTTGCGCTCGTCCTCTTTTGCCCTGGTTCTTGCTACAAGTCCGGCTGCTTCCAGCCGTTTAAGCATGGGGGTCAGAGTACCGGAGTCGAGCATAAGGTGCCCGCCGATTTCTTTAACCGTCAGGCTTGGATGTTCCCATAAAACCAGCATGACCAGGTATTGCGGAAAGGTTAGGTTGAGAGGTTCTAGGATCGGTCTGTAAAGGCTTGAAATTTCCTTTGAGCTGGCATACAGAGCAAAGCACAATTGGTTTTCAAGCTTGAGTTTTTGGCTGTTCTCCATGATCATGGTCTTCCTTCGCTGAATAAGTTGTGCACAATCGAATTGTATCCGATTTAGATAGAAAGCACAATTATTATGCTTCGTCCATCTGCAATTTTTTAAGAGGCTTGTCTGCGGGGCCCTCCATGACTTCTCCGTCAGTGGAAAAGCGTGAGCCGTGGCATGGACAATCCCAGGACCTGTCCCCGCGGTTCCATTCAACCTCGCAGCCTAAGTGGGTGCAGGTTGAGTCCACCAGATGCAGGCAGCCTTGCTGATCCTTGTAGGCGGCGGCTTTTTGGCCTTTATAGGAGACGAGGGCGCCTTCATCATTGCGCAGTTCTTCGATTTTTTTTCGTGAACCAAAGTCCAGCTTTCCTCCAATTAAGTGTCCGGCTACATTGGCATTTTGGACAAGAAATGTTTTGATGCTTGGGTCTGCAATGAATCGGGAAGGGCAGAACACCTCCTGATAAGGATTCTCTCTCTCGAGCACCATATCCCTCATCATCATGGCAGCGGCCGTGCCGTTTGTCATTCCCCATTTGCGGTAGCCTGATGCAGCGAGAACGGACGGCTTCCCTTTTGTCACCGGACCGACATAAGGAATTTTATCCAGGGTAATTAAATCCTGTGCAGACCACTTATACACAGCTTCTTTTAGCCCTAAATGGACTTTTCCAAACAGCTCAAGGGCTTCGTAATGTTTTTGCGTATCGAATCCCTGGCCGGTTTTATGGCTATCCCCGCCAATGAGAATGAGATCCTCACCGTCCATTGGAGTGGAGCGGATTGAGCGGGTCGGATTGTCCGCACTTAAATACATTCCGCCCGGATAAGGCTTCCTTGTTTTAACGCCCAGGACATAGGATCTTTCCGCATACATTCGTGCGAAATAAAAGCCGTTTCCATCAAAAAAAGGAAAATGGGAGCAGGAAAGAGCGTGCTTGGCCTTGACTTCGAAGCCGTCCCTCGTTCTGACCTTTGCTCCTCCCTCAAAAACCTCCGCATCTACGGCAACTGTATTTTCGTAGATTTCCACTCCCATCTTTTGCAGCTCACCTGTCATGTGGCCTAAATAGGAAAGAGGGTGGAACTGGGCCTGATTTTTTATCAGAATGGCATTTTTAATAGGCAGGTCAAAAGGGATTGAGTCTGCCATCCCGCAATCGATTCCGAGTTTGACGTAGGCTTTGTATTCTTTTTCAAGCTTCGTGGCATTTTTGCTCTCTGCTGTATAAATATAGGCATCCTGGTTTGAAAAATCACAGGAAACACCTGCTGCGTAATCTCTCATAAACTCGAGCGCCTCATGGTTCGCAGCAAAGTATTTTTTTGCTTTTTCTTCCCCGATATGCTGAATCAGCTCATCATAAATCAGGTCATGCTGGGTGGTGATTTTGGCTGTTGTATGGCCGGTTGTTCCGTTCAGCAGCCCATCGGCTTCAAGCAGGACGACGTTAACTCCTTCTTTGGCAAGTAAGTAGGCAGCTGTGATTCCGGTGATGCCGCCTCCGACAACAACTGCATCCGTATCGAGATTTTTATCAAGCTTTGGAAAGGAGGGAAGCCCGGCTGATTCTCTCCAAAAAGGTTCAGGGGATGAAGGGATTGATTTAGTAGACAAGGGAAAGCCTCCTTCGATATGTACTCTAAGATAATTTTTCCAACATCAAGAAAATCATGTACCAAAATAAAAAGAGTGCGGATTTCCGCACTCTTAACGATTTTTCCAATTCTGACTGATAAAAGCCTCGCGTCCGGATTCCTCACGCTCCTGCTTGTATTTTTCAGGGTTTTTTTTGTAAAAGCCCTGATGATGCTCTTCAGCCGGATAGAAGGCACTTGCTTCCTTGATTGGGGTTACGATCGGTTCTTTAAATTTTCCGCTTTCAGCCAGGAGCTGTTTTGAAGCTTCGGCAGCCTGGCGCTGTTCTTCCGTATGATAGAAAATAATGGCCCGGTAAGATTCCCCGCGGTCGATAAATTGGCCCTCATCATCCGTAGGGTCAATTTGCTGCCAGTAGAGCTCAAGCAGTTTTTCGTATGGGAAAACCTCTGGATTGTACCGGATTTGAACGGCTTCGGCGTGCCCTGATGTTCCGGATTTTACTTGCTCGTATGATGGGTTATCGATGTGCCCGCCTGTGTATCCGGAAACGATCCCGTGAATTCCGGGAAGTTCATCAAATGGTTTTACCATGCACCAAAAGCAGCCTCCCGCAAATGTTGCCGTTTCAATTTGAATGGCAGTCATGTCTTTTCCTCCTTTGATTTAAGAAACTGTAAAAACCCCTCTTCCTGAGCAGAAGAGGGGGGAATAATCTGAAAAGCAGACCGGCTCTTCTCTCATCTGCCGGGCAAAAAGCATATGCCCGCAGGAATTAGCACGGTTTCACATTTGCCGTGATCCGCTGCCGAGGCTTCGCAGGGCCATGTCCCTCCGCCTCTCTCGATAAGAGTGAATGAAATTAAAACGAGCATAAAACTGATTGAAAGGAAAGTCAAGGATTCTTACTCGTGCTGCCCAACCCGGGCAAAAGGTTGTTTGATCGGAAAGCAAAAAACACAAGCCGGAGCTTGTGCTTAAAGTTTTTCTGTAAGAAATTCACGAACCTGATCAGGTGTTTTGGCATTGGCGCTGTGCAAGTGACCGAGCTTTTCGCCGTTTTTGAAAATAAGAATGCTTGGAATTCCCATAACCTGATATTTTTCAGCTATTTCAGGGAACTCATCCTTATTGATCTCGAACCATTGAAAGTCCTTATATTCTTCAAGAATTTCATCAATGAAAAAGTTCATTCGCGTGCAATCGGGACACCAGTCAGCGAAGAATTTAACGAGAACTTCCTTATCAGATGAAATGAGCTTTTCGAATTGTTCGGTTGATGTAATTTTTTCCATATGCATAATCCCTCCTGCCACTATTTTAATACAAACTGCAGAAATAAACGACATTTTGATTTCGCACAAAAGTTTACAGATGTTCGAATGCTATAAAAGAATTGCAGGGCCAAAGATAACAAACAGGCTGGAAAATGATAAAATAGGAAGAGTGATGAAAAAAACGTGTACGTGATAGATTGAGGGGGAAATAAAACATGAAAATTAAACTCGGGCTTGTATACGGTGGAAAATCCGCAGAACATCAAGTCTCATTGCAAACAGCACTTGCTGTTATTAAAGCGCTGGATCTCAAGCAATTTGATATACATCCTATTTATATTACAGAAAAGGGAGAATGGATCCGCGGTGCACAGCTGTATGAGCCGGCATCCAGTGTATCTGCCCTGAAGCTTGGCGATTCTGAAGGGAAGGCGATTATGCCGTCTGCTCTGAATGCAGAGCTGTTTCCGTCTGCATCTGCTGACCAGGAGGAGAAGCCGTTTGATGTCATTTTTCCGCTTCTTCATGGACCTAATGGGGAAGATGGAACGATCCAGGGCATGCTTGAACTGATGAACCTTCCGTACGTTGGAAACGGAGTGCTTGCTTCAGCGGCGGGCATGGATAAAGTCGTTATGAAAAATCTATTTGCCCAGGCTGGTCTTGCGCAAGCCGATTATGTATGGCTGATCCGCAGCGAATGGAAAAAAGATCCGGAAACTGTTTATGCGAAGGTTGAAAACAACCTCGGCTACCCATGCTTTGTAAAACCCGCTAATCTTGGCTCAAGCGTTGGAATCAGCAAATGCAAAAACCGTGAAGAGCTGGAAGCGGCTTTTGAGGAAGCTTTCTCCTATGACCGTAAAATTATCATTGAAGAAGGAATCATTGGACGCGAAATTGAAGTAGGGGTAATCGGAAATGATGAACCGCAATGTTCCGTAACAGGAGAAATCGCTCCTAAAAAGGAATTCTACGATTATAAAGCGAAATACGTTGACGGTGACACCGATATGATGATTCCGGCTAAAGTGACGGACAGTGAATACGAGATGATTGAAAAAATGGCCGTTGCAGCCTTTAAAGCAATCGATGGCTCAGGTCTTGTGCGTGCCGACTTCTTTTTGACTGAGGATGGCAGAGCTTTAATAAATGAGGTTAATACGATGCCGGGCTTCACCCCGTTCAGCATGTTCCCGCTGCTTTGGAAGCACACCGGTCTTGAATACCCTCAGCTTATAGAAAAACTCGTTTCCCTGGCCATTGAACGGCATGAAGAGAAACAGCAGATTAAGCATACATTTTAATCATTGAGCGGCTGGCTGCCCGCTGCCTATTGAGTCTGCTTCAGGAGGTTCATTGAGGCAGAGGGAAGCCGGCCTCTTTCTGAAGGGAGATAACCGTATGATACAAAGAACATTAAAAGATATTCAAAGGATGGCGGGCGGAGAAGGCCTGTCTGATTCTTTTGAAGAAAAATCCGTAAACGGTGTTTCGACCGATTCGCGGAGCATCCTCCCCGGCTCGCTGTTTGTACCGATTACAGGGGAAAACTTTAACGGCCACCGCTTTGCCGGCAAGGCTATCAGTGAAGGTGCAGAAGCTGTCCTTTGGGATAGGAACGAGCCGAATCCGCCTGAAAATGCCCCTGTGATTTTTGTGGACGATACGCTCGTAGCACTCCAGACATTGGCTAAATCCTACAAAGAACAGCTTAACGTCAAGATAGCCGGAGTAACGGGGAGCAATGGAAAAACGACCACCAAGGATCTGCTCGCCTCTGCACTTTCTTCAGCGTATAAAGTACATAAAACTAAAGGGAATTTTAACAACCATATCGGACTTCCTCTCACCCTGCTTTCCATGCCGGAGGATACGGAAGTGGCCGTGCTGGAGATGGGGATGAGCTCCCGGGGCGAAATTGAGTTTTTATCAAATCTTGCCTGCCCGGATGCAGCCATCATCACCAATATCGGAGAATCCCACATGATGGAACTTGGTTCCAGAGAAGGCATTGCAGAAGCAAAGCTTGAAATAGTTTCCGGCTTAAAGGAGGATGGAATTCTTTTTTATTTTGGAGATGAACCTTTGCTTCAGGAAAGAGTGCCTTTAATGGAGATAAAAACCGTCACCTTCGGAGATAAGGCCACCAACAGCTTATATCCGGCAGACATCGTTCAGTCAGATGAAGGTGTGGCGTTTACCGTACAGCCCGGGGGAGAACGGTTTATGATTCCGGTTCTGGGAAAGCATAACGTATGGAATGCGCTTGCCGCGATTGCGGCCGCCCGTCATTTGGGGGTTAGTGATTCGGATATCAAAAGCGGATTAAGCAAGCTTGCCATGACTTCTATGAGACTTGAGCTGACTAAATGTGCTAAAGGCTGGACCGTCATTAATGATGCATACAATGCAAGCCCCACCTCGATGAAGGCTGCGATTACGCTAACAGAAGATCTTGAGGGATATGCACGTAAAATCCTGATTCTTGGGGATATGCTTGAGCTGGGTGAAAATGAGGCTGAATTTCATCTGGAAACAGGCGAACATATCACCAAAGGCAAAATCGACCGTGTGTTCACCTATGGAGTCCTCGGCGAAAAGATAGCAGAGGGAGCGGCAAGGAAATTATCTGCTGGAGAGGTAGAAAGCTTTACAGATAAGTCGGATCTGATTGCTGCCGTAAAACGATTTGCCCGGCCAGGTGACCTGTTCCTTGTCAAGGCATCAAGAGGCATGAGGCTGGAAGAAGCGGTAGAGGCACTAAAAGAAGAGAAGGAATAAAAAAAGCCCCGGAAAACATTTTTATTTTCTCCCCGGACGGGTAAACCTGTATATGAGGTTTATTATGGGAGGGATAGGATGAATGGCTGTCTGTTCATACATGGATTTACGGGTGCCCCCTATGAGGTAGAGCCGCTTGCTGATTATGTCAGAAAGAATACCGATTGGGAGGTTCGAACGCCATGCCTTCCGGGGCACGGCGATTCGGACTCGCTCAAAGGAATTGCTTTTGAAAACTGGATTGACTGTGCGGAAGAAGAATTGAAGAGCCTTTTGGAGCATTGCGGGGAAGTATATGTTATTGGTTTTTCCATGGGAGGCATGATCGCTTCCTATCTGGCTGAGAAATATCCGGTTAAAAAACTCATTCTCCTTAGTGCAGCCGCTTATTATGTGAATCCTCGGCAGTTCATTAAAGATATCCGGGGAATGGTCCAGGATCGCTTCAAAGGCCTCCTCCATGAAAATGAAATCTACTTGCGCTATCGAAAAAAAATACTGGAAACTCCGATTATGGCTACCCTGCAATTCCGAAAACTGGTAAACTATGTAAAGCCAAGGCTTCCTGGTATTCGCATCCCCGTATTGATTGTTCAAGGCGAATGCGACGGGATTGTGCCGGTGAAAAGCGCCCATTTTCTGTACAAAAAAATCGGCTCACAAAAGAAAAAACTGTGTTTCCTCCCTTCCTCAAAGCATCTAGTCTGCCACGGGGGGGACTTTGAAGCATTGGCAGAAGAAGCCGGGGAGTTCCTCGGAATCACACCCTCTCACAGACGAGAGCACCAAAAACAAGAGGGATAAATATTGGATTTTTTACCTGATTGTATTCAGTGTCATATCATGGTATGATTAAATTTAAGTGTTTACGGGCTTCTTAAAAGAAGATATGAACTGGAACTTAAGTCTGTGAAGACTATAACTAAGTCTGAGAAGACTGGATAAATAAAGGAGTATGAATAAATTTGAATACAAAGTTTCAAGATCTAGGTTTAAGCGAAAGTCTAATGAAGGCAATTAACAAAATGGGTTTCGAAGAGGCGACCCCGATTCAAGCCCAAACCATTCCTCTAGGCCTTCAAGGGAAAGACATTATTGGACAGGCGCAAACCGGTACAGGTAAAACTGCAGCATTCGGCTTACCGTTAATCGAAAAAATCGAGCCTGAAAACCAAAACATCCAAGCGATCATTATCGCACCGACTCGCGAGCTTGCGGTTCAAGTATCTGAAGAGCTTTACAAGCTAAGCTACTACAAGCGCTCCCGCGTTCTTCCTATCTATGGAGGACAGGACATCAGCCGTCAAATCCGTGCGCTGAAGAAAAATCCTCATATCATCGTGGGAACACCTGGACGTTTGCTTGATCACATCAACCGCAAAACATTAAAATTGGACGGCGTGCATACAGTCGTTCTTGACGAAGCAGATGAAATGCTGAACATGGGATTCATTGAAGATATCGAATCCATCCTTTCCAATGTTCCTGATAATCATCAAACTCTTCTTTTCTCAGCGACAATGCCGGATCCAATCCGCCGCATTGCGGAACGATTCATGAAAGATCCTGAAGTTGTGAAAGTACAAGCGAAAGAAGTAACGACTCCAAACATTCAGCAATTTTACATTAATACACATGAAAAACAGAAATTTGATGTTCTGACACGCCTTTTGGACATCCAGTCTCCGGAGCTTGCGATCGTTTTCGGACGTACGAAGCGCCGTGTAGATGAACTGACAGAAGCTCTTAACCTTCGCGGATATACAGCTGAAGGCATTCACGGTGACCTGAGCCAGGCACGCAGAATGTCCGCGCTCCGCAAATTTAAAACAGGAAATATTGACGTACTCGTTGCAACGGATGTAGCAGCGCGCGGATTGGATATTTCCGGCGTTACTCACGTTTACAACTTCGATGTGCCTCAGGATCCTGAAAGCTATGTTCACCGTATCGGACGTACCGGACGTGCAGGAAAAACCGGTATGGCCATGACATTCATTACATCAAGAGAAATGGATATGCTGAAAAGCATTGAGCGTACAACAAAACGCAAAATGGACAAAATGAATCCTCCAACTCTTGACCAGGCACTTGAAGGCCAGCAAACGATGACCTCCGAGAAAATTCGTTCTGTTATTGAAGAAGGAAACCTTTCCTACTATTCAAAAGCAGCAACTCAGCTTCTCGAAGAATTCGATGCAGAAGCAGTTGTATCAGCAGTCATCAAACTTATGACAAAAGAGCCGGATCAAACTCCGATCAAATTGACAGACGAACCGCCTGCATTCTCTAAACGCGGCGGCGGAAAAGGCTCAGGCGGAGGCAACCGCAATCGCCGCGACGGCTACAACAGCCAGCGCAGCGGAGCGAAAAAAGGCAACCGTTCTTACAATGATAAAGGCCGTTCCCAGCAAAGAAGAAGCGGCACAAGCGGCAGCAAAAACAAAGCTTACTCTAACTAATCACCAGTAAAACAGCACTCCGATTGACGGGTGCTGTTTTTTTTGATCAGTAAGCGGAGTGTGGGTCTTCATCAGCACCAGGGCGCTTTTACTTGAGTGCCCTTACAGCAGCAGGCCGGTTGGATATATGGTGCGCTGCTGGAAAGTACCGGAAGGCTGTCACCCGCTATCATCCTTCTGTTTTTAAACTCGCCTCCAGACTCCTGACGTCACTCCTTTCTGGACATACTAACTGAAATCAGATAAGAGGAGGCCGGTTTCCGTATGTATATCCGGTTAGGTTACGCAGCCATGAGTTCTGAGCTTCACAACGCTTCCCCATCCAAAACGATGACGTATGCTCAATTTAGCCGATTGAAGAATCGGGAGGCAGCGCTGCTAAAGCTCGAAAGGATTGCGCTTGAGAACATTCGGAACTGTTTGAGGCTGCTGAAGCATAACGCTTGGAGTGAGATTCATTTTTTTCGTTTCAGCTCAAGGCTTGTGCCGCTTGCGAATCATCCTGAGCTGAAGGATTGGGATTTTATGAAGCCCCTGCTGCCCGAGTTTGCGGAGGTGTCCCGATTTTTGTCAAAGCATCCGATGAGAACAGACTTTCATCCGGATCATTTTGTGCTGCTGAATTCCTCTAAACCGGAGATTTTGAAAAATGCGCTGCAAACGCTGAAGATGCACCGGGACATGCTTAAGGCGATGGGCATTAATGAAGAGCACCGGTGTGTTCTGCATACAGGTGGAGCACATAAAGACAAGGACAAGGCTTTGGAGCAGTTTATTCACAACTGGGGGTTTGTTCCGCATTCCCTTCAAAAACTGATTATGCTTGAGAACGATGATTCAGCTTTCCATGCGAAGGATGTTCTTTATTTATGCGAAAAGCTGGGAATCCCGTTCGTGTTCGACTACCATCATCATCTTGCTCATCATGAATCACCCGAATGGGAAGAGGACTGGCTTCGAGGCTTGGAAACCTGGAAGCGTTCGAGTCTTCCTGTTAAGATGCATATCTCAAGTCCGAGGAGTGAGAAAGAATTCAGGGCTCATTCTGATTTTGTCGATCCTCAAATGTTTGCTGATTTTTTAAATGGTGTAAAAGGGAGTGCAAGCCACATTGACTGTATGGTTGAGGCCAAACAGAAGGATGGGGCTCTGTTCAGACTGATGGAGGATTTAAAATCCGAGTCATCCTTTGAAAAAGTGGATGGAAGCAGTTTTTATTGGAAGTGAAGGCCTTTGCCCGTACAATGGAAAATGAGGAACTTTTTTCTTTTTTAAACCGTATTTCATACAGGAGGGGGAATCGGAAATGAGAGAGAGACCGCAGCATCAAATCAGCAGAAAGGCCAGGACGGTCTGGCAGATAACCGGCCTGTTAACAGCTTTAGTCTTCATCTTGGCGGATGTTGGAATTGGTTTTTTAATTGCCTACGGCGTATGGCCGTTTTGGACGGCTATGATAGGAGCAGCAGGTACGCTGCTGTATTTGGTGATCGGAGTGTGGCTCGTGCCTATGTACCGACAGCGTTTTTGGAGGTACGAGGTTCATGAGCATGAAATCGATTTGCAGCATGGATGGCTTAATGTGCAAAGAACCATAATTCCGATGGTGCGTGTTCAGCATGTGGATACGAAGCAGGGGCCGCTTTTGAGGAAATACGAGCTTGCCACTGTAGAAATTTCCACCGCTGCTACGAAGCATGAAATTCCGGCATTGGACATGGAGGAGGCGGACCGTCTCAGGGACTTTATTTCGAGGCTCGCCAGGGTGACCGATGATGATGTCTGAACCGAAGCGGCTCCATCCGGCAGCAGCGATCATCAACTTTTTAAAGCTTTTGAAGGATATGATTATTCCGCTTGTAATCTTTATCTTTGTTAACCGCGCACCTGGCATGCTCGGCCTCCTTTTATATGCCGGGGCAGGACTGTTTCTGGTGGTGCTCATCGTGTTCAGTGTGATTAAGTGGCTGAAGTTTACATATAGAATTGAAGAGGACGAGCTCCGGGTTGAGCAGGGGCTGTTTGTAAAGCAGAAGCGTTTTGTGCCGATTGAAAGAGTGCAAACCATTAACACCCGTGCGGGAATTATTCAGCAGCTGTTCGGTCTTGTCAAGCTTGAAATTGAAACGGCGAGCGGCGGGGCTGAAGCGGAAATAGAGCTTACAGCCATATCAAAATCCGAAGCAGCGGCCATTCAGAAGGAGCTGAGCGAGAGAAAGATAAAAATTAAGGCTGGGCCCGAGGAAATGGAGGATGCTGCACCTGAATGCAATGCCGGAGAGGAAAAACGGAAGACGTATAAAATGACCGGTAAAGAATTGCTGATTGGGGCGGCTACCAGCAGCGGAATAGGGGTTGTTGTCTCAGCGGTTTTTGCGTTCGGCTCCCAGATCGATGAATTGCTGCCGGTTGAGTCCATCCTGAAGCGGTTTGAATCATTGACCTCTGCGGGAATCCCCTTTCTAGCCTTTCTGATTTTTCTTGGATTTCTCCTGGCCTGGCTATTGAGTATGGCAGGTATTTTATTGAAGTATGCGAATTTCACAATGGAACGAAGAGGCGATGATTTTATCATCTCAAGAGGACTTCTAGAAAAAAACCAGCTGACCATTCCCATCAAAAGGATTCAAGCTGTTAAAATTACCGAGAATCCTTTGCGGCAGCCGCTTGGCTATGCAACTGTCCAGCTGATTTGTGCAGGGGGAAAGCAGGACGCTGACGGTTTATCCGCCGCTATCTTTCCGTTCGTCAAAACCAGTCAAATTGGTTCCTTGCTGGAGTCATTTTTGCCGCAATACGCGTACCGGACTGAAAAAGTCCCGGTTCCGAAAAGAGCGCTCAGAAAGTATTTGCTTCGATACGGGTGGCCTTTTATTATCCCTGCGGGCATCATCATTTATATGTTTCCGCCTTGGGGATGGCTTTCTCTCATCCTGCTTCCGCTTTCTGCGCTATTCGGCTATTTCGCCCACAGGGATTCTGGCTACCGGCTGGAAGAGGAGCAGCTGATTCTTTATATGAGGGCGATATCCAGATCCTCTGTGATTCTCCCTATTAAAAGAATGCAGCAGCTTCAAGTGAATCAAACCGTTTTTCAAAAACGGCAGAAGCTAGTAACAGTGAAGACTTCGGCCATGGCAAATGTGCTCGGGGCTCATTTTTCGGTGAAAGATCTGGAGCTTGAGGATGGAATCGTCCTCTATGACTGGTATTCGAACAGACCCCCGGAGCGGGCGGGCGGCAATGCGGACAGCGGAAAGGATTGAAAGAAGATAGCAGCGTTTGTTTCCGCAAGCGGGCAAACGCTTTTTTCTTCAAATATTTCTTTTCAACAAAAGCGCAGAGAGCACAAACCCTGCTGCCAATCCAAAGATATGAGCAGTCACATTAACGGACGGAGAGAGGAATGATGCGGCAAGGCTCATGGCTAAAATGATAAAAAGGACTTGTGATTGTGCAGGGCTGATCCGGTTTTTGCGGTTTAATGCCATAAACAGCCAGCATCCGAACAGTCCGAAAATGGCTCCGGATGCACCGACATGGCTGTACTCCGGAGGGAGAAGGATAAAGGTCGCTGCATTTGCGGCGATCCCGGATCCGGCATAGAGTAAAGCGAGCCTCGCCTTGCCAAGCATCTCTTCAAGCGGCGGTGCTGCAACAGCAAGTGAAAACGAATTAAACAGGAGATGGGTAAAGCCTGCGTGAAGAAAAATTGGAGTGATCAGCCTCCACCACTGGCCGTGTGCAATGGCAGAGTTGAACCCATCTGCCTGTGAAAACCAATAAGGGCTGTCCTGAAAAGGGAGGGAAAAGAATCCCCAGATCAGAATGTGCAGACCTATTATAAAAGAGGTTAACGGAAATTTGGAAAGATAGGATGAAAAGCTTTCGTTACGAATAAACAATCGGACTCGCTCCTTTCGAGGGTTACTTCATTTATATGGAGCGATTGGCTGAATAGTACAGGGGGACCCGATGATTACAGGAATTGGACTGGATATAGTGGAAATCAACAGAATACGGGCTTTGGAGGATCGGCAGCCCCGTTTCGCAGAACGTATTCTGGGCGAAAAGGAGCTGAAGATTTACCAGGGGTTAAAAGGTTTGCGGAGGACAGAATTTCTGGCAGGCCGGTTTGCGGGAAAAGAAGCTTTTGCTAAAGCATCCGGCCTCGGAATTGGAAAATCGCTAAGCTTTCAGGATATTCAAATCACAAAAGAAAAAAGCGGCAAACCGGTTGCTGAATCCCCGCACTTAGGCGGAACCGCCGTTCACGTTTCCATTACCCATACGAAAGAATATGCTGCCGCACAGATTATCCTGGAGAGCCTGTCAAGCTAGTCTGCATATTCACCCGCTCCGCCTCATATATTTGTATCGGAATGAGAGAGACAAGTGTTATAACACTGTTTTTCTGTGAGATAAAACAAAGGGGCTGAAAAAGGGTGAAAAGAAGCTTATGGTTATTGCTTGCAGGACTTATGGCTGTTTTTCTATTGTCTGCATGCGGGGACAAATCCCAGAATGACGTGGTCAAGGGGCTGGATAAGAAGGTAGAGGAGCTGAAAAGCTACAAAACCAATGCGAAAATGACACTGCAGACGGGAAGCGAGCCGCAGGTATATGATGTGGAAATCTGGTTTAAAGAGCCATCCTTTTACCGCGTCAATTTGAAAAACCCGGCTAAAGAACAGAGCCAGATGATTCTCCGGAATGAAGAAGGTGTCTATGTATTGACGCCGGCACTGAACAAAAGCTTCCGTTTCCAAAGCGAGTGGCCGAAAAACAGCAGCCAGGCCTATCTGTTTGAATCCCTCGTAAAAGATGTGATCGCCGATAAAAAAGCAGTTTTCAAGGCAACAGATAAGCAGTATGTATTCGAAACAAAAACCAATTATCAAAACAATTCAATGCTTCCAATGCAGGAAATCACCTTCAATAAGAAAGATCTGTCACCAGCGAGTGTAAAGGTGATGGACCCGGACCGCAACGCTCTTATGACCGTAGAGTTCAAAAACTTTGAATTTAATCCTTCCTTTGATAAAGATTCCTTTAATATGGAGAAAAACATGTCTTACGGAATGATGGATATGCCGGCAGCAGCGCCGGTGAACAAAGAGCCTTTTGCTGTCAAATATCCGATGGAATTCCCTGAAGGGGTCAAGCTCATTCAGGAAAAAGAGCTTGAAACAAGCAACGGGAAGCGCATTGTCATGACATTTGGCGGTGAGAAGTCCTTTACGATGATTCAGGAAAGAGCCCGTGTATCCCCGGCTTCCGCGAAGGCGGTTGCAGTAAGCGGGGACCCGGCTGATCTCGGATTTACAGTCGGGACGATTACAGAAAACTCCATCTCCTGGATTGCCGACGGAGTGGAATACATGATTGCCTCCGAGGATATGACACAGGATGAAATGATGGATGCGGCGAGGTCCGTACAAGGTCAGGCAGCGAAATAACGTGCGAAAAAGTGCTTAGAGCTGGCTCTAGGCACTTTTTTTACGCCTGCTGTACGGTTTAATAAATGGCCCTTCCTCCGTCCCCCGCCCCACTAAAGCGCCAAACCTCCGACACCGCTTTGATGTGCACCTTGAAGGACTAGGGTTTGCGAAGTCTATGCTCTGTCCCTGAAAAGCCTGAAAAATGGGGTCGGAGGCAGCCTCCGACCCGGCTTATGTCTGCTTGAATTCCTCTGTCCCCCATGACCAAATATAGCTGTGGGAGTAAGGATGCGGCGATTCTGCCTCTGTCCCCCTGTCCTTTAACGTAACAGGGGTCGGAGGCATCAGACAGGGCGATCTGACCAGCCAATCGTTCAGTCATTCTGCTGCACTGTTCTTAAAACGTTTGGTTCATAAACAAGGCCGGGTAATCTCAGTAAACGCCATCGCCGGAAAATCATTTTTGTTCCAGCCCTCTGTTTGACAAGTGCAGTGCCGGAATCGGATAATCGTTAATAGGTTAAATTTTGGCGGAGGATGAGCAGGGAATGAATGAGAATGTTTCTTTTTACCGTGATACTTGGGCAGAAATTAATTTGGACGCCATTGAATACAATGTAAAGAGCATGGTGGAGCATCTTGGAGGGGAAGGGACGGTCATTGCGGTTGTTAAGGCAAATGCATATGGGCATGGAGATTATGAAGTTGCCTGTGCCGCTCTTGAAGCAGGGGCTGATATGCTTGCTGTAGCATTCGTAGATGAAGCTATTTCCTTAAGAGAAAAAGGGATGAAGGTGCCGATTCTTGTTCTGGGTGCTTCAAGACCAGAGGATGTTCAGGTAAGCATAGACTATGACATCACACTCACAGCAATCTCACTGGAATGGGTAAAAAAGGCAGAGCAGTTTGCAAAAGAAGGAGTTCTACAATTTCATATTAAGCTGGATACAGGCATGGGGAGGCTTGGGATTACTGAAAAAGAGGAATTGGACGAACTCATTCAGTTTGCTGCCGATTCTTCGAGTCTCAGCGTCCGTGGAATCTTTACTCACTTTGCTGCAGCGGATGAGCTGGAATCAGATTATACCGACTGCCAATTTGCTGCTTTTAAAAAGCTTTTGGGAGGGATCAGCAATAAAGAATGGCTGATTCACTGTGCCAACAGTGCGGCCGGTCTCCGGTTTAAGGACCGTATTTTTAATACTGTCAGACTTGGAATTGCGATGTATGGCCTGTCCCCTTCAAAGGAAATGAATAAAGAGCTTCCCTATTCACTGCAAGAGGCCCTTTCGCTCCATACGAAAATCGTTCATGTTAAAAAGCTTCCAAAGGGCGGAAAGGTAAGCTACGGTGCCACTTATACAGCGCAGGAAGATGAGTGGATCGGGACGCTGCCGGTCGGCTATGCGGACGGCTGGCTGCGGCAGCTGAAAGAGTCGGAGGTAATTGCAGGGGGAAAGCGGGTTCAAATAATCGGCAGAATTTGCATGGATCAGTGTATGATCAGGCTTCCGGAAAAAATGCCGGAGGGGACTAAAGTTACGCTGATTGGAAGACAGGCAGAAGAATATATTCCGATTGACGAAATAGCAGACCGCCTCGAAACGATTAATTACGAAATCCCTTGTATTTTGTCGGCCCGAGTCCCCCGTATGTTTTTGCGGAATAAGAGTATAATGGAAGTTAGGAACCCCATTATCCAATCACATTCAGCTTTGAAAGGCTGATGGATAGGGCCTGGTCATGGCTGCTTTCCATTAAGAGACAATTTAGAAAATAGTTTGCTTCTCTCATGAATAGTGGTATGATTGACTATGGAATGGAATAACGGGTGTGCAAGTTTGGTGGAGGTGTATGTTTGTGTCTGAATCCAGCGCAACGACTGAAATTATGATCCGCTTACCGCAGACATTAGTGTCGGAATTGGACAGTCTTGTCAAACAAGAGAACGGAAATCGAAGCGAGCTTATTTATCAGGCGACAAAAATGTATCTTCGTGAACGCAAAAAACGCCAAATCCGTGAATCCATGAGACGCGGATACATGGAAATGGCCAAGATTAACCTCAATATTGCTTCCGAAGCTTTCATGGCAGAATCAGAGGCTGATCATACCGTAGACCGCTTAGTAAGCGGAGGTTGATCCTTTGATTGTTAAACGCGGCGACGTTTATTTTGCTGATTTATCTCCTGTGGTGGGTTCTGAACAGGGTGGCGTTCGTCCAGTTTTAATCATTCAAAACGATATCGGGAACCGGTTTAGTCCTACTGTCATTGTTGCAGCGATAACTGCTCAGATTCAAAAGGCAAAATTGCCGACTCATGTCGAGATTGATGCAAAGCGCTATGGGTTTGAACGGGATTCTGTCATTTTGCTTGAGCAAATCCGTACCATAGATAAACAGAGACTAACGGATAAGATTACTCATCTTGATGACGAAATGATGGATAAAGTGGACGAAGCCTTACAGATTAGCCTCGGACTTATTGACTTTTAAGCACATACGAATGGTAAAAGGGAGCTGCTCTATCCGGCAGCTTCCTTTTTACTATATTTTATTCTATTAAGGGAAGCGGGGCCCGGCTATGACTGGGATTAGCCCAAAGCCCACAAGTTGGAAACAAGTTTTACCGGCAGATTCCTTTTTTTTGTTTACATAAATAGGTATAATATGAGCAGTATGGTTATTTAACCTATCGGGAATAAGGGGGGTTTAACATGGCGCAGAACGACCAATCAATTGCAGATTATATACGCGGGAACCAGACGGAAATTCTTGAAGAATGGCATGAAGCGCTTAAAGAGCTGGATGACCGTAAATATTCAGAGCTTATGTCTGAATCAGCCTACCGTAAAACAGCGCAGGAATTTTTAAGTATTCTTCTTCAGCATATGGAAGGGTCCGCTGAAAACCTGGAGGATCTTCTTTCCGGTTTCACAGCGCGCCTGGTCCAGGCAGGCTGGTCGCTTACTTTTATCACAAAAGGAATGAAAAAGCTCGGCCTCATTATTTTTTCCGGCATGACAAAGGATGCTTCAGAAGACCGCAAGATGCAATTGGTCTGGGAATTTGACCGGGAATTCTCCCCATTGTCAGAAGAACTGCTTTTTGAATATGCATCTTCATGGGAAAGGACGGTCTCCCTGCAGAAAATTGCCCTGCAGGAATTATCCGCCCCTCTTATTCCTGTTTTCGAACATATAACGGTCATGCCTTTAGTCGGCACGATTGATACTGAAAGAGCGAAACGAATCATGGAAAACCTGCTCGATGGCGTTGTAAAGCACCGCTCGCAAGTCGTGCTGATCGATATAACCGGTGTACCGGTAGTGGACACAATGGTCGCTCACCATATTATTCAGGCATCAGAAGCGGTTCGGCTGGTAGGGGCAAAGTGCCTTCTTGTCGGTATTCGCCCGGAAATCGCTCAGACAATTGTGAATCTCGGAATCAGCCTCAATCAGATTACGACGAAAAATTCACTTCAAAAAGGTATTGAAGCGGCATTAGAAATGACCAATAGAAATATTGTTTCAACGGGGGAATCAGAATGAGAACGCCTAGAATACCTATCCTTAAATTAAAAGATTGTCTGCTCATCTCCATACAATGGGAGCTGGATGATCAAACCGCCCTGCAATTTCAGGAAGATCTGCTTCACAAAATTCACGAAACAGGAGCAAATGGAGTCGTCATTGATCTGACTTCTGTTGATGTGATTGATTCGTTTATCGCCAAGGTTCTTGGAGATGTGATCAGCATGTCCAAATTAATGGGCGCGGCGGTTGTTCTTACAGGCATTCAGCCTGCTGTAGCTATAACGCTGATTGAGCTCGGCATTCAGCTGGAGGATGTAAAAACCGCACTAGATTTAGAAAAAGGACTTGAGACACTTCAGCAGGAATTGGGGGAATAGCCAATGGACAACCAATCCTGCGTGAAAATAGTGACTGAGTGGGATATCGTTGCAGCGCGGCAGCTGGGGCGCAATGTAGCGAAGGAGCTTGGCTTCGGAACGGTCGACCAGGCAAGAATAACCACCGCCATCTCTGAATTGGCAAGAAACATTTATTTATATGCCGGCCAGGGCCAGCTTTGTATAGAACAAATAGAAGAATACGGCAAAAGAGGACTGAAAATAATAGCCATTGATAGCGGTCCTGGAATTCCTGATATCAGAAAGGTAATGGAAGACGGATTTTCGACCTCAGGAGGACTTGGCGCCGGATTGCCAGGTGTGAAACGGCTGATGGATGAATTTAACATTCAGTCTGCTGCTGGAGAAGGGACCGACATAAGGGCGGTCAAATGGCTTCGCTAGGAGGCTGATTATGGAATTCAAGGAAGTTGTAGAAACGAAGTATCGTGAATTGCTTCATAATTATATAAATGAGATGACCGAGACAGCACTTTATCAGGGGCAGAAATTCAGCAGGCAGACGCTGCAGCAGCAAATTCCGCCTGAAGAGATTGTCAGCATCCACAGGAAGGTCCTTCAGGAACTGTATCCGGACATCCAAAATGATGTCCTGAATTCCCTGGATTTCCTTCTTGAAGTGATGATAGGATACGGGCTTGCTTATCAGGAGCATCAGATTTTGAGGGATAAGCAGCTGGAGATTAAATCTGAGATTGAGATTGCTGCCAATGTTCAGCAGACCCTGCTTGAAACGAAAATTCCTGTGTGCGATGCTCTCGATATCGGAGCTGTAAGCATTCCGTCCAAACAGATGAACGGAGACTATCATCATTTTGTTCAGGATGACAAACATATTAGTATAGCGCTGGCGGATGTGATTGGGAAAGGCATCCCGGCTGCCCTTTGTATGTCGATGATCAAATACACAATGGACAGTCTTCCCGAATCAAGGAAAGATCCTGGGTATGTTTTGGAAAATTTAAACCGGGTAGTAGAACAGAATGTGGACCCGAGTATGTTTATCACGATGTTCTATGGAATGTATGATCTTCACTCCCACGAGTTTTCCTATGCGTCAGCCGGCCATGAGCCGGGATTTTATTACTGCAAGGAAAAAGACCGTTTTGCTGATCTGGATGCAAAAGGTCTTGTGCTTGGCGTTGACCAGAATGTGAAGTACATGCAGTATGACCTTAAGGTAGAAAAAGGAGATATGGTCGTTCTGCTGTCAGATGGCGTCTCCGAAAGCAAATCGGAGGAAGAGTTTGTTGAGAGAAGTCATATTACTGACATGATCAGAAAATATGAGCATCTCCCGGCTCAGAAAATTGCAGACACGATTTATAAGGAATTCTTATCTATGCAGGACTTTCAATTAAGGGATGATTTTACCTTTATTATTATCCGCAGAAATGTTTAATAGTTTTTGGCAAAGGGTAGGAAACTAGTAGCATAAATTGTATTGGTCTGAGGTGACTATAGATGAATTTAAAGACAGTTATTGAAAATATGGATCAGCACACGAAGGTAACGGTTGCTGGTGAAATTGACGCTTATACAGCTCCAAAGCTTAGAGAGGAACTGCTCCCGCTAGCAGATGAAAGCGAACCGAAGCTCGTCATCAATCTAAGGGATGTTTCGTATATGGACAGCACAGGGCTCGGAGTATTTGTTGGACTCCTCAAAAATGTGCGCAAGAATAACGGCGAACTGCAGCTTGTCGAGTTATCAGAACGACTGGAAAGACTATTCACAATCACAGGTCTTAATGACATCATCGATATTTCATCAAAAGCAGAGGGTGGGGTACAATGAATTCAATTGTGGACTACATTGAAATGAAGATTCCTGCAAGACCAGAATATGTCGGCATTGTAAGGCTTACACTTTCCGGCATTGCGAGCCGCATGGGTTACTCATATGATGAAATTGAAGATTTGAAAATTGCCACAAGCGAAGCGTGCACGAACGCAGTGCAGCATGCTTATAAAAATGTAGATAAAGGTGAAGTAACCATTGGTTTTGGGTTATATGAAGACCGGCTTGAAGTAATGGTTTCTGATACTGGACAAAGCTTCAATTTTGAAGAGAAGAAAAAGGAGTTAGGGCCTTATTCTTCAGGTTCCAGTGTAGATTCCCTGCCGGAAGGAGGGTTAGGCCTTTACTTGATGGAAACGCTCATGGATGAGGTCCGGGTGCAAATCAGCACAGGAGTCACCGTATTTTTAACCAAGTTCTTAAATGGGGAGCGGGTGAATCATGACACAACCATCACAAACTACGAAGCTAACTAAGGAGCAAGTAAACGAACTGATCACCGCTTACCAGGAAACACAGGATGACCAGGCTCAGACGGATCTTGTCCATCACTACAGAGGGCTTGTGGAAACGCTGGCTAAGAAATATTCCCGCGGTAAAAGTTTTCACGAAGACCTGCTGCAGGTAGGAATGATCGGTCTTTTAGGCGCTATCAGAAGATACGACTCAGAGGTCGGAAAATCCTTCGAGGCTTTTGCGATTCCAACCATTATCGGGGAAATCAAGCGGTTTCTGCGCGATAAGACGTGGAGCGTTCATGTGCCAAGAAGAATAAAAGAGCTCGGACCGAAGATTAAAGCAGCTGTAGATGAACTGACAAACAGTCTGCAGCGCTCACCGAAAGTTTATGAAATAGCAGATTATCTTCAGGTGACAGAGGAAGAGGTCCTTGAAACGATGGAGATGGGAAAAAGCTATCAGGCGCTTTCCGTTGATCACTCCATTGAAGCGGATCCTGACGGCAGCACCGTTACCATCCTGGATATCGTCGGTTCTCAGGATGACGGATTTGAACGGGTTAATCAGCGAATGATGCTGGAAAGCGTTCTTCACGTTTTATCTGAACGGGAAAAACAAATTATCCAGCTTACGTTTATCGACAATAAAAGCCAAAAAGAAGCAGGCGAAGAACTGGGTATCTCGCAAATGCATGTTTCACGCCTTCAAAGGAGAGCCATTCATAAGCTGAAGGAAGCTCTGGCAGCTGATAAGTCAGTGGAGTATTATCAATGATCGTCCGTGAAACGAACGAACGCATTCAAGCTCTGGCTTTTCAGCTGCAGAAAAAAGGAAAGTCCCAGTGCGGCGACAGTTTTTTTATGAAAACAACGGATAAGTACTTCGTTTGTGTATTGGCGGATGGACTGGGAAGCGGGGAACTGGCTCATGAATCTTCGCAGGCCATCAGTGATATAGTGGAGAGATACCATGAAGAAGACATAAACCAGCTGCTAATCCGCTGCAATGAGGAACTGAAAACGAAGCGGGGCGCTACGGTATCCATATTTAAAATGACGTTTTCCGATCAGCGGCTAGCTTATGGATCGATTGGCAATATACGTTTTGTCATGTACAATCCTGCAGGAGACTTCGTCTATCCACTGCCCGTCCTCGGATACATGTCCGGCAAACCTCAAAAATTTAAAGTAAACTCCTACCAATATCAGCCAGGTGCAAAATTCATTGTCCATTCAGATGGCTTAAAGGTATCTGCCATAAAGTCACTTCTGCGTGACTATGCAACGGTAGAAGACATTTCTGAAGCGTTAATGTCCCATACGGAAGATCGCGATGATGATCTCACTTATATAGCCGGTCAAATTTTTTAACAACCTTAAAAAATTTACCGGCTATTTATTTTGCAATTGCTTAAGACCCTGCTATTTTTGATATGATAGAACCATCTCAGTTATCGGAGGATGTATTATGGAACTGGAAAATCAGGAACGTTTATTGAAAGTATTAAATGAAAATTTGGGAATCCCTTATAAACAAGTGAAAAGTGTGATTGATTTGTTGGAGGAAGGGAATACAGTTCCTTTTATAGCACGCTACCGGAAAGAAAAAACGGGTGCGCTTGATGAAGTGCAAATCCGCGACATATCTGAGTCATGGCAATACATGCTGAACCTCGAAAACCGTAAGGAAGAGGTAATCCGGCTAATCGAGGAGCAGGGAAAGCTCACTGGTGAATTGAAGAGCGAAATCTCGTCCGCAGTCAAGCTTCAGCAAGTGGAAGATCTGTACCGGCCTTTTAAGCAAAAACGGCGCACAAAGGCCACAGTTGCAAAGGAAAAGGGGCTGGAACCGCTGGCTGAATGGCTGATCCAGCTTCCAGCCTCTGAAGAGCCGCTGGAAAAGGCGAAAAGCTTTATTAATCCTGATAAAGAAGTTGAAACAGCTGAAGCTGCCTTAGAAGGGGCGAAGGATATTGTAGCGGAAAAGGTTGCAGATGAACCGGTTTACAGAAATTGGATCCGGGAGCAAACCTTAAAAAAGGGCATCCTTGCTACATCTGCTAAAGATCCGGCGAAAGACGAAAAAAATGTATACGAAATGTATTATGAGTACGAAGAACCTGTACATAAGGCTGCACCGCATCGGGTATTAGCCATGAACCGCGGGGAAAAAGAAGGGATACTAAGAGTAGTGGTCAATCCGCCAGCCGACCAGATCCTTTCCTACTTATTCAAAAAACAGCTCGGATCTAAACAAACCTCTGTTAAACAGCTCATGGAAGAAGCGATAGAGGATGCATATAAGCGCCTGATCGAACCATCCGTGGAAAGAGAAATCAGAAAAGAGCTGACCGAAAAAGCGGACGCACAGGCTATCCACATTTTTTCAGAAAACTTACGAAATCTCCTTTTGCAGCCGCCTTTAAAAGGGAGAGTCGTACTTGGGCTGGATCCCGCTTATCGTACTGGCTGCAAGCTGGCCGTAGTTACAGAGACCGGTAAAGTGGAGCATATTGGCGTCATCTATCCTCATGCACCAGTGAATAAGCGGGAGGAAGCGCTCAAAGCCATCCTTAAATTAATCGATGGCCATAACGTTGAAGTGATAGCTGTAGGAAATGGAACAGCTTCAAGAGAAAGCGAACAGCTTGTGGCAGATGCGATTGAACAGTCCGGCAAAGACGTTGCCTATCTGATTGTCAATGAGGCAGGAGCAAGTGTTTATTCCGCATCTGATTTAGCAAGAGAAGAATTCCCTGATTTAAAAGTAGAAGAAAGAAGTGCTGTATCAATAGCCCGAAGGCTCCAGGATCCCCTTGCAGAGCTGGTGAAAATCGATCCAAAGTCTGTTGGAGTCGGTCAATACCAGCATGATGTCAGTCAGAAAAACCTGAATGACTCCCTTACATTTGTCGTGGAAACTGTAGTTAACAGAGTAGGTGTCAACGTAAACACCGCATCCCCTGCTCTTCTTCAATATGTATCAGGGCTGTCAAAAACAGTGGCACAGAACATTGTGAAGAAAAGAGAAGAGCTTGGAAAAATTACAAACAGGACCCAGCTGAAAGGAATTCCCCGACTGGGAGCGAAAACATACGAACAGGCGGTAGGGTTCCTGAGAATTATAGACGGAGACCAGCCTTTGGACCGCACGTCCATTCATCCGGAGAGCTATAAAGAAGTATCAGGCCTGCTTAAGCGCCTCGGTGCTTCCGCTGAAGATTTGGGAAGCGCAAATCTAAAAGAACAAATACAAGGTTTGAATCTTAAGGAGACGGCAGCAGAATTTGGAATAGGCGAGCTTACTCTTAAAGATATATGTGACGCTTTAATTCAGCCCGGCCGTGACCCGAGGGATGAGGCGGCAAAACCATTACTGAAGAAGAACGTTTTAAAGCTTGAGGATTTGAGCAAAGGGCTGGAGCTCCAGGGTACTGTTAGAAATGTCGTGGATTTCGGCGCATTTATCGATATTGGGGTAAAACAGGACGGATTGGTCCATATTTCGAAGCTTAGCCGGCAATATGTAAAGCATCCGCTGGATGTTGTAAGCGTTGGCGATGTCGTAACTGTATGGGTGGACTCGGTGGATGTTCAAAAGGGCAGGGTTTCACTGACGATGCTCTCCGGCGAATAGCAAATAGAGTGCATGATTTTCGTTGGCATCGATTGTACCCGGAACAAGGACACCTGCAGGGTTCGTCGCTAAAGGGCTCTTCCATATGACCCAAGTACTCTGCCAGCAAAAAGTCGAAGTTCCCACCCGAAAAACTTTTCCAGGCTGGATGACCGGCCACTTTCAGCCGGCGATTTTTGGCCGATCACCTTATTTTTATCGCAAGGCCAACACTGCTTCCTTTCAGCAGTGTTTTTTTCTGTAAAAATACCAGCATTGATTCAGGAGCTTGATCTGGTAATGATTTTTTTCATAAAAGGCTCTCATCATCTGATTTTTAAGCCAGGATGGCATTGCTCATACCTCCTTAATCGTTATAATGGAGTATGGGTATTAGCTAGTGTATGCATGGAGGAAATGTCCTGTTCTTAGCCCAAGACCGGTAATAGAAAGGTGTTATCAATGGATCAGCAAAAGCTTCAGGCGTTAGTGGAAGAAATCTCTTCCAGCTGTTTTAATAAACCATTTACCCATAAAGCTGTCTTCAATAACAGACTGCGTTCAACCGGGGGAAGATATATGCTCTCCTCCCATGACATAGAGATCAACCCGAAGCAACTTATTGAGCATGGCGAAGAAGAACTCAAGGGCATCATTAAACATGAGCTGTGCCATTACCACCTTCATCTTGAAGGAAAAGGGTACCGCCATCGGGATAAAGACTTCAGACACCTGCTCGCAGAAGTTGGAGCTCCGAGATTTTGTACCCCTATACAAGCTGCAAAAGCGATGAAAACCATTCATTTATATACATGCAATTCCTGTCTCCAGCGCTATGAGCGAAAAAGGAGAATGGATACGCGAAAGTATGTTTGCGGGAAATGCGGCGGTCCAATCAGACACATGATTTAAAGGTTGACTGGAAGCGGGGTTATATGATAAATTATAAAAGCCGTCGGGGAAGACGAGCTTCATTTAAAAGTAATTTTCTTACGAGCATTGACTTTTAGTCATAATTTGTCTATAATCAAAGAAGTCTGCTGTTTATTATTCCGCAGTAGCTCAGTGGTAGAGCTATCGGCTGTTAACCGATCGGTCGCAGGTTCGAGTCCTGCCTGCGGAGCCATATTATTTCAGTCAGCACACGGATGGGGAAGTACTCAAGTGGCTGAAGAGGCGCCCCTGCTAAGGGTGTAGGTCGCGTAAGCGGCGCGAGGGTTCAAATCCCTCCTTCTCCGCCATCTATTATTAATACGGCCCGTTGGTCAAGCGGTTAAGACACCGCCCTTTCACGGCGGTAACACGGGTTCGAATCCCGTACGGGTCATTTTTTATTTTATGGCAGCTATTTTTCAAAGCCGGCCGGGAAATTGAGGCATTGTTCTCAGCCTGAGCCATCTAATAAGCAATGGGCTATAGCCAAGCGGTAAGGCAACGGACTTTGACTCCGTCATGCGTTGGTTCGAATCCAGCTAGCCCAGCCATCCGAGCCATTAGCTCAGTCGGTAGAGCATCTGACTTTTAATCAGAGGGTCGAAGGTTCGAGTCCTTCATGGCTCACCATTTTATTTTTTATACGCGGGTGTGGCGGAATTGGCAGACGCACCAGACTTAGGATCTGGCGCCTTCGGGCGTGGGGGTTCGACTCCCTTCACCCGCATTTTACTCTTACTAATTCAAGCGGTCGTGGCGGAATGGCAGACGCGCTAGGTTGAGGGCCTAGTGGGGGCAACCCCGTGGAAGTTCGACTCTTCTCGGCCGCATCATAAACGTGTTAAAATTTTATCAAAACACTAAGTACCAGGGCTTCTATAAGCTTTGGTACTTTTTTATTTCCGAACAAGCTGACCCTGTTGTAATCTTGACAGGAGTATCAGGTGCGTTTAAAATAAAAACTGAACAGTCAATCAAGATAAAAAATAAGCAATCAAATTCACTAAGGCGGAGAATGGATGAAAAACAAACAGTATTTAATAGCTGATGCGCGCAAAGAGCAAATTATTAAAGCTGCTATAGAGGTATTGAGAGATAGTGGTTATGTAAACACAAGCCTCTCTAAAATAGCCAGTAAAGCAAAGACCAGTACAGGACTGATTTCATATCATTTCTCAGGTAAAGAGGATTTAATGAACAATATCCTCGTCTATTTGGTTGAAGATGAGAAAGCTTTTATTAAGGGAAGAGTAGAAAATGAACAAACGTATTTGGGGAAATTAATGGCGTTTGTAGAAGCGGGCATAGAGTACCGGGATAAATACCGCGGAAATATCACTGCATTACTTGAGATCGTTTTTAATGTACGCACACCGGACAATGTCCCATATTTTCGGATGGAAATGAATCCAGAGGAAGAAGTGCAAGTTTGGTTAGAGGGGATCCTTTCTGAAGGAAAAAAATCAAATGAATTTAGTGACTTTGATAGCAGGGCAGTTGGGATGATGATCAGGGGGGCTATTTCATTAGCCGTGTCCTTGCCTCGAAATGAAAATGATTTAGGATTTAAAGATTACAGTGAAAAGGTAAAGGAAAACATTATGAAAATGATTAAATAAATTTGTTTGATAAAGAAAGCTCATTTCAATCCAGATAGAGTGTAAGGCTTTCTTACACTCTTTATGAGCAGAAGGATTGACTATCTATTTATACCTAAAAACTGATTGATTAACCAATATTTAAATTAGTTATTCACTAAACAGACTATAGAAAGTGATTTTAAAGGAGAGAGTTGTTCTTGAACAATAAAAAGAGGTGCCTGCTGGGGATCGCACTGATTGTCTTGAGCTTCGCTGGAACGGCTTGTCAGCCGCTAAATTATGTCGACAAGTTGGCCGCGCACGAGCAAAAATGGGAGTTTACACAGGACGAACTGAGTGCGCTCACCATCGAGAGTGAATATGACGTGAACATGGAGTTCATCGCCAGCCCCAATGACACCAACTATGTGGAAGTCAGGGGCAATATGCAGCAAAATACGATCGATGAGTTGAAAAAGACAGAGATCTCAGGGAATACTTTAGAACTTCAACTGCAAAAGGATGTGAAATTAGTAGCACCTGCCTATAAGTCTATTAAGACGAGGGTAATTGTAGCGCTGGCGGATAAAACCAGACTGCAGCAGATTAGCTATAAAGCGAACTTCGGCGACACCAGCTTTACTGGTTTAAAGGCGGAAAATATCGACCTGTCCGTTTCTTCGGGGAAACTGCGCACGGAAGCTATCAGCGCCGGGCGGTTGAAGTTAACTTCAAAATCCGGGGATATTACGGCGGAGCGAATCCAGGGGGATGCGAAAATCCAGATGCACTCCGGCGATATCAAGGTGGATGGGCTGAAGGGCACTCTGGCAGTGCAGTCCACTACCGGCAACGTTAATGTAACGGGGCAGCGTTCGGATAGCATGGATATCTCCGCTCGCAGCGGAGATGTGACTTTGTCACCCGATCCGGAGTTCAAAGGATTTTTTGACTTGAAGACCACTTCCGGAAACATCACAGCGCCCGAATCCCCTCAAGGGACGACAGACGTTATTAAGGTAAGGACAGTTTCGGGTGATATTCGGATTGGCAGGGTTTCGCCAATATAAATATACAAAAGGGAGTTGAAGAAATGTTCAAAGAGATACGCAGACGTAAAGCAGCGCGACGGGTCAAGGTCGGTAATGGGCGTCCGCTAAAGGACTTCCGCTGGTGGCAGCCGCTATCCCGTGCACTGTTTTACCTCACATTGACAAACGATGCCGGCCGGCAAGAAGTGTTCGCAGTTGACGTCCCGTATTGGCAGCAGTTTTTCTCTGCAAATGATGATAAAGGGACTGCCCACCTTTACCTCGATGGCAAACATTACGCCGAGTCTAAACTCCCTGCTGCCTTCCCCGTGGCTGGAGGAACGATCGAAGTAGCGTCCACGGTTTTTGGCCTTAGACGCTGCCATTTCGTAACCGACGAAGGTACGGTGCACCAGCTTATCCCGGATGAGAGTTCTGCTGAAGGACGGCGTGCGCGTCTCGATCGCGAACACCCCGGTTTGAGCCGCTGGATCCGTTTCATTTCGCTGATTATGCTCATTGTTCCGATGGTTCTAGCCATCCCTCAGATCCTCGATGCGGTCACTCAGGTACCCGAGATCGCTCAGCGCTTCGGGACCTTCAACTCACCTATTACCCTGCCGGTGTGGATCAACATTGGACTCGGTTTATGCGCCGCGGCAGGGAGCGTGGAGCGCGCAACGAGACTGCGCTGGAATGCATTGCTAGACGGGAACTTGTAGAAGGCAGGAGCACGTGTGAGTCAATTTATTTACGCATCCAGGGGTTCTTCAAGGCTCAGCCTTGTAGAAGGGCCTTGAGCTTTCCTATGGAAAAAAGGAGAGAGTGATGAACGACATGTCAAAATTCACATCGCTAATTTACTTTCTATTGGGTACAGTATTACTTGCTGGGTGTGCCAGTAATAATGATGTTCCATTAGAAAAAGAAGAATTAAATCAGCAATCGATCACTAAGAAAGTAAGGGAAACTGCACCAGATTATGATGCCGATGGGGGGTTCTTATGGAAAGTAACGAATGGAGAGACAACCATATATGTGCAAGGAACCTCACACTTGGGTCATGAAGACTTTTATCCGCTTGCTGCTGAAATTGAAGAAGCTTACGAGAGTTCAGATGTTGTCCTTCCGGAGGTCAATATGCTTGAGGTGAAAGTAGAGGAAGAAGAAATGAACAAACTCGCTATGTTCAAGGATGCCACGACTCTGAAAGGCGTTTTATCTGAGAAGTCTTATGCCGGGCTCTCTGATATATTTGAAGAGAATGATATGGCGATAGAAGATTATAACAGCTTTCAGCCGTGGTTTGTGGAGAGTTTGTTAAGTCAGATTAGTGTGAAGAAAAGTGATCTGGCTCCAGAGCAGGGGGTTGATTTATATTTTCTTAAACGTTCTTTAGTGGATAAAAAAGATATCGTTGAATTAGAAAGCGTTGAAATGCAAAATAAAGTGCTAAGTAATTTTAGTATGGACACACAAGTGCGGATGCTAGAGAGTTCCATAAACGCTCACGACGAGGCAGCAGCTTCATTAAACCGATTAGGGTATAACTGGATTCAAGGCAAAGAGGATGCTTTTACTGATCAGGTTTCGGAAAGTTTCAGGGAAATTGGAGAAGAATATAAACGGGAGATGAATGATACCCGTAATATCAATATGGCAAATAAGCTTGATGAAATCTTAAAGAAAGATGACGGGCAGACCTACTTTGCTATGATTGGTTCAGCTCATGTTTTGATTAAGCCGAGCGTTCCGGGTGAGCTTGAAGACAAAGGATATAATATTGAACGAATCTATTAACGGTTAATGGGGAAAAGACTGGATCATTCATAGGATGCAGTCTTTTTTAGCTATCAATATAATAATTGCCTAAGACGAACATAGATTGAATTTTCATCATTCAGGATGTGCCGGCCGCAGCGCTTCTTGCTAAAGTAAGTTCCAGAAAAGAGGGTTTTTTAATAATGTAAGTACACAGACAAAGAATGATAATTGAATGGAGCGGTGCTGTCAGATTCTATGATGGTTATCAGAATGGTGATGGCGTGGAAGCGGAGGGAGGGGTTCGGCTATTCCTGGCCGCGCTAAAAACATTTTGAAAAATGATGTTGACAAGAAAAAAACGATTTGATATTATATGTAAGTCGCCGATACGCACACAGCGCTTTTGGCTTCTGATCAGAAGGTTAGAATTTTACCTATTCTCGGCCAGATGAAAAAACAGTTTAAAAAATTGTTGACAAGAAATCGAAAATTTGATATTATGTATAAGTCGCCGATGCGCCCGTAGCTCAATTGGATAGAGCATTTGACTACGAATCAAAAGGTTAGAGGTTCGAGTCCTCTCGGGCGCGCCAATATAAATTTTAAACTTGCGGTAGCGGGAAGTAGCTCAGCTTGGTAGAGCACTTGGTTTGGGACCAAGGGGTCGCAGGTTCGAATCCTGTCTTCCCGACCAGAAAGTATACATATTATATGCGGGTGTAGTTTAATGGTAAAACCTCAGCCTTCCAAGCTGATGTCGTGGGTTCGATTCCCATCACCCGCTCCAATTTACTTAAAAATGATCTTTGAAAACTAAACAAATCGAAGTGCCAACGTTAATTCTAAAGTTTTAAACAAGAGCTAGTCAAACTACTTTTTGGAGAGTTTGATCCTGGCTCAGGACGAACGCTGGCGGCGTGCCT
>NZ_JBNILJ010000013.1:0-94050 GCF_050107635.1 Metabacillus sp. 113a | reverse complement strand
TAAAAGTGTATTCTCTACAAAAATTAAGAAAAGCAAATACACAATCATCCCTATTTTGGTGAAGCCTGTCTGCATTTGGAATAACCAAAACTACTCGTTTGACTTCACTCACATACATTTGCCTTTGTTGATTAACGGTAAAGTAAAGAAAACACCTATTCGTGCGATAGTAGTCGATAAGCATAACCGCAATTTTGATTTGCTAAAGCATAAACTAGGAACTCTTCGCATCACAAAAAAATCAAATAAATGGATTGCCCAAATAGCTGTCATCATTCCTTCTGCCCAAGAAACAGGAACGAAAATAATGGGTGTAGATTTAGGTTTGAAAGTTCCTGCGGTAGCCATCACAGATGATGACAAGGTTTGTTTCTTTGGAAACGGTAGACAAAACAAATACATGAAGCGTACATTCCGTTCCAAACGCAAAACATTGGGCAGGAAGAAAAAACTCAATGCCATCCGTAAATTGGATGATAAAGAACAGCGATGGATGAAAGACCAAGACCACAAGGTGAGCCGTGCAATCGTCAATTTTGCAAAAGACAATCACATTTCTGTCATTCGCTTGGAACAACTGGCGAACATTAGACAGACGGCAAGAACGAGCCGTAAAAACGAAAAGAATTTGCACACTTGGTCATTTTATCGCCTGTCTCATTTCATCGAATATAAAGCAAACCTAGTGGGTATTAAAGTTGAATATGTGAATCCCGCCTACTCGAGTCAAACTTGTCCGAAATGTTCTAAAAAAAATAAAGCCATAGACAGGAAATATACGTGTCAGTGCGGATTCGAAAAACATAGAGATGTAGTCGGTGCAATGAATATTCGCTATGCACCTGTGGTTGGCGGTCATAGTCAACCAGCCTAAGATGCTATATGCACTGTCTTAGGAGGGGCAATGAGATGCCCCTGTCTTGAAGGCTGTTCAAAACAGAAATGGACTGCGAACGTTTAGTCATTCAAGAATCCCACCCGTCACACCGTAAGGTGTAGGGCTTGCGGCTTTAGCCGTGGGAGTCTCAAATGGTCTCCGTGATAGTGGCTGTTCACTACATATTTCACACGGTTTCCTGTCCGTTCCTCTGCTGCTGCGCAAAGCTCAGCTGCAGCCTGCGGCAGCAAAAAGGTATCGAATACGAGCGTCCCTTTTCCCAAATTTACAAATCCAGCATTGCCAGCTGCCCCCGTCCCTTCCTTTGCAATCGCTGCAAAAACGCCGGGTCGGACTTCCGTGCAGGTAAAGTAATGGTGGTCCATTTTTTGGCCTCCTGATTTTAGGGGATAGATACCTATTCGGGACGGGAACCTGATTTCCTTTATGAACATCTTCTAAAGCAAACTCTATTCTCCTATTTTCATCCTCTGCATACATCACGAAGTATGTGGACACAGTCAAGCCTGTTACTTATGGAACATGATCCAAGACCGTAAAATACAGATCTGCTTTTAATCCGATGGCGGGAGTTACGGCAAAGGACAATGCAGACGGAGATGTTACAAAAAAGATAACCGTATCAGGCTCGGTGAATACGAAGGTAAAGGGATTGCAGAGAATCACCTATCATGCAACAGATCAAGCCGGAAACAAGACCAGCATCACCAGAAAAATAACGGTGAAGTAAACGGCAGCAGCAATCCGATACCTAACGGCGGGCTGCTGCTTCTGCTTAATGGAGGAAGGATGCTGAATGAAAGCATGACGATGCTCTATCATTTTATTGGTTCAAAGAATGAACTGCCTCCTGTGCCTTTTCACAGCAAAGCTTCAGTCGTCCAGATTAAGGACTTGTCACAGCTGAAAATCAGAGGCATGCAAACCAAAAAGGAAAAGCGGAACAAATATAAGGAAACTCCACAGCAGTCCCTCATTGTCTACGAAACAGAAGAGGATGCAGCTGCCGGAATCAGCATAAGCAAGATGGAAGGATTTGATGGGATTAAATCAAAGCTCAGGCATCCATCTATCTATGAGCTTGGATCAAGCGGAACGCGGGAGACCCTGGAATATCTGTTTCAATACATCCATGAACACTCACTCCAAACAGGTCCAATTGAGCTGTATACCTGCTATGATCATCATGAGATGCTCCCCAAAATTGATAGTCTGGATGTAGTAATCGATTTTAAGGAGAGAAGCTATACAAATTATCTCGGAACCTTCCGCTTAAATAAAAACGGCTTTATCAGGATCTGGGAGAGGTTTACTTTCAAAAACCGGCAGTATGTGCTCATAACCGGCGGGGATTAAATTCTTTGTGAACCATGTGTCCGGTTTTACCCCGCCGGTTAACATGCCCCGGTGCGCCTTAAAAATTAGAGGAGGCGGTTCGCAGCAGAGGGAACCCCGCTCGTTTAAAGTATAACGCTTTAAGAAGCGGGATCAGATCCCGGAATATAGGCGTGAACTTGGAAATCCGTGCAGGAGAACAAGTACAGGCCTGCCGGGACAGCCTGCTTCCCTCCTGCCTCCATTCTCTTTTATAAGATCAATCATATCACCTCCGCATACCTTTAGTTTTCGTTCAATAAAAGTTGGGCTTACCCACTACGAACCCAAATCGGCCATTCTTCATAAATTGTGGGGGAGTGACCAGGAATTTGGTGAATTGACCTATCTAGCAATAGGCTTACAGAAAAAATGAATAAAAATATGCGGAGGTTATGAATATGTATCCAATTCAAAATGATTTACAGGCGCTGCAGCTGGGAGACTATCAGGCAGGGCAGGTTATTCCTTGGGATGCCAGAAATGGGTATGGCGATGATTCC
Source organism: Metabacillus sp. 113a (assembly GCF_050107635.1). Classification (NCBI taxonomy): domain Bacteria; kingdom Bacillati; phylum Bacillota; class Bacilli; order Caryophanales; family Bacillaceae; genus Metabacillus; species Metabacillus sp. 113a. The sequence continues at coordinate 91,275 of NZ_JBNILJ010000013.1, read as the reverse complement.
CGTTTAATCTTCTTCCGCTGCTTCGGCTGTGTGGGCTGTGTGGGTTGTGTAGGCTGTGCAGGCTGTGGAGGCTGCGGAGGCTGCGGCGGCTGTGCAAGATGTGGAGGCTGTGCAAGATGCGGCGGCTGTGCAAGATGTGGCGGCTGCGGACGCTGCGGACGCATCGAATAGTATCAGGGGAAGTCTTTGTGTCTAAAGGGCACAGAGACTTTTTTTTACATAACGGACAATTTCTGCCGCATATCCTGAAATGATCATGATTTTTTCAGGAAAAGGAGGAGCGGAATGCAGAACTTGGATCCTTCTTCACGGTTGAAAACGAACCGGGATACGGTGTTTGTCCCTGATCCTTCAGGCAGTGTGTATTTCCGGAATAATACAAGTTCGTTTGAAATGAAAGGCAAGTCGGTTGCTCAGTGGATAGAAAAGTTGCTGCCTCTTTTTACAGGGGAGCGGAGCCTGGCTGAATTGACCGCCGGGCTGTCGCCGGAATACCGTGACCGGGTTTTTAATATTGCCGGGACTCTGCTTGGAAATGGATATGTACGGGATGTGCAAAAAGAGCTCCCGCATCAGCTGCCTGAAGAGGTGCTTAAGCGATTTGGCTCTCAGATTGAATTTCTCGATGAGCTTGGAGGGTCAGGAGCGGCCAGGTTTGAAAAGTTTCGCCAGACGCCTGTTCTGGCGGCAGGCTCGGGGCCTTTTTTTGTTTCTCTTGTATCCGCAATTCTTGAATCTGGCACGGCAAAACTGCATTTGCTGGCTGCAGGGGAGACCGATTGGGACCGCATCAAGGAGCTTGCAGAAGGTGCGCAGCTTCAGGATCCGGAAGTGAGGGTGGAGACAGCGGAGCCAGATGAATGGGAGGACGCCATTAAGCAGTTCGATGCTGTCTTATTTGTATCAGATCATAACGGCGAGAAAGAGCTTGAAGGGATTATTGAGGTTTGCAGGAGGGGCGGGAAACTTCTTATTCCTGCTATTTTCAAAGGAGAAGCGGGGGCTGCAGGACCGGTCCTGCAGCCTGAACAGTACGGAGAAGTATGGCAGCTCATTCGAAGTCTTCCTCCGTCAAAGGGATATGTTCCCTCCAGGACAGCCTATGCGATGCTAGCCAACCTGATTGCTTTTGAATGGATGAAGGAAGCGGCAGGGGTTCAAAACGGCGAACAGAAATGCTATCTGCTGAATGCAGAGACGCTTGAGGGAAGCTGGGAAACCCTGGTGCCACGCGGACAGAAGAGTATAGAGTTCAAGCCGGTCGACATAAAGATGAGAATCGGGGAGGCAACAGAACGAAATCCGCAGGAATGGTTTTTGTTTTTCAGCAAACTGGCCTCAGCGAGAACGGGAATCTTCCGCAAGTGGGAGGAAGGAAATCTGAGTCAGCTTCCTTTGGCTTTGTGCCGGGTGCAGGCCGTTCATCCGGAAACGGGCGACTTGCTGCCTGAAATTATTAGCAGCGGGGCTACCCATGAAGAGGCACGGAAGGAAGCGGGACTGGCCGGTCTTGAAGCCTATGGAGCGGAGCTTTTTCAATGCGATGAGGAGGTTCACGGTATCGGAGCCGGGGAAACGGCAGCAGAGGCTGTCTGCCGGGGAATTGAGCAGGCGCTAGAGGAGGAGCTGAAGCGCCAGAAGGAAGAAGTGATACCGGTTTACCCTGTTCAGCTCGCTGCGGAGGATTGTCGCTGCCGGTACTACTGGCAGGTGCTGAATTCGCTGAATTTGACTCCGGTCATCGGTGTAGGAAGGGAAGCGGGTGGATTCCCTGTTATATGGGCGGGTACGAGACACGGATGGGTAAAAAGCACAGGATTAAATGTAACTCTTGCAGCCCGGAGAGCCCTTCAACGATCACTGGAGCTGATTCAAGTCCCGCAAAAACGAAAGCCTTCTGCTCCCCCTGTCCTGCTTGAACATTCCTTCCGACTGATGATTCCTGAGTATGATGTAAGCTGGACTGCGCTTTACCGATATGCAGCAACCATTCTGGAGCGTGAAGAGATTGTATTGGATGTGGATGAACTGACAGGTGTCCCTTTTCTAAAAGAAGGAGCTGCGGAGATATTCAGGGTGACACTCCGAAAGGGGGAGGTACAATGAGGCAGATTGTTATTTTCGGAGATGGAGAGCTGGCAGCACTCGCCCGTCAAAAGCTTTCAAAGCATTATCGCGTTTTATCTGGAGCTGAAGGAGACTCAGCTGAACTGGCCGTGGTCCTTCAGGACAGCTGGAATCCGGCATTTTTCCGTTCTGTGACCACAAGTGTTCCAAAACTGTTTGCATACATGGCGTTCGGGGAGGGGGTCATCGGACCGCTTGAGAAAAAGGCAGTGCCCGGCTGTGTCCATTGTTCCTCTGTCCGAAAGCTGATGGCGGGCAGGGACCGGAAGCACATGTGGGATTTGACAGAAAGGCTGGCCGAAACGGAAGAGGCTCCCGATGCTTGGGCATCCCGGACAGGAATGGTGCAGCTCCTTCATGTGCTTGAAAACGAGACTGAATCCTTTTTCAGAGGAGAAGAGATTCGGTCGGATGGCCGGATCTATCTCCTTCATTTAAAACGTCTGGAAGGAGCTTGGCACTCGTTTCTTCCGGACCCATTTTGCGGAGTTTGCGGCACGGTGCCGGATGATTCCCCGGAGCTTGCACGAATTATGCTCAAATCCAGTCCAAAGTCGGGCGCGGGCAGCTACCGGTGCCGCTCGATCGAAGAGCTGTCCGGCTTCCTAATCAGGGATTATCTTGATGAACGGACAGGTCTGTTTAATGATAAGCTGCTGGATTTGTCCACGCCATTCGCTGATATGAGCGTAAATCTGCCCTTATTTGGCGGGGACGAAGGGACGGCCGGCCGAACGCTTTCTTATGAACTGAGCGAGATGACCGCCATTTTGGAGGGGCTTGAACGCTATTGCGGAATGAGCCCGAGGGGTAAATATCCGGTTGTACGGGACCGGTACAGCCGTTTGAAGGATTATGCCATCGATCCTATGTCTGTCGGGGTGCATGCAGAGGCGCAATACGAACAGCCTGATTTTCCTTTTAAGCCGTTCGATCCGGAAAGAAAGCTAAGCTGGGTATGGGGCTATTCATTTTTACAAAAACGCCCGGTCCTCGTTCCTGAGCTTCTCGCCTACTACAGCATGACCTGCGGGCACGGAGGCGGTTTTGTGTATGAATCCTCAAACGGATGTGCGGTTGGGGGGAGCCTGGAGGAAGCGATCTTCCACGGCATCATGGAAGTGGCAGAGCGGGATGCGTTTCTTCTCACCTGGTACGCGGAGCTCCCATTGAGAAGGGTTGATCCGCGAACTTCAGATGACGCTGAACTGAACGTCATGCTTGACCGTCTCGAAATCCTGTACGGCTATGAGCTTCATCTATTCCAGGCGACGATGGAGCACGGGATCCCAAGCATCTGGGCCGTCATGAAAAATGGCACAGGAAAGGGCATTAACCTGCAATGTGCGGCCGGGGCCCATCTCGATCCCATCAAAGCGGTGAAAAGTGCTGTATTTGAGCTGGCAGGTTTAATGGATTCGCTCGGACAGAGGCTGGATAAGGAACGGGACGTGCACCAGAAGCTGCTGGAGGATTCAGCGCTTGTAAAGCAGATGGATGACCACGGGATGCTGTACGGCCTTCCGGAGGCAGAGGAGCGGCTGGACTTTTTGCTGAAGGATAAGCGGCCGCCGCTCACGTTTGGTGAAGCGTTCGACCGTACTCCTTTCCGCTCTGACCTTAAGGAGGATCTCGAGGATGTGCTGCAGCGGTTCGCGAAAAGGGATATGGATGTCATCGTTGTTGACCAGACAGCGCCGGAGCTAAGCCGTAATGGACTGCACTGTGTCAAGGTTCTCATTCCGGGGATGCTCCCGATGACGTTCGGCCATCATTTAAGACGTGTGACGGGATTAAAGCGTTTGCTGGAGATCCCATATGAATTAGGATACTGCTCCAAACCTTTGAAAATCGGGGAGCTTAATCCGTACCCGCATCCGTTTCCGTAGGGAGGGGACTTTGTTGGATCTTGGTGAATTTCTTTATAACCTGCACTTTCATACCGAAAAGACCGCTCCTGATGGATGGGAGCCGGATTGGGAGGATGCGCCCCTGCCATACAAACTGTATCGGGGGCTGCCTGCTATACCTCTAAGCAACGAGGTCCCGCTTACACTTGCGAAATGGAAAGAACCCGCCGTGCCTTCTCTGACAAGGATTGGGCATTTTTTGTGGTATACGTATGGGTTGACACAGATTACCCAAAGCGGTTCGGCTGAGGAAACGGTTCAGTCGCTCAGAAGATTCGTTCCTTCAGGGGGAGGTCTTTACCCGAATGAGTTGTATCTGTATCTGAATGTGGATGAGGCACCTTCTGGAATGTACCATTACGACGCTGCCCGTCACCAGCTCGTCCTTTTGAGGGAAGGGAACTGGGAGACGTATCTTTCTGAAGCACTCGGAGAACGCTGTGACATTTCCTCCTGTTTCGGCGCTGTACTGATTTCGGCAAAGTTCTGGAAAAATTTTTTTAAATACAATCAGTTCTCCTACCGGCTTCAGGGACTTGATGCAGGAGTGCTGGCCGGACAGCTGCAGGAAGCTGCAAAGAGATTTGGCTTCTCATGCGGTGTTTATGTACAGTTTCTCGACAGGGCGCTCAATCATATTCTAGGCTTGAATGATAAGGAAGAAAGCGTCTATGCCGTCATCCCGCTGTCAGTAGAGCCAATGCGGTGGTTTGCCGGAACGGACCGCGGATTAGTGTCAGCTGAGGAGCTGTGCCGGTCCATTCCCCCGATTATAACCGAGTCCTATGAACGCTCCAAAAGAATATTGGATTATTCGCTGCTATGTGAAATCAATGAGGCATCGTTTATGGAGTCAGCGAAGGAATTCCGGAAAATTGGTTCATGGAAAAAGCCGGTCCGTGACGGACAGGAGACAAACCTTGGCGGGAGCAGGTTCTTATATGACCTCGCTTCGTCCTGCCGGAGCCGGTTTTCACCGGATATGGATTTTATGATAGGTGATATCCATGCAGAAACGGCAGGGGATCTTCTTCGGGAAGCCGTGTCCGCATCTGTCTGCCGGAATGATCTGGATGGGGCGGAAATCAATCGGAGCCGGCTGTCTGTGTATGCATGCTTTTATCATGTAGAAGGTATTGAAGACGGAGCCTACCTGTATGAAGAAGGCACGCTGAAATGTATCCGGCCTGGAGATCACCGCTTGTATCTTCAGGATGGACTGACGCTTCATAATGTCAATTTGTACACAACTCCAATCGTATTGCATGTGGCGGGGGACCGGGGACATCTGATGGATCAGCTCAGCTGGAGGGGATACCGGGTCCAGCAGATGGAAGCGGGCATGCTTGTCCAGCGTCTGCTCCTGGCAGCGTCAGCCCTCGGACTTGGCGGACATCCGCTGCTTGGATATGATGTATCCCGCTGTGACAGGCTTTACAAGCTGGAGGAAACCGGGGAAACCTGTCTGATTCAGATCCCGATTGGCGGTTACAGGGAGAGGGCGTGGCTGAAGGGTGGGCTGCATGGGTGAGGTTCTGGGGCTGGCGGGTTAAGTCCTCTACTAAAAGGTGTGAAGTGCAGGTGGCTTCCCGTCCGGTGCAGAAAGAAGGAGCTGCGATCCGGTTCATGTTAACCAGGTATCCCGGATGATCACGTTGATAAGCGGGTGCCGGAGCTTTCCTCCTGTAAAGCGGCGGGGGACAGAGACAGCACTCTGTCAGGCGGTGTGTGCCATGGGTTGAAGGATCAGGTGCCGGAGCTTTAGTACGGCAGCGAAAGTGGGGCCAGGCACGGTGCCAGGCCCCTTCTGCTTTAATGCAGCAGGGGACAGAGACCATTGTTCATAAACCGCTGCGGCACAGCGGTTTTGAGAGGTGGTGCCGGAGATTTAGCTCTTTATCAGAGTGAGGGACAGACCCCGCCGTATCACTTGTTATATAGACCAGAACCCCCCGTTATTCATCAGCCTCCCGATCAAAGTCAACGATCCTTATATTCAGGGATGAGGCACGATTCTAGCATCCTCTATGAAAATTTCCGCTGCAAAATATGATTTTAATGCCCCTGTCCATTTTTTGTAAGCAGGGGTACCCTCCCACACCCTTCCATTCTATCAACATAAGATGTACGGACGAGAGTCAATTGAAAGATAATAGGAGGAAATGATAAATGGGTTGTGGAAGTCACTTAAATACAGGCAGTTGTGTGTGCGATATTTTAGCAGAAATTGCAGATGCTCAACAAGATAACACCCAGGATTGTCTCGGAAGCTGCTCTGAATCTGTTCGCGAATTAATGGGAGGTTCTGCTCCTAATTACAATACAGTACCCGTTCAGTTGATTTGCAATTCAGCTAACCCGAGAACAGTTGGAGACGGAGATGTTTATTTCGGAGGATTTTGCGGAACGGTTTTCATCGCGCAAGGCTTTAAAAGAGCTGCAAACGGAAACAATGGACAACTGGAAGCGGCTACTTCCAGCTTCTTTAGAGTATCTGCTGTAGATACAGAAACATGCTGTGCAGAGCTTGAATTGCTATGTGTTACCGGATTGGGAGATACACCGAGATATGGTCCGAGAGTAAGCGACTTGAATGACTGCCTGGAAACTGTTACACCGCTTTATCAAAGAACAGGAATCTGCATAACTGTTGACCTGAGATGCTTCTGCGGAGTTTCCTGCTTGCCTGCTGTTAATGCAAGCACCTGCCCTCAGGCTCCAGCACTAGGTTAAGAATAAATCGATATTAGGCTATAGGAAAGACAGCTCTGACGGCTGTCTTTCTTTCTTTTATTTAATAGTAGAGAACCATCCTGGATTGGGAGCTTAAAACAGGATAGCGGAGGTTTTCTTGACCAGCATTCCAGGGACACTTCATAATTCCATGAATGGAACATAAATTAGGAACAGAACATGCAGGGAGGGAAGGACATTGCGTGTGCATGTAAACCCCCTTATTAGAAGGCTGGAACAGATCAAGACCCTACAGGATGCGGTCGAAGAGGCAGGAAAGATTGAGAGTCTCTTTTTCCCGGCACCTATTCGAGATACCATTCCGGTTGTTTTTTTTCTAAATAACGGAAGTGTTTTTCAATCATCAGGAGGTATTGGCCGGCGTGATGAAAAGGGCCATTTTACCACTCCTTTTTTCCGCATTGAAACCATCAGCGATTCATTCATGGTCACCCTTACACTATTAAAGCCTCATTATGGCCAGGCGGTTCCGGAAGATCTTTTCGATGTGTATAACCTGATAAAAACCGGGTTCTGCGTTGAAATGAACAGCACCGTGTTCGGAGGCGTGCAGTATTTGGATTCAAAGCTTGTAGAAGTCAAAGACTGATGATTTTAAAGCTTTGTATTTCCTGTATCGCCATCGTGTAGAAATGGAGGTCGTTTGTATTTAAAATGGTAAGGGATTCGTTTATTTCTGAAAACGAGCAGACGATTCCGACACAGGATCGTTTGCTCGTTTTGATTTCAGTGATGATGCCGTTGAATGGTTTGGGGAGGCTTAAAAGGAATGCTGCTTTTTCGGGAATGCTTAAATGTTTAAACGGTTTTGAAGGGGTTTTTCGTTTCGTACGAAAATGGATTTTTACCGGTCCCCGGTACATGTTATTCGGGTAATCCCCAAGACTTTCCGGCTCGTCGTCATCTGCAGCTGATTCCCTTATTTCAGTATCTGTTGCAGGTCGTAAATTTGTCTGATGAACTGGGTTTATCGTTTCAGCAGACAGCTTTTCAGGCAGGCTTTGTAATGGTGCTCCTTCGGCCACGGGTTCAGCGTCCTGGCCGGCAGCGCTGGAGACTGCGGTCTCTGTGGGAGAAGCAGGTTCAGACAGCCATGAGACTCCGGCTGCTGCTTCAGGATCATAGTTTAATAGAAACTCCTCATGATCTGGGAGGGATTCTGCTTCTGTCAGCTGAAAATAACAATCCAGCCCATGGATCTCCGCCAGCGGGTTAAACGGGTCTGTCTCCAGATCGCCGGATGTCTCCCGGTTAGGAAGACGCTGTTCTGGCTGCTTATGAACGCCGGCTCCTAAACCTGACGCTTCTGCAGGGCCGGGTTCAGCTGAGGCGTCAGATTGAAGGGGACCGGGTTCTGGGTCTGGCGCGCCTAAAAGGATGACCATTCCGCTTTGAAGCTTTTTCATTTCTTCTGCAAGTTTTTGTGCGAACTGTTTCTTCTCCAGCTTTTTCTTTCTCGGGTGAGCCGGCAGTGATTGGGGCAGATCCCGCTCATTAATCAGCGGATCGATGATGTACATTAACGGACGCTGCTTCTCTTTGTCAGCCAAAAGCCTTCGCCTCCTTTACACCCAATGTATATGCCCTCCTCCCTTGCCGAATGCAGATTCAGGGCCTAGTATCCCTTTTCAAAATCCACCCGGTTTAGATCTGGCTCCTTTCCTGCTATGTACTTTTTCAGGTTCGGCAGAAATATGTCTCCGATGACCCGTTCATCGTAATATTCTGTGGAGCCTGCAGTGTGAGGGGTGATGATGACATTTTCCATCTCCCAAAGAGGGCTGTTTTCCTCAAGAGGTTCCTGTTCGAATACATCCAAACCGGCCCCCGCGATTTCCTTTTCATGTAGTGCGGAAATTAACTCTTTTTCCTCCACAATGTCCCCCCGGCCAATATTGATGAAAAAGGCTGAATTTTTCATCATGCGGAACTGTTTTTTTCCAAAAAGCTGTTTTGTATCCTTCGTTAGGGGCAGTGTGACGACAACATAATCGCACTCCGGCAGCAAGCTGTGCAGCTTATCCGGTGTGTACATTTCGTCCACAAACTCCTCTGGCCTGCCGGAGTACCGCATGCCGAGAACCTTCATGTTAAAGGCTTTGGCGATCTTTGCTGTTTCTTTGCCGATGGCTCCGATTCCAAGTATGCCAATCGTTTTGTTGTGGATTTCCAATTTAAGGCCGGCATGGTGCCACCTTTTTTCCTGCTGGTTGCGGACGTAGGCATGAATGTTCCTGGATAGGCCAAGCATTAAGGCGAAGATCGTTTCTGAAATCGGATAGGCATGCACGCCATTCGCGCTTGTCAAAGCAATCGATTTCCTCTTCAGCTCTTCAAGCGGCATGCTGTTTACACCTGCGCTCCACGATTGAATCCACCGGAGGCTGCTGGCATCCTTAAGATAATCAGCCATTTCCTTCCGCCAGCCTGCGATGACTTCAGCGCCCTGTATATCCCGTTCCCACACAGAGGCGTCTCTTCCGGCTATGATTTTCCAATCCGGGATCACCTCCTGAATTTGCTTCACATAAGAATCATTCAAATTTTGCCCGATAATAAGCTTTTGCATAGCAGCATCCTCCACTCGTCCTGTTTTCCTCATTGTAACAGAAAGGGGGGACGGGACAGAAACAGCAAACCCGGTCACAAGAGAGGTTTTTCCTGCTGGCTTGAGCCGGGTTTAACAGGCGTTTACTGGAAGGCTTCAGGTTTTGCCCGGCTAGTCTAATAGATTAATAGTCCGCTCAATTTCCGCCAATTTTCTCCTCAGTCTGCCCTGCCGAACAGCAGCCCCGTTCCATAAACTATCAGGAAAAGCTATTGTCTTCTGCCATAAGGTTTATGCAGTGGAAAATAATAGACTATGCAAAGAGAAGGGAGAGTTCTGGTGATTACTCATGGCTTTAAAAAAATCACTCCCTTAAATGGATTTTCATCCGACAAGGGGAATGCGAGACAGAATGATTATGCGTGGGCAATGGAGGAGCTTGGGGACTACTTGTATACGGGTACGGGCAGGAATATTCCGAACCTTGCATTTGATGGACTGGGGCTGCCGGTTCCAAAAGCCTTCTTGCCGAACGACGACTACCGTGCTGAGATTTGGAGACTTAAAAAGGATGGGGGTACAGACTGGGAGCTGGATTTCAAAACCCCGTCAAAATCCTACGGTTTCCGGTATATGATTCAATTTCCCGAGAACAGCCGTTCAAAAAGAGCTCTTTATGCAGCCGCTACCTCCAGTGACGGGAGCAAGGCTGTCATATACAGAAGAACAGTAAGCAGCGGATGGAGTGTGTTCGCCGAACTTGAGGGAGGTTCATCCCGCTCGATGGTTGAGCATCTCGGCAGGCTATACGTGGCGACCGTACCGCTCACATCCGCCGGCAATGTCCCGAAGCTTTTCATCTTGAATGAGTCTCAAACCTCCTTTGAGGCCGTCTCCCTGCCGCCAGCCATAACAGGTGAAATTACTAGCATGATCAGCTTTAATAACCGCCTTTACATTGGACTGGCTAAAGAGGACGGGTTGGATGTATGGAGAACAGATGGGGCAGAGCCATGCTCGGGCTGGAAGCTTGTTGTAGATAAAGGAGCGGGCGATGCGATTAACAGCATTCCGTTCGTCATGGATCAGTTCGAGGGGGCCATTTATCTAGGGACGGGCATGATTCCTTTCTTGCCTCTGCTTTCGGGCGTTCCAGTTATTACGAAGGGCTTTGATATGATCAAAATCAGCAGGAATGATACGTGGAAAGTCGTGGTTGGGGGGCTGCCGATGAAGAGGACAAAGCCGTCTACAGGCCAAAGGAATCTGGCAATGATTCCGTCCGGCTTCGGTAACCCGTTTAACGTATACTGCTGGCAGATCAGAAGCTATAAGGGATCCATTTATGCCGGCTCTTTTGATTGGACCTCGGTCATTCCTCCTGCCCTGCAATCTTTATGCGAGGCAATCTGGGACGGTGAGGCGGATGCTTTGCTTACCTTTGATGAAGAAGTGAAAACAGCTCTCGAGTCCCTTCCGCATTTAAAGCTTTCAGCTCTTCACCCCTTGTTACTCAGCCTTTTGAACACTCAGCACGGTTTAGTTGAAAAACTGAACGAAGGGATTGGACTTGCTGCAGATCGGCTACCTTATAGTAAAGCCCTATTGAGGCTTCTTAAAGAAACGTGAAACGGTCAAAAGCATAATAAAGAGATGGAAAAGGATTATAAACTGCAAATCCCGGGTTTACTATCCGGATTTGACCTATGGAAGTCCGGAAATGGCTGCATTTGGCTTCCTGTTTCATTGAATGGATTCGGCAATCCCGAAAATTATGGAGTGCGAAACCTGTTCTCTTCCAAGAATGGAAAGCTGTATTTAGGAACAGCCAATCCATTCCATGGATGTGAGGTTTGGGAAAAGGATTCAGGAAAGGATCCTAAACTGCCCCTTCTTCAAACATGGAAGACCTTGGAGCAGCTGCACGCAGATTTGAAAACTATTCATCAGCTGAAAAACAGATTTTTAAAAAGGAAACAGAAAAAATAACGGCTGGAAAAAGGGAGGAGGGAGACGGTTCTCCTTCCTTTTTTTCCTTGAAAACAGAACAAAACCCAAAGATTGTCAGCAATCTTTGGGTGAAAACACACAACGTTCAAATGAACACAACTTTTTTAGAAAATGGCAGAATACTTACATTTCAATAATGGTTAAAGCCCTGACTTTCTCATTGCGGATCCGGTAACACTTAACCCTTGGCTTCCCGGAAGCGAGTGAGATAATAAAATAGGCTGCATCCGGATAATAGGCATGGATTATGTCATTCCGTGAAGGGACCGGGGGGGCGGTCGGATGTGAATGGTAAATGCCGGTCATCCCTTCCGATTTTTGTTTTATTAAATTTAAGGTCCGGGTCATCTCACCAAGGTCCATTGCAAATGAGGTGCGGCTTCTTTCCGTGTTATTCATGATCCACTGTGTTTCATTTTTGCCAAGCCTGCCTGAAAGCAATCCGCATGCTTCATAGGGCAGCTCCTGCTGGCAATGGTTGATCATATTAGCTAAAACTGATTTTTTTATATAGACGGATTCACGCAACGGCTTCCGCTTAGCGTCCGCAGCAGCTTCTGCGGCGTCTTGGCTGACCCCCGGATTGGTATACTCTTTTTTCACTTGCGACTTTAGGGGAAAGCTCCTGATTTTTATCTTTCAAGAGTTTGGACTCTGATTTTGCTTTCGTTCCTGCCGGAAATCTTTTTGCTTGAGTAAATGAATGATAAAACTGTTCAGGTGACATCATTTCCTACCACTCCAATAAACGGTTATTTTGAATATTTAAATGGATTAAAAATACTGGTTTGAGACTGTGCTTGAGGGTAAAATTTCTTCAGCAATTCACTATGGCTGGCTGCTCTTCTTTCGGGCATTCTTTCTCTTGGAACAATCTGGTTCTGATTTCTCGGATTGATAGGACTGCCTGCCTGTTGCTGGTATCGTGACTGAGATTGTGCAGCAGCTTTTCTTTGCGCTTCGCTTCTTCCTTGAGACTGTCCCAGTGCTTTCTGAAATTTTTCAGCATATTGCTTTTCCTTGTCCTGGTAGGAGCGGATCGTTTCTTTTAGCTGGCTGGACTGTTCCGCTTCTTTCGCTCTCAATTTCTCCAATTGATCTTCGTATTCTGCTGTAGTTTGCTTCATATTCTGGATGGATCGTTCCATTGCTTCGAATTTTTCCTTGTATGCTGTTTTTTGCTCTTCCGAAATACTGAGTTCATTCTTAAGTTCCTCTAGCCTGCTGCTGTATACACTCTCGTTAGCCATTGAGCTTTGAAGCTGGAATTTGAGCTCCTTGATTTCCTCGGAGAACTTCAATTCATTTTGTTCATAGCGCTCAAAATGGCCGTTCATTTTTTCTAACAGCTGTTCATAGTGACTTAAATTTTCCTTTAAGTCCTGAATGGTGCTCGTTAATTCTTCTGTTTTTGCAAGATAGTGCGATTCTTCATTGTTCCAGAAATTCCAAACCATTTGAATCCAGCTCCCTCTCTTTATGGTATTCAACTCCTGCCGGTCATGCATAGGTTCTTTCACCGCTGTCTCTGCCCAATTTTTCCTTAAACTTTGAAAGATAGTGCCTGATTTTGAATGCACCATAAGCCTGTTGTTCTTCCTATAGAAAAATGAATTGCTTTTTCCTGTTTAGCTATTCTCCAATTGTGCTGCGCCCGGTCAGGGCTTTTTTAAAATCTTACCGCTCGACTATACCCATGAGCCTCAGTTATAGAATCGTGATTTTCCCGGCTGCAGGTGTGTCAACTTTTTTTCTAATCCTGTATATGATGATGGAAGGAGTTTCGTTTATGTTTAATGTTAACTGGATTAAGGAGTAAAGCGGGGAGATTTTACTCTATGGCTTTAAAAACTGTTTTCCCTCGTCATGGTCGATTCTCCTTAAAAGGCAAACCGCTTATAGCAGTATATGTTTGTTTCTGTGCATGGTGAAACAAAGGCAAAAGCTTAACAAGAACAGAATGTGAATAACAACGGGGTGAAAGCATTGGAAAGTATATTTAAGCTTGAGAAATTTTTAACGGCGGATGCGATGAAGCAGCTTGTTAAAAAGAACGGGTTCAGTGTTGTCAATGAACCTCCTGCGGAATTGAACGAGACATTTGCGTATTACAAGGACCGGCTAAAAGCTGCTTCACAAGCTCCCTATATCCTATCCGAGGAGGAGCGGATCCAGCTTAAGGTGCCTGTCAGTGAAGAGGAGTTCTACACAATGGAGTGGGTGGTGCCCAAACTGGAATATTTGGTAAGCAAAGAGAAGCTCTCCAAAACGGTCATCTCCATCGATCGCTTAAAATCGTCCATCCAGCAGGCAAAGGGAGGCAAACTGAAAAACCGGCAGTCTTCGGTTGATGAATCCGTGCTGATTGCATTCTATCCTCCAATCAGCAGCAAATACGTCATTCTAAAAGGAGTGGATAAAGCGATTCGCCTGTCTGACAGCGGGGCTGAGAGCATGGATGCTTATGTGCTCGAGCCTTACATTCACCTGCAGGGAACAGCAGCCCCTATTCACCGAACACTTTTTGCGATTCATTATAATCACTCACTGCTATGCAGCTATATCGCAGGCAAGCTTCCTATGGATGAGCTTGAAACAAGAATATTCCCGGTGTATTAATGGAGCGGAGGTGGATTTTTGGAGAACCATCCATTTATTTCAATTATTTTTCCGGTAAAGAATGAAGGAATTCATGTGAAAACGACGTTAGACTCTTTGTTTTCCGCCAAAACCGATCAATTATTTGAAGCCATTGTTGTGGATGACGCTTCAGTGGATGATTGCTGTGATTTTCTGCAAACGTTTCGTCATAAAAACCGGATTAAGCTTCTTCTCACTGACGGCATCGGGGCAGCGAATGCACGGAATTTAGGTGCAGAACATGCTCGGGGGGACTACCTCGTATTCTGCGATGCCCACTTGGAATTCGAGGATTGGTGGCTGGACCGCATAATCCGGCCATTAATTGAAGGGGAAACGAACGCAGTGACTCCTGCAATCGGAGCGATCGGGAATCCGGAATTTATAGGGTATGGCCAGACATTATGGTCTAACCCAAAAAATAATTCAAATCTGAGGACGCATTGGAATCAATATCACCATGAAATGTTTGATACTGCTGTTCTGCCTGGCGGATGCTTTGCCATCGAGCGTGAGGTGTTTGAAAAGCTCGGAGGCTTTGAAACCGGATTTAAAACGTGGGGCCATGAGGACGTTGAATTCTCCATAAAGCTCTGGCTTTTTGGTTACCGCGGCAGTGTTCTACCTGATGTGAAGGTATTGCATCTATTCCGGAAGCAGCAGCCTTACCACGTAAGCATGGATGAGTACTATTACAATTTATTGAGGATGGCGTATTTGCATTTCAGCCCGGATCGGATTCAAAAATGCAAAAAAATGATCGTAAAAGGAAACGCGGAGGATATTGAACAGCAGGTGCTGAGGGACGGTGTTAGCATGACGAGAGAAAGATATTTGAGGAAGAGAAAATTTGATGATGACTGGTATTTTAGGAAGTTTACTATTGATTATTAAGAAAGGGGTGTAAATTGGGTTCTCTGACATCTATTATTCTCCTGACCAAAGACGGCTTGCCTTACACAAAGGAATGCATAGCCAGTATATTCGCCCATACAAAAGAACAGATTGAATTAATCGCTGTTGATAATGGCTCTACAGATGGAACGGTGGAGTACCTACGTTCTCTTCCAAAAACCAAAGTGATCGCAAATAAAAGAAACAGAGGATTTCCAGTGGGGTGTAATCAGGGCCTTTCCATGGCATCAGGGGAATCCATCGTTCTGTTAAATAATGATACGGTTGTAACGAAAGACTGGCTTAAGAGACTTTTAGCATGCTTATATCAGAAAGCTTCGACCGGCATCGCCGGACCGAGGTCAAATTATACGGTACCTCATCAAATAGTAGCTCCCGTACCTTACAAAACAATGGAAGAAATGCATGTGTTTGCTGCCGAGTGGTCAGAACGCCATCATGAAGACAGCTATGAAGCGGACTATCTAAGCGGTCTTTGTATGGCCTTTGATCAAACATTATTAAATGAAATCGGAGGCTTTGATGAGAGATTTTATCCTGGGTATTATGAGGACACCGATTTATGTTTAAGAGCCCTCATCCTGGATAAAAGGCTAATGGTGGCAAACGATGTATTCATCCACCACTATGGGAGCAGCAGTTTCAAAGATCACCGTGAACGGCATAAAAAAATCATCAAACAAAGTGAAGCGAAATTTTTTCAAAAGTGGAAAATAAATGATTTAAGCTTGATTAAGGAAGCGGCAGAACTGGAAAAGCCATTCTTAAAGGAAAAGCACTATGTCCCCTATGATTAGATCCCTTTATGCAGCGGGCATCCCGGTGCTCAGCCAAGCGTCTATTATGTAACTAAACAGTTATATACTGTGCCGTTTCAACGTATGATTCATATAATGAGAGCATGAATAAATAGGAGTTGAATAAGTTGGCAAAGGCAGCGTTACATCTTCCTTATGATAACAAAACGTTTATAATAAACGGAAATGAACTCGATAGCAGTGTATTTAAGCCTGTAAAAACGAAAGGAACGTATGAACCTCATGTAATGAGGCTTTTAAAAAAAATCATACGTCATGAAAGTGTCTGCCTGGATATTGGCGCCAACATCGGTCTGATTTCCCTCGCACTGAGCTATTTGGCTAAAGAGGGGCAAGTTTATTCCTTTGAACCTTCCAAGACGAATTTTCCTTTCCTGGTGCAAACGATAGAGGATAATCATATTAAGAACATTTCCCCTATAAATGTAGGGGTGTATGACAGGAATACAAACATAAATTTCTGTGAAATTGGCGCAGGCGGCGGTGGATGGTCCTTTGTTTTTGATGAAACGAAAATAGATGCAACACCTAACGAAATAATCCCTTGCATCAAACTGGATGATTGGGTGCAAAACACCAATGTGCAAAAGGTTGATTTTATTAAAATCGATATCGAAGGATCTGAAATAAAAGCGATCCAGGGCGCATCAAACACTATAAAAAAATGGAAGCCTGATTTAATTGTCGAATTTAATCCAATCGCTATTTCCGATCTTGGAGGTGCTGAACCGGAGGAATTATACAATATGATTAAGACAGCCGGATATCCCAGCATTTACGTGTTAAAGCGCGACAATACCCTTGTAAAAGCAGCTGACTACTCAACCCTGATGCAGCTGATGTCTGGCGGAACTCATGAGGATTTATATTGTTCATTCAAATAAGCAATTGAAAATGACAAAATTTTTCATTCATAGAAACAGCTCGGGGTTTACCCCGAGCTATCTGATTGGAATGTGACAGAATAGGGCCTAAGCTATAACGTCACCGTTACCAATTGTTCTAAACAAGTCCCCATACTTGTATTCGATTAACAGACTCGTGCTCAAAGCATTTAGTCCGGTAATCCTGGGAACAACGTTAGGGTCATTCGTTTGCACGATTGCTTCAAATTCCGCAGGGAAGATTACACTGGTAAACAGACGCTCAGATCCATTCAATGCCGGAACGGTGAGGGTTTCATCGTACACATTGACTTTAGGTGAAGCTGCAGTGTTCCAAACAAGAACTCTGACAGTCTGGGGGGTTGTTGCCCGGTTCATAAGATCAAACCGGATAAGGGCAAGGTTTAGAATGGATGTGTTGACTTGACCGGTGGAGTAAATAAACATAAGGGCAGTCATTCCTTCCTTTGAAGCAAATTTGTTTAAACCACAATATCTTAATTCAAAGCTTTTTTTATAAGGGTGCAGCTTGAATCTAGTTCTCTTTCCAATCAGGATGAGAGAGTATGGATTCAGGCCAGCCATTAAGAAAATTTGTGATTTGTATACTATATGTGTGCGGAGGGAAGAAGGGAAGGGTTGATAACTATTACTTCGAAGATGGTAAAGACAGCCTCTTAAAAAATAGACTTTGGTTAATAATAGGAAAGCAAGAGTCTTAAAACCACAAGTCATAGAACATAAATAGACTGGATGGCTGACAGTCATCTTCCATCCAGTTATTATTGAGGTTCGGCATGAGCAGGAGGACTACCAATGATCATCCGTTTCGTACCCCAGCCTGATTAACAAATCCCCTGCCACTTCTTTGAAACGCCGTTTATGCTCTTCTGTAAAATGGTTTTTCCATCCTCCAGTCTTCCCTTCTCTAAAGGTGGGAGACATTTTCGGATTAATGTTGTGATTCATCATTTCTGCAATTTTTTCTTTTTCCAGGTCTAAACCTTTCAAATCTTCCTCAAGAAAACCAGCCATATTATGAAGGATATGGTGCCGGTTCCGTTGATCAATAAGCTCTTCATATCGGACAGAAAATGTGTTAGGATCCTGAGACCAATCCATAAACTGATTGTAAAATTCATTAATATTCGGATACTCGGTATGGCCATGCAAAAGGGTTTCGGCCGTTTGGACATCAAGATTTTTAATGCCGTTAATAACAGTCATTATATGGTCACTGACAGTGCCGGGAGTGTTTTTTAAATAATTATGCAAAAACGTCGTTTCACTCATATATAATGCGTAATACACCATGGAGACCGTTACATCTCTTGGATCTCTGTAGATGAAAAACCTTCGAATGTTCTCATTATTCAGAAGATCAATTGTGTTTTTTACATAATAGAGGTGGCCATAGGTGACTTCTCCCGGCACCATTTCCTTTACATAATTTGCATTCTCACCTAAAATCCCCTTAACCTTCCGAGTCCCGGGGATCCCAAGCATAATCTGCAGCAAAAGGTGGGTCCCGCTTTTCGGGACTGAGTTTACAAATATTCTTGGTAAGTTCATGAATATCGCCTCTTTTAAAAATATCAATTATGCCCCGTTCTGGAATAGCCGGATTCCTTTCACGAACCAATTTCATCTAATCGTTGTTTAATTTTTAAAGCGGTGTTTTTCCAAGTCCAGCTTTCTATTATCTTATTGGCAGCATGATGGCTTTTCTCTTTCGCTGTTTCCCGGTTCTCATAAACATGACGCAATTGAAAGGCAAGATGCTCAAGGTCTGGTTCGGCCCATTTGAACCCTTTATAATAGGGACACCTGGCGATTGCGGGAACCAGCTTTTTGACGTTTACAGGATAACCGGTATGAATGTTTAAAAATTCCTGCTGTGCGCTCCAATCGGTTGCAACCGTGGGGATCCCGCATGCCATGGCTTCTAATATCGGCATTCCCCAGCCTTCTCCCTTAGTCGATAGCACAAAACAATCAGCAGAACGATACAAGCTGCCCATTAAGTGGGTAGGTAATTTCTGATTGAGCAAAATCAAAACCTTGGATCCAAAGTCTTTAAACCCGAGTTTTTGAATTTCATGTTCAACGTTTACAGACGGATCATTATTGGTAATCTTACATACCAGCAGTACATCATCATTAGCAGCAAATTCTGTTAAAAATGTACGGAATAGGTCTTCCGGGGCTTTCCGTTCTCCCCATTCAAAAACGGATAGAAAGGTGAATTTATCTGAGAAACGAGTGCCCTGTATGCCAGGATTAAAATAATTAGGATCGATTCCCAACGGAACAACATGGATAGGGACGTTAACACCGCTTTCACGGAACGTTTCTGCGTTGAATTGCGAAGGGACCCATATTTCATTCATCATGTTGGACTGTCTGACCCATTCTGCAGGAAGGCCATCAACCTCAAGCATGGTGTATCCGACATTATAGCGTCCTTTATTTCTGAAGAAAACATCTCCCTGGCCGTAAATAACATCCGGAGCATGTGGATCGCGTGCTCTCCGGCTGAATAGATTTAGCCGATGATCGTCAATTTTAGAGGATTCTTCAAGAAGGATGGGCGTCCCTTTACCGTACACGAAACGGTAGCGGACTTCTACATTTTGTTCGTCAAGAGCAAGCATGATATTTCTGGAGGAGTTAGCATATCCAAAAAAAGGAAGATTGACGGTGGAATGCCAATTTACGGACTGCTGATATTGAGATTGAAGGTAATTTTTCCATTTGCGTTCGAATATTTTCTGGGAAGGCTTATAAATATTCCAGAAACTCACCTTATTTGTCTTTGTTGCTCCATTATGAATGTGTTTTAACGTTACCCTTCCATCAAGCACGACTCTCAAGCCGTTTGAAATTGCTCTTAAACAATAGTCAGTATCTTCGAAGTAGGCAAAATAGTCAGTATCCAAAAAGCCTATTTGGTCGATAGTATCCCGTTTTATATAGGCGCACGCAAATACGATTCCCTGAACATCTCTTATGGCGGAATATTGGTTAACATCCGTTTCCACTCCGCCAATTTGCTGCCCGGCGAGGTCATCCGGATAAATATAGGATCCTGCATGAAGCAATTTCCCTTCTAAATCTCCATCAGCTCCGCATAGCCTCGCTCCTGTTACCCCGATCCTTGGATCACTGTAGGCAGTTTCCTGGAGCAAATCCATCCAGTCTTCCTGTTCTAAAATCATATCGTTGTTTAAAAGCACGATATCATTGTTAGGATCACAATATTTCAGCGCTTCATTGTTGCCGGCGGTAAAACCTATATTTTTGTTATTATAGACAGCTTTAATCCAATTAAGTGACTGCAAATATTCCACTGTGCCGTCCGTGCTTCCATTGTCAAATACAACTACCTCGACTAACTGATGCCTGATTGTTTTCCGGAGGGATTCCAAGCACTTTTTTGTATGCTCAATTCCGTTCCACGTAAGGATGATGATGGAAGTTTTTTTGTTCAAGACATAATGACTAAGGGGGTTTTTCTGATCGTGCTTCTTAATAGGAAAGGATTTAAAATCTCCAAATACTGCTTTTGGTGCTTCATCCTTATCAGGGGAAGATAGAAGCAGATTGTTTAAAGCTTCTTCTGACATGAGAATGTTCATAAAGAGTTTAAACACCGTGCCATTTCTTTTCATTTTATTCAAAAAATACAGGTGATTTTGCAGGCCGTTTTGATCAGCTTCTCTACAGAGCAGTTCCCTGTATAATTCTTTAATTAACCTGGTTTGCTCGTATTTGAATATCTTGCGCATTTTATTTGCAGCCGTTTTTCGCTGATCTTTGCCCGAGGATGTGAGGGGTTTATCATATAATATACGCGCTTCTTTACTGCTTATTATGGCAGCTAATACGTCCAATTTTGAAGCGCCGGATGAAAATTGGTTCAAATAATCATTGGCTTCCTCTTTTGAAGGCGGCCGGTTTAGCATTTCCATATAAAGAGCTGAAATAAACTGCTGATCTTCCTGAAGGAAGACTTCTCTTAAAATCTTAATAATTTCCAAAACAAATCCTCCTTTTTATTGCGAACACAGCCACTGCAGCCATTACAATTGATCGATCCAGTCTTGGTAGATATCTTGAAGGGAGTTGACTATAGGGATAGCCGGTTCCCAGCCAGTTAATTCAGTAAGCTTTGTACAGTCTCCCACAAGATGAGGTACTTCGGAAGGTCTTAGTTTTTCAGGATCTACGTTAATGGTTATTTCCTTAGAAGAAAATGAGATGAACGTATTAAGAAGTTCTTCAATCTTTACAGCCATTCCAGAACAAACATTATAAATTTCTCCTGAAAATCCCTTTAAAGCAAGCAGGTGGTATGCTCTGACTATATCCCTGACATCCGTAAAATCCCGGAAGGATGCCAGGTTTCCAACCGTGATCTTATTTGAATCCGTTTGTTCTTTGGCGATCATAGCAACTTGATAAGCAAAATCCGCAGTTACAAATCCTTTTTTTTGCCCTGCTCCGATATGATTAAACGGCCTGATATGGATAACGTCTACGCCGTACCCTTTATGGTAGTTCTGTGTGATCATACTTACCGCTGCTTTACTGGTCCCGTAAGGACTTAGTGGATTTAAAGGAGTTTTTTCACAGGTTTTATAGATTCCATCAGAAATCTTCCCGTATTCTTCAGAAGAACCGATGGTGAGGACTCTTACATGATTTTTATACTTCTTTACGGCTTCAAGTACGTTAATCGTGCCAATCGTATTGGTCTCCAATGTTTCTGAGATGTTTGACCATGACTCTTTCACATTGCTCAGACCTGCTAAATGAAAAATATGAGTTGGCTTTATCTTATTTAATAAACGAAGGATGTGATCTTGATTCTTCAAATTTAATTGATAGATCTCCTTACAGGAACTTTGCCTTCTAGTGGTTCCATAAACTTCAGCACCTTCAGCTTTCAGCTGATGCTGTAAATAAGGGCCGACAAAGCCGTTAATTCCTGTAATTAACGCTCTCATATTTTTGATTGAACCTTTTCAATATCATGATCCACCATCATTTTCACCAATTCGTTAAAAGAAACTTCAGGGCTCCACTGCAATTGTTTTTTAGCTTTTTCAGGGCTGCCTAGTAATAGATCGACCTCAGCAGGGCGCATGAATTTTTCGTCCTGAATCACGTAATCTTTCCAGTTTAGACCTGCATGTTCAAACGCGATCTCTACGAATTCTTTTACAGTATGGGTTTCTCCTGTAGCAATGACAAAATCCTCCGGTTTTTCCTGCTGAAGCATGAGCCACATCGCCTTTACATAATCCCCTGCATAACCCCAGTCGCGCTTTGCCTCCAGGTTTCCCAGGCGCAGCTCCTTTTGCCTGCCGAGTTTAATATTAGCTGCGGCGTCTGTAATTTTCCTCGTGACAAATTCCAGTCCTCTTCTTGGAGACTCATGGTTAAACAAAATTCCTGAGCATGTATACATCCCATAGCTTTCCCGATAGTTGACAGTAATCCAGTGCCCGTATAGTTTGGAGACACCATAGGGACTTCGCGGGTAAAATGGAGTTTTTTCTGTTTGGGGAGTTTCTAAAACCCTCCCAAACATTTCACTGCTTGAAGCTTGATAAAAACGGGCGTCCGGTTTTACTGTCCTTACAGCCTCAAGCATATTGGTTACCCCTAATGCTGTGACCTGGCCGGTATAAAGGGGCTGTGTCCATGAGTCCCCTACAAAGGATTGGGCAGCCAGGTGATATACTTCATCAGGGTTTGAGATGTCTACCGCATGGATCAGTGAGGCCAAATCCAGTAAATCACCTGGAATTAATTCTATATCGTCAATCAAATGGCTAATGTTCTGAAAGTTAGGGGTAGCCGTTCTTCTTTTTAGTCCGAAGACTTTATACCCTTTTTTTAACAGTAATTCAGCGAGGTAAGATCCATCTTGACCGGTGATCCCGGTAATCAATGCTCTTTTCACATGACCATCTCCAATTATTTCTTTAGGCTCCTTACGCTTCCCGATTTGAAATTTCCTGAAGGATCCCTTTAAGGTCTTTTTCGTAAGATTTGTGGCAGATTAATAGCCCGTGAGGAGTAGAGGCTATGATCAAATCCTCTACTCCTATAACGACTGTTTTACGATCTTCAGATTTAATAATGCAATTTTTTGATTCTGATATAGAAATATTGCCAATTAGCAGATTATCATCGCCGCTTTTTTTGTGGAGCCGATCCCATGCGCCCCAGCTGCCAATATCATCCCAAAGCATATTGACCGGAATCGTGTAGATCGTTTCTGCTTTTTCCAAAATGGCATAGTCCACTGAAATTTTTGGGAAAAGGGAATACTGGTCCCTTGTGATTTTTTGGGATTCTGTTGCCATTTTCCAAAGCTCCGGCTGAAGCTTTTCCATATAAAAAGCAATCGTTGAAGGTTTCCATATAAACACTCCGCCATTCCAATATACGTTCTCCTTGGAAATTAGTGATTGCGCCTTTTTTTTATCTGGTTTTTCGATAAAAGCTTCCACAGGTAGAACATTGTTTTTAGGGCCTTCACTTTTTGCTTGAATGTAGCCATAGCCTGTTTCCGGCCGTGTCGGTGTAATCCCTATTGTTACAATCGAGTGATCTGCTTCAGCTATTTCTTCGCCTAATTCAAATATTTCAAAAAGCTGGGCATCTTCAGGAATGAAGTGGTCTGAAGGCACTGCTGCAAACACTTCATCATCTTCTTCTTCTAAAAATTTTAGTGCGGTTAAAGCCATGCATGGACCGGTGTCCCTTTGTTCAGGTTCTATGATTATTTGTTCGTCATGCATGAAACGGATTTGTTCTTTTACGAGCGGAACAAACTCTTCTGATGTAACAATAAAAATCTTTTCAGGCGCAAGCCATTTTTGAAATCTGCTGTAAGTTTGCTGCAGCATCGTTTCTTCCGATACTAAAGGTAAGAATTGTTTAGGTCTTTTCTTTGTGCTCCATGGCCAAAATCGTGTCCCTTTTCCTCCTGCCATTATTACGACCTTCATGTATACAGCACCTCAGAATTCTTTTAGTAGTCAAACAAGTAGCTGTTTTATGATATGTGCTTATATACTGGTTCGCTTGTTGCAATAATCTATTTTTCATGGTTTTCGTTTATTTTGAAGGGGTATTCCTAGTATAATTTAAGTTCCTTAAGTCGGTTCTTATAGATATTTCCTATGGTTTGGGGAGATAATTTGCTTTCTGCAGTTTTTTTTCCAAGTCTACCAATCTGTATCGCAAAATTGTTATTCTCCACTACTTTTCTCATCCGTTCAGCGGCTTGCTCCGTATCAGGTTCAGCCCACATTTGGTCAGTGGTATAGGGACCGAAGTTTTCTTCTACTTTCTTTAAGGTGTAGCCAACTAATAACGAGTTGCCAGGATCCATAAACTCCAGATTCCCGGACCAATTCGTAGCGATGACTGGTTTCCCGAGGAACATCGACTCAGCCAGGGGTAATCCAAAACCTTCGGAACGATGAAGCGAGATGTAACAATCAGCTGCATTCATAAGCCCATATACTTCCTGGCGGCAGAGATCTTTTTCTATAAGGAAAATGTTGGGCCAGCCTGCGATTGTTTGTTTTACTTTTTCCATTTCTACGGGGTGAAAAGATGCGTTGTTAACTTTGATGACTAAACCCGCATCTTGATTTTCCTTTGTAAAGGCTTGTTTAAATGCTTTAATCACGGAGTATGGATTTTTTCTTGCTGCAGTACTAAAAAGATCGAACATGGTTAAAAAAAGAAAACGGCTTTCGGGCAATTGAAAAATGCTGCGGTCATGGTCTGCGGGGATATCAAAGGAAACGGCATGAGGAATAATTCGTACAGGTTTACCGGTTTTGCTTGACACAGAGTGGTGGGTGAAGCTTGAGGGGACCCATATCTCATCAACTAATTCAAAGCATTTTACCCAGTGGTCCGGGAATTCAGGCAATTCCCAATGCCAGTATCCGATGTTATACCGGTTACTGAGCCAGCCGGTTTTAATTTTCTTTTTCCGGATTTGAATATACATTTGATCGGCATTAAGAAAAAAAATATTCGTTCTGTAAATTGGATTTTGTCCTTCTTTATGCTGCCAGCTAAGGTCCCCTTCCCTAGAGGAATGGAAGGGAAAGTTGATCAGCTGAAAAGGGACTCCTGCCGCCTGCAAAGCTTTAGCTGCTGAACGGCAGGCTTCCCCTAAACCGGATTCTGCTCTGGTATACCCGATTAGATTTACTCCATTTTTCATACGCCACCTCTGAACATTCCTTATCGGTTTTCTGTTTCCCAGTTAAACGCTATGCCGGGGTCGTTCCAGGGAATTCTCTTTTCATCCGGAGATTCAGCCTTGTATGATTCCGTTGTGAAATAGATGATGGAAACAGGCTTCTCCCCAAGCACCCGGTAACCGTGTGCTACCCCTTTCGGAATCAAAAGCATCATGGGATTTTCTTCTCCCATGTAATACACATCTGTTTCTCCTTTTGTAGAAGCATGTTCTCTCATATCGTATAAAACAACCTGGGCGTTTCCCGAAGGAAAGAACCAAAGGTCATCCTGTTTTTCATGATAGTGAAAGGCTTTAATGACACCTGGATAGCTCATGGACCAGGATGCCTGCCCAAACTTTGACAGTAAATCCGGTTCATCATCACGGATGAGTTCTGCAAAGAAACCCCGATCGTCACAGTGCTTTTTTAACTTTTTCACTTTTACACCTTCAATCATTGGGTAAGCTCCTTTCTGATAAATTCCTTTAATGCCTTTCTCCATGGGCGGATCGGTCCCGCTCCCGCCCGATTCATCGCTGTATGAGCCAGAACGGAATAATGTGGTCTGGGAGCTTTGGAACCATACTCTTCTGTAGTCGTTGGCAATACGAGATTAGGGTTGAAACCCGCTTCTTCGAAAATTGTTCGGGCAAATTCATACCAGGTGCATGACCCGGAATTGCTCACATGGTAAATGCCTTGTTTTTTTGAGAAAAGTTGGATGATCGTGTCAGACAGGTCACCTGTGTAGGTTGGTGATCCAATTTGGTCATCAATCACTTTGATTTCTTTATTCTTCCCTGCAAGGAAGAGCATCGTTTTGACAAAGTTTTTTCCATCATGTCCATACAGCCAGGAGGTGCGGACAATCGTTCCTCCCGCATATCGGAGAACCAGCTGCTCACCCAGCCGTTTGCTTATTCCGTAAACTGAAACTGGGTCGGGTGTATCCGTCTCCTCATAGGGCGTATGCTTCGTTCCATTAAAGACATAATCAGAGCTGATATAGAACATTTTTGAATTGGCATTTTCAGCAGCCAAGGCAACATTCCCTGCTCCGATGCCGTTTACTTCCAATGCTTTTTTCACCTCTGTTTCACATAGGTCGACCGCTGTATAGGCTGCAGCATGAATGATGATTTCCGGTTGGATTCTAGAAATCGTGCGATTCACTTCTGTCTGATTCGTAATGTCCAGCTCGTTTTTTGCAAGGCTGTATACCGTATGATTGGGATTTAGTTTTCTTGCCAATTCTTTTCCTAATTGTCCGCCGGCACCGGTAATCACTATCTTCAAGGTTTCACCGTCCTTCAAAATCGTTTTGAACATACCAGTCAATCGTTCTTTTTAACCCATCATCAAAAGAGAGATTTTGTTTCCAGCCCAGCTCCTTCATGGCTTTAGACGAGTTCATCGCATACCTTCGATCATGCCCTTTACGGTCTGTCACTTTGCGGATCAATGCTGTGTCTTTCCCTAAGTGGTGAAGGATGTTCAGGATCACATCCATATTTGTCTTTTCTTCAGATCCTCCAAAATTATAGATTTCACCTGGAGCTCCTTTTTCAAGTGCTGCAAGCACCGCGCGGCAATGATCTTCCACATAAATCCAATCCCGTACATTCAATCCGTCGCCATATAAAGGAATTTCTTTATTGCGCAATGCATTAAAAATGACTTTAGGAATTAATTTTTCCGTATGCTGCCTGGGTCCATAATTATTGCTGCAGCGCGTGATAATTAGCGGAAGCTGATGCGTTTGGAAAAAGGATCTTACCAATAAATCAGCACTCGCTTTACTTGCAGAGTAAGGATTGTTAGGAGCGAGAGGGGTCTTTTCCGTGAAGGGAGGATCGGATGGTTCAAGCGACCCGTATACTTCATCGGTTGAGACTTGAATCATTTTCCTGGCTTTTCCTTTTAAAACAGCTTGCAGTAGATTAAATGTGCCATTAATATTTGTGCGGATAAATGGTGCCGCATCGACAATGCTTCTGTCTACATGGGATTCAGCTGCAAAGTTGATAATGGCATCATATTCATGGTCCAAAACAGGGATTAGTTCCCGGCTGTCCCCAATATCGCATTTGATAAAACGATAGCGGTTCGTTTTTGAAAAAAGTTCGGTTTTTCCATTCATCCCTGCATAGGTTAATGAATCAATATTTGTAATGCGGTAATTCGTGTTTTTTAAAAGATAGGAGATGAAGTTGGACCCGATAAAGCCTGCTCCTCCAGTTACTAATAGATGTTTAGTCAAAAGGAACTCTCCTTTGAAAAACCTTCGTATACATACTGAGTTGCTTTAAACAGTGATTCATGGGTTCCTGCGTCAATCCACCACCCGCTAAGGATGTCAAATTGAAGCTCATTGCTTTGAATGTAGAGGTTGTTCACATCCGTAATTTCTAATTCATTTCGTTCAGAAGGCTGTATTTTTTTGATAAAGCGGAAAACTTCCTGATCGTACATATATATGCCGGTAACACAAAAAGAAGATGCAGGGTGAACGGGTTTTTCCCGAATTTTACGAATTCTGTTTGCTGCATGATCCAGCTCTGGAACACCATAGCGGCCCGGATCCTCCACTTGTTTTAAAAGGACTCTGGCACCGGTCTTTTGTGAATGGAAGGCATGAACATAAGGGGCCAATGAATCTTCGAAAATATTATCACCAAGCAGCACCACAAATTTATCTTCACCAATAAATTCCTTTGCACCTAAAAGAGCGTCAGCAATTCCTCCGCCTTCTGTCTTTTGAATTTGATATACAAGGTTCACAGACATTGCTTCACCCAATCCTAAAAGCTCGATAAAGGAACTTAGATGATGCTGATTCGTGACAATCATAATATCGCAGATTCCTGCATCCCTTAGTTTAGAAATCGGCCAATAGATCATAGGATCGCTGCCTACGGGCAATAGGTGTTTATTGATAATCTTGGTTAATGGACGTAGCCTGGATCCTGTACCGCCGGCAAGAATAACTCCTTTCACACTATCAATCTCCCTGTACGTTTATTTTTAATCCGATAAATGAAGGAAAAATTGGGTTATAGTCAGAAAAAAGAAGGGTTTCCCCTTCTTTTTCAAGATATTCTCTTCATGATGCGGTATTAGCCGATGATATTAGGGAATGTCAAGCAGTCCTGAACAACTAGGTCTTCGTCTGGAACAAATGCTACACCCGCACCAGCGAATGTGATTAAAGGTGCTGCAGCCAAGTCAGTCAGTACGAAAGCATAAGAATCAAGAAGCGCAGCATTTTCAACCAATGTCATTGTAAACAACACTGGACGGTCCGCTACACCAGGGTCTGCAAATGCTACAGTACCTGAACCGGTAACCACCATCGTTGTTGCTACTCCTGGAATGGTTGTGCAAGTAGGCATACCGATTTCAGTAGCCGTAAATGTGAAGCTTTGATCCACAGTTCCTGTAGGAACTAGAAGGTCTTCTACGATCCATTCAATTGTGCTTCCAGTCAAGTTACAGTTGTCACAAATTTCTGCGTTCAATTCAGTTGTAAAGCTTCCTGCATCCAAATCAGTAGGGAAAAGGATGGCAGAGAAATCAATGGCAACTCCCGGAGGTGAAAGCGGATCTGTGTCAACAAACGCCTGGCAGTCACAGTTGTCGCGCGGGAAGAAGTCGCATTGAGCAGGGAATTCAAACTCAGGGCAGACGGCACTTGGCGGGATTACGATGTCATTCGGACGCGGGAAGCAGAACTTAGCCAATACTTCCAGTTTTACATCTGCTTCAACTTGAATTTCGAAGCAAATATCAAGCATAACTTGAAGGCCAAGATCAGGCACACCCGTTTCGATAAAATTCGTGTCGCAGCTTAGAGCAATGATGCGGCAAAATACGTTGTCGCTTGTGAACGGCTCTGGTGCACAAACAACAAGGCGGCGAGATTCGCTGATTGTTGGGCGGAATGAGCAAAGAAGTGTTCCTTCGCTGTCAAAAATGTTGATCAATGGTCTGATTGTAAAAATAACTTTTACAATGGCAAGCTCCTGCCCATTGATGACTCTTCTTTCGATTCTTGAAGAAACCGTACACAATGCGTTAGGATCCTGTGGCTGATCAAGCGGGAAGAAACCGCCTACATCCGGAACCTCACATGT
The DNA here is from genome assembly GCF_050107635.1 of Metabacillus sp. 113a. Lineage (NCBI taxonomy): Bacteria > Bacillati > Bacillota > Bacilli > Caryophanales > Bacillaceae > Metabacillus > Metabacillus sp. 113a. Next base: position 62,251 of record NZ_JBNILJ010000013.1, on the reverse strand, counting down.
TACATCAAGGGGAGTTCTGCCAGCTGCTACTGCTGCAGCAACAGCTGCTTCACAATCCTCTGACAAGACAATGCCTGTATCAGTGGAGATTGCGTCAAATACCCAGTCATAAACCTTTGGTACGCGGATACATTCTTCTTGCACGTTGTTAGGAGTCAATTGAGACCCCCTAATAGGTTTTAACAAAAGGATCTTCCTTTCTAAATAAGTTGTGTTTTCTCTCCATACTATGGATAGATTTTTAAAATGGTTCTGAAACAAATGCCTGTTTTGGATAACCTTGCATAAATTGGTGATAAGACCATATAGATAGGAAGTAGCCTATAAGTAAGCAAAGAGGGGACTGTTCTATGAAAATTTCCGTTTTTTTTGACCGCGAATTTCATATGAAGATTCCATATGATTCATTGGTGGGCTTTCGGCTGTTCTGCGAAAAGCAAGGTCTCTATTCAAGCTATAATATGTCAGAGCAACGAATGGATTTGTACTCAAGCCTGCATCAGGAACGCGTCCGCATCTTTTCTGAGAATAAAGGGAAGGCAAGCCAAGACTTTGTTCAGGAAATTCTCCGCTTGTTAGCTGCAGGCGGTTTGTCTTCCTTAACAGATCAAGGAAAAGCTGCAAATTCTGTGCCGGGTCTTTCCATCCTGCTGGATGTAACGGAAGGCATGCATGGGCATCACCCTTCCATCCTGATTGAGCATCAGCCATTGGTCGATGAGCGGCTTCGGAACATGTTGCTGAGTGAACTGAATGAAAACAAAATGGCTTTTCAGTTTAAAGAAGTACCAGCTGTTCCAACTGCCTCAGGACGCCTGATCCGAATCAAATGCCGTCTCCCTCAGCTAACGGAAACTTCCTCCGTTTATGAACAGGTCAAACTGATTCTGGCAAGGGCCATCATGCGTTATCTACACCGGTACCATCAAGAGAAGCCGTTCGCGTATCTTCCGGCTGACAAACAAAAGGCTATGCTGAAACGGTTATGGAGCAGCTCCGAATCGGTTCCATCCCGGGAAACGGAGGAAGCAGGGGAAGCTTCATCCGCTGAAATAAAAGAAGCTGACAGCCAAAAGACCATTCAGGCTGTAAAGAGAGAAGCGAAGGCCGAAATCTTTTTTGATTATACGGTGCTTCCACCTCAAAAGGATTCAGAAGGAGAAGGGTTTTTAATCAATGGAAATTTATATATGAAGAATACCGGTAATGAAATCCTCCATAGCCCTGTCATTTGCATTAAAGTCCCTGCTGGACAAGGCGTTTCGCTCCAAGGGCAGATTATTCCTCCAAGAATGGTTTCAGGTATGGCGACAATCGGCAGCAGCGGGGAAAAAGGGTGGAGATATGTGTATGAGGATTGGAGAGAGAGGGTTAAATCAAAGGGTGAATACTGGATTACATCCATCCAGGCGCTGCAAATAAACCCTGGTGAGACGGCTGTTTTTCCTGCCTATAAAATCACCATTGACTATGCAGAGGAAAGAAACGCGATAGCAATCGGGGGATTTGTTTATTTTAATGAAGGAAAACATGTATTCAGTTCTAATAACAGCATTTCGTTTTCATTTTAATACCTGTGTTCATCACGGGTATTTTTATTTTCTTCTGCAGCGGAACACCACTCTTTTCCTGCACATATATATAGATTGTGTATGAGCCTATGTGAAAAGGAGGAGGCGCTCTATGGACAGAAGGTATGCGGTGAAGGAGGAGCTCCAGGAATTGCTGACTCTACAGCAGAAAAACATTCGTCTTAAGGCTGAATTAAATAAGTACATGGCAGTAGTGGACGAATATCAGAAGAATGGTCATAATCACAAGGTAAAGACGCTGAAGCTGGAAAATGCAGATCTGATGAAAAACCTTCAGCAGAAGGAAAATGAGCTGAATGAAATGAAGGCTGAGCTTAATGAATACGCTGGAAAAGCAGAGGCCTTTTCAGTCCAGGAACAATATTACTTAGAAACCATCCACCTATTAAGTGAAAAAAATCAGGAAATGAAGAACGTGAAACATGATATCGAATCAAAGCAAACAGAGATTGACAGCTTAAGGGACCACATCATGACTCTTCAAAACGATTATGATGTTAAAAATAAAGAATGCATTGAATTGAAGCAGCAGCTGAGCGAGAAGATGGAAGGCGAAGAGAAAAGCACTCAAACCATTCACTCTCTCAACCATCAAATTATAGAACTCAACTCCGTTTTAGAAAATCTTCAATCAGGGAATGAAGAGCTGAAGGAAAAATATGAGATGGTTCGAAAAACAGCTTATTCTGTCCCGCAGCTGGAAACGATCGTCAGCTCGCTTCATCAGGAATTGGGCGAGATGGATCGTCACCATAGAGAAATGCAGGACTCCATTAGTGACTTGCAGCAAAAAAATAAGCTGCTGGAGGCTGAAAAAAGACGGCTATTAAAGGAGAAATCATCCATGCAGGCTGTTCAATCAGAGCTGCAGAAAAAAATATACCAGCTGATGATAGACATTCGTTCTTTCTACTCGAAGGAGCGCATTGCTTCTCACATGCCAAATCGGAAGCTCATCCAAACATCAATGGCCCAAAAAAAGAAAATCCAGCACTTGCAATCCCGGGTATCGGAATATGGAAAGCAAATTACAGCAGGCATAGATATGATTCATCAATTAGAAAGGCAAATCAGCCAGCTAACTGCAGACATGCAGCTGCCGGACGGGGAAAATCCGGACACTTCACCGAACAAAAAGTTCCGATAATGCATATAAAAAAAAACGACAGCCCCCTCTCTATTTTGACAGCCTCCATTTTGGACAAGCATTTTCAAAAGTATTATTTATTGACGGCATGCCTGGCTATCCGGTATTATTTTCTTATAGCCGAAGAGTTAAGGCTGTGCTCATTAAGAGCTTATATACTCCAAAGGGGAGTAGCTTACAGCTGCGTCGACAATACGTGATGATTCATCACCGGCTCAGTTGGCAACTGTATGTTGTTTGCGAGACCTTTGCCATTTTTGGTGAAGGAAAAAGTATGGAATTCAACCCTTCACCGGATCAGGTGAAGGTTTTTTTGTATAAGCTCTGTTAAACTTGGCTGTTGATTTCCGCTGCAGGCGTTCCCTTTCCGCAGGGTCTCACCTGTACTGCTGCTCTTAGCTCGGAGTCTCACGCCTTCCGTCCAATCAACAGGTGTGAAAAATCAACACCATGCTTTAACAAAGCCATTGTATAAAAAAGGAGGCTTCCTGCAATCTGATATTATGCAGACTGCGCTGCACAACCCAATTTAATAAACTAAAGGAGAAGCCCAAATATAATTGGAAGGTAACCTGCAAAAGAAAATCCTTTTATTTGTGACCATAAAACTATATGCCGTCACGATTTTAACGCTTGAAGTTTATCATCCGCCGAGAAGCCTTTTCCTGCAATTATAGCAGAGCCCGGCAGAACAGCTGCGTGCTCCGCTTCCACATAGATGACATTTGTAGAATGGATTGCTAAAAAAGAAAGAAACTAAACAATAGGATTCGTAAAGGAGGAAGCACAATGGACGCTGGAATATTGCTGGAATATGGGTGGGTCCTGTTAATATTAATTGGGCTGGAAGGAATTCTTGCTGCGGATAATGCCCTGGTTATTGCCACCATGGTTAAGCACCTGCCTGAAGAGAAAAGGAAAAAAGCTTTATTTTACGGGCTTGCAGGAGCATTTGTATTCCGATTCGGCTCACTGTTTATCATCTCATATCTGGTGGATATCTGGCAGGTTCAGGCAATTGGAGCCCTTTATCTGTTCGGGATCGCCATTTACCATATTTTGAAGAAGCACGTATTGAAGCCAAAGGTGAAAGCCGAAAAGCCGAAGAACGAAGGCTCCGGGTTCTGGATGACCGTCCTTAAGGTAGAGGTAGCCGATATTGCGTTTGCTGTTGATGCCATCCTTGCAGCGGTTGCCCTCGCAGTTACTTTACCTGAAACAAATCTTCCGGAAATCGGCGGATTGGACGGCGGACACTTTGCTGTGATTCTTACAGGGGGAATCATCGGGCTTGTCATTATGCGATTTGCCGCCAGCTACTTCGTTGTATTGCTCGAACGGAGACCGGGCCTTGAAACGGCAGCCTTCGCCATTGTAGCCTGGGTTGGGGTAAAGCTTGCCGTTTATGCCCTTTCTCACCCGGAACTTGCCATTATTTCTGAAGGATTCGGGAAAAGCCTGACCTGGAAAGTCATTTTCTGGTCTGTCCTCCTGGTCATTGCCGTAGCGGGCTGGTTTTTGTCAAAAGAGCAGCCTAAAAGCGAAGCTGCTAATGGGAAATAACGATAAATAACGTGCGGTTTCCCGCACGTTATTTTTTTCCCGCTCCTGCTGACCTAAAATTTGTAAAGGATTCTCACAGTTTGAATGGGTGGGTCCTGCTGTGAGGCAAATAAACAAGGACAAGAACTAGAATTGGGCAAAAATATAAACGGTTTTAAGAGACAGGAGTTTTTCTTTATCATTTCAATACAGGCGGAACCTCGCCTGCAGGAGATCGGCCCAGTTCCTTACTCGGGTGCTTCCAAAAGCGTTTGATCAACCTCTTTACGGTAAGGCATCCCGCCCTGGGCACCAATTTTTGTTACGGAAATAGAGGCTGCTCGGTTGGCGAACCGAATGCTTTCGGCCAAGTTTTTTCCCTCTGAGCAAGCAACAGCAAAGGCTGCGTTAAAGGTATCTCCAGCTCCTGTCGTATCCAGGGCTTCCACAGGAAAGGACGGGATTGATCGAATTTCCTTGCCATCATGATACCGGACTCCGTTTTTCCCTTCGGTAATGATAAGCTTATTCGGGTTCGCTTCAAGAGCCCGCTCCAGGGGCATACCTTTAAACAAGAGCGTCGCTTCCGTTTCATTCGGCGTAATATACGCTGCACGGTCCAGGACCTTGCCCGCTGCCGTCCGTGCCGGTGCAGGATTTAAAAGCAGCGGCACCCCGTGCTTCTGGCAGAGCATGCTTACATGTTCAACGGTTTCTTCCGGAATTTCCTGCTGAATAAGGACCATTTTGGCTTCTTTTAAAACAGGCAGTGCTTCATCTGCAATAGAGGGAGTAACGAGCTTATTCGCTCCCTGCACGACCACAATGCTGTTATCTCCTTCAGCTAAAATAATGTGGGCGGTTCCGCTCGCTGTTTCAGGGAGCGTTTTCACGTAATCCGTCTTTACGCCATTTTCCTTCAAGTTGTTCAAAATGGCTTCCCCATAAGAATCATCTCCCACGCAGCCGGCCATAAAGACATCAGCCCCAAGCCTTGCAGCTGCAACCGCCTGGTTCGCTCCCTTGCCTCCGGGTACCATAATGAACGATTCTCCAAGCACGGTTTCTCCGTTTTGCGGCCTTCTCGGTGAGGTAACGACAAGATCAATAGATGCACTTCCGATAACCAGGATTTTTTCCAACCTTTTCACTCCTGTCTTCTTTCAATACTTTTATGTATCACCAGTTCCAATTAATCATGCCAGGAAAGTAAGAATCAGTGCTCAAGATCTTTCTCTTTTTCTTTTTCCTGCTCTTTTTTCTCCAGTTCCTCCTTCGCTTCTTTCGGAAAAAGGTTAATCACGATAGCCACCGGAAGGAGGTATCCGATGAAGGCCTGAATACTTGCAAACAGGCGGGCTGTTCCAAATGGAGTAATATCCCCAAAACCGATTGCAAAATTTGTGATTGTACTGAAATACAGGCATTTCAGAATGAACCCGTAATAAGTAATCTTGCTGTCATCCACATAGTGCTCTTTAAGGTAACCCATCCCATTTAAATCAAGCAGAGCATAAATGGCCGCAAAAACAATGATTGAAACGAGATAAATAACACCGAAAAAAAGAAAGCTCGTCCAGGTTTTGTGCCGGTGAATACTAGGGAACACTGCCATTCCTTCCTTTCTGAACCGCCTGTTTTCTACACCTTTACCCAACCGGGCTGGAAAATAAAATAGAGACCCGCTAAAGAGTCCCTATATGACCATATTTTTTTTATCTCCATCCTGCCCGGTCCTGATAAATAACCATTTGGACCAGGAAAGATAAGAGCGCTGGTAATGCTTCCGAGTTTGGCCAGCTGTTTTAGGACGGCTCATGAGGATCGGCAGTGCAAAAGTCGCTCCCAATCCGCAGACTGCGGCAATAACATGAAGCAGAACAATGATTCCATATACGGTCATCATGCTTTCCTCCTGATAAAATATAGGATAATAATACCGAAATATATGAACTTTTCCATGGTAAATTCCAAACATTTACATAAAATTTGATTTGAAATCTAAATTTAATTTTTTGAATGGTTACTTAGACTAAATAGAGAAAAAAAGAATATATAATACTGTAACTCAATCTTCCTGGCAAATGAGAGCACGACTACATGAAGAGGAGGAAGTCAAGATGGGTACAGTTGTCTTTATTATTCAACTTTTACTGGGGTTGGCGTTTCTATTTTTTGGACTGATGAAGTTCGGCTCTAAGCAGATGACCGAGGAGTTTGCACGCTACGGGTATCCGCAATGGTTCAGAGTGGTGACCGGAATCGTGGAATTGGCAGCAGGGGTGCTGCTGCTTGCCGGTTTCTGGAACGATCAGCTGACAGCGTGGGGTTCGCTTCTTGCCACCCTCTGCATGATTGGCGCGGTGGTTACGCACTTAAAGGTAAAGGATGCTGCTGCAAAATTTACGACACCTGCTGTACTGCTCATTCTCTCTGCATTCCTGCTGTATGTAAATAGCGGGAACTTTTAATGGACGGCGCCCTTCCTTTTGGAGGGGCGTTTTTATGCCGTTTTGACCTCCTTCATAGTAAACTGTTAGTAAAGAGAGGAGATCGGCAATCATGAATTTTAAAACAATCTCACCAACTTGTCCGCGTTGTTCCAGCCTGAAAACGTATGATATCATCCCGGGCATTCGGGAGGATGATCAGCTGGCCAGATCAGAAGAAAGCTTGATTCAAATGAGTGAAACTTCACTTGGGAATGCTGATTACCAATGCAGGGATTGCGGGCACAGATGGAAAAAATACACCGGACAAAAACCCTATGATACCATTCAGAGAATATACGCGGATGCAGGCGGTTATCCTGGCCCATTCCATTCTGCCTTCATCGACTTGAAAGGCCTGATGGCAGAAAGCTCATCAAGAGAAAATCCGAATTCCTCTCCTGCTGCCGAGTTTAGAAGGTTAAAGCAAGAAGAAGCTGCCTGGTTCAGGGAAGAGCTTTATGCGAGCGATTTCATGAATTGGGCGGAAGAGTATATGCTTCCCTTCGCACTGGACGGAACGCATTGGACTATCCGGATTGAATATGACACCTATTGCGAAATCAAGAGCGGACACATTCATACGCCTCCAGGGTGGGAGAGGTTTTGCATGGCAGTCTCGTCATTGAGCGGACAAGCTTTTTACTAGGAGGAAAAAAATAATGAAACTCGACCACACCGGCATCGCCGTGAGAAGAATCGATGAGGCAATCCTTTTTTATACCGAAATTCTCGGAGGGACGCTCATAGAGAGATATACAAGTGAAAAACCGGGAGTTGAAACACATATTGCTGTCATTCATCTTGATGGCCAGGTAATTGAGCTTCTCGAACCGACAAGCAAAACCTCTCCGATCGAACGGTTTATCCGGCAGAAAGGGAAGGGGGTTCATCACCTTGCCTATAAGGTGGAGGACCTGGACGATGCAATAGCAGATTTTGAAGCCCGCGGCATAACATTTCTATCGGAAACCTACCGCACAAATCCGTTCGGCAGGAGATTGATCTATATGAATCCCGCCCATACGCACGGTCAGATTATTGAGCTGTGTGACTATAAAGGCTAGGCTCTTTTTAATCTGATGTACATAAATACAAGCAGACAAAATCTCTTTTTGTAGGTAAAATTGATCAATTTTTCATTTTTCATAAGCAAGATGAGGACTTTTTTCCAATTGGGGTATATGGTAAAAAATGATAAAATTTTGATAGACATTGATCGGATTATGGAGAAAAATGATGATTTTGAGGTGATCGAGATGGATATTGCAGGCCTCTTAGGAAATGCTCAAGGATTTATCAGCAGTTCGATTACGGAGCTGGAGGAGAAGATTGAAAGACTCAAAGGAGCAAAAAAAAGCGTAGAAACAGAACAGGGAGTGGGCGAACAGGAAATCAAAAACATCGAAAAGCCTGCGCTTGAGAATGACTGGAAGGGGGCCCTCGCTGATGAATTTGATGAATCACGCGAGGCCGCCTATGAAGAAATGAGCAAAATCTTCGGTGAAACGTATGATGATTATCAAACGCAAATTCAAAGTAAAATTGAAAATTTGCAGGACAGTCTTAAAGCATTCCAAGACTGGGGTCATGCGGCAGCGGAACTCTCAAACGCAATTGCAGCAGTTCAAGGTGCAGCTGAAGAAATAGAGAAACAAATGGCTGACCTTGGCAGTCAGGTGGAGAATCTTCGCGGGAAGCTCTTTGGTTGAACGAATGAAACTCCGCAGCTGAAACCTGCGGAGTTTCATTTCATCAGCCCTTCACAACTCCGATAGCAAAGCCGTCGTACCCTTTCGATCCGACAGTCTGAATACCGGTTGAGTCGATGCGGGGGTCATCCGCCAGCAGCTGTATAAATTCGCGCACGCCAATAATGCTTGGATCGCCACTGCTTTCCTCCATGACTTCCCCTTCACGCACAACGTTATCCCCAATAATAACAGCTCCCGGCTCTGCGAGGTCCAATGCCCGTTTTAAGTAGTTTGGGTTATTCGGTTTATCTGCATCGATGAAGATGAAATCGAATTTTTTGCTGAGGGTCGGCAGCGTATCAAGCGCAGGGCCGACAAGCACGCTGATTTTATCCGCCAGCCCAGCTTTTTGGATGTTTTTTTCTGCCACTTCAGCATGCTTCGGTTCATATTCCAATGTCGTCAAATGCCCGTCCTCTGGTAAAGCCCTTGCCAGCCAGATACTGCTGTAGCCGCCGAGTGTTCCAATTTCCAAAATGCTTTTTGCCCCTTTCATCTTGGCCAGCAGGAACAGAAGCTTCCCCTGGTTAGGTGCAACATCAATCGCTGGAAGATCCGCTTCAGCGTTTGCTTTCAAAACGTCTTCCATGACTGGATCATCTGGATGAAGCTTAGTGCTGAAATATTCATCTACATCTGTCCATACTTGGTTCATAGCCTTCTCTCCTAAAATAGTAAATTTTCAGACAAATAGATTGTACCACATTTCCACTATTATCTAATTTAAGATATCCCTGTGGATCAGTGGTAGAATAAAGCAATACGCTTTCATGCATAAAGGAGAGACTCGTCTATGCAAGCAGCTCAACGAATGAGCATCCCGAATCCAACCGTCTATCCAATATTGTTTGCCATCGGTTTCGTCCATTTGCTTAATGATTCGATGCAGTCAGTAGTCCCTGCTGTCTTTCCCATATTGGAACAGAGTATGAATCTATCATACAGCCAGCTTGGCTGGATCGGTTTTGCACTAAGTATGACATCGTCTATCATGCAGCCGGTTGTCGGGTGGCTGACTGATAGGAAAAGCGCGCCATATGTGCTCCCGTTTGGCATGGGGCTGTCTATGGCGGGAATGCTGGGACTTGCTTTTGCGCCGGGCTTTGAATATGTCCTGCTTTCCGTTATCTTTATCGGACTTGGTTCCGCAGCCTTTCATCCGGAGGGATCAAGGGTCGCTTATATGGCGGCAGGAGAAAAAAGGGGACTGGCTCAATCCATTTACCAGGTTGGGGGGAACCTTGGCCAGTCCCTGGCACCGCTCATGACCATTCTGATTTTTATTCCCCTTGGCCAATTCGGGTCGATCTGGTTTACGCTTGTAGCGGCTCTCGCTGTGCTCGTGCTGCTGTTTGTATCCAGATGGTATTCCCATCAGCTCGTCCGGTTTCCCAAAGCAGCAAAATTTCATACTAAGCCTGTAACAGGGGAGCGGAAAATGCAGAGCGGTTTCGCGATTACACTGCTCGTTTTTCTCGTTTTTGCCAGATCGTGGTATTCTGCCGGGATTTCAAATTATTTTCAGTTTTATCTGATTGAGGATTACGGAATTTCGATAAAAGAAGCCCAGTATTTTATTTTTCTTTTTTTAGCTTCCGGTGTAATCGGGACCTTCCTCGGGGGTCCGCTCGCTGACCGGTTCGGCAAAAGAAATGTTATTCTCTTTTCCATGGTTGGTTCAGCCCCGTTTGCGCTGATACTGCCGCATGTCCGTCTCATATGGATTTATCCGCTCTTTTTTATTATTGGGCTTATTGTTTTGTCCAGTTTTTCTGTAACGGTCGTGTATGCTCAGGAATTGTTCCCCGGAAAAATTGGCACAGTCTCCGGCCTGATTATCGGTCTTGCATTTGGGATGGGTGCCATTGGTTCTGCGTTTCTTGGAATGCTCGCAGATGCTTGGGGATTATATGCTGTAATGATACTTTGCAGTCTGCTTCCGGTTATCGGGATCTTGACGGTTTTTTTGCCTTCGGATCAGAAACTCAAGGATTGGCAAATCGAGATGGATGCCAAGTAAAGGAGATTGAAGAATGCATTACTTATCCGGTATGGACATGGATCAGCGCTTGAATGAATATACGGCGGCGGGAGTCAGCATTGCCGTAATAGAAGAGGGACGGGCGGTTTGGCACGGATTCGGCCTTCGTGAAAATGGCACTGGTGGAAAAATTACATCTTCTACGGTTTTCAGCGCCTGTTCCATCAGTAAATTCGCTGCCGCTCTGCTTGCTTTAAAACTGGTCAGTGAGGGGCAGCTTGATTTGGATGAGGATGTGAACAGGAAGCTCAAATCGTGGATGTTTCCCGGCGCTGGCGTGACGCTTAGACATTTGCTGAGCCATCAATCCGGTATATTGGATCCTGAGAACAGCTTTATGGAATTCACGTTCCCCGGACCTTATCCTTTAATGAAAGACATATTAGAGGGAAATACGGTTTTTTTACCTGCTCCGGCTGTTCCAGTCAATAAACCGGGCAGTGTGTTCCGTTATTCAGATGCCGGGTTCTGTGTAGTGGAACAGGTGATCAGCGATGTCTTGGATTCCCCTTTTACCGAGGCGGTGAGCAAGCTGATTTTTGCTCCTCTCGGCCTCAGAAATAGCTTCTACCTGTTTGAGGATGGCAAAGGAGAGCGTGCGGCAGGGCACAATCATAAGGGTGAAGTGCTAAAGCCCTGCAAATATCCTGTCTACCCGTATCCTGCCTCAGCCGGATTATGGTCTGCACCTCTGGACTTGTGTAAACTGATTGGAGAAGTCATGAATGCTTGGAAAGGCAAAAGTGCGGTCGGAATTACCCAAGCATTGGCTGAGGAAATGACAGCCTCACAAGGTTGTTCACCCTTTACAGGCTTGGGATGTTTCCTTGACTCAGCAGACGGGGAACTTGAAATCTCCTCTTTAGGCTGGGGAGCCGGGTTTCAATCCATGCTCTTCGCTTATCCGCAGAGAGGGACCGGTGCAGTGATTATGATGAATGCTGATTTGGGTGTTCATCAGATGAAAGGGTTAATTGGGGAAATCTATAAGGAATTGAGACCCCGATTAGTGCAGCATGCATAATCGGGTCCCAGGCTGCTGCAGCAATTGCGCAAAAAGAGCTTAGAGAATCAGTCTCTAAGCTTCTTTGACGTAATCGGTGTTCCGCTCTGCTTCTTTCCTATATCGAGGAACAAATCCTTAATCGTATCAGGCGCGGCCATTCCGTTGACCATGATCCGGCCGTCCTGCCCGAGCCGGATTTCAAGCCGGTTTGGAAGGGTGTGAAGTTCATATTCCAGATGGGAGTAACGGTTTGTGAGAAAGCGGTAGTGCTGGTTGGAGGAACCGACCCACGGCCGGCTCAAATCAAGCTTGCTTTTCACGAAAGGGCCGTCAATCAGCAGGTCGGTTTCGCTGATTAGATCATCCCAGTCCTTTCTGTTGGCAGCTTTCAGCGTTTCGAACGGATACCCGCTGAAGCACATAATGGATAGACCTGCACGTTTTAGCTTTTTAGCCAGTTCAGCGAGCGGAGCTGCCTGTTCAAAAGGTTCACCTCCAAGAAAGGTGACTCCTTCAATACCGTTCACCTGATAACTTTTCATAATCTCCTCGTACATCTCATCAACGGATGTTTCCTTCCCGCCGTCCTTTGACCAGGTCCAGGGCACACCGCAGCCCTCACAGCGGATTGGACAGCCCTGCACCCACAGACAGGCCCGTTTTCCGGGTCCTTCTGCTTCGGTAAGAGGCAGGAAGCGGTGCAGATTCAAAAGCATTAATAGTCGATGACCCTTCCATCCTGAGATGGGGCAGAGTCCGTACTTGCTGATGATACTTTAATATACGGCCGGATTCTTTCAAGAACGTGAGGCTTCAATCCGAGCTGTTCTCCGAAATGGTCAGCCGAATCAAAGGCCCCGGACTGATTTCTTACGGTAACCGCTTTTTTAGCCAAAATGACGCCAATACCGGGAATGGAGGCCAGCTCTTGTTCAGAAGCGGTATTTACATCTATAGAAGCGGCGGGTTCTGCTGCAGCCGGCCTTTCTTCAATAGATGGGGATGCTGGAGAAACAGGCTGATATTCCTTATTAATGGAGTTCCGCAGTCTTTCTCTCTCCTGAGGAGCCAATGCCTTCCGAGCTTCAAGGCGGAGAAGGTACTCCGTCCGGACTTTAAAAGCGTGAAATATGGACATAATCCATATAGGAAATAAGATAATGATCATAAACGTTGAAATCGGCTGGTCTTTCGCAACATCTATAGCAATGATGGTGATGGTGACCGGGACTGCATATAAGAAACCCATTATGGTCCATTTCTTTTGCTTTACCCGAAAAGCAATATATAAGAAGGAAATAAAGCTGGTAAATCCCATTGGGAAAAAGGTCCATAGCATCCAGATGGAATGCAGCAGTTCCCAGCCTCTCCCTTTTGAGGTAATGGTTCTGGACAAAATAACTTACTCCTCTCTAAGTCTTTGTTTTTGAGTGAGTGAATCTTTTATTTCGCTTTCAAAATACTCGTTTGTATATTCCGAATCAACAGTCTTGGCATCAAGCAGCTTTTCAAGCATTGAGATATAAGGGAGGCAGTCTTTTCCTTTAATGCCAAGCGTATCAGCTTTGATTTTTCCGTCTGCTCCTATTTCAATCATAATCTTTTTATCCAAGATCCTCTCTCCTCCTTTATCAATTGACTTTAAACGTCAAAACGATGGAGTTGTCTTCGGTTACCTGTTCGGTTTCAAGAAGCAGTCCCTGCTCCCGCGCCCGTTCAAGGAGCTTAAGATAGGTTTCCTGCTGTACGATGGAGGTGTATTCCTCCTGCAGATTTTTTATGAATTCCAGCGCCGTTTCCTGTGGGATGTCCTGTTCAAACAGCGCTTCAAATATTCCATCGGGATTTTGCTGAAAGAGAATTTTGATGTCCCCGATTTCCGACTCCATGCCTTTGTGATCCATAAATTTAGGACTGCACCCGTAATGGTCGAGGGCTTTTACCAGAATGGCCTCGTCCTTCATAATCGTGGTCAAGGAGTAAGACTTTGAGTCCATCTTCTTTTCCATTGCTGTGCCAATTCCCTGAACGGCTGCGATCGCAATGGGGATGAGAGCTAATTCAATACTCATGTAGACACCTCTTTTCTTAAAAATCGAGGGACCGTCCGCCCCTGGTGCTGCTGATATCCTGATCCGGTTCTGCGGAATCGGCTCCATTTATTTTAGGAAGCTTATCGTATCCGGCTCTATCTTCTTGAGGTGTGGCTGCCACAGCCCTAAGGTTCGCCCATTCCCTTATCTTTCTGATTTGCTCGGATTGGGTTTTGGAAAGCGGAACCGTGTTGGCAATGACTTTCTTCAGATCATTTACAGTCAGGCTTCTTTCCTCCGAAAAGGCCTCAAAAAGCGCTGCAATACAAATTTGCTCAATCTCTGCTCCGATGAAGGTTTCGGTCCTGTCCGCAAGGAGGCTGAGTGTTTCTTCATCGATTTGGAAATCTCCGCGTGCTTTTGGACTTGTCAGCCTTTTGCTTAAATGAATGTTGAATATATCCATCCGTTCCTTCTTAGTCGGGAGGTCCACAAAGAAAATTTCATCAAAACGCCCTTTCCTCAAAAGCTCAGGAGGAAGACTCTGAATGTTATTGGCCGTTGCGATCACAAACACCGGCTTCGATTTCTCCTGCATCCATGTAAGAAGGGTACCGAATACCCGGGAGCTTGTTCCGCTGTCGCCGCTTGAATCGATTCCGCTCAGTCCCTTTTCGATTTCGTCGATCCAGAGAATGCATGGGGAGATGGCTTCCGCTGTTGCGATGGCTTTGCGGAGATTCCCTTCACTGCTGCCGACGATGCCGCTGAAGATTTTCCCCATGTCGAGCTTCAGAAGCGGAAGGTGCCACATGGAACTGATGGATTTGGCGATCAGGCTTTTTCCGCAGCCGGGCACTCCTGTCAGAAGCAGCCCCTTAGGGGAAGGCAGCCCATACTCAGCTGCCGAATCCAGCCAGGAGCGGTTCCTTTTTTTCAGCCAGCGTTTAATGTTTTCAAGCCCGCCGACATCGCTGATCCTTGGCTCGCTTTTTATGTATTCCAGAACGCCGGTCTTTTTGATGATTTGCTGCTTCTCATGCAGAACGCTCTCCAGACTGTTTAAATCAAGTCCGCCTCTGGTGACGAGTGCGAGTGCAAAAGCATTTTCAGCTTCCTGAAGTGTAAGCCCCATCGCGGCCTTTGCAAGACGTTCTTCATCCTCGGAGGTCAAAGTGATCGTGATCCTTGAGTTTGACCGGTTCACATCGATCATCTTCCGAAGGACTTCCTTGATGTCTTCAAAGGTTGGAAGACCATATTCCACGACGGTTAAATCCTTTTGCAGGTCAAAGGGGATATGCTCTGAAGGAGACAGGAACACCACATTTTTGGGTGCCGGACTTTTCTCAAGCACCACGGATAAATCTCTTATTTTCCGGATGATGGACGGATCGGCTGTCCGATTTTCTCCCCCTAGGAAAACATGAAAGTCTTTCAGGACAAAGATGGCGGGCTCTTTATACTTTTCTATGAAATCGAGTGCCTTTACCGGTGTTTTCATTGCATCAGGTCCGCTTTCCTCATTCCGCTTAAACCCCTCTGTTACGCTCCATGTGAAAAAGGTGCGGGGGGTCTTAATCATTTCTTCGGATTGGGCAAGCGTTCTAAGCTCACTGATCACTCTTTCCTCTTCCCAGGTCGTAATGTGCAAAAAGGGGAAGCGGGCTCTGAAATAGTTGGCCATTTCTTGATTAAAGTTCATCCTGGTATGCTCCTTTTCTGCCGATGCTGTTCAATGAAAATAGTATACCACGATTAAAGGAAAACGAGACCAATTAATACCATGTCCATCCAGTGCAAATAGTTCTTAACAACCTTTAAAGATACTGGTATTCTATTTCTATATAAAAATAAGATGAAAGCGTTTTTTGTGAAACGAGGGGGAAGCACATGGATTTTGGAGTACTGCTGTCTATTGGAATATATATGGCAGGGATGCTGCTGATCGGGTATATTGCCTACCGAAGAACAGCAAATTTAAATGATTACATGCTCGGCGGCCGGAATCTCGGACCTGCTGTTACAGCACTGAGTGCCGGGGCATCGGATATGAGCGGATGGCTCCTGATGGGTCTGCCCGGAGCGATGTTCCTCTCCGGCATCAGCGCCGGATGGATTGTACTAGGGTTAACGGCCGGAGCCTGGCTTAACTGGCTGTTTGTAGCGCCTCGCCTCCGCACTTATACGGAAGTGGCCAATAATTCAATTACCATTCCCGATTACTTTGATAACCGGTTTAAAGATACATCCCGTATACTGCGTGTAACGTCCGCAGCTGTTATATTGATCTTTTTTACCTTTTATACGTCCTCCGGGATGGTAGCAGGCGGAGAACTGTTTAAAACTGCGTTTAACCTTGATTACAGATGGGGGATCTGGCTGACCGCCGGAGTTGTCATATTGTATACCCTTTTTGGAGGATTTCTGGCAGTTAGCTGGACGGATTTCGTTCAAGGAACCATTATGTTTATCGCTCTAATATTAGTCCCGGCTGTGACGATCGCAAATGTGGGAGGATTCACGGAAACATTCAATGAAATACAGTCTGTCGATCCCGCACTTCTTGAAGCCTTTAAAGGAACGACACTGATCGGCATCGTTTCGCTGCTCGCATGGGGACTTGGCTACTTTGGACAGCCTCACATCATCGTCCGGTTTATGGCCATTTCTTCTGTAAAAGAAATGAAGAGTGCCAGAAGGATCGGGA
This sequence comes from Metabacillus sp. 113a, assembly GCF_050107635.1. Taxonomy (NCBI): domain Bacteria; kingdom Bacillati; phylum Bacillota; class Bacilli; order Caryophanales; family Bacillaceae; genus Metabacillus; species Metabacillus sp. 113a. The sequence continues at coordinate 45,937 of NZ_JBNILJ010000013.1, read as the reverse complement.
TGAGCTGGATGCTTTTCTCGATTGTCGGAGCGATGTTTACAGGACTCGTCGGCATCGCTTATTTCAGCCTGAATGGCATGAAGCTTGAAAATGAGGAAACGGTGTTTATCGTTCTTTCCGACGTCTTGTTTCCATCTCTGATTACCGGATTTTTACTGGCCGCGATTCTGGCTGCCGTTATGAGTACCATTGCTTCACAGCTGCTTGTTACGTCAAGTGCCATTACAGAGGATTTTTACAAAGCATTCATCCGTAAAGGGGCATCGGACAAGGAGCTGGTTTTGGTAGGACGTCTTGCCGTGCTTGGCATTGCGTTGATCGCGCTGATTTTGGCGCTGAATCCCAGTGAGACAATTTTAAATCTCGTCGGTTATGCCTGGGCGGGATTCGGAGCGGCGTTCGGACCGGTCGTTCTGCTCAGCCTGTACTGGAAACGGATGACGAAGTGGGGAGCGCTGGCAGGCATGCTGAGCGGAACCATCACCGTTATTGTCTGGGAAATGATTCAGCTTCCGTTCTTTACAGAAGTGTATGAAATCATCCCCGGCTTTATCGTCTGTGCGATCGCCATTATTTTGACGAGCCTGCTGACAGCCAAGCCGACGCGCGAGATGGAACAGGAATTTGATCAAGCAGTCAGAATGCTGACCGGGGATGACCGGGGGCCTGTCTGAAACGCTATTTTGGCAGCTGTTGAAATAGACTGTTGCTTAAATCACAGCAAAAAAGTGCTCAGAGCCTCTGAGCACTTTTTTTTGCAGCTGTGCCGTTGTGCCAGCTGCGAATTTTAGCAAATTTTGTCGGAAAGTCTTTATGTTGATGAGTACGGACAATAAATGACCGGGTACGGACAATATCCTGATTTTGAATGCGTTGAAGCAGCGTAATAGGTCTCAAAACAGTACCCAAATTGCATCGTTAATTCCTAATGTCACGCTTATTGAACCGGATCGGCCGTCTGAGGAGAAATAGTAAGCATCAGCCTCGGGCTTCGGGCTAAACACCAGGATTTACTCTGAGCAGCCGGGATCCCGTCACCAAAATGTAAACCAGTCCGGTCTCCGCTAAAGCTCCGTTACCCGCTGCTGAAATGGCAGGTTTGCACCCCGCCCCTTTTCTGGACGCCTTCTTTTTTACAAGGGCTATTGTGGTAAGGTAGTAAAGAAATGGAAATAGAGAAATTGGTACTGCCGGCTAATTTACGAACATACCCTTTGGCAGAAGATAAATCATATAAAGGACGGGGATTGTGTGCTGAGATCGTTTGCAGATGTCATTGAAACGCAGGAAGAGCTGAATGAAATCTGGGGGGAACCAAGCCGGCTTGTTTCAAATAAAGCAATTGATCATCTGGATCCTCACTGTATAAATTTTCTGGCGATGACTCCTTTTATTTTACTGGGTACGTCGAATGCAGAGGGGGAATGCGATGTTTCTCCAAGGGGGGACCATCCAGGCTTTATCCTTGTTTTGAACGAGAAGCAGCTGGTGATTCCAGAGCGGCCGGGCAATAAAAGGCTTGATTCGATCCGCAATATTTTGGATAACCCGAAGGCTGGTTTGATCTGCATGATTCCGGGGATGGATGCATCGTTGAGAATGACGGGAAAAGCCTCTGTAATGAAAGATCAAGATATTTTGGAAAGAATGCAGGTGAACGGAAAGCTGCCGTTTGCCGGAATTGTACTGGAGGTAGAAGAATGCTTCATTCATTGCGGAAAGGCGATAAAACGGTCTAAGCTATGGCAGACAGACTCATGGCCTGCTTCGGTCAGGCTGCCGAAAGCACATGAAATCCTCGCTGCTCATGCAAATTGTGAAGGCCTCGATGCTGACCGGGTAGAAAAAGCGCTCGATGAAAGCTATCGGCTGCGGATGTATTAGGCTATGCCGCTATGGCGAGCCCGGTCAAACCATCGCAGCCTGACACCCCCACAACCTTATTGAATAAATGCGTATTTTAAAAAACAGGAGCGGCCCCTCCTTTCAGGTCCACTCCTGTTTTCTGTTTTATAAAGCGCTTAGCATGTAAGCCCTTGTATTGGGTCCATATACACCGTCATTAGCGAGAGCCCGATAGCGGCTTTGAAAACGTCGGACTGCTGCTGTTGTATTAGGTCCGTATATACCGTCTATGCCCCCCGGATTGATTCCAAGCTTTTGGAGGGCGCGCTGAATTTGCTTTACAGATTCTCCCTTGGAGCCTTCACTAAACACTCCTGCAGGAAGTGGCAGGGTGCTTATTTTGTTTAACGCAGCATAAGTCTGAGCCCCCACGATTCCATCTGCAGCCAATTTATTGCTTTTTTGAAAGGCAAGCACGGCACTCTCTGTTTCGTTTCCGAAAATGCCGTCTGCTCCATATGTTAAGCGATAGCCGGCAGCAATTAATTTTTTCTGTATTTCTTTCACAAGGCTTCCGCTGTCCCCTTTTTTAACAGGGAGTTCTGCAGACGCAGGCGTGGAGGAAGGAGCAGGACCAAATTCGCTCGCCATTGCTTTTTTTACACTGTTTATGAATTTCGGCCATGACAGGCCATATTGCTGAAGGGCGTTTAGAGGATCAGATCTTCTTGAAGGATCGAGTGCATAGTGGCCGATGATCTGTTTATCCGGATTCAAACCAAACCGGGTACAGAGGTACGCATGATACCATACATAGCGGTCATATGCTTGCTGAAAGTTAATAGCTCCCCCAAAACACAATTCTACTCCAATCGAAGCATCATTAGCGTCAGCACCGAAAATGCGATTGTCTTCCGTAATGTTATAGCGGATATGAAATGCGACTTCTTCCAAAGGGATGATTTCCAGAATCGTTTTGTCATCGATAAAGGTATGAGCAGAAGCAGAGGGCTGCTGCTGATGAAAATAGTTTCGGTTCTGGGCCGCAGTGGACCCTGGGTTTCCAGTGTCGTGGCTGACAATGAAACGGACTTCTCCCAATTTTCGGCCGGACCTTGAGTTGCCCGCCCGAATATAGGAACGATTAATAGGGTATTTCACTCTCTCACTCTCCATCTCTGTATATAGCCAGTTTATGTTTTCAGAAAAACAACGTGTCGATTACTGGTGAAAATGGTTATCCACACAGAATTTGCACAGTATAGAATAATTCAAGAGTTATTCACGTTATCCACATCTAAAAGCATGAGCCTGTCAATTATTGTGGATAGAAGAGAAGGGACGTTCCGCTTACCAACATGCTTTTCCACAATATCAACAGGGCTGTGCATAACTTATACACAGTTTTGCAGAATTTGTAGAATGACGCCGGCGATAATGCTACACAAGGAAAGCTTTCAGATGATATATACAGAGGAAAATCCAACGAGTAGCAAAAATCTAGAAAATTGATTAAGGATCCTTTGCCGGTACAGACGACTAGATCTTTTAATGATAAAATCTGGGTAAAGAATCCATAGGAAATAGGAGTTGGTACCATGGTAAAAAAAGATTCACCGGTCCCTATTTATTTTCAGGTCGAAGAAATCATTAAAGAGAGCATCGATTCAGGAAAGTGGAAAAAGGGAGAGGCCATTCCCTCTGAGCGGCAATTTTGCGAACAATACTCCATCAGCCGGATGACCGTGCGGCAGGCCATCACCAATCTCGTTAATGAAGGTATACTTGAGAGGAAAAGAGGCAAGGGGACGTTTGTTTCAGCTGGCAAAGTCCTGCAGGATCTCACAGGGATTACGAGCTTTACCGAACAAATGAAGGAACTGGGAAAAAGCCCTGAAACCAAAGTTCAAAGCTTTGAAGAAATCTCGGCGTCAAAACAGGCGGCTAAGGAACTTGGTCTCATACAGGGGGAAGCCATGTATAAAATAAAACGCACCCGGCTTGCAGATGGGGACCCTGTCGCTTACGAAACGACCTACCTCCCATGCAGGCTATTTCCGGATTTGGCCAAAATACATGCGGAGGGATCGATTTACGACTATATTGAAAGGCAGTCCGGAATGCCGATCTTATATGGAAGACAGGAAATTGAAGCGTCCGAAGCGGGGAAAAAGGCAGCGGAGGCATTAAAAATTCACGAGGGAGCACCGGTTTTGAAAATTCAGCGGACAAGCTACACCGAGGGGGATCTGGCCGTTGAATATACGAAGACCGTATACCGGGGAGACCGGTACAAATATGTGATGGAACTGGAGCGGAAAACAAGTGGATCATTCCAGCCGTTTACATGAGCTTTCTGAGAGGCTGGCTGCAATTTATAAAAAGAATCCCAAGACAGACTCGGTTTGGATTGGCGGTTCTGTCTCTCGCGGCTGGCAGGACCAGTATTCCGACATCGAGCTATACGTTTGCTGGAAGGGAGAACCGAATGAAGAGGACCGCCTGCAGCCTGTTTTAATGGTACAGGGAGAAATAATTGAGTTCCATGATTATGAAGATGGAGAATGGTCTGAAACCTATTTCGCTGATGAAACCAAAATGGAAATCAGCCACTTTTTAACCTCTGCTGTAAGCTCTGCACTTAATGATTTAACCGCAAGCTTCTCAACCAGTCCCGATCAACAATGTCTGGCCTCAGCTCTTTTTTATGGAAAGCCTTTAGAAGGGCATCGTACCTTTCACTATTTGCGTAACCAGGTAACCCATTATCCGGCTGCATTAAAAGATGCCATGATTTTAAAGAATCTTGAACTGGGGAATCGATGGAAAAACCGCGGTCCGCTGGCTGCAAGAGAAGATTGGCTCATGCTCTGCCAGCTGATGGCGGCAACTGAAAATAAGCTCATGAGTGTGTTGTTTGCTTTAAATGAAATGTACATTCATCATCCAGCTTATAAATGGCAGAGAAACTCCCTTAATGAAATGAACATTAAGCCATATGATGCTGCCGGGCGGATGGAGAGCGTGTTTCTCGAGCATCCGGCAAAAGGGCTAATCCTATTGGAAGGATTGCTGGAGGATGTATATAAACTTGTTCAAAAGGAATGCCCTCACCTGAACCTTCAAAAGATCAAGAAGAGCAACAGCCTGGAGAGGTATAGGGCGAAAGGAGAAGAGACTCCAAATAGATTTCGTTCTAGAAGTTAAGGCTGGAGGAAATGTCCTGATTCTTATAACGAAAAATCCCCACATAAAGTAGAAAAAACGTCCAAATTCAAGAAAATCATCGATCAAAGTGAGTACATATAGTTGGGGATAAGGCGCTATTGGTTCGGGCAGGTGAGACTGACATAATGGAAGGGACTATAAGAAAGGAGTTCTTCCCTTATGAATAAGAAATCCATTGCCGCAATACTGATTGGAGCATCCCTTGCTGTCACTCTGCCTGTATTAAACAGCAGCAAAGCAGAGAGCAGTCTTATCGAAACTGCTCTTCAGCTTCAAGGAACAAGCTACTCGGAAAAAGGAAACACTCCTTCAGCCGGGTTTAACTCAGCAGGGTTCGTTCAGTATGTTTTTAAACAATCGAAAGGAATAGAATTGCCCAGACTTTCCAGTGAGCAATGGAGCTTCGGAACGGAGGTCGACCGGAAAAGCCTTCAGCCGGGTGATGTCCTGTTTTTCAAGGATTCAGCAGGGGACAAGCTGATCACCACTGCTCTTTATGAAGGAAAAGGAAAAATGGTATACAGCTCCGTATCTAAAGGGGTAGTTTCCATCAGCTTCAGCAGGTCAGATTACTGGAACAGCCGGTACGCTGGAGCAAGACGCATAACAGAACCGCTCAAAACTGCAGACCATCCGGTAATCAATGAAGGATTGAACCATCTGGATATTCCATATATACATGGAGGACAGACTCCAGCTGGGTTTGACTGCTCCGGCTATACGAAATATGTATTTGAAAAAGCTGCTGGCATTTACTTGCCGGAGACACCAGAGCAGCAATGGGCAGTCGGTGAAACCGTTGAAATAGAAAACATCCTGCCGGGTGATCTTGTTTTTTTCAAAAATACACACAGGCCCGGGATTTCTCATGTGGGAATCTATGCCGGCAATAACCAAATTTTAAACGCAACCCAAATTGGCGGTGCCAATAAAGTAACCATCAGCTATTTGTCCAGCAGCTACCTGCAGGAAAAATCAGCAGGAGTGAAACGGGTAGACGGGCTCCAAATTGACCGAAGCCATCCTCTCGTGAAAGCCGCTGAATCACTGATTGGCTCGCCCTATAAAAAAGGGGGCACAGATCCGGAAACGGGCTTTGACACGGGTGGATTCACACAATATGTATTCAAAGCAGCGGGGAAAGAATTGCCGCGGTATGGCCGTCAGCAGATTCAGTCAGGTGAGGAAGTTGAGGAAAGAGAATTGAGGCCCGGTGACCTTGTATTCTTTCAGGCAGACTCCATTATCCCCGCCATCTATGCAGGAAACGGTCAAGTGATCGTTGCTTCGAGCGAAGGGGTAAAAGCGGTCCATTACAAAGAAAGCAGCTACTGGTCAGGCAAGTTCATAAAAGCAAAGCGAATCTGAATGAAGAAGCCCCTGCAGACTCCTTGCAGGGGCTTTTGGCATTATTTACTGCGTTTGGATTGGCGCTGGTTTGCTGCATTGGCTCTTGCTTGAGCCTCCATATCCGCTTGGTCGGCTAATTCACGGGAGAACTCCTCATACGTTCCATCGGCTTCTTTTTTCAGCTGTTTTGGAACTTGAGCAAGACCATTCTTGTTTTTATCACGAGTATGCTGCTTGTGTCCTCTTCCCATTGTAAACGCCTCCTGTTTGGTTGAACTTGTCGTTCAATAATAGGATGGCCATTCATGAAAAAGCCATGCTGGTAACTAGTTCTTCTTCTTCGTAAAACCGCCAGCACGATCAGCTGCTTTGAACTCTCTTCCGTAAAGGACTTCCTGAGTAGTTGTCAGTGTTCTCTTGGAATTTTCATGGCGTTTCTTTTCCATAGGGAATCAGCTCCATTCTCTTGACTAAAATTAGCATGGTCAATGGGAGAGCATATCATACGGACCTGCAGGTGAAATTAGCAGTTTGGTGAAAAATGATAGGATTTTGGTGATGTTTTTTGGCGGAAGAACCTCTTTTTGGCTGGAAAAAACGGGTTGGGTGGATAACAAGACGGAAAAGAGGCGACCCGGCTAGTAAAAAATCCGCGCTTCACACGCAACTGTCCCCATCCCGCCTGCAAAGCATTTCCAACCGCACGTAAACCCCAAAGCGGCAGCCCGGCTCATGAAACAGCGAACCGCTTGCAGCCGATACACTCTGGTCATCAAGCTGCTCGAGCCCCTGCAAAACCCGATCCGCCGCTTGCCCCGCCCCCCATGCCGTTCCATACTCCAATAGCAAAAGCCCGCCAAATCCTTGGCGGGCTGTGTTAGTCAAGCTTCCTTTAAATGATGCTCTTCCGCAAGGGAAGGAGTTCTCATTGTATAGAGTGTATATAAATCTTTCGAGATTTCATAAAGGCTGTAAATGTCTTGCCCGTTATTGATTTGATCGAGCAGCGCTTTTCTCGTGTCGTTGGCGTTCATTACATATGGAAGTTTTTCTGCGGCTTTCATGGAACGGACGTTGATTTTACGAATGCGGAGAAAAATCCGTTCAATGCCAAGCTCGTAAAAAAGTTCGTTAAAGAAAGCATCTTTGGCGGCCTGATTGTAGCCTTTGCCGTGGAAAGGCCTGCCAAGCCAGGTTCCAAGGAACCCGGCGTTTTCCTGAAGGTCAAAGAGGCTGATGGTCCCGATTGGAGAGCCCCATTCGTCGAGAATGGTCCGTGAAATCAATTCACTGCGCTCTTCGGCTTCGATTGTTTGCTTCGTTAAAAACAGGTATTCTTCGATGGATTCAGCTTTATGACGAACATAAGGGAAGACTTCAGGGTGTACCATGAGTTCATACAGCGCATGACTATCGTGAATGTCACGTTTTTTAAGCATCTTTCTCGCTCCCTCCAACATGAGGGCAGACGCGTAGCCTTAGCCCCACCCTCGAAATTTTTTAAATTAGCCAAAAAATTTCGGGGTGGGAATCGAACCCACTAGGACCGGTTAAACCGGTGGCGCACCATTTGCCTTCCCATTGATCCCAGGTCATGAAATTGTCATGTATAGCAAGGCTTTGTCAGCAAGCCATGCACTGATATCATACTCGAATTTCTTTAAAAAAGATACAACTTTTTTGCGGATTTTTATTGGTTTTTTTGGCCAATTTTTATCCCTTTTTTCGAGGCCCATACAGGGTCTTGGAAAACGAGATTTCCGTTTATCATTGTGCATTTTGGTTTGGCCAGATAGTGAAAAGGATGGTGGCTCCATAGAACGAGATCCGCGTCTTTTCCAGGCTCCAGGCTTCCGACCCTGTCATCGACTTGCAGATTGCGGGCTGCTGTAATGGTAATGCCTTCGATTGCTTTTTGTTCGTCAAAGCCTTCACGGACCGCAAGTGATGCTACAACGTTTAAGTATTGGATCGGGGTATACGGGTGATCGGTCGTTATGGATACCTCCACGCCTTTGTCGGCGAGGGCCTGGTACGTTTGCCAGCTTTTATTTTTTAATTCGACTTTGGACCGTCTTGTAAATGTCGGACCAACGCTGACCTTTGCGTGTTTTCCGGAAAACTCATCGGCAATGAGATGGCCTTCTGTACAATGTTCAATGCGGAAGTCGAGGCTGAATTCTTCCGCAAAGCGGATCGCAGAGAGGATGTCATCTGCTCGATGGGCATGTATGCGGACCGGAATTTCCCTTCGCAGTGCACGGCGAATGGGCAGCGAACGGAAGTCTTCCTTCTCATCGCAAAACTTTGCATGATAAAAGGCTTCGCGCAGCATGCCCATGATTCCCATCCTGGTTATGGAGTCTTTGTTACCCTGGCTGTGAATGCGTTTCGGATTCTCGCCAAGGGCGATTTTAAGACCGGCCGTTTCCTTGATAAGCATATCGCTGATGTTCACTCCAGAGGTTTTAATGACAGATGTCGTTCCGCCGATTACATTGGCGCTCCCCGGCATAATATGAACGGTAGTAATGCCGTAGGTAATCGCATCCCGGAATCCGGAGTCAAGGGGATGCACACCGTCAAGCGCCCTGATATGCGGTGTCAGGGGTTCAACCGTTTCGTTCGCATCGTTACCGGCCCACCCTGTTCCCTCATCATACAGTCCTAAGTGGGTGTGAACGTCAATTAAACCGGGGAACAAATATTGGTCCTGGCAGTCAATGATGGTGCAATTTTCGAGTGCAGAAAGGTTTTTTCCTATTTTAGCGATTTTTCCATTTTTGACCAGAAGGTCGGAAGCGTACAGAATATCCGTGGTAACAGGGAAAATGGTAGCGTTCTTAAATAATGTGCAGGTCATCTTCTAGCTCCTAGTGAATATAAATTTTATCCATGAATGACCCCCGCTGAGGAAGCTTCACTTTCTTTTATTTTATTATGTCTGAGAGCGCGCGTTCAAGTTCAGGGAAAATAAAAGAATAGCCGCTTTCAATCGCTTTTTTCGGCAATACCCGCTGCCCCTCCAGAAGAAGGATGCTCATTTCGCCCAGCGCAAGCTTAATGGCGCTGCTTGGAGCAGGAAGCCAGTGAGGCCGGTTTAATGCTTCTCCCAGCTTTTGTCCGAAGGTTTCCATTTGTGCCGGATTTGGAGCGGTCATATTGACGGGTCCGCTGATCTCCTTGTGTTGGATAATATGGCCGATCATTCCTGCGATATCGGTTACATGAATCCAGGACATCCATTGCTTCCCGGACCCAAGCGGACCCCCGCCGTAGAACTTGTACGGCAGGATCATTTTCTGAAGCACGCCGCCTTCACCGAGCACGATTCCGAAGCGGGCATAAACGGTTCTTATTCCGAGGTCTCTGATCATGGATGCTTCCTGTTCCCATCTTTGAACCGTGCTTGAAAGAAAATCCTCATCGGTTGTTTTGGATTCTTCAGTAAAAGTCTCCTGCTCAGATGTACCGTAGATTCCTATTGCACTCGCGTTAATAAAAACCTCCGGCTTCTTACTTAGCTGATTTAGTAATTTATACGTTTCCCGTGTTGATTGCACACGGCTTTCAACTATTTCCTGTTTGTTTTCTTCAGTCCATTTTGTGCTGATTGATTTTCCGGCAAGGTTAATCATGACATCCGTGCCTTCTAAATGCGGAGCGGGATTTGCGCCGTCCTTCATCCACTGAACATATTCGATGTTCCCATAGCCTTCCTTTTCGCTCCTGGACAGTATGATCACCTGATGTCCTTCGCGTGCAAAGTACTGGGCGATATGCCTGCCTACAAAACCGGATCCTCCTGCGATTGCAATTTTCATAATAATCACCTCGCGTTAGTATTTTAAGCTGCACTTTATAAGCTCTACCCTGCCTCTATTATGATAAACGTATGATAAAATAAGGGAGAGGTGTTGAGGATGGCTTTTATTACAAAAATAACGTCCCAGCAAAAAAATGCTGAACGATACAAAGTTTATTTAGATGCTGGAAAAGGCGAAGAGTTCGGTTTTGGCGTGGACGAGCACACGCTCATTAAATATGGGCTTGCAAAAGGAAAAGAACTCTCCGATTTGGACGTGGCTGAAATCTGCTCAGGCGATCAAGTCCGTAAAGCATACAACTCTGCCTTGAATTTCCTTAGCTATAGAATGCGCTCCGGCGCTGAAATCAGGGAGCACCTTGAGAAAAAGGAATTTGCGGCTGAGGTCATTCAGGAAGTGCTGCATCAGCTTGAACACTCGGACCTTGTGAATGATCATCAGTTTGCAGACGCGTATACAAGGACGCAGTGGCAGACCTCCGGAAAAGGTCCCGATGTCATCAGGCAGGAGCTGATCAAAAAAGGAATTGCTCCGCTTGATATCGAACAGGCTCTGTCTTTGTATGCCCATGAAGAGCAGCGTGACGCCGCTATGGTCCACGCTGAAAAGTTCTTGAAAAAGAACCACGGGGTTTCAAGCTTTCAGGTCCGGAAAAAACTTGAACAGCTTCTTGTCAGGAAAGGGTTTAGCTTTAATCTGACTTCTGAAATACTGCAGTCTCTTGAGTACGGCAATGATCAGGAGCAGGAAAAAGAAGCCCTTGTACGGCAGGCGAATAAAGTCATTTCAAAATACAATAAAGGGAACGACTTGAAATATAGGCAAAAAATGAAGCAGTATTTATACCGAAAGGGTTTTAGCATTGAACTGATTGAAGAGTATTTGAACAGCCCGGAGGACTTTATACATGAGTAAGTATTCGCTTTATTTACGCTGATTCCTGTTTATTAAACACATTAGGAGGAGCAAGGATGGAAACCAAAAGATACAGTGACATGACAGAGTACGAATTAAAAACAGAAATTGCCTCTTTAAAAGAAAAAGCAAGGAAAGCCGAGCAAATGGGGATGGTGAATGAATTTGCCGTGCTGGACCGGAAAATTTCCATGGCCCGTTCCTATATGCTTAACCCCGCTGACTATAAAGCGGGAGATGAACTTGAAATAGAAGGGGCACCGGGAGAAATATTTAAGATTGTTTATATGAATGGGATTTTTGCGTGGGGCCACCGTCTCGCAGCGCCGGATCATGAAGAAGCCCTGCCCATTTCTGTCCTTATCCGTCAGTAATAGCCGGCCGCAAATCAGGCGGCCGGCCACGGTTTTAAGACTGTTTGCGGGTCTGGTTTTTTAAAATAACCAAATCCTGCGTCATTTGGGTTTCTCCGTTTACCTGTGAATGGGCATGCTTCGGGTTCGCCCATGGCTGCGGATACGCTTTTGTTTTAGATGAATAAAAATGGTCATAGGATGGTTTGTGATTGCCCAATCGAATCAGCCTCCGCGTCTTAGACTAGTTGGAATCTTCTCGTTGGCCGGAGGCCCTCATGCGCTCCTGGGGATGGTCGTTAATCGAGCCGTCCGCGCGTTTAGAGGCATATGCGCCTTTAGCACGCGCTTCTCCTTCAGAACGTGCTGCAATAGGGAAATCCTTTGCTTTGTTCCTCAATCGAACCGCCTCCAATGATTGCTTCTTTTGCTTCAGAAGCATACCATTATTATGAACCAGCTGATTTGTTTTATGATTAGTACATACAGGCAGGATTGCCTGCAAAAAAGGAGGTGCTCTTTGCATGGGACCTTACCATGAACGTCTGACGGATTTGCTGCTTTTAAAAAATGATTCCCTTGCGTATGCACAGGCCAGAGCATGGGTAGAACTGCTTTGGGAGGATTTTGAAGCCACCTATGCCAAAGCCGGTGAAAAGTACAGGGGAAAAGAAATGACTGAGGCAATTGTCCAAAAATGGATTGAACAATACGGCCCTCGCCTGCATGAATTTGTGGCAACAAATCCGAAATACAGACATTTGCTTAACCAGGATGATTACTTGAAACATTAAGAAAGGCAGAGCCCGGAAACGGGTCTGCCTTTTAATCAGGGACAATATGGAGCTTTTTCCTCAATTTTTCTTCGCTGAAAATCCATCCAGTGTACGAGCTGACAATTTCCAGGCTGCTGTCAAGCTGTACGATGGCAACAAACGGATAGTAGCCTTTGCTTCGGTAACGCAAATCGATAAACCGAACTTCGTAATGATCGGAGTATTCTTCCACTTCCCACCGGTAAACAGGAGAGAAGGAGAGAAAGGCTGAAATGTTTTGGTCTTCTTCAGCTGCCCTGATCATATCGGTCTGCGGAACAGGAACACGGTCAAACTCATCCAGGACGGTAAGCTTTCCTTTTGCATGACGCGCCACATAAAAATGGGTCCTGGTTGTAATGGCTAAATGCCAGTCCCGGAATCTCAATGTAGGAGAAATCGTGATGTCCGTTATTTCATTGAATCGTTCGCGTATTTCGTGAACGATTTTCTTTTTCATAACATACCGCAGAACATAATATCCTGCCAGCACAGCAAACATTACAGCAAACGTATACCCCTGCGGCGCACCGAGGATCCAGGCGGTGATGGCTATTCCGTGTATGGAAAAGATAATCGGGTCAAAGGTGTTAATCAGCCCGAGCGCAATCCATTTATGCGAAAACGGCCTTAATGCCTGTGTGCCATAAGCGTTGAAAATATCTACAAAAACGTGCAGGGCCACAGCTATGAATGTCCAAAGAGCCAGATGAAGCAAATCAATCCCCGGATAAAGTAAATAGATCAGCGCTGTAATCAGAACCGACCAAATTAAGACAGCTGGCATGGAATGGGTGATTCCGCGGTGGTTCCTGATATAGACAGCATTATTGCGAAGTTTTAAAATAGTATCCAGGTCCGGTGCCTGCGAGCCGATAATAGCCGCTGCCATGACGGCGTGGGAAGCCGCAGGGTCACTTCCTATTAAGGGATCAAGAGTTGCCGCCCCTCCAAGGGCAATCCCCATAACTACGTGGGTGGCAGTATCCATATCATCCCTCCCAGCTCATTTTTTTCGAATTATTGGGACGCTGGTCCCGGCAATGCTGAAGAGTTTTATTCATTCTACAGCTATGTTTCCCATTTTAGAATAAATCTTAACATCTGGAGGCTCCACCATGAAAACCATTTTATCTGACTTTCCTATAGATTCCTTTCAAAAAGATTTGATTGGCTGGTTTCAAAGAGAACAGCGGATTCTGCCGTGGCGTGAAAATTCGGATCCGTACCGGGTCTGGGTGTCTGAAATCATGCTTCAGCAGACAAGGGTTGATACGGTTATTCCTTATTTTCTTAATTTTATGGAAAAATTCCCTGATGTCCAGTCTCTTGCGAAAGCGGATGAAGAGCAGGTCATGAAGGCATGGGAAGGGCTGGGCTATTACTCGAGAGTCCGCAACCTGCAGTTTGCTGTCAGAGAAGTCAGCGAAGCATATGACGGCATCGTTCCTGCTGATCCCGGAAAATTTGGGGAACTAAAAGGGGTCGGCCCCTATACGAAAGGGGCTGTCATGAGCATTGCCTACAATATTCCAGAACCTGCAGTGGATGGGAATGTGATGAGGGTAATGTCCAGAATTCTTCTTATTGATGAAGATATCGCCAAGCCAAAAACGAGAAAGCTGTTTGATACGGCTATTAGAGAGGTCATTTCAAAGGACAATCCGTCCGATTTCAACCAGGCACTAATGGAACTAGGCGCCCTCATATGCACGCCGTCCTCGCCATCGTGTCTGCTGTGCCCCGTAAGAGAGCACTGTCAGGCATTTGCAGAAGGGAGGCAGCACGAGCTTCCTGTCAAAAGCAAAAAGAAAAAGCAGAAATCCATGCTCATGGCTGCTGCAGTTTTACGGGACAGCTCAGGCAGCTATTGGATCCGCAAACGGCCTTCCGAGGGCCTTCTGGCCAATCTTTGGGAGTTTCCAAACTGTGAAACCGTATCTGATACGCTGACTCAAAAGGAAGAGCTCGAAACATATTTAATCAGAGAACTTGAAGCCATACCTGAACTGACTCCTGTGGAAGGTGTCATACAGCACGTTTTCAGCCATCTGATATGGAATATCGCCCTGTTTGCAGGAATCGTTGAAAACGTAAAAGAAGGAAGCGGGCTCGTAAAGGTTACAGAAGAAGAAATGAAACAGTACGCATTTCCAGTACCCCACCAAAAAATTTTCAAGCTTTATTTAGAAAAGGAAAACAAATAAGGGTAGGGCTTGTCTGAAAAGTCCTTTTGCGATGAAAAATCCCCGGGTCAGCTGCAAAGCATTCCGGGGGATTTTTGTAAAAATGGCCCGTGATGGAAGCGGAAGGTGCCAATCCGGGATAGAGCAGAGGAACGGGAAAGACCCCGCTTTGGAGAAGCGGCAGGCCAGCCCGCTCGACTCTGAGCAGTCAGGAGAAGGAATCAGCGAGAACAGCCAAATTTAATAAACTGGGAGCTCTCAATCATAACTGATTCGTGTACCGTGCGTATAATCGGCTTCGTTTCTTTTCATTCCGCCCCGTTCTTCGATCTCCTGCATGATTTCTCTGTGTATGGTCAGGCCTTCTGAATTCATGTAGGGAAGGATCTGCTGAAGCGAATGGTGAAAATAGGCGAGTTCTTCGTCTTTCCAGTCCCGCTTGCGGATCATGGAAAGCTCTGTCATATCGCGTCCTACATACATTTGCTGTGTCTCCTTGCATATTATGGCGTAATAAACATATTGTTTGATACAATAAACATATCTATTCGAAAGAAAAGAGGATTATTAATGGCACAAAATCGAGTCGCATTAGTAACAGGAAGCAGCAGAGGAATAGGAAAGGCAATTGCATTAAACTTGGCAAAGCAGGGATACCATATTGTCATTAACTATGCAAGAAGCAAACAGGCTGCTCTTGAAACCGCTGAAGAAATTGAAAAACTGGGTGTGAAAACTCTGGTTGTGAAGGCAAATGTAGGAAAAGTAGATAAAATCAAAGACTTGTTTGAGCAGATTGATTTAACGTTTGGACGCCTGGATGTATTTATCAATAACGCTGCTTCAGGTGTATTAAGGCCATTGATGGACTTAGAGGAAAATCACTGGGACTGGACGATGGACATTAATAGCAAGGCGCTCCTGTTTTGCGCACAGGAAGCGGCAAAGCGGATGGATGAAACAGGAGGCAAAATCGTGAGCATCAGCTCGCTCGGTTCGATCCGGGTACTTGAAAACTATACGACAGTCGGAGTGTCGAAGGCGGCTCTAGAAGCCCTTACCCGTTATCTGGCGGTTGAACTGGCATCCCGAAACATCGTCGTAAACGCTGTTTCAGGCGGAGCCGTGGATACGGAAGCGCTAAAGCATTTTCCGAATCGGGAAGAGCTGCTGCAGGATGCAATTTCTAAAACACCTGCGGGCCGTATGGTGGAAATCGAAGATATTGTGAATGCCGTTGATTTTCTTGTTTCCGATCAATCCTGGATGATCAGGGGACAGACGCTTATAGTGGACGGCGGCAGATCCCTGCTCGTCTGACTGAAAGAAAACACCTTCCAGAGCCAGGCGAAAAAAGTTTTATAATATATCGCATATAACTTACCTCCGCGGGACAACATAATTTTCGTGGAGGTGATTACAATGGCAAACAACCAAAACCAACAACAACAACAAGCTGGTAAAACTGCTTCAGGTACAAACGTACAACATGTTAAGCAGCAAAATCAGCAAGCTTCTCAGGGACAATACGGAACTGAGTACGCTTCTGAAACAGATGCTCAGCACGTGAAAAAGTATAACCAGCAAGCAGAAGCAAACAAATCTAAAAACAGCTAATTCACACCACTGAATGCAGAAATGCATGAGGGGTCGCCTGCAAGAATTGTGCTTATTTCCGCTGCTTTGTACAAGGGCCGCTTAATCGTGAGCGGGTCCGGCTGCAAAGGGAGAGAAAGGACGGCTTGCATATGGGCGGCCTCTTTTCATTTTTCAGAAGTCAAAAACAGATTTATTCAGGCTGATCCGACAAAATCTTTCACCTTTCTGCCTTTTCTTCTAAAGGAGCCCGGATAACCCAAAACGAATATATAGGGGAATAGAAGCCGGATTGGGAGAGGGGCTCACTTATGAGCAAATTTGACGTTCTTGTCGGCGAGCAGCTTAAGACAATGGACAGGCTGCTTGAGCTTCAAAACGAAGTCGAGCGCTGCCAAAAAATTGAAAGAGAGCTTGAAAGGCTTCAGAAGAAGGACAAGCTCATGGTTGTCCAGGAAGAAATTCAGCTGATGAAAGCAGAGCTTCACTTTATTCAGCAAACGTTTGAAAGACAGACGGAGGACGTTATCAGATCCTACAAAAATCACCCGGTATGGGAACAATAGGCACGATGAAGGTCATGGTCTTGCAGAAACTCGAGTTTCTGCCGGTATGGCCTTTTGTTTTCTTTTTCAATCGACTAACTGTATAATGAAAAGAAATATGAATTCAGGCTTCTTGAAATGGACGGAAATCTTTCAGGAGCTGCTTCAAAGGATGGCGAATAAAGATGGGCTTACCGGCGGAAGGAGAAAAAATACAAATACATAGCTATAAGCACAACGGCAAGCTGCATCGAATCTGGGAAGAAACGATGATTCTGAAGGGTACGGATAACCTGATTATCGGCGGCAATGACAGAACGACTGTTGTGGAATCAGATGGACGGACATGGGTTACGAGAGAGCCCGCCATTTGTTATTTTCACGCTAAGCATTGGTTTAATATAATCGGTATGCTTCGTGAGGACGGGGTCTATTATTATTGCAACATCAGTTCCCCTTTTGTATGGGATGAGGAAGCGGTGAAATACATCGATTATGATCTGGATGTAAAAGTTTTTCCGGATAAATCTTATATCCTCCTGGATGAGGATGAGTATGAAACGCATAAAAGAGAAATGAAATATCCTGGTGTCATTGACCTCATTCTCAGGAAAAATGTAGATAGGCTGCTTGACTGGATACAAAATGGAGAAGGTCCATTTTCTGCTGAATTTATCGATACGTGGTACGAGCAGTATTTAAGATATTCGAGATAAAAATGCCTGTTGGAATGGTTCAGCAGGCTTTTTGCTTGCATAAGGAACACGTGCTTCTGGGTTATCGTCATCATGGGGGTTGAATAATGGGTTCAATAAAGCGTTATATGGAATTTGTTAAGCCTTATAAATGGCACATCACGGGGACGGTTGCAATTGGAATCGTGAAATTTGCAATCCCTCTCCTGATTCCGCTTTTAATTAAATATGTAGTGGATGACATTGTCGGAGGCTCTGGTACAGCCGAGGAAAAAACAGAGCATTTATTTACCATTTTAGGTGTGATGTTCGGGGTATTCGTTGTGATGCGGCCGCCTGTGGAGTATTACCGGCAGTATCTCGCCCAGCTGGCTTCAAACAAAATCTTGTTTGATATAAGGGATCAGCTTTTTACCCACCTGCAGAAACTCAGTTTGAAATATTACGCCAACACCCGGGGCGGAGAAATCATTTCCCGGGTTATAAACGATGTGGAACAGACCAAAAACTTTGTCATGACCGGCCTGATGAATGTTTGGCTTGATATTTTAACCATCATCATTGCCATTGCCATCATGCTGACGATGGATATTCCGCTCACACTTGTTTCCATCATGCTTTTCCCGCTGTACGGGTTTTCCGTCAAATTCTTCTATGGAAAGCTTCGTCATCTGACGAAGGTGCGTTCACAGGCACTGGCTGAAGTTCAAGGGCATTTGCATGAACGGGTACAGGGGATGGCGGTTATTCGCAGCTTTGCGATTGAGGACCATGAGCAGCGTCAGTTTGCAGACGAAAACGGCAACTTTCTGCAAAAAGCAATCGATCATACAAGCTGGAACGCCAAAACGTTTGCTGTCGTGAATACCATTACGGATGCAGCTCCGCTCATTGTCATTGCGTATGCAGGGTATCAGGTAATTCACGGACACCTTTCAGTTGGAACGTTGGTTGCCTTTATCGCTTACACTGAACGGCTATACGGACCGCTAAGAAGGCTGATCAATTCCTCCACCCTGCTAACCCAGGCTTTCGCTTCGATGGACCGCGTTTTTGAGTTCATGGATGAACCGTATGATATCCAGGATAAGCCCGATGCAGTTAAAGCGGAGAATGTAAAAGGGCAGCTTCAATTTGATCATGTAACCTTTCAATACGATCAGGAAGAGGCAAAGGTCCTTGACGATGTAAGCCTGGAAGCGAAAAAGGGGGAAACAGTTGCCCTTGTAGGGATGAGCGGCGGGGGGAAATCCACCCTCGTCAGCCTGATTCCAAGATTCTATGATGTGACGGGTGGCAGAATTACGCTTGACGGAAAGGATATCCGGGACTATGAAGCAACAAGCCTTAGAGGTCAAATCGGCATGGTGCTGCAGGATACATTCCTCTTTTCCCACACCGTTAAAGAAAATATCCTAATCGGGAAACCGAACGCAACGGATGAGGAAATGGTTGAGGCGGCAAAAGCAGCCAATGCCCATGATTTCATCATGAAGCTTCCTAAAGGATACGAGACCAGGGTGGGAGAACGCGGAGTGAAGCTATCCGGAGGGCAAAAGCAGAGGGTTTCCATTGCGCGAGTTTTCCTGAAAAATCCGCCGATCCTTGTCATGGACGAAGCAACAAGCGCCCTCGATCTGGAAAGCGAGCATCTTATTCAAGAAGCGCTGGAAAAGCTTTCTAAAGACCGCACCACCTTCATAGTTGCTCACCGTCTTTCCACCATTACCCATGCAGGACAGATTGTGCTGATGGAGCACGGGAAAATAGCTGAAAAAGGAACCCACCAGGAATTGATGGCGAAAAAAGGATTGTATTATAACCTCTTCCAGATTCAGCAGCTTGATTTGTGAAGAGCTAATACGATAAAACTTCATAACTGCGCGCTCGAGCAGGACCACCCCAGAAGGCAATTATGCTGAGGTGGTCTTTCATTTTGAGTAAAGGAAAAGCTGGCTGGAATTTCCGTTTCACTTCCATACGTCAGATCATATAATATGTGATTGAAAAATCACCGTAAAAAGATAATTCAAATTTCCTTTTTTACGTTCTGAAGACTGCATTCGATTTTTTCCAGATGTCATGATTGATCGCTTGAACGCATAATCATAAAGTACCTTATATGGAAAAAATTACTTATTAATATAGGATGATTCTAACAAGATTCAATATAATCCCTTATCCGGATATAGGCTAATACACCCTATTTATTCTGAATATTTACACTAATCAAAAAGTTTGATATATTATTGAAATATAAAGCCGACTTACATTTTCCACTATCTAAAAATTTGCTGTATATTCTACATAATTTTAGTACGGAGCATTCTTATAAGTGTTCGTAAACCTGGCTGTTGTTTGCAGCTAACATCCGTTTACTTATCCAAGAGCGGGGCAGTGGGCCTTCTCTTAGCTTTGCCGCTTTGGGGGACTCGCCAGTCCCGCTCCTCTTAACCCAGAGTCTAACGCCTAGCGCACATCAACTCCATGCATTAGCAAAGCCTTTTGAAAATAGTTTCTTATCAGGGAAAGGCCAAAACCCGGGATGGCCGGCTGAGAAAGCCGGTTTCACGTTTTGCCCTGCCTGCAAAAGCAGGTTAATCCGGTTCTGTTCAAAACCGAATACATAGTCCGAAGGGGGCGATGTTTTTTGAAAAAAAATACAGTTTTGTCCGTCCGCGGTCTTTCAGTAGGATTCAAAAGAGATGCATCTGTTGTGGATGTGGTAAAGTCCATTGATCTTACGCTCAACGAAGGGGAAGTACTGGGGATTGTTGGTGAGTCCGGGTGCGGTAAAAGTGTGGCTTCAATGGCCATGATGGGACTGCTGCCAAAAACTTCTGCGGTTAGAGGTGAAATTTTTTACAAGGACAAAAATCTCCTCAATGAAAAGGAGGCCTCACTCCGGAAAATAAGGGGAAATGAGATGGCGATGATTTTCCAGGAGCCGATGACGTCATTGAATCCGCTCCTGAAAATTGGCGAGCAGCTTATGGAAGCATACAGAATTCATAAGCGATGCTCAAAGAAGGAGGCAAGAAATCAGGCGGTGGAAATGCTGAGACTTGTTGGGATGCCGAGGCCTGAAGCACTGCTCAGCGACTATCCGCACCAGCTTTCAGGAGGCATGCGCCAGCGTGTGATGATTGCAATGGCGATGATATGCAGGCCTGGAGTACTGATCGCTGATGAGCCGACAACGGCATTGGACGTTACAATTCAATCTCAGATTTTAGCTTTGATGAAGGATCTGAATAAAAAAATGAACACCTCTATCCTCCTGATCACTCACGATTTAGGGGTGGTGGCTCAAGTATGTGACCGTGTTGCGATTATGTATGCAGGACAGATTGCAGAAGAAGGAGATGTTAATGCGATTTTTTCATCTCCAAAGCACCCTTATACAAGGGGGCTTCTCCAATCTGTTCCAGATATCCGGACAAAAAAGGAAAAGCTTTTTTCCATCGATGGCCAGGTTCCAAAGCCCGGAAGCATTAAGAAAGGCTGCCCGTTTGCCAACCGGTGTGAATTTGTTCAGCCGGTATGTCTTGAGGAAGATCCGGTCTTGATTGAACACGGCCAGCAGAAGGTTCGGTGCTGGCTCTACAAAGAGGAGGTTGCGTTGCTTGAGTCAGCCATTGCTAGAGATTGAAGACTTAAAAAAAGTGTATACGAGCCACAAAGGGGTTTTAAAACGCACTAGGACTGATGTAACCGCGGTCGATGGCATCGGACTCAGCATAAAAACCGGTGAAACACTGGGAGTGGTGGGAGAATCAGGCTGCGGGAAATCGACACTCGGCCGTCTGATCACAAGACTGACTGAGCCGACTTCCGGAGCGGTCCGGTTCGATGGACAATCTCTCTTTGAACTAAATCAAAGGGAAATGAAGGCAGTCAGGCGGGACATGCAAATGGTGTTTCAGGATCCCTATGCGTCCCTGAATCCGAGGCAGCAGGTTCAGTCCATTTTGGAAGAACCGCTGATCGTCCATAAAATAGGATCCAAGAGTGAAAGAAAAGACAAGGTCGCCGAGATCATGAAAATTGCAGGGTTTGACCCGGACCTCGGAAATAGATACCCACACCAATTCAGCGGTGGGCAAAGGCAGCGGATTGGAATTGCCAGAGCGCTTATGACAAACCCAAAGCTGATCATTGCGGATGAGCCGGTATCAGCACTTGATGTGTCCATTCAGGCTCAGATTCTGAATCTGCTAAAGGAGCTGCAGGGAACCTTTTCACTGACCTATCTATTTATCTCCCATGATCTGGGGGTTGTCAGACATATCAGCGACCGGGTTGCGGTGATGTATCTTGGCAGGCTGGCGGAGCTTTCAGACAGTGAATCAATGTACCGGAACCCGCTGCATCCATATACGGAAGCTCTGCTTTCGAGTGTACCGGTTGCTGAACCTGCAGGAAGGCAGGAACCGATTGTCATAAAAGGAGACATGCCGAATCCCGCCAATCCTCCTGCAGGGTGTGCGTTCCATACCAGATGCCCGAAAGTGATGGACATTTGCAAAAAAGTGAAGCCGGATCTTTTTCCGGCAGGGGAAGGTCGTTTCGCTGCCTGCCATTTGTACGCATGAGCAGCGTGAATGATAGATAAGGCCAACACAATAGGGGGGAAACAAATGGTGAGAAGGAAAAGTTCCAGGGTTGCGGTCATTTTCATTCTTATTCTTTCACTCGTGCTATCCGCATGCAGCAATTCAGCCGGCGGGGATGGCGAAGGCGGAGAAAAAGCAAACGGGAAAGATACGCTCATTTATGGAAGGGGCGGGGATTCCACTTCACTCGATCCGATTACGACAACTGAAGGGGAAGCATTTAAGGTAACAGAGAATATTTATGAAAGTCTATTAAGCTACAGCGAAAAAGATACAACGATTGAAGCTGGTCTTGCGGAGAAATGGGAAACCTCCGAAGATGGTCTGACTTATACCTTCCAATTGCGGAAAGGGGTTAAATTTCACGATGGCACGGATTTTAATGCAGAAGCCGTTGTATTCAATTTTGACCGCTGGATGAACGGAGATGCAGAAAAATTCCCGTATTATACAATGTTCGGAGGCTTTAAAAAGGATGAAGGACATGTCATTCAGGAAGTGAAGGCGGTGGATGAACATACTGTAGAATTTAAACTGAAGCGTCCGCAGGCACCATTCCTTAAAAATGTAGCAATGTCTCCATTCGGAATCGCCAGTCCCGCTGCGGTTGAAAAATATGGTGATGATTTAAGAGCAAACCCTGTCGGTACAGGCCCCTTTAAGTTTGTCGAATGGAAAGCTAATGACCGGATTGTGCTTGAGAAATACGAGGATTACTGGATGGAAGGCTTTCCAAAGCTGAAACAGGTCGTATTTAAAACCATTCCGGAAAATTCAGCAAGGCTGAATGCCCTGCAAACAGGAGAAATTGATTTAATGGATGGCTTAAATCCATCTGATCTTTCTAAAGTAAAAGGCGATCAAAATCTTCAGCTGTTTGAACGGCCTTCCATGAACGTAGGGTATGTAGGGTTAAATGTGACAAGGAAGCCGCTTGATAATAAGCTGGTCAGACAGGCGCTAAACCATGCAGTCGACAAAAAAGCCATTATTGACTCTTTCTACGGAGGTTTTGCTGAGCCCGCGAAAAACCCGATGCCTCCATCACTCGAAGGATATGATGATTCGATTGAAGAATATCCATATGATCCTGAAAAAGCAAAGGCTTTGCTCAAGGAAGCAGGCTTTGCGGATGGATTTGAAATGGAGCTGTGGGCCATGCCGGTAGCGCGTCCCTATATGCCGGAAGGAATGAAAATTGCCGAGGTGCTGCAGTCAAGCTTTGAAAAAATCGGTGTTAAATCTAAGATCGTAACGTATGACTGGCCGACGTACCTGGATAAAGCCAGCAAGGGGGAGGCCGACTCGTTCCTGCTGGGCTGGACGGGAGACAATGGAGATCCGGACAACTTCATTTATACCCTTCTGGATAAAGACAGTATTGGAAGCAACAATTACACTTACTACGGTAATCCGGAGCTGCATGACATTCTGATCGAAGCACAGACAGAGACGGACCAGGAAAAACGCAACGAGCTTTATAAAAAAGCTCAAGCGATTGTGCACGATGAATCCCCTTGGATACCGCTTGTCCACTCAACACCGATGATGGCAGGGATGTCGGATATCGCTAACTTTGTTCCGCATCCAACAGGCACGGATCTCTTTACAAAAGTCGAATTTAAGTAACGTATGAAAAGGGAGGAGTGCAAGCTCCTCCCTTTTTTAAAACGCTGACCATCAGATCGCTTGACGGCTGCGAAGATTCACCGACTCTCATCAAAAGGAATAATCGTGTCTGAAAACATAATGGAAGGAGATGCGGGTATGCTGTCTTATTCCCTTAAGCGCATCGGAATGCTGGTGCCGGTTCTGCTTGGTATGACCATCATCGTTTTTGCCATCATACGGGCCATTCCCGGGGACCCGGCCCAGGTTATTTTAGGGCAAAGGGCAACAGAGGAAGCCGTCCACCAGCTGACGGTAAAACTTGGACTTGATCAGCCCGTTTATATGCAGTATGGTTCTTATCTGCTTGATTTGCTCTCAGGAAATTTAGGAGAATCCATCCGTACCGGAGAAGCCATTACAAAAGAAATAATGCCCTATCTGGCAGCCACTGCTGAGCTGACTGTATTTGCAATGGTGATTGCCATCGCAGTCGGGGTCAATGCGGGAATCATCAGCGCCTGGTTTCAGCGGTCCTGGTTCGACTACCTTGCTATGATGATCGCACTGATCGGAATTTCCATGCCGATTTTCTGGCTTGGATTGATGGAACAATGGTTCTTCTCCATTCAGCTTGACTGGCTGCCCACAACAGGCCGGGAAAATATCCGGAATCCTGTTGATTCCATCACAAATTTATATTTAATCGACACCCTTATTCAAGGGAGATTCGATCAGTTTGGGGAAGTATTTAAGCATTTAATCCTTCCGGGCACCGCACTGGCGACAATTCCGATGGCGATTATCGCAAGAATTACCCGTTCAAGCATGATTGAAGTGCTGAATGCTGATTACATAAGGACTGCCCGTGCAAAGGGCTTAAGAATGAGCTGGGTCGTATACCGCCATGCATTGAAGAATGCCGTTATTCCGATTTTGACAGTCATTGGCCTGCAGACCGGCCTGCTGCTCGGCGGAGCCATCCTCACTGAGACCATTTTCGGCTGGCCGGGCCTCGGACGATATGTTGTGGAAGCCATCGGCTACCGCGATTATCCGGTCATCCAGTCTGGAATCCTGGTCATTGCACTCATCTTTGTACTAGTCAATCTGGTCGTGGATCTGCTGTATGCAGCCATAGATCCTCGTATTAAATACTAAGGAGGGGATCATCTTGGGAGAACCGCAGCTGACGGCACCTGTTCAGCCTCACGAAGAAAAACCGCTAAGCCCGTTTCAGGAAGGACTCCGCTCGTTTGTAAAAAACAAAATCGCGGTGGCAGGTACAGGGATTGTCCTGTTTTTTATCCTCGTTGCGATTTTGTCGCCGCTGATTGCACCTTACGGGATTAACGAGCAGGACTTAACCAAACGCCTTTTGCCGCCTTCATCAGAGCATTGGCTTGGCACAGATGACTTTGGTAGGGATATTTTCTCAAGAGTCGTCCATGGAGCGAAAATATCATTATTTGTCGGTTTTTTCGCTGTCCTCGGCTCCGTAATCATTGGCTGCCTTCTCGGGATCATTGCCGGCTATTATGGCAAATGGGCAGACACTATTATTTCAAGGCTGTTTGATATTATGCTCGCCTTCCCTAGTATTCTGCTTGCCATTGCCATTATTTCTGTTCTCGGTCCATCGCTGCAAAATGCATTAATCGCCATCGCTATTATAAACATCCCGAACTTCGGGCGCCTTCTTCGTGCTAAAGTACTGAGCGTGAAAGAGGAGGACTATATAATGGCCGCCAAATCAATTGGGATGAAGGATTCGCGCATCCTGCTGAGGCATGTCCTGCCAAACAGCTTTTCTCCAATCATTGTACAGGCAAGCTTGGCGGTTGCTACAGCCATCATTGAAGCAGCTGCCCTTGGTTTTCTTGGCCTGGGCGCTCAGGCCCCGAGCCCGGAATGGGGAAAAATGCTTTCAGATTCCAAGCAGTATTTGATTCAGGCACCCTGGACAATGGTCTTTCCCGGCCTGGCCATTATGCTGACGGTCCTCGGGTTTAATCTAATGGGGGACGGACTGAGAGATGCTCTTGACCCAAAATCAAAGAACTGATCGAGTTTGATTAAGATGGAATCCGGTTAAGCGGACAGGCTTTGCCGGATTTTTTCTTTTTGGAAAAGGTTTTGTTAAAGCATGGTTTTCCTGATCACAGGGTTCGGTAGCCGGATTACGTACAGCCATCGTCGTGAGATTTTTGATGAATTTTGTCGAAAAGTCTTTATATCGAAAGTACGGACAATAAATGACCGGATACGGACAATATAATTTTATTTCGGACAATAAATGACCGGATACGGACAATAAATGACCGAATACGGACAATAAAAAAAATTCCGGCCGATAGCCCGTTTAATTCCTCTAAATATTAAGGGTGAATTCGTTCATTATACGATCATTTCGTTACATTAAATTAAAATTCAGCTGATCTCCTCTTAGTAAGTGCCTTTCAGCAGCGAAAAAATAATCAAAACAGGCTGAACATAACTCCATCTTAACGCCCTCCTAGGCGAAGCGGCTACAGACAAGTTCGCAACTGTAAGAATTGAATCGAAAATGCAGCTTCAAACCAAGGAATGCAGAATTAATTTGTCATATTTGCAGGCAAAAAATACAGATCCCCGGTAAAAATGGATGCATAAAAAAATCGAGTACAAAATCTATGTGATTTCGTACTCGATTGTATTATTCTTTCGTCTCGCTGATCTCGATTTCATTTTCATCCTTATGGTAGCTCTGAAAGCTGTTGATCAAAGTATCAAGGTGTTCGAGCTGCTCGCTGTAGTCAAGAATGTTTGCTACGAGCGGAAGCATGTGGTAGAAGCAGGCGGGATCATGGCATTGATTCTGATATTTCATGAATTCATCCACGAGATCCCGTTTATGAAATAAACCTTCCTGTATCAATTCATTCGGTGTTTCCGTTTTGATTTTGCCGATAAATTTCAGTAAAATGCGTTCGTGATAGCTGAGCAGATAATCAAGCTCCGTTATAATGATTTGCTGAAGCTCCGGAGAGGTCATATGCAGTTCATTTTCCAAACGGTGGAGCTTTTTAAGCGTGTCCAGAGATTTATTGGTGGTCAGCAGCATTTGTCTGAAAAGAACAAGTTTACGGGATTTTACAAGCGTATTTCTTCGAAAGTAATTACGCTCTTCTTTATAAAGAAGATAGAGCTGATCGAGCTGCATCATGTTTTCCTTCAGCCGTTCAATATCCTCTTTGAGGACACTGTGCTCAGAAGCCTGACGGATATTGATCCGGATCCATTTCAGAATTTCCTCTGTACTGTCAGAAATCCGGTAATACAATTTTGTCTCGTATTTAGGCGGCAGGAAAACGAGATTGACAACAAATGCTGAAAATACCCCAAGCATAACTGTGCAGAAACGAAGAAGGGCAAATTCAAGAAAGTTTTCTCCCGGTGTTTCCATAATGGCGATTACCGTCACGAGCGCCACTGGAATGGTGTTCTGGATTTTGAGCTTCAGGTTGATGGAAATGACGATGACTGCCGTCAGTCCGATAATGAATGGGTGGGGTCCGAAAATCAATCCGAAAATAGCCGCAAAAGCTGCTCCGATAAAGTTCGCCTGAATTTGTTCAATAACGGATAAATAAGATCGGTAAATCGTTGGCTGAATGGCAAAAATCGCTGCAATTCCGGCAAAAACGGGGGACTGCAGCTGCAGCAGAGACGCTACCCATAAAGCAATGGTAATTGCGATCCCTGTCTTTAAAATTCGGGCACCGAGTTTCATAAAAGTTAGGGTTACATTCCTTTCAAAAGTGTTTAAGTAAACAACTACGTAATATACAAGGTTTATTACGATTATTCAAGATACTATTTCCCATTTTTCTGAATTTCATAACACTGCACCCATTCACCGGCCTATTCTAGAACCTCGGGATCCCTAAACGGGCAAGGATGGGAGCCTTTTCAATGAGAAAATGTATTTTCGTAAAATAAATCCGGATTTTTACATAAGAGCTCAGTTCAGCTTCATTTTATTAAATCACTCGGCATACTGCCTTCTTCAGAAATGTCTGCGATCCATGAAAGATGGGTACAGCTGTCGCGGATGTGAAAATCGTGTGCCTGCTGCAGAAGAATTCTCATTCCGTCTTCAATTGTCCGGTTTTGAAACTCTTTGAAAATGGCTTCAGGTTTATTATAGGGAAGCTCCGGGCATTCAAGAAGGCCATCCGTAGCGAGAAAAATATGGTTGCTTCCTTTTCTTAACTCCTTCACACCTGTGCTGATGCAAGGTACGGGAAGTTCAAAGGTATTAACCTGACCGACCCACTCATAAAAACTGCGGTGATTTTGCTGGTACTCCCCGAGGGCGGCTAGCTCCGGATGGTAAAGGTGGAGGACGCAGTCACCAATCGAAAACCAAAACAAATACTTATCCTTTCGAACAGCAATCAGACAGGCCGTCTCACCCTCCACCTCCCGGCAGGCTGCAAGAAAATCAGGGTGAGTAAAAAAATCTGCCAGAAACAAAGGCAGCTCCTTTAAAGCGGTACCTGCGGGCATGGTTAAAATCGCCCTTACCTCCTGTTCAGCCTTACTGAACTCCCGAACAGCCAGCTCCGCACTTTCTGCTGATTTATGTGCATCCAGGATCATCCCAAGCTCCCAGTCTTCTCCTATATAAATGAGACACCCGTCTTCGTTCTTATACTGACCGGCTTTTGAGCTGCCTCCAAAAATGCCGGCTGCTACAGGTCCGATGGAAAATACGGCAGGTTCGTCTATATATAGGTGATCCCTTCCTGTCCAAGAAAAGTTCATAGTGATTTCCCCCCTTATGAATGTCCTCTCAAACTTTATCTCTTATGTTTCAAAAACGATAAAACCGAGCGGACCTTATTGGCCGATTCTGCTGGCTCTCCTTTCCCGGCGCCGGACGCTGTATAATCTCATTGCTTGCGGGACACCTTTGATTTCAAGGTGGCCGGTATAGATGAGCTGTCTGAGTCTGTACTCCAGAAATGAGTCGCCGATGTATTGGTCCAGACTTCCAAAAACCTCACCGATGACACGGGCGGATTTATGAAATAAGGTTTGAGGATCTTCAGCATGGAGTTTCTCCGCTGCTTCTAACAGAAGAGCATCATAGCAATCTTCTTCTGCAAATTGAAATTCCCCATTGCTCCACAATCTTAAGCTGCCTGTACTTTTTGCCAGTTCTGCCCACTCCGTAGCATAGTTCCTTCGTTCTTCATCTGTCAGAGGAGGCAGCGTTTGATTGTTCTCATACATCCTGATCAATTTTTCGGGAATCAGTTCTCCCGAATGAAGCAGTTCAAAGTTTCCCTCTTTTATTGGCTGGAACAGCTTGTTTGGATTCAAATGCCGGATAGAGTGATTTTTGTCTTTTAATAGATACAGGGACAATCGCAGCCCGGCTTGCTCATGGGCATTTTCCCCAGCCCAAATCCAGACAGGCGTTTTCTCAGGGATGGAATTAATCTCTGCCAGTGCTTCGATAAGGCGATGTTTCTCCATCTCCCGATCTTCGTCATTTTCAAATAGGAAGCGCTCCTCGATCCATTCCTGCCGGTTTCCAATTCCGGACTCCTCATGGAGGTTCCATACCGGTCCAACGGAAAGGAGGGCAGGTACCGTAATGATTTTCTGTTGACGGATGCTCCCAGTCTCGTTAAAAGCCGCATACAGGCTGCCCCCAATAGAATCGCCGAAACAGATATGAACCGCATGAAAGGGGAGGACGGGAAGGGTTTGCCCTTCTTTGAAACGCAGGAAATCTTGATAAAAACGAAGGAGATATTCAAATGATTGCTCCTTATTCATCGAATGTTCTTCAGCCATTTCCAATCTCATAAAGACGTGATAAAGGAAAGACCTGACTTCGTCCTCAGGAAGCTCCCTTACCAGTTTTTTTAGTTTAATGTATTTTTCCATTGCTGCTGACCCTCTTTCTGTTTCGTTTCAAACGCTTTTACTGCTATGTAATAGCTTAAGTTTAACCCAGAAGAAAAAAACTGGAAACCGGACACGACTAATTGTTTAATTGAATACTAGCTATTCATCCTATCGTACGCTAGAACTTAACTTATAGATTATTGTATGCAATTTCAGAATACAATGGATTCAGACCAAATGCGCAAGGACTTGCTGATAGGGTGCCGGAGCTTTCGTACAGCAGTGAAAGCGGGGACAGGTCCGATGCCAGCCCCGCACTTCTTTTCTGAACAACGGGTCGGAAACTTTTACGTTTAAATCCTTACGGCACACTGTAAGGGAGAGGGGGTGCCGGAGCTTTACTCTTTACCGGAGGTCAGAGGCCTCCATTTGCGTATAACGCTAAATAGGAAAAACTCAAAAAACCGGCCTTCACTAGGCCGGTTTTCGTACGTTCATTATTCCGTTGATACAGATGGATCCGCCTGTTCCTTCGCGGGTATAAGCTGCAGGAAGTGCTGGGCCGGATTATCAAGCAGAGGCTTCAATTCTTCCGCCTCTGCCTGCTGGCCGTGCTCTTCAAGTGCAGCAATATAAACACCTAGAAGCTCATGAATATCAGTCAGCCCTTTTTTATCAAGGGGAGTGATTTCTATCTTTGCTCCTTTGGCTACCCGCCGCTCAAGTGCTGCACGGGTAAGGCCGGTTTCTTCCTGCTGGCGGACATAGACGACTCCGCCTGTCATGCCTGCACAAATCCATGGTCCCGGATCGCCGAGAACGAGTCCGCGGCCGTTTGTCATATACTCAAAAGCAAAGCCCTTAATGTTGGCGTTCACTCCGATGTTTCCGTATTCCTCGGCGGGAATCGCTTTTTCGATCCGGCCGCCGATAATCATATCTGCACCGGATAGCCGGATGCCGGCCCTTGCATCGGCATCTCCCTGAACAAGGAGGGTCCCGCTTTGAGCACCATACCCGAAGCCTTTGCCGACAGAGCCGCTGTAAAATCTGCCGTCGCCGCCTCTTCCTTTCAGTACGCGAATGGCACCGCCGAAGGCTGTTTTGCCTGTGCCGTCCTGGGCACCGCCTTCGACAGAAATCGTGATCCCGCTTGAATTATAGGCGCCAAGCCCGTTACCGGGAACGGAGCCATTTTTGTATGTCAAACGGATGTCCTCAAGCTCTTTATAGGAGCCATCAAGCCGTTCACGGACTCTGTGGCCTGAAACCCGGCTTCCCAGAACACGCTGCTCGGAGGTGATGCTTCCAAACTCTCTTGATTGGTGCAGATCCTCATCGCGGTAATCCAAGTACTCTGCACCTGCTGCTACAGCAAGCCCGCGTTCATGACTGCTTGCTGCCACTTCCTTGTGGGCGTTCGCCAGGTTCTGGATTTCGAGCGGCTTTAACAGGAGGGACAGATCCATCGCATCGTTTTCTTTCGTTTGTTCAAGCAAATCGGAGCGTCCTACAAGGCTTTGCAGGTTCGAGGCTCCGAGTGAAGCCCCAAGTGCCTTCAGCTCACCGCCGAACGCCGTGAACAGGTTTTTCAGTCCTTGAACCGCATTGTCATACTGTCTTGGAACGAATCTTCTTAATCCGTGTTCCTTCGCTTGTGCTTCCGATTCAATTTGGGTCGCAATACCGACGTGGCAAGTATCCAAATGACAACCGCGGCACGTTGTACATCCGATGGCAATCATCGACAGGGTGCCAAAGCCGATTCGGTTTGCACCGAGAAGCATCAGCTTCACAACATCCATTGCGCTTTTAACACCGCCGTCTGCCCAGAGCTCTACCTTTTGGCGAAGCCCTGCTTCAAGAAGCGCGTTATGCGCTGCCTTGACACCAATCTCTACCGGAAGCCCTACGTATTGAAGAGCATGAATTCTTGCAGCGCCCGTTCCGCCGTCAAATCCGCTGAGTGTAATGATGTCTGCGCCTGCTTTAGCAATGCCGACCGCGATTGTTCCGATGTTCGGCACAACAGGAACTTTTACAGCAACAAGTGCCTGGTCATTAGCCGTTTTCAGCTCTGTAATCATTTGCGCCAAATCTTCAATCGAATAAATATCATGGTTGTTGGACGGAGAAATTAAGTCCGATCCAATGGTTGCGTTCCGGGCTTCGGCGATTTTAGCCGTAACTTTTGATCCTGGCAGGTGTCCGCCTTCCCCGGGTTTAGCGCCCTGCCCAATTTTGATTTCCAGAAGATTGGATGAGTTCAAGAGCTCAGCATTCACTCCGAATCGGCCGGAAGCAACCTGCTGTCCGCGTGTTTTCGGATATTTCCCAAGCATATCTTTAATTTCTCCGCCTTCTCCGTTCAAACTGATCATGTTGAGCTGATCGGCCGCTTCCGCATAAGCACGGAAGGCGATTTCGTTTTGGGAGCCAAACGACATAGATGAAATGACGAATGGCAGATCATGCTCTCCAACCTTTAAATCAACCTTTTCAGGACGGACATTGGATTGAACTTTTTTAAGGCTCGTTAAATGGCGGATGGCAATCGGATTCGCTTCCTCCTGCTCTGTGATTTTTTCCCGGTAGGCATCATAGTCTCCGGTTGACGCTACATCACCTATCGCTTTCCATATCCTCGGGAACAGATGGAACGTTTTAGTCGGACGGGCTTTCTCATTTGTAAAGTCCTCTGCACGCTCTTTTGCGTCCGTTTTCATTTGGTCAAAGCTGTAGCGCAGTTCGCTTGAGCCGAGAAAGTTCGGAATATCGAGCAAATCGCCAATTTCATGATTTAAGCCGATTGCTGAAAATAGCCTGCCATACCCGCGCAGCTCATGAATACCAATAGTGGAAATGACCTTTTCCAACCCTTTGTTCAAGGCCTCAAACAGATTAATAGAAGGTTTAGTCTGTCCATCTTCCGCCACAGTCGCAAAAACCATATATGGATTCAGGATATTTGCGCCAAGTCCGTAAGCAGTAATAATATCATGCAGCGACCGAATCGAGCCGGAACGCAAAAGAACGGAGCAGTTCCTGCGCAGCTGCATCGAAACAAGAGATTGATCAATGACAGATGTAATCAAATGCGGATCGATCCAGAGATTTCCATCTTGATGTGAAAGGCGGTCGTCCAATACGAGAAGGGCAGCCCCATCCTGTACAGCTTGAATGGCTTCAGCTGTTAAACGGTCAAGCGCTTCTTTCAGTGTTTCTTGTTCACTATAGACGATGTTCAGAACATAGAGCTGCTTATTTTTGGAAAAATGGTCCGTAAGTTCTTCATAAGGAAGCTGTTCTGTTGCATCGGCTGCCTCATGGGCAAGAAGGCCCTCCAGGATGATTGGGGAGGGGAGCTCCAATATATGATGGCCAGCTTCTGCTTCAAAAAGAGACGGACGTTTGCCGACAATCGTTCTCGTTGAAAAATGCTCGGATTCCCGATCGCGGTCGATAGCCGGATTTGTAACGACGGCTACACTTTCTTTAAAGAAGTCCGCCAGGTTTTTTCTCCCAGGATGAATGGCGGCAAGCGGTCCATCATGTCCCAAAGAACGAATCGGTTCAACCCCTTTTTCCGCCATTTGCTCAAGAAGCTGAATATGCTCTCTGTCCCATCCGAATGCAGCATAATGGCCATTATGAAGCTTCATGACCGGAGCAGTGGAGCACTTCTCATTGGAAGATGGATAGGCAAGGTGTCCGCCGAACCCGCTTACTTGTATGCGTTTCGTAAAGCGGCTGTGTACTTCCTCCTGATAGGCAGGGTAATCGTATACCTTTATTGAATCTTCGTCCCATTTCAGCCCGACCTTTTCACCAGGTGCCAAAGGCTTTGGATTCGCCATATATTGGCTCGCCGGGATAATTCCCGGCTCAGACGCGAAAATATAAGAGGTTTTCGTTTCAACCTTCCAAAGTGGGCGCAGTCCGAGTGCATCAACACTGAAGACGGCTTCATCTCCAAAGCGGGAAATAATGCCGGCCGGCCCTTGGGCAAAATGTCCCCAGGCTTCACGGATATACGCATATAGATTTTTCAGATGGTCAGGATATGCTTTCATTTCATTGATAATTGGCGGGAACAGGACATCCAGTGCTTCAAAAAGGCTGTAGCCGTCCCTGCAAACAAAGGTTTCAAGAGTACGGTTCAAATCCTGGGAATCACTTCCTCCGATTGTAAGGGGCGCATCAATCATGCGTGCTTCATCTCGAAGCTTGGCGATCGTATTGATTTCTCCATTGTGTCCGAGCATGCTGAACGGCTGAACCCTGAAAAAGTTTGACAGCGTATTTGTTGAGTACCGGTTATGCCCCAAAGTCATAGAGGACGCTACGAGGGGATCCGCCAGATCGTGATAGTACAGAGGCAAAATATCACCTGCGCCCATAACCTTGTATACAGCTGCGTGCTGGCTTAATGAAGAGGCATGGATATGCTCATCCTTCTCAAGCTCGATTGCCAAATCAAATAAACGCTTTGTCAATGTTTCATTTGATTCTTTTGAAGGGATCAAGGCAGCCTGCCAGAAAAGAGGCTCCTCCTGAACTGCAATTGGACCTAACGCGTCAGTGGATGTCACTTTGTCTGATTCATAGACAACTTCAAAACCATAGGAAGCGATATGCTTTTTCGCTGCGCTCTTCGTTTCCTCCTGGCTGCCGTGCCGGGACAAGAAGAAATGACCAACGATAAAATCATCTCTGTCTGACAACGCCGGATCTAAACCGGCTTTTTCAAGCTTCTTTTTCCATAGTTTACGAGGGATATCGATATGAATCCCAACGCCATCGCCTTCTTCATTAATAAAACCTGCACGGTGATTCATCGTTACGAGAGCCTGTATACAGGCATCGATGTTTTCTTTTGTAGGAATTTTGTGTTTCTCTACAATGGATACGATTCCGCATGCATCATGCTCAGCATTTTCATAGTTTTGAAATAGACTTGGACACCATTTTTGGTTCATACTTGTCGGCTGCCTCCGAGGGAATTCTTTCATTCCGCTCGCCGCGCCTTCACCTCCTGCTGATAAATGTTGAAGATTTTAACTAAAGTTGAAGAGAATTTTAGAGTGTAAATAGTGAGACGGAGATAAGAAAAGATTATTGCACAAGAAAGGATTTGCCTATATTGAATATATATAATTTTCAGAATTGTAGCTTTTATCATATCATCTTGGAAAGACATTTTCAATTATTTATGCAAAAAGATGAGGAGAGCATGCACGTCAACGACATTGGCATATATTCTCCAAATCCCAATTTGTATGGAGTAGTAAGCGTTTTCATTGCTGCAGATAAAAAGATTCATAATCATTTTAAGCTGGAGGATTGAATAATCATGTATTTTTATTCATAGGGAATCTGTGAAGGGAACGGATTACGTAAGAAGAATATTGTCGAATGGCCCGTATTTGCTCAAAGTTGGCCCGCAACCGGGTGAAGTTGGCCCGTATTCGTCCAAAGTTGGCCCGCAACCGGCTGAAGTTGGCCCGTATTTGCTCAAAGTTGGCCCGCAACCGGCTGAAGTTGGCCCGTATTTATCCAAAGTTGGCCCGTAACCGGGTGAAGTTGGCCCGCAACCAGTCAAAGCTGGCCCGAATCTATTAAAAAGGCCGGCTCAATTAGAAGCCGGCCGGTTCTGATTATTTACTAAGTGCTTTGAATGCTTTTTCTACAGCTTCCAGTGTCTGGCGGATATCTTGTTCCGTATGTTCAGTCGTCAGGAACCACGCTTCGTATTTAGAAGGGGCTAAATTGATTCCCTGATGGAGCATTTCTTTAAAGAAGCGGGCGAACATCTCGCCATCTGTGTTTTCGGCCTGCTCGTAGTTTTCTACTTTTTCATCTGTAAAGTAGATGGTGAGGGCCCCTTTCAGACGATTTACTGTAATTGTGACTTTATGTTCAGCAGCAGCTTTTAAGATGCCTTCCTCGAGGATCGCACCAAGCCGGTCCAGCTCTTCATAGACGCCTTCCTTTTCCAATACTTCCAGACAGGCAATTCCTGAAAGGATGGAAGCGGGGTTTCCGGCCATTGTTCCGGCCTGATAGGCAGGGCCGAGCGGAGCGACTGTTTCCATGATTTCTTTTTTGCCTCCATAAGCACCGATTGGGAGTCCGCCCCCGATGATTTTTCCGAGTGCGGTTAAATCCGGGGCAACACCGAGCATATCCTGTGCTCCGCCATACATGAACCGGAATGCTGTAATGACTTCATCGTAAATGACAAGTGCGCCTGCATCATGTGTGATTTCATTGACTTGTTCCAGGAATCCGGGATGCGGCTCAACAATTCCGAAGTTGCCGACAATTGGTTCTACGAGGACTGCTGCGATTTCGCTTCCCCATTTTTCCATCGCCTCCCGGAACGGCTCAATGTTGTTAAACGGAACGGTGATGACTTCCTGTGCAATGCTTTTTGGCACGCCTGCCGAATCAGGTGTTCCCAGGGTTGCTGGCCCTGAGCCTGCGGCTACAAGCACAAGGTCGGAGTGGCCGTGGTAGCAGCCGGCAAATTTGATCACCTTATCCCTGCCTGTGTAGGCACGGGCTACACGGATGGTGGTCATGACCGCCTCTGTTCCGGAATTGACGAAACGCACCTTCTCCATGTTCGGCATGGCCTTCTTCAGCTTCTTGGCAAAGTCGATTTCGTATGGAGTAGGGGTTCCGAACAGAACCCCGTTTTCAGCTGCTTTTGAAATGGCTTTTGTAATATGCGGATGGGCGTGGCCGGTAATGATCGGCCCATAGGCTGCCAGGTAATCTATGTATTTGTTTCCGTCAACGTCCCAGAAGTGTGCCCCTTTTCCTCTCTCCATAACAACAGGGGCTCCGCCGCCGACAGCTTTATAGGATCGGGAAGGGCTGTTTACGCCTCCGACTATATGTTCAAGTGCTTCTTTTTGAAGTTCTTCAGATTTGGTGAATTGCATACATCATCCTCCTAAAAAAGTTTGCTCTCTCATTCTAGCACTTTTTTAGGAGGATTACTGTTCACCTACTTGGTAATGATTTCATCGACAATGCCGTATTTAAGCGCTTCTGCAGCAGTCAAGAAGTAATCGCGGTCTGAGTCTCTTGCCACTTTTTCCATTGGCTGACCGGTCTTTTCTGCAATTTTTTCGTTGATGATCTGCTTTGTGTGCAGCAGCCGCTTCGCGGTAATTTCAATATCGGATGCCTGGCCGCGTGCACCGCCAAGCGGCTGATGGATCATGACCTCGCTGTTCGGAAGCGCGTACCTTTTTCCTTTTTTTCCTGAAAGCAGCAGCATCGCTCCCATGGAAGCTGCCATTCCTATGCAAATCGTCTTCACATCCGGCTGAATATAGTCCATTGTGTCAATGATCGCAAATCCCGCGGTGATGGAGCCGCCAGGACTGTTTATATAGAGAGAAATATCTTTTTCCGGGTCCTCAGAGGCTAAAAACAGCAGCTGGGCTACAATGCTGTTGGCCGTGTGATCATTAATCTCATCACCGATCATAATAATCCGGTCCTTCAGCAGTCTTGAATAAATGTCATAGGATCGTTCGCCAAGCTTTGATTGCTCCACCACATAAGGGATAATATTCATTATGTGTTCCTCCATTATTATGCGGCTATTTTTGCCATCGGGCCGCTTGATTGTTTCGGAACAAGGGTCAGCAGCTTTAATAGAGGCTGCGGATTCTCTTCGGTCAGAGTCCGGCTGATGGCAGCAGCCAATTCTTCATCCAAATCCGCAGGGTCCTCCCTCATCGTGTGCTGTCTCGCTCTGAATAAAAGGGCTTTTACAGCAGGCAGGGTCAATCCAGTCAGTTCTGCGATTTCTTCATTTTTAAAAAGCAAAGCTTCCTTTAGTACGAAGACCGCTGCCTGCTTCACTGACATCACAGAGGCAACCCACTCACTGAGCTCTGCGGCTTTGCTCTCCATTATTTCTTCGACACGATCATCTGGTGTAAATCCGGTTATCACCCGTTTTTGCTTACGGAAACAGTCGATGTGCAAATGCTGTGCGGCTTTATTGTAAAATGCTTGAGGCAGATCGTTCGAAAGGTCATTATTTTTTTCCAGAATCCTGCAGATTGTTGCCTGGGCTAAGTCCTCGGCATCCCATTTATTACGGGTCAGCATCAAACAGTATTTGTATAGGGAAAGATATATTTCATTAAAGTCTTTCTTTCCAAAACGGGCAGCGCTGCTTTTGGCCATCGTTTTCACTCCTTAAAGGTGCACCTTTGTATAATAAACGGCTGGGAGGATCAAAAGGATACGGGTATCAGCAATTTATTCTTTCCGTAGAAGATGAATTCCTTCAAAGTTTGGGGGATATAAGCTACACTATCTTTGGCAGTCATTATGAAGGGAACGTGCAAAATGAAAAATGTCATTGAAACTGAAGGCCTTCGAAAAGAATTTAAAGCGTACTCCAGCAGGGAAGGCTTAGGGGGCGCTTTTAGAGATTTATTCACCAGGAATTATAAGGTGATCCAGGCTGTCGACGATCTTTCATTTACGATTAAGCAGGGGGAGATGGTCGGTTATATTGGTGAAAACGGAGCAGGAAAATCCACTTCGATTAAAATGCTGACCGGCATTCTGAACCCCACGGCCGGAACGGTGAGAGTTAATGGGATGGATCCCCATAGACAGCGTGAAAAATTTGTGAGCTCCATCGGGGTTGTATTTGGACAGCGATCCCAGCTATGGTGGGATATCGCCGTGCAGGAATCGTTCCGATTGCTGAAAAAAGTGTACAAAGTGTCTGATGAGGATTACAAAAATCATATGGGGCATGTCATCGAGTCCCTTGATATCGGGCCGCTCCTTGATAAGCCGGTAAGAAAGCTGTCTCTTGGGCAAAGGATGAGGTGCGAGCTTGCTGCGGCACTCATTCATAACCCGCCCCTCCTTTTTTTAGACGAGCCGACCATCGGATTGGATGTTCTCGTAAAACTGAAAATCCGCCAGTTTTTAAAGGAAATGAACGAAAAATATAAAACGACCATCCTCCTCACTACCCATGATTTATCAGACATTGAAGCTCTGTGTGAGCGGGTGATTATGCTCGATAATGGAAAGATCATATACGACGGGGCGCTCGCCCATCTTCGCCAGGACTTCGGTGAGGGAAAAAAAATCGAGTTTCAATTCAGTGAGCCTGTGGATTCCGCATCTCTTAAGGAGCTGTCAGAGGAGCTGGACGTTTTTTGGCAGCAAAACAGTGAAAATAGCTGGACTGCTCTGCTTACAGCTCAGGAAGCGGGTATGTCCGAGCTGATCGGCCGCGTAGTCGGAGCGAAGAAAGTACTGGATATGAGCATCCACGAAGTTTCTACAGAAGAAATCATCCGTCAAATTTATGAAAGAGGCTATCAGCCTGAGAAGAGAGTTTTGACATGAGGCGGGTGCGAAATTATGGATAAGTACATGGAAATGGTCCGCATCCGCTTTTTGATGATGCTTGCCTACAGAACCAACTACTACAGCGGGATCCTCATCTACAGCATCAATATTGGCGCCTACTTTTTCCTCTGGTCGGCCATTTACGGGGATAAAGCAGATATTCAGGGCCTCAGCGTCCTGCAGATGTCAACCTATGTAGCAGTCGCCTGGATGGCAAGAGCTTTTTATTTTAATAACATTGACAGAGAAATTGCTCTGGAAATCAAGGAAGGCAAGGTAGCTGTGGAGCTGCTCCGTCCTTATCACTACCTTGGAATGAAAACGATGCAGGCGTTTGGTGAAGGTGTCTTCCGGCTGCTGTTCTTCTCGATGCCGGGTATGATTTTCATTGCATTCGTATTTCCGCTTGAGTTTCCGGGGGGAGCGTCCACGTGGGCCTTCTTCGCCTTGTCACTTGTGTTCAGTTTCATCATCAATACCCAAATCAATTTGCTTACCGGAATCATGACGTTCTTTCTATTTAATAATGACGGGCTGATCCGGGCAAAAAGAGTAGCGGTGGATTTGTTTTCAGGTCTGCTGCTTCCAATCAGCTTTTACCCGGGCTGGGCACAGAATGTGATGCAGTATTTTCCGTTCCAGGCGATCAGCTATGTTCCGAATATGATTTTTACGGAAGCGTATAAAGGAAATGAGCTGTTCCAGGCTATTCTTTATCAGGGAATCTGGGCCCTGCTCCTCCTCATTCCGATCCAGCTGCTGTGGATACTGGCAAAAAAGCAAATGGTCATCCAGGGAGGGTAAGCCATGTATTACGTATCCATGTTTATTCAATATGCAGGACAATATTTGAAAACAAGATTGCAGTACCGAGCCGATGTATTGGTTGAAATCCTGTCAGATTTCCTTTTCCAGGCAGTCAACCTGATCTTCATCCTTGTCGTATTCGGCCATACGCAGTCGCTGGTTGGGTGGAGCCAGGATGAGATCATCTTTATTTATGGATTTTTTCTCATTCCGTTTGCCGTATTCGGGGCATTTTTCAACATATGGGATTTTAATGAACGATATATTGTAAAGGGGGAAATGGACCGGATCTTAACAAGGCCAATCCACAGCCTGTTTCAGGTGACGCTTGAAAGGATGGAGCTTGAATCCCTTTTCGGAGCGGTCACGGGGTTTGCCGTTATGATGTATGCAGGCTTCCGGCTTGACCTGCCATTTTACTGGCATGACCCCTTTGTATTCCTTCTTTTTATCATAGGAGGGGTATTTGTTTACGCAGGTATTTTTATTATGATTGCAAGCATCAGCTTTTACTCAGACTCCAGGACATCCATCATGCCGATGATGTACAATATCGGCAACTACGGGCGGTATCCTGTTGATATCTACAATAGAGCGATCCGGTTTGTTCTGACCTGGGTACTGCCTTTTGCCTTTGTCGGAATGTATCCGGCTGCCTACTTCTTGAGAAAAGAGGAATGGTATGGCTACGCGTTTTTAACTCCGGTCGTTGGCGCTGTGTTCTTCGCAATAGCAGTGTTTGTATGGAACCAGGGCGTTAAGCAGTACCGGGGAGCCGGGAACTAGGCTCGTGCAGACACGGATGCGAATCGAGAAATTCAGGGACCGTCTGAATCCGGAGAACAATTGAAAAGAGCTTTCAAGCAGAATGGTACTGAGCAAACATGGAAAGGAGCGCCCGCCATGGCCAGGAAAAAAGAACAGTCAAAGGAAGATCCTAAAAAAGCTCCTGAATGGGAAAAGCTGTACAAGCTGATCGGCAAAAAGGTTAAAAAGAGATAGCAAGGATTGGCAAGACCGGCTGCTGGAATGGCCGGTCTTTGATTTATACATAAAAAGCCGTCCCTCCTGCATATACATTCAAAAAGGACAATCATGGAGGGTCCGATGGAAATTCTGATGGCCATAGCTACCATTGTCTGTTTGCTGATGTCTGTGAGAATTACGGCAAAAACGTTTGCTGAACAGCAATTCCTTTCCCGCGAGACGATTGTCGTGATCGCGTTTTTATATTTATCGATTTTAATAGGGTTTGCAATGCTGTACCTTCTTTTTATTCAAACGGGTCAGGGTGTGCTGACCCAGGGCAATGAACCAATTGAAGGTGATTACCTTGAGCATCTGAATACAAGCCTTTATTTCAGCGCGGTCACCCTTTTTTCTGTTGGCTACGGGGAAATAATTCCGGTAGGAGCAGGGAGGCTGCTGGCTGTAATCGAAGCGCTGGTCGGCTACATGCTCCCTGTTATTTTAGTGGCGAGGACAGTGCTTGAAATTGATAAAAACGCGAAATAGTTGTACGAACTCCTTGTTTTGGGTACGCTCTAAATAGTCATTATATTTGGAGGGGAAAACATGAGTATTGAAGTTGGAGTTCAAGCTCCTGAATTTGAACTGAATGCAGCCGGCAGCGAAAAGGTTAGGCTGTCCGATTACAGAGGAAAATATGTAGTTCTTTATTTTTATCCAAAGGACATGACACCAGGATGCACCACGCAGGCCTGTGATTTCCGCGACCGCCACAATGAATTTTCTAATGTTAATGCGGTGATTCTCGGTGTGAGCCCGGATCCTGCAGATAAGCATGATAAATTCAGAGACAAATATGATCTTCCTTTTCATCTGCTTGCCGATGAGGATCAT
Organism: Metabacillus sp. 113a; assembly: GCF_050107635.1. Lineage (NCBI taxonomy): Bacteria > Bacillati > Bacillota > Bacilli > Caryophanales > Bacillaceae > Metabacillus > Metabacillus sp. 113a. The sequence continues at coordinate 4,376 of NZ_JBNILJ010000013.1, read as the reverse complement.
AAAGTATCGGAAGCATATGGTGTCTGGAAGCTGAAAAAGAACTTCGGAAAAGAATACATGGGTATTGAACGCTCTACTTTTATTATCAACCCTGAAGGCAAGATCATTAAAGAATGGAAAAAAGTCAAAGTGAAGGACCATGTGGAGGAAGCTCTGGAATTTATAAAGAGCGAGTCTAATTAATATGGCTAAGCCTGGGAGACTGGTTCTCAGGCTTTTTTTTATTAAATTCCACAACTAAAATGGAAAAATGGAAGGAATTTCTTGCGCATAAAACGAATTGGTACTACGTGAATAGTCAGGAGGCGATTTTGATGGAGAACCATCCGAAAAAGCTTTATGAATACAATTTTTGGGCACATCAGCGGATTTTGGACCATTTAAAGACCTTGCCCCATGAAATCTTCAATAAGGAAATAAAAAGCACCTTTCCCTCTGTTTCTGCGACGATGGTTCATATCTATGCAACTGAATATTTATGGCTTCTAGTGCTGGAAGGAAAGGAAATGGAGGCTGCGATGAATGAGGCCATTAACCTTCGTGAAAAACTTGGAGAACAATCGTTGAGTGAAATTGAGAAGGAGTTCCAGGCTTTAAACGCTCGTTTTCAAACTTTCTTTGACTCCAATACTGACTTGGAAAAGAAAATTATCCTTAACAATCCATACGCCGGTAAAAGAGAGACCAGTCTGGCAGAAATCGTCTTTCATATCGTAAATCACAGCACGTATCACAGAGGCAACATTTCAGCAATGCTGCATCAGCTGGATGAATCCTCCCTAATGACTGATTACGTATATTATTGGTATAGTGATCAGCTTCTTCCTAATAATTAAAGAGAACCGGATGCATTCGCGTCCGGTTCTTATCATTCTTCTTCTTTTTTGCCGCGTCCAGCGCGCTTAACCGCTTCCTTCAGAATAATTTCGATCTGGGCATTTACACTTCGAATTTCATCGTCTGCCCATTTTTCCAAAGCCTTGTAGAGCTCTGGGTCGATTCTTAAAGGGAAGTTTTTTCGCTTCATTTCATCACAACCTAATAAATGCTTCCTGAGTTGACGATCGGCTGCATTCCTTTTTCGGAAACAAGGGAGACCATCAAGTTATTCACCATTTGAGCTTTTTTCTCTTCGTCTAATTCTACCACGCCCTCCTCAGCAAGCTGGTCAATGGCTGATTTAACCAGACCGACAGCTCCGTCCACAATGACTTTTCTTGCTGCAAGGACAGCGGATGCCTGCTGGCGCTGAAGCATAGCTGAAGCAATCTCAGAAGAATAGGCCAAATGCATAATTCTTGCTTCAATGACTTCAACTCCAGCGACATGAAGTCTTCTCTGAAGGTCATCTGCGAGCTGGTCTGCCACCTCATCGCTATTCTTCCTGAGTGAAATCCCGTCATCGCCATAGAAATTATCATACGGATACTGTGTAGCGATGTGGCGGATGCCTGTTTCACTTTAGATTTTTACGAATTCTACATAATCATTAACATCAAACATCGCCTTAGCAGGGTCGAGAACACGGTATACGATAACAGCTGCAATCTGGATGGGATTCCCTTCGAAGTCATTAACCTTTAATTTTTCGCTGTTAAAGTTTACGGCTCTCAGCGAAATGCCGCTTCGGATCGTTAGTGGAATGGTCATCCAGAAGCCCTGCTCTCTTATCACACCGCAATAAGTTCCGAAGAACGTACATACGTGAGCTTTATTAGGCTGGACAATCGTCAATCCGCTCAGCATTAACATCCCGATAAGCAGAAATGCAATGGCCAGGCCGATTCCGACCAGTTCGCCAGTCTCCTCCTGAATGTTGAAGAAAAACAATGCAATTCCGCTGAAAACCAAAAACAAGACAATCCCAATAAAGCCATTAACCTTCCAGATCTTTTTCTCAGCCATTAAGATGACTCCCTATATCTTTATATCATTATGATATCACTTTAATATCAGAAATGCACAATAAATTTCCAAATTTAGAAAATAATTTGGAAAGGGGGCGTCCGTCCACTCCAAAAGATCGCAAGGTGTATATAGTATGAAGGAAGGCATAACCTCCTCAAAAAGTTAGTGCGGTCTTGGTGCAGAATCTGATTCTGCACATTTTTTTTTGAAAAAGCTGAGTGAAGAATTCCTAGCAGCACAAGCATTGACAAAACTTCAATTTGGAGAGTACACTAATTATAAATATTACAATGTGAGAATGTTTTTCGGAAGAGAGGTGCATGGCGGATGTCTGAACATCAGCTCAAGGAAGCGATCGACACACTTAAGCAAACCGGAGTCCGGATTACCCCGCAGCGTCATGCCATTTTGGAATATCTTATTCAATCCATGAACCATCCTACAGCAGACGATATCTATAAATCATTGGAAGGTAAGTTTCCAAATATGAGTGTGGCAACGGTTTACAACAATCTTCGCGTCTTTAAGGAAGTGGGACTCGTAAAAGAGTTAACCTATGGAGATTCCTCCAGCCGTTTTGACTTTGTGACGACCGAGCATTATCATGTGATCTGTGAATCCTGCGGAAAAATCGTGGACTTTCACTACCCGGGCCTTGATGAGGTTGAGCACCTGGCAGCGCATGTTACAGGGTTCAAAGTGAGTCATCACCGGATGGAGATTTACGGAGAATGCAGCGGATGCGTACAGAAGAAAATCCATTAAGAAAGCTGACAGGCGATGCTTGTCAGCTTTTTTTTGCTTTTCTGCGGGTATTGTATCCTTCATCAAATTCTTTTCCCTCCAGCTGCTTATCAAGCGTAAGCGGCTCCCTGCAATGCATGCACATATCGACCCTTCCTAAAATTTTAGTCGGCTTGCCGCAGGATGGGCAGACAACTTTGACGGCCTTTGTTGAAAGCATGCCAATCCAGAAGTAAACGACGGTGCTTGCAAGAACGGAAAGCAGACCGAGAACCATAAAAACAGTCATCGCAATTATGGACTGCCTGAAGAAGATCCCCAAATACATAATAAAGAATCCTATAAAAATCAAGCTTAGAGCGAACGTTCTGATTTTGTTAATTTTACTTGAGTAAGCTCGAGCCATCCCATCATCCCCTTATACTAAATATAGCACAGGTCAAAGGATAAAATATTGAAAAAATCTCCAATAATCCCGGAAATTCTTCCTTGTGAATGAAATGAATTTAATCCTTTAGAGGGATAAATATATGTCGAAAAAGGGTATTAGAAAAAAATGTAGAAGTAAGACACGAATCAATTTTGTACTTGGAGGAATTTTTAAGATGGAAAACACTCTCCGTCCCATATATCAGGAACGGGCAAGCCATCCCGATACGCTTGCAGTCATCATGATTGAAAGAAAGAACCAGAGGTCTCCCGCAACGGACATGTTCGATGCAGCGTTACTGATAATTGTCCGATCTGCAGAAGTTCCTGTACATATGAAACATTATGAATTCAGCGGACAAAAAGCCTCGCTTCATATTGTAACGGAAAAGCAGATCAGCGAATGGCTTATGCTTGGAACGAACAGGAGGATCATTGACTGGGTATTAAACGGGAAGGTTTTATTTGACCGGAATGAATATTTATACCAGCTGGTTGAGAGACTGAGCACATTCCCGTTTTCTGAGCGAAAGCTTAAAATTGTCATGGAGTACGGCAAACTGATCCGGCGTTATTTTGAAGGGAAAACATTTTTTGAAGCAAAACAGTATCTGGACGCATATAATCATATCGTTCATGCACTGCACCATCTGGCAAGACTTGAAGTAATCGATCAGGGGTTTTACCCCGAAATTACTGTATGGAATCAAGTGAAGCAAATTGAACCGCAGGTTTATAAGCTCTACCAGGAGCTGATTGACAGCGGAGAGCCTCTAAATAAAAGACTTGAACTTCTTTTTCTCGCAAGTGATTTCCTGATTCATTCTAAAGCTGACGTAGGAGCGGCACACTTACTCTCTATATTGGAAGAGAGGGAGTATTGGCATTTTTCGGAGCTTCTGTCGCACGAGGAGATTGCGTACTACAGTGTAGACCTCAACATTTTGCTTGAGTTTCTGGTTGAGAAACAGTTTGTTGGCATTCACTTAATAGAGACAAAAGGAAAAGGGATTTTCCACAGAACGTATACTTTCATAAAAAGTTATTGACCTGGTCGGTAACGGGTGGTATATTAATAAACGTCGCTGCTGAACAACGCCGATAACGCTGGAAACGGCAGCGATAAATTTTCAAAAAAGATGTTGACTTAAACATCTGGAAATGTTATATTAATAAAGTCGCTTCTGAACGAGGCGAACGAAACAAAATGATCTTTGAAAACTAAACAAATCGAAGTGCCAACGTTAATTCTAAAGTTTTAAACAAGAGCTAGTCAAACTACTTTTTGGAGAGTT
>NZ_JBNILJ010000012.1:0-100875 GCF_050107635.1 Metabacillus sp. 113a | reverse complement strand
GACATATTTCTTCTTTACGTCCTCAATCGGACCATTCTTTCTTTTCATCTTGGCCTCATCTCCTCTGCCCTCATTATATTTAGAATGAGAGGAGGTGTCCAAACTAGTTAGGGGGCCTGAGAGATATTATTAAATTTCGGCCGATATATCTGAATCTCGGTCGATATAATTAAATTTCGGCCGATATTTCCGAATCTCGGTCGATATAGTTAAACTTTGACCGATATATCCAAATCTCGGTCGATATAACAAAACTAAGGTCGATATATCAGAATCTCGGTCGATATAAAAAATTTCGGCTGATATATCTGAATCTCGGTCGATATAATTAAACTACGGTCGATATATCAGAATCTTGGTCGATATAACTAAACTACGGCCGATATAAGCCCGCAGCTGCATCAAAATCATGCCGAATAGAGCTCCAAAAGTCACCTATTGTCTTTCTGGATGAGTCTAAACGGCCTTCAGATGGCCAAAAGATTAGAATTTGGCGTTATAACTTCACCAGACTGTATTTTATAACACCTCTTATAAAGTGCCATCCATTACCGCCCAAAGGTGAAAAACCAAGCCCGGATATGGAGACCTGCAATGTTGAAGCTTCATGGATCAGCAATCAAGTACATCCTTTATCCTATTTAAACAAAATCGCACTGCCTCATGCACGTGCCTCTATACCGATCATCCGCATATTATGAGCAGCCAAGATATGTCTGAAAGACTAGCCGATTGTTTTGGTCGTGCATTAGTATCGAGTTAAATTTACTCGTCACTCAGAATTTGAAAAAGGGGCAGTCGGCAAAACAACAACCCGCCCCTGCCGCACGTGCTCTGCCTCTAGCCCTGTTAGTCCTGCTGCTTCATGGACTGGAACATTCCCAGCATCATAGAGGCCATCTGCAGTGAATTGGAAAATTGGGCAACTTTGTGTGGTATGGTCTTTTGATAATAATGCATCATCGCCAGATTCATCTCTTCCTGGGCCTGCGGATTCCTGGATAGCTTTCTGTACCATTGCGGCTGTTCTCTCAAGAATTTAATAATCTCGGGTTTTGATTGGATATAATCCTGTACCTCTTTTCTCATCCCTTAGTCCTTTCTGAAGGAGAATGGGCCGCTCCCTCCTGCAGAAGGACCCCCTCCAGACCCTTTTGATACACCAAATGTTTCAAGCAGGTTTTGAACAGCAGATACTGCATTGCTCATTTTACTAAGGCTCACGTTCATTTCATTTGCATCCATGTTTTTTACTGCAGAGAAAAGCTGTGTGACAAACCCTTTTTCTTCCGCTGTTTCTTTTGGTTCTTCACTTGATTTGTAGTCCTTCCAATACTCATCCTGCTCACCGAGAAGGTACCAATTTTCGTAAAATTCCTGCCAGGTTTTACTGCCTGATTTTGCTTCTCGAATTATTTTCGGATGTTTTCGGACGAATTCCTTAAACTCTTCAATTTTTTGATTCTGTTTTTTTACTGCCATATGTTTCACCTCTTATTCATGCGCCTAGTATAGTGTAATCCGTATAACCGAAAGTGGTTCGCCCAATTTTCCCTGCCGGCCCCAGCAAATTATTGGTAAACTATAAAAAAAGACTCGGAGAGGGATGCAGCAATGAATAAGAATCAGCTCAATCAGAAGACAAACGAAATGATCGGCCAATTAAACCAAACGGAAACAGAGGAACTCCATTTATTGCTCGAAGCCATGAAACGTAAAAAAGAGAAGAACGGAACGTACATTGGCGCTCTCCTTCAGGCAGAAGGAAAAGAACACGGTGATGAATTTACGATTACCATTCCGAATACAGTACTTATCCAAAATTCACTCGAAATTGTTCATGGCGGTATAACGGCAACACTTGCGGATTCTGCTATGGGAACACTCGCTCACAAACAGCTTCCTGAATCCCTCGCTGCCGTAACCTCCGAGCTGAAAATGAACTATACCGCTCCGGGAATCGGCGCTTTCTTCACCTGCACAGCTAAGCTGATCCATAAGGGATCAAAAACGATGCTTCTTGAGGCGAGAATTTTCAGAGAAGACGGGAAGCTAATTGCTTACAGTACCGCTACCTTTTTTATAATTGAACGAAAAAAATGATAACCTCCACCGGTTATCATTTTTTACTTGCCTATAAAATTTTGTGTGTAGTAATCTTTATAGACCCCTACGCCGATATGTGTAAAGTCTTTATTCAGCATGGCTTTCCTATGCCCTTCGCTATTCAGCCAGCCTTCCGCAGAAGCAATGCTGTCCGTGTAATGGGCTGCTATGTTTTCCCCGGCTGTCTGGTAGGAAATGCTGTCCCGCTGCAGCCTGTCGGCGAGTGTGCCGGCCGAAGGAGACTCGTGAGCAAAGTATTCTTCGACAGCCATATCCTTGCTATGGGAATATGCAGTCTTGGAAACTGCTTCATCATACTCCAGCAGTTCCAGTCCATGCCGCTTCCGCATTACATTGGTTATATCAAATATTTGCTGTTCCTGGGCATTCCCGATTTCCTGCTCTTCTCCTTCTTGAACAGGCTCAGCGCTGATCAGCTCCCCGCGGTAAACCACTTCATACGGGCGCTGCTTAATAAACGTTTCTTTATCAGCAGCCCTTATGCTTGAAAGGGTTCCATCAAACCGGTCAATATAAAGCTGTATAACCACTCCATCTGTCTCAATTACCGGGCGTGTGTTCATATCTTCCTCTGATAGCTCAAAGCGGTATGAGTTTCCATTATGCTCCATTGAAAGAGTAGAAGAAACCGGTGCCTTCTGGTAAACCTGGCTGAGTGGTTCACCAATCTGATAAGGTTTTATGTCAACACCCTCTCCGATTGCATAAACAGAAACAACCTTATCGGATAAGACTCCAATTTGGATGTATTGATTGCTTCCTCCATTATAGATCCACCAGTGATAATCGAATTGTGAAGGATCTTTTCTTACAGGCTCTCCAAGCTGATCTAACACCTGATCAGAGGATTTTCCCATGAGTGAGAGGATGCCTTCTTCAGGCATTTTAAGTTTTTCGTCATCTGTTTCTTCGCTCGCAAGCTGCGTTTCCTGTTTTTCTTCTTTCCGGTCAGGCGGGTCCTCCGCGAATTTTATAAAAACGGTATATGTGCTAACGATAATTGCGATGACTAAAATGGTTTTTACGATTCTTTTCAGTTAAATTCCCCTCGCTTGTGTGAGTAAGATTTTGATTCTGTTACCTGTCATTTAATCAGAAAAAGAACCCAATTACAATCAATTAGATGGGATCTTACAGCAAATTATGTATAATCCATGTTCAATCCTGAAAACTACTCGGCTTTTCCAAAATTATCTAACCTTGGATTGAAAGTGCAGATGTTTCATACTATTATTAAGATATGAAAAATAAGCGTTTTCATAAAGCTGAAGGGGGAGTTAAAAAAATGAAGTTTGAAGGCACAGGCATAGACAATTTAACAGCTGAATTAACCCGCCTGGATGATGCGATGGAACAGCACGGCTTCATCCGAGCCGGCCAATGGGATTATGAAAGAGTTACGTATGACCGGAAGCTGGAACAGCGCGGGGAAATCTTTTATCTCAGGATCCAGGGCTTTACGACAGAGGGGGATACGGGCGGAAGGCACGCCATCGTCAAACTGATGACTCCGCTCCTCGGAAAGCATTATTATCCCCACGGCGTAGAGTATGGAGAAGGTGAAGATTTTCCAGAACAGATCGTTCAATCGTGCGAGAACACTTTAAAACGGCTGAAGCAGGAGCTTGAAGCGATTATACGATAAAGGATAATAGCCTGGCTATTGTCTTTTTTATTTAGCTGCGACCCAGGTTAAAAATGAATGCTCCTTCCGCTTGCATATCAGCCCGATCCTGCTGAAGATTCCGATCGTTTTATCCTGTTCCATATGACACTCTGTTGTAATGCGCTTTACTTTTTCCTGGCCAATCAGCCATTCAAAAAAGCTGCTTACCGCTTCAAAACCGAATTCTAAGCGATAATCAGGATCAATTCGAAAATCAAATTCAATTCCCCCCGAACTGTCCGGTTTTGAATAAATATAAAAATCCCCGATCATCTTTTTGTCTTTATGATGGATGATCAGCCAGATCCCCCACCCGTATTCAGATGGGTCCCGCTCAAGCCTCTCTATGTAATAAGGCAAAATCCCTTTGCTGATCAAAGAGGGCCAGTCTTCCGGTATGACGATAGGCGACCGCTTCGCCAGTTCTTTTTTGTGGAGAATCAGCGATTTCGCCAGATCCAGGGAACACGGGATAAGCAAGAGTTCGTCTGTTAAAATTTCCATCCGCTCGCCTCCTTCCGCGGAGAATAAAAAAAGGGTTACAGAATTATATTCTGCAACCCTTCTTCATTATGTTAAGCGATTAAACTTGCCCGGATGATCTCCTTAATCTGTCCTGTCATAAACCTTCAAAAAGGGTTAAAAACCGGTAATTGCTCTGATTAAGGTCGTCGTTTCCCCGCCGCCGTATATTATATATAAAAGCATATAAACGGTAACCCCGGTAACGGCTGTCGAAAACCAGATTACACTTGTAATCGGACCAAGCTTCCTATGCCTGATGATCTTCCTCCTGTAACCTGACCAGATCGAGATTAATCCAAAAACCCCTCCGGCAGCCGCAAGGAAAATATGAAAAATAAGAAATGAAAGATAAAACCCCTTAACCTCAGGCGGTCCTCCAAATGCAGTATTGCCGTCAAATACGGTTCGCGAGACATAGACAATAAAGAAAATCAGCGCAAATACACCAGCCCATGTCATGGCCTTGCGATGAGCTTCGATACGGCCCTTAGCAGCTAAATACCAGCCAATTGCGACGAATATGGCACTTATCACGATAAAAGCCGTGCTGATAGTCGGTAAAAGAGGCAAGTACATATTTGTTGACTCCTTTTTTGATAGGCTAGGGGTTAGCAAGGTCTCACTGGATTACCCTTTATCAGAGAGAATGGCCTGCAGCTCAAGCTTATCTTTTTCTCTTTCTTTTCTTACCCATTGGAAGAAGACAAAGCCAAGAATGGAGCCGTACACGATCTCCTGAATGATCTTCATGACAATGCCGCCCAGCTGCTGGTCCTCTGTTAGAGGCATGGAAGTAAATACTTCAGGGCCTGACAGATTTAAACCTGAGAGAGTTGCTCCAGGAACACAAAGCGCCATGGCTTCCATCCATGAGGCAGGATCCGAATAAGCAGAATAAAGGGGATCCGTTGCAAAAATGATAAGGGCGCATGCGGGTGTCAGCAAAACTCCGTTCGCAAAGATGTAACCAATTTTCAGAAGCCCTGACATTTCACCTGACTCCCCTCTTTTGCGGAATACGGGCCACCACATGCAAATGGAGGTGAAAAAGATAACAGCCGTAGCTGAGGCATGGTAAAATGGATTCGTTTTCACCACATCAAACACGAGCGGTGTATGGTATAAAGAGAAAATTCCGTTAAAAACAAGGATAGCCAATATTGGCTGAGTCAAAAATAGAAAACACTGCCTGAATGGCTTCCTCATTATAACCGCATTCCACATCCACCCCGGAATTCCTACAATCAGAAGCGGCGAAACGACCAGATACACCATAGCCATCTGAAACATATGAACACTGAAAAGAATATGTCCAAGCAAATCAACCGGGCTGCCTTTAAGGATATACAGAAGGGCCAATCCCCCGTAAAAAGCGGCTTGCTGCCTCGGTGCCGTCCTGGCAGAAGTCTTAAACCACCGGTTACGGTACCTGATCAGCAGATGATAGCCGGCAGCAGCCATGCAAAGGGCCAGAAAGTAGTAGGGACTCCATAAAGCTTCAAAGCCGAATAGCGATAAGTTCTCCAAGATGATCCCTCCTTTCTGGGCCCGCAAAGATAGGTATATCAGATGAATCCGACTAAATGAGCTTTGTTTTTAAGACGGCGGCCAGCCTCTCGAGGTCATAAGCCACTCATCCTGCGGAAGGAAGAACGTCTTCCTCCGGCTGATTGTCTTATGCTTGTCGAGGCTGCCCAAGCCGCCTCCGCTTTTCTTTTTGTCCAGCTCCGGGCGCTAGCGCTTCGGCCGCTTCCCTCTCTCGGTCAAGGCAAAATGCGCCTTTCGGTCGAGAGCTCCACCGTCTCTCAGCGCTGGGCAAGCGCCCTCCGCTTTTCTTTTCACCACCAGATGATGGTCATGAAGGTTAGGACGGTTAGGAATGCTACGAAAACTCCTGAGTAAAGGAACAGGGCTGGAGCTTCGTGTCCTTTATGGTTCATGTGCATGAAATAATATAGCTGAAATGCCACTTGTACCACCGCAAGCAGCAGAATAAACGGAACGGTGAACCAGTGTTCGATTCCTTTGTAGCCTACTGCAATAAAAGCAAGGATCGTGAGGAAAATCATCATACCGAATGAAACGACCTGATACTTCATGTCTTCAGCATTCTTTTTTTTCCGGTAGGCCAGATCGATTTTAGGATTTCCTGAGTTCTGATGTTGAGCCATTTATCCCACCATCCCCATTAGATATACAACCGTAAAAATAAATACCCAAACCACGTCAATAAAGTGCCAGTATAAACTTGCTACATAGTACTTTGGGGCGTTATAAAGACTGAGCCCCCGCTTATTGTTCCGGATAATCAAGGTCGTAATCCAGAGTAGTCCGAAGGTTACGTGAGCCCCGTGCGTTCCTACAAGTGTGTAGAATGCAGAGCTGTATGCATTTGTAGTGATCGTAAAGTCTTTCTCAGACACGTAATGGTAAAATTCGTAGATCTCGAGGGCAAGAAACCCTGCTCCTAAAAGGACGGTGATGCCAAGCCAGATCTGCATCTGCTTAAAGTTAAAGTTTTTCATATGGTACATCGCATACACACTGGTCAAACTGCTCGTCAATAATATCATCGTAGCAATAAAAACAATAGGCAGTTCAAACAGTTCTTCCGGCGGACCTCCCGTAGGGGATTCTCTTAGAGCAAGAAAAGTGGCAAATAGGGAGGCAAACAGGACCGTCTCTCCTCCGAGGAAGAGCCAGAATCCAACAAACTTGTTTTTCCCTTCAAGGGTTGCTTTTTCGGGAGAATCCGGGAATGTTTCGGCAGTCAGCTTTTCTTCTGCTTGCATTACGCCTTCACCCCTTTTTCATCATCTTCCAAATCTTCTTTATGAATATGGTATCCGTGATCGTCAACAACAGAGCGGAGGAACATCGCCCCAAGTGTAATGGCAAATCCAAGGAACAGTACAATCATGGCCCACGGCTCTTCCGTACGGTACATCAGGCCAAAAGCAGCTACAAACAAACCAAATGCCATGACAAGCGGAACGATTGAAGAGTTCGGCATATGAATATCCGATACAGGCTCAGCAGGTGTCATCCCTTTTTTGCCGGCTGTTTTTTCAACCCAAAGCGCATCAAGGCCGCGTACAAGAGGTGTCTGCTTAAAATTGTATTCCGGTGTTGGAGCTTCCACGGCCCATTCCAGTGTTCTTCCATCGATCCAAGGATCTTTCCCGGCGGCTTTGCCTTTCACAGCTGTCATCACAATATTGATCAGCAGGACAATCGTTGCGGCAGCCATAAAGGCAGCTCCAATCGAACTGACAAGATTTCCTGTTTCCCAGCCCTGGTTCGGCAGAAATGTGAAAACCCTTCTCGGCATTCCGTAAAGGCCGAGGAAATGCTGTATAAAGAAAGTTAAGTGAAATCCAATGAAAAACAATACAAATGTTATTTTCCCGAGCGTTTCGTTAAGGATCTTGTTAAACATCAGTGGCCACCAATAATGCGCCCCGGCAAACAGTGCGAACACAACTCCGCCAACAATGACATAGTGAAAGTGAGCCACTACAAAGTAACTGTCGTGATACTGGTAATCCGCTGCAGCACTGGCAAGCATAACTCCTGTCACTCCCCCGAGTACGAAAGAAGGGATAAATGCCACTGACCAAATCATGGCAGTCGAATACCTGATTATGCCTCCCCACATGGTGAACAGCCAGTTGAATATTTTAATGCCCGTTGGTACGGCAATGGCCATTGTAGCGACTGCAAAGATGGCGTTAGCAATCGGTCCAAGCCCAGTCGTGAACATATGGTGTGCCCATACCATAAACCCTAAAAACCCAATCAGAACTGTTGCAAATACCATGGAAGAATAGCCAAAGAGCCTCTTCTTTGCAAATACAGGAATAATATCAGAAAATATACCAAAGGCAGGAAGGATGAGTATGTAAACTTCAGGGTGTCCGAATATCCAGAATAAGTGCTCCCAAATAACCGTATTCCCTCCTTTTTCTGCCACGAAAAAGTTTGTATCAAACAATCTGTCAAACATCATGAGTGCAAGGCCTACTGTCAAAGCAGGAAAGGCAAATAGGATAAGTGCAGAGGCTACAAATGTCGTCCATGTAAAGAGCGGCATTCTCATAAATGTCATGCCGGGAGCTCTCATGTTGATAATCGTAACGAGAAAATTAATTCCCGCAATCAAGGTACCAATCCCGGAAATCTGCAGACCGAGCACATAAAAATCGATGCCGTGCCCTTCTGAATAAAGAGATAGTGATGCGTATGACGTCCACCCTGCATCAGGAGCCCCGCCTAAGAACCAGCTAAGGTTTAGAAATATCCCCCCAAAGAAGAAAAGCCAGAATCCCAGTGAGTTCAGGAATGGGAACGCCACATCACGCGCTCCTATCTGAAGAGGCACGACAGCATTCATGAATGCGAAAAGCAAGGGCATGGAAGCCAGAAAAATCATGGTCGTTCCATGCATCGTAATAATCTCGTTGTATAATCCTGCCTGCAGAAAACCGTTTTCCGGTACAGCAAGCTGTATACGGATCAGCATGGCCTCAAGTCCGCCAACCAGAAAGAAAAATCCCCCTGCGATTAAATATAAAATCGCGATTTTTTTATGATCAACGGTCGTCATATAATCCCAAACCGTTGCTCCAAACCCCTTTTTTTGTGCGATTGTACTCAATTCAAACCCTCCCCCTTTATAGCAGCAATGCCTACTCCACTTTCAATCCATTCATGTAAGCTGTAAGCGCTTCAATTTCATCGCCGGTTAATTCCGGATATTTTCCGGTCATCGTATTGCCCGGCTTGTATTTTTCAGGATCTTCAAGCCACTTTCGAACGTTTTCATCCGTATTCGGCAAAATACCGGCAACTTTGGTTCGATCGCCAAAATTCCCAAGGTTCGGAGCTGTCCGGACTTCTTCAGGCCGCTCATCGGATGGGGTTACAGCATGGCAGCCGATGCAGCTCTTTTCCTGGAAAAGCTGTTCTCCCTGTCTTTCTAAAGCAGTTTGAGGTGCAGACTTTGCCGATTTCATTTTCTCAGTCCACTGATTGAATTCTTCCCGGGGTACTGCCTTCACTTTAAAATCCATCAATGCATGTGATGGACCGCATAGCTCAGCACACTTACCGTAAAGGTATTCTCCGGCTTTACTCACCTTATCTGAGTCAAAAGTAAGCCAAAACTTATTTTTACTCTCTGTATTCGTATCCATTTTGCCTCCGGCTGAAGGAATCCAGAACGAATGTTTCACATCCGAAGCTACAAGATTAAAGTAAACCCTTTCATCTGTCGGCACAATTAAATCCTGGCTAGTAATGATTTTGTGGTCCGGGTATTCAAACTCCCACCAGTAAAGACTCGCTCTGACATTCACGACTAAAGCATCTTCCGGTTTACGGTTTTTATCTTCCATCGGTTCTACGTTTGCAAGTTCAAAGGTTGCTGCTACAACTGGCACCGCAAGGATAAGCAAAAGTAAAATAGGAATAACAGTCCAAATGATTTCTAAACGCTGATTTCCTTCCACCTGCTCCGGGATTTTCGCTTCATCCCCTTTTCGTTTTCGGAAGCGTACGATAACATAGAAAAAAATTACCGTTACGACCGCTACTACAACCACCATGATAATCGTGCTTAACATCATGATCCCAAACTGGTTTTCCGCTACTTCTCCTGCAGGCTGCAAGGTAGAAAGAAACGGTTCTCCGCATCCGGCCATAATGAGCGCTGATAAAATAAATAAGCTCAACAGACGCCCTGTTGTCCGCCATTTTTTCATACCCAAATCATACCCCTCTTCCAGTAATTTAATGATGCGCTACTGCAAACCTTTAGAATATTGAAAAAAATTAATTTATGGAAAATTCTTTTAAATAAAAGAATTTTTTACAGGGATCAGGATGAATAATGCGCGGCAGCTGCACACTGCCACGCTTATTCATTTGCTTAAACGATCGTGAAGAGGATCATAGATACGAAGAGGATCGTTAAATAGTTGAGTGAGTATATAAACATCCATTTGGCCCAAACCAGATCATCCTTCATCTTGAAGCCGGAGAGTGCCAGTACAATCCAGCCCGCATTCAGGGCGGTAGCTAAAATCAGAAATCCTGTTCCCAGATCATACAGATAAAATGGAAGTGGAAGAAGGCATGCGACCCAGACCATCATCTGTCTTTTCGTCATGGCAAAACCGCGTACGGCCGGAAGCATTGGAATGTTGGCTGCCTTATATTCATCCACTCTTTTCATTGCAAGGGCAAGAAAATGCGGCGGCTGCCATATAAACATGATCATAAACAGTACCATGGCCTGCACCGTAAGATTCGGATCTACAGCAGTCCAGCCAATCAGCGGAGGAACTGCTCCGGGAAGGCTTCCGATGACAGTGTTGATCGTATACCTTCTTTTAGACCACATCGTGTACAGAAAGACATACGAAAAGACACCGATTGCGCCGATTACGGCAGCCATCATGGTTGTCATCATCAAAGCCGCCATACCAAGAGCAATCAGAAAAATTCCAATCCATAGCGCCTGATTCGGTTCATACTTTCCTGTAACGGTAGGGCGGTTTTTCGTTCTTTCCATAATGGGATCAATATCCCGGTCGTAATAATTGTTTACTGCACAAGAGCCTGCCATGACAAGCGCAGAACCAACGAGCGCAAATACTACTGTATCCAGCGACGCCAGAAAGCTCTGGCCGCTGAAATAAAATGCAAGCCACAATCCCGCGAATGCAGTGATCATATTCGAATTTACAATTCCTATTTTTATGAGAGCCAGGAAGTCCTTCCAGGCGGAAGCCTTAGTGATCTCATGAGGACCGTGTTCGCTCATTGCTGTTTCGGCAGCTGTCCTCGTATTCGGCATAATACATCCTCCTTTGCTGTTGATGCCATTTATCCGGCATCCAAAACCTGTCTTATCACCAAAAATTTAGCCTGAATCTACTCATAATGATACAGGAAGTGCTTTGTGAACAAAATGCTCTAAATGATTTAAACAATAAATCGACAAATATTTATGGCGAAATCGTGAACATTATGTGTCAGCAAAGTGAAGATTTGTGTGAAACTAGACAGGAATCCAGCAATTTAATTTTAACATAAAATGATAGTGGAAGATAAAGGCTTTTTCAGGTTTTTATAACCTTCTTGCTGTCTCTGGGAAATCACCTTCCATTTACTGGTTTATTTCTATTTTAATGGTAATAAACCGGTCTTTTTTCAAGCGTTTTGTGAACAATAGGCCGAGCCTGTTGTATTTTAGCCGCTTATTTCTTACAATCAAAGACGTATTATGTCAAAATACGATTAAGATCCAATGTTTTGTTTCGATATAAGAATAAGAAGGTGAATGATTTGAAGCGTGTTATTGCATTAAAATGGCTGGCGGTTATTACCACGCTGGTTATGCTTGTGGTCCTATTGGGCGGAGCATTAGTTACAAAAACCGGTTCTGGAATGGGGTGCGGACGATCGTGGCCACTCTGCCATGGAAAATTTGTTCTGCTGCCCGGTGATGTTACACCGGAACTGCTCATAGAGTTAAGCCATCGTGCCGCGAGCGGCATCGCAGGAATTTTAGTACTGGCTCTTGCCATAGCATCCTGGAGGCTGATCGGCCATATTAGAGAGACTAAATTTTTAGCCGTGCTGGCAGTTGTCTTCTTATTGCTTCAGGCCTTTCTTGGTGCGGGAGCTGTCATGTGGGGACAATCAAGTGCGATGAAGGCCATTCATTTTGGCGTATCTCTCATTTCATTCGCTTCCGTTCTTATGCTCGCCCTGCTTATTTTCGAAGTAGACAGAAAATTTGATGCCAATTCTCTTATTATCGACAAGAAAATGCGGTTTCACATGCTTGGCGTTCTGATCTACAGCTATATTGTTGTGTATACCGGGGCATATGTTCGCCATCGGGGAGCCAGTCTGTCGTGCTCTAACTGGCCGCTCTGCAATGAGGGAGCGTTCGGGATGCCAGTCCGTTTCCAGGAATGGGTACAAATGGGCCACAGACTTGCAGCCGGACTCATCTTCATCTGGATCGCCTATGCCGCTTGGCAGGCAATCAAGCATTACAAGCACCAAAAAGCAGTATACTGGGGCTGGATCATTTGCTTCATACTCGTTTCCCTTCAGGCACTGTCCGGAGCACTAATTGTATTGACCGAGCTGAACCTCGCTATTTCACTCGCCCATGCCATTTTTATTTCATGTCTTTTCGGAGTATTAAGCTACTTCCTGCTGCTCATTTCGAGAAGCAAGGCAAATCAAATAAGGCTGTCAGAAAAGCAAACCGGTACAAATGAAGCTGGATAGAGATCCGTCATTACTAGGAAAAAAAGGACCCAGAGCATGCTCTGGGTCCTTTTTTCTGTCTGTCCTCAGCTGCGAGCTATCCTTCACCATTTACATGGCAGTACGCTTTCAGCTGCTGAGGATCATATGCCAGAGCTTTAGCGCTCAATCATAATAAGAGGGAGACGGCAGTGCAAAATAGAATTGAGGGCAACCAAAGCCTTTTCTGAAACTTCATTAAAAATATGAACCTTTATTTTTCATCCTTAAACATTTCAATTGCCAATTTTCTTTGTTTTTGATGGTCTACTATTGGTTCCGGGTAGTCTTTTCCAATCAGGCATGCCGCTTCCCTCTGGTCCTTGTCAGGCATTTTCCATGGTTCATGTATGTATTTGGAAGGTATATCCGCAAGCTCGTTTATATATTTACGGATATAGTCTCCTTTACTGTCAAACCGTTTGGATTGCGTTACAGGATTAAACACTCTGAAATAAGGGACAGCATCTGTACCGACGGAGGCTGCCCATTGCCAGCCGCCTATATTCGATCCGGGATCGTAATCGACAAGCTTGGAAGCAAAATAGTTTTCTCCGAGCCTCCAGTCAATCAGCAGATCCTTAGTTAGGAAAGATGCAGTAATCATCCGGAGGCGGTTGTGCATCCAGCCTTCTCTGTTCAGCTGCCTCATGCCCGCATCCACAATGGGATAGCCTGTCTGACCATCCTTCCACGCCTGAAATTTCTGCTCATCCTTATTCCAATCAAGCGACCGGTAAGCCTCGATAAATTCCTGATCTTTCGTTTCCGGGTAATTCGCAAAAATCATCTGATAAAAATCTCTGAATGCCAGCTCTCTGATATATGCTTCTTTGCTGTCTTCTGGAGCATCTGCCTGCTGAATAGCTGAAAAGACGGTCCGGGGAGAAATACACCCTGTCTTTAAATATCTGGACATCAGACTGGTGCCGTCGATCCCGGGTATATCTCTTCCTTCAGGGTATTCTTCAAGGGATTGATCCATGAATTTCTTCATTCTCTCCCTTGCTGCTTTCTCACCAATCTCCCAATCCTGTTCATCAAATCCTTTAGATAGCTTTTCGGCATCTTTCATCGCATTTTTTGAAAAGGGCTCCGCTTTCCTGGTAAACTTGCCCAGTTCATCAAATGACAATTTTTCACTCACAGGTTTGTCAAGTTTTTTCCAGGCTTTGTAGTAGGGGGAAAATACTTTATACACCGTACCGTCTTTTTTCCTAATTTCATTTGGACCATGTATGTATGCATCCTGAAAAGAATAGACATGAATTCCTTTTTCATCCAGCCAGCTGGTTATGCGCTCATCCCGTTCCTTGCCATAACCCGCTTCATCTTGATTAAAATATACAGCTTTTGCATCATTATGCTTGGACAGAAGCTGCTGAAATGCCTTTTCCGGCTCACCTTCCACCACCTGGAGCTCTGTTCCAAGCTTTCGGCATCTCTTTGCAAAGTCCAGCATTGTCGCCATAAAAAACTGATGGCGAAGGCTGTTGCTTTCATTTAAAAATTGCCGGTTTAAGTGAAAGGTAAATATTAGTTCGAAATGATGTTTTTTACAGTAAGATAAGGCTTCTGACAAGGCTTTATGATCTTGAAACCGGAAGTCTCTCCGAAACCAGACGATAACACTTCCCACTGCTCCTCCTCCTTTCTCCAAATGCATTCCCTTATTGGAAAGATTGTAACGGAATCATTAAAAAGAACATAGATTGGATGTGCTGAGGAACTTACAGCAAAAGAGCAGCCCCTAAGGACTGCTCTTTTGTTAGTTAGTGGGATAGCTCTATTAATAGGTCTCCGGTTTGGATTGCTTCCCCATTTCCAACATGTATATCTTTTACAGTGCCGGTGTACGGTGCCTGAACGGTTGTTTCCATTTTCATCGCTTCGGTAATCATCAGGTGATCCCCTTTATTGACTTTCTCGCCTTTTTGCACCAGTACTTTTATCACTGTACCAGGCATAGAAGCACCGATATGTTCCTGATTCGCGTGATCTGCCTTTGCTTTTGCAGCAACGGCTGATTTAATGCTTTCATCTTTAATGACTACTTCGCGCGGCTGTCCATTGAGTTCAAAATAAACGACCCTTGTCCCATCTGCTTGGGGTTCACCGATGGACACGAGCTTAACGATCAGTGTCTTTCCGTGTTCGATCACGACCTCAACTTCTTCTCCAAGTCTCATGCCATAGAGGAAAGTCGGAGTATCCAGTACAGAAACATCCCCAAACTGCTCAAATGTTTTCGCATATTCGAGAAACACCTTAGGATACAGTGCATGTGCAATTGCTTCAAAGCTTGTAACAGGTCTGTTCAAGGTTTGGAATAATTCCTCTTTGCTTCTGTCAAAATCAACAGGTTTAAGCAATTCGCCTGGCCTTACCCCTATTGGCTCTCTCCCTTTAAGAATTATTCGCTGCAGCTCTTTCGGAAAGCCGCCGTGAGGCTGTCCGAGATATCCTTCGAACATCTCCACTACCGAATCAGGGAAATCGAGTGATTCGCCACGCTCATAGACATCGTCTTCGGTCAGATTATTCTGGACCATAAACAATGCCATATCCCCGACCACTTTAGAAGAAGGAGTGACCTTTACTATGTCGCCGAAAAGTTCGTTCACCCGCTGATACATTTCCTTCACTTCATTCCAGCGGTCACCGAGACCGACTGCCTTTGCCTGCTGCTGCAGATTGCTGTACTGACCTCCCGGCATTTCATGCTGGTAAACCTCAGTATGAGGAGAAATCATACCGCTTTCGAAATCCTGATAGTATTTTCTGATACCCTCCCAGTAATGGGAAAGCTGCTCCAGAACCTCAACATCCAGCTTTGGCTGCCTATCCATTCCGGCAAGAGCATAATAGAAGGTGCTTGCACTCGGCTGTGAGGTCAGGCCTGCCATCGAGCTCACGGCTACATCGACAATATCTACGCCTGCTTCAGCAGCTTTTGCGTACATAAAGGTCCCATTCCCGCTCGTATCATGCGTATGGAGATGGATTGGAATGTCCACTGTTTCTTTTAAAGCAGAAATCAAATCGTAGGCAGCCTGAGGCTTCAGCAAACCGGCCATATCTTTAATAGCAAGGATATGCGCACCTGACTGTTCAAGCTCTTTCGCCATTTCTTTATAGTATTGCAGATCGTACTTTCTGCGTGATGGATCAAGAATATCCCCTGTGTAGCAAATTGCCGCCTCCGCTAGCTTTCCGCTGTCCCGCACCGCATCGATTGCCAGGGTCATGCCTTTGACCCAGTTGAGGCTGTCAAATATCCGGAATACATCAATGCCGGCGTTTGATGATTTTTCAACAAACTCTTTGATTACATTGTCCGGATAATTTTTATAGCCAACGGCATTGGAAGCCCGAAGCAGCATTTGAAGCAGAACATTGGGTGCTTGTTTTCTGACGGTCAGCAGACGGTCCCATGGATCTTCCTTAAGAAATCGGTAGGCTACATCAAATGTAGCACCGCCCCACATTTCCAGTGAGAAAAGCTCAGGCAAAAGCTTCGCAGTCGGTTCGGCAATTCTTTTTATATCGGCTGTTCTTAAACGGGTGGCAAGAAGCGACTGATGAGCATCCCGGAACGTCGTATCGGTCAAAAGAACCTGATGCTGATCTTTAATCCAGCTAACGAGCCCATCTGCTCCGCGTTCTTCCAGTATGTTTTTTGTGCCGCGTGGATAGTCGTCCAGCAGGCTGATCCCAGGAACAGGCGGTTTTTCAAAGACCGGTTTCTTTTTCTTGCCAATCCCAGGAAACCCATTAACCGTAACATTGCCGATATAGCTGAGCATTTTCGTTCCCCTGTCTTTCTTTTTAGGGAAAATGAAAAGCTCAGGTGAACTGTCAATAAAGGTGGTATCATATTGTCCGCTCAAAAACTGTTCATGCTTTACAACGTTTTCGAGGAAAGGAATGTTCGTTTTGATGCCGCGGATACGGAACTCTTTTAAATTACGGACCATTTTGGCTGCAGCCTGTTCAAACGTTAAAGCCCATGTGGAAAGCTTCACCAATAATGAGTCATAGTAAGGAGTGATAACTGCGCCCTGGAAGCCGTTCCCTGCATCAAGACGAACGCCAAATCCTCCGCCTGTCCGGTACGCCATGATCTTCCCGGTATCCGGCATAAAGTTGTTTAAGGGATCTTCAGTTGTTACACGGGATTGTATTGCGTACCCGTTCGTATGTATATGCTCCTGGGAA
The DNA here is from genome assembly GCF_050107635.1 of Metabacillus sp. 113a. NCBI lineage: Bacteria > Bacillati > Bacillota > Bacilli > Caryophanales > Bacillaceae > Metabacillus > Metabacillus sp. 113a. Next base: position 84,011 of record NZ_JBNILJ010000012.1, on the reverse strand, counting down.
GGAATGCCGATTTCTTTGCTGTGGAGATCCATCCCCTCAGCAACCATTAGCTGCGTCTGCACGATATCGATCCCTGTAATCATCTCCGTAATGGTATGTTCAACCTGAACACGCGGATTTACTTCAATAAAATAAAAGTCATCGCCGGAGACGAGGAATTCCACCGTGCCTGCATTCAAATACTCTACTTTTTCCATTAGCCTTACAGCTGAATGGCATATCTCGAGCCGGAATTCCTCTGGAAGGGATACGCTGGGCGCAACCTCCACTACCTTTTGATGCCGGCGCTGAATAGAGCAGTCACGTTCGTACAAGTGAACGATGTTTCCGCTTTTATCCCCGATGATCTGTACTTCAATGTGCTTTGGATTTTCTATGAGCTTTTCAACATAAACCTCATCATTTCCAAATGCGGCTTTTGCTTCAGATTTTGCCCGCTCATAGGATTCCTTGACGCTTGCTTTGGAACGGACAATTCTCATTCCCCGTCCGCCTCCGCCCAGGGAAGCTTTAATGATAAACGGGTAGCCATGCTCATTCCCGAACTGAATGACTTCTTCCACCGTCTCAACTGGGCCGTCACTTCCAGGAATAACAGGTATGCCTGCTGACTCGGCCTGTTTTCTTGCCTTGACCTTATCTCCAAACATATCTAAGTGCTTTGACTCGGGTCCGACAAAAATAATGCCTTCCTGCTCACATCTTCTGGCAAAATGAATATTTTCCGAAAGAAATCCATAGCCGGGGTGGATGGCATCTACGCCATTTGCCTTGGCTATTTCAATAATTCCATCGATATCCAAGTAGGCATCAATCGGTTTTTTGCCTTCTCCCACGAGGTAGGCTTCGTCCGCTTTATAGCGGTGGTAGGCTCCAGCGTCTTCTTTAGAATAAATGGCAACCGTCCTTATATTCAGCTCTGTACAAGCCCTGAACACCCTAATTGCGATTTCCCCTCGATTGGCAACAAGCACTTTTTGGATTGTCTGCATGAGATATTTCTCCTCCTAAGGCAATTATATTAGTATGTCACTTTTAATAACAGTATATCACATTTTGCTGGACAAAGGTTTTTTATAGCCTGATGACGCCTTTTTAACTGGAGCCTTTACAGCCCCGCTTTTATACTTCTTTCGATAATTCACAAACATGGATACGTTGACAAGCAGGCCTGCCGAAGTCATTAACACAAGCATCGAAGAACCGCCATAGCTTATGAATGGCAATGTGACACCCGTGATTGGTATCAGTCCGGTAAGACCGCCGAGATTAATGCCTGCCTGAATGGCGATCATACTGGATATGCCGACTGCCAGCAGCGTACCGAATGCGTCTTCACACTGCCTGGCAATGTAAAACCCTCTGAAAATGAGCGTGCCGAGTAGACCAAGCACGAAAAGCACTCCTAGAATGCCAAGTTCCTCCGCAACAATCGACATTATAAAGTCTGTATGAGACTCTGGGAGGTAACCATATTTCTGTACGCTATTCCCAAGGCCAAGACCGGTAATGCCGCCTGATCCGATCGCGTACAGAGAATTTGCCAGATGGAATCCAGCGTCGTCCTCGTTGCTGAACGGGTCGGTGTAGCCTGCGAATCTTGATACCCGCTCGGGTGTGGCAAAGTTATCCCAGTTCATAAGGATAAAGGGACTGAATAAAGCGAGGATAGCCAGTCCCGCCAGCACAATTTTCATCAGGCTTTTCCAATTCATCCCTGAAGCTGAAACCATTGCCGACATAATCAAAGCAATAATCATAGCCGTCCCGATATCAGGCTGGATGATGATTAAAAAACAGATTGCTGTAGTAAAAATGAGCGGAGGCATAACGGCTTGTCCAAAGTGATTTATGTATGCCTGCTTTTTCTCATAAATAGCCGCCAGATAGATAATAATGCTCAACTTCACAAATTCCGCCGGCTGCATCGTAAAACCGGCAACCTTAATCCAGCTTTGGGCGTTGCCTGCCGTGTGGCCGTATACAAACAGCAGCAGCAAAAGCCCAATCGAAAGAAGCATAATCATTTTTAATAGCTTGTCAGTTAACAAGACCCGGTAAGGAATTGCTGCGGCCATAATAAAAGCGATGGTACCGATACAAACCGTAATCAGCTGTTTCTTGAAGAAGTAATCGTTTTCCGTTCCAAATCTTGCTGCTGCCGTAATCATGCTGGAGCTGTAAACCATCACCAGACCAAATACACACAGCAAAAAAACTGTAAAAATCAAAGTATAATCATATGATTTTAGGATTTTTCTTATCATAAACTCTCTTCCCTACTTTTTCAATTAATTCTTCAAAAAATTTAATATTTTCCGTATATTTAAATACAAGACGTTTCACAGCCTTTAAAACTATCCTATCAGGGTAAGCGGCATCGCACAACGAACGAATGGAGGAATTGGCCATCTAAAATTCCGGAAACATACCGAGTCTAAAGAATGTCTTTATAAGCTAAAAAAACTCAAACCATTGTCTTGCAAACAGTTTGAGTTCTAAGGTTTTTATTTTTTCGTAAATGCCTCATGCAAAGCAGATAACTCGCGTTCAAGGGAATCCAGAAGAACTTTTCCTTCGTGCTCAAATACCAGTCCGAGACGAACGGCAAAGTCAATTTCCCTGGATAATCCGAACATTTGCGTATCTAAAACCTCTTCATAGAGAGGGCATTGCGGCATAGTTAAATTGTCCATCTGAACCTTGATCAATTTCATGATTTTTTCAGCATCCGCTTTTAATAGAGCAAGCGCCTTCTCACGATGATCAATCGCAATCTCAGAAGCCAAATGAATCCCTCCGTTCCCGAGCGATTACCTCTAATCTATCTATTAATATTAAAGGGAAAAAAGGAAAAAAGCAAGGTATAATGGAGGACAAATCGTGCTGTTCTTCGCCAATTACCGGCACAGCTGCCGGATCTGCCGCTGCGCGATCCATGACAACCTCTGAGAAAGCGCTTATAATGGGTTTTGAGGAGTGATAGCCATGCATAGTATCATTACATTGACAGGCAAAGTAAAACATCCGATTACCATTGATCCAAGTGTGTGGATCTTTGACGAACGCAAAGCTGATCTTGAAACCTTTTTTACTGTGAATGATGAAACCTGCCATAATGACGAAGCGTATACGAAAGCCATTTCTAAGCATTGGGACCGCGAGATCATGCAAGGAAATGAAGCCCCTGCCCAGCCTGAGAAAAAAACGTTTAAGAAACAGGAAATAGCAAACGGGACTTTCGGGATTCGTTTTGCTCCCTTCTTGCTGAACGCAGAGCTGGAGGAATCCGCTTCCGAAGTTCAGATTCTCTCAAAAAATGGAACCGCTGTCCTCTCTTTGCGTGAAGCAGAGGAACTAGTCGCTTTATTCAGCAAAAATGGAAAACCTCTGAAAGATGACGGACCTTTACATTTTTATTTCGGAGATGGTTCCAATAAAGATCGCCCAATTAAAGGGGTTACAAAGATCATCGTAGCTTAACAAACTAAGCAGAGGCAAATGCAAAAAAGTGCTCAGAGTATGACTCTGAGCACTTTTTGCTATCCGGAGGTCTTTCCCAGCGCTTTAACGAGACAGCATTTTCTGTTTGCGGCCATGACTCAAGCCTTGTGAAGACCAGACAAATGCCTTACAGTAAATCTGCAGCGAGCTGGGCCAGGCCGGAACGCTCACCTTTTACAAGCTTAACGTGTCCTGCGATCTGCTGATCCTTAAATTTTTCCACCACATACGTTAAACCGTTATTGTATTCATCCAAATACGGGTGATCAATCTGTTCAGGATCCCCCATCAGCACAATTTTGCTTCTTTCCCCTACCCGAGTCAAAATGGTCTTAACCTCATGCTTTGTAAGATTCTGCGCTTCATCAATGATAATAAACTGGTCCGGAATGCTTCTCCCTCTGATATATGTCAAAGCCTCCACCTCGATGGATCCCATACCGGCGAGGATCGCATCCAGTTCCCCGGGTTTTTTTGTGTTAAATAGAAACTCAAGATTGTCATAAATAGGCTGCATCCAAGGACGGAGCTTTTCTTCTTTTTCCCCCGGAAGAAATCCGATATCTTTTCCAACCGGAACGATGGGTCTTGCAACAAGAAGCTTTTTAAACGTCCCCATATCCTCTGTTTGAAGCAGTCCTGCCGCAAGAGCAAGAAGAGTTTTGCCGGTACCGGCTTTTCCTATAAGGGTAACAAGCGGCAAATCGTTTCTCAGTAAAAGCTCGAGCGCCATCGTCTGCTGGACATTTCTCGGCCTTATCCCCCAAATATGATCATGGTCTGTAAAGAGCCTTTTCACTTTTTTTCCGGTCTTATCAACCATTCCCACTGCTGAGGCAGATCCGCCAAGGGCATCCTTCATAATGACAAACTGATTCGGATAAAACGGATGGTTCGTAACTTCTGTCAAAGTAAGCTCATTTTTCTCATAAAACCTGTCCAAGTTTCCCTTATCTATGTATAGGTCGAGGAAACCCGTATAAATATGATCCACTTCCACAACGCGGTCACTTAGAAAATCTTCTGCAATTAACCCGAGGGCATCAGCCTTTACACGGACGAGCGTGTCTTTGCTGACTATTATTACAGGCCGGCCGTTTTCTTTCGTTTTCTCTTCGTTTGAAAGGTTATTGGCTACAGCCAGGATGCGGTTGTCGTTCGTCTTTTCCACAAAAATGTCCTGTAATTCATGGAAAGACCGGTGGTTAAGCTCTATTCTTAAAACTCCGCCATTACGGAGCGGTATTTTTTCATGAAGCTTCCCTTCTTCCCGAAGCCCGTCAATCAGCTTCGAAACCTGGCGTGCATTACGTCCTACTTCATCCATATAGCGTTTTTTGGAGTCCACTTCCTCCAGCACAACGGCTGGGATGACCACTTCATTGTCATCAAATGAAAAAATTGAATTCGGGTCTTGCAGCAAAACATTTGTGTCCAGAACATAAACCTTATTCAATATTCCGCCTCCTAATCCGCATATGGCAGCCTGAGCCGCCTTCCCTCTCGTCACCAGTGCAAAGCCTGTTCACTAATCGTTGCTAAAATATATGATTTTGTGAATAAAGATAGAAGGTTAATTAGACAATAAAGTAAAAAGCCATTTAAAAGGAGTGCTCTTATGCTGCGATCGTTACTATATTCCGTCATTACTGCCCTTTTCATGCTGACAGCCTGCTCAGCAAATGAAAATTCCCAAGGTGAAACCTCCAGCGATTACAAATCTAAGCCCATTACAGTCAAGAACAGCATCGAACGCCCGGTAGAGCGTCAAACAGGACAGCAGATTTCGAAGCATCTTGTTGAAATCGCCAACCGTGTGCCTGACGTAAATGATGCGACCGCCGTTGTCCTGGGCAAATATGCCATCGTTGGGATTGATGTGAATGCAAAACTGGACAGAAGCAAAGTAGAATCCATCAAATACGCCGTGGCAGAAAGTCTTAAGGACGATCCATACGGGGCCACTGCCATTGTTGTAGCAGATGCAGATACGAACCAGCGTCTGCGCCAAATGGCGAATGAAATCCAGCAGGGGCGTCCGATCGGCGGCATCCTTGATGAGCTGGCTTCAATCGTTGGCCGCGTAATGCCGGATGTACCTAATGATACGATTGATAATCAGGAAAAAGAACCAACCGAGCAGGACAATGACCAGCTGCCTAAAAAAGAGCAGGATGAACTGGACAATGAACAAAACGACCAATCCAGAAAAGAAATTCAAAAGAATTGATTCCATACAGGGTGCAGACGCAAGCAGTTTGAGCTTTAGATTCCATTAAAACATGCAGCAGGTAAACGCATAAAAGCTTAGCCTGAAAATTTTGGGCTAAGCTTTTTTCATTGCGTCCATAACCTGCTGATCAAGCCGGGCAGCCGCCTTTTCGTCATACGTCTTTGCATACTGCGGTTCAGCAGATATTCGGGAACCGTAAAACATGACATCCCGGACCTCAGAAATTTCAAGCTCCACCAAAGCAAGCTTTAGAGGGACATTTTCAAGCTTCTCTTGTTTTACATGAGCATTTCCAATGATCGAATACGCAGACTCGTTCGCCAAAAGATTAATAACAGCAGCAGGATGCTTATGTATATTTTCTAAAATCCTTGAGCGGGTATCCAAAGCGAAATAAATCCTCTGCCGATCCGGCGCAAGCACCCATGATATTGCATTTACATTAGGTGCCCCCGTCTCTTGATCAATCGTTGCTATTGTCACAAACCTTTCCTTCTGCAAAGCATTAAAAAGCGGGTCAATCAGCTGATTCTCTACTTTGTTCGCCATATTCATCCCTCCAATGCTGCGGTATAGATCTATCATACCTATCATACCGATTTTTCACAAATGTTCCAATAAAAACTCTTACCGTAAAGCAACTTTTTCTGCCTGTGTTATAATCGGTCTATATAAACTGTTTAGAGGTGCTATCCATGAGAGTAAAATGTGTAATATGCGACCAAGTCCACACCATAGATGATGAAACCCTGCTGGCTAAAAGACTCCGCAACAGGCCCATTCATACCTATACATGCCCGGAATGCTACGACCGCATTGAGGTGCGAACGAAAGAACGCCTAAAAACTGGAAACTTCAGGTTATACCGCGATAAAGAAACCGGTGACTTCCTATCATGATCTTGCGGGGCGGGCTTTGCGGTCTGGCCGGCGGTTTTGCTCTTGGTTTTTTTCTAAAATGGACGCAGGGCGTAACAGGACTCACCGTTTATACCCTGCTCCTGAATATCGATTTTTTGTATCCATACCCGCTGCCCGAGTGGGTTGAATTTGCGATTCATTTAGGGGTAGCTGTTTTAATCGGAGCCGGGTTTGGAGCAATCGTTAAAAAAACCCGGATTTCACGTTTCAGAAACCAGCTCTTACTTGCTTCTCTCATAACTTTGCCAGCTGTGTTCTTATACTTTCCACTCTCATTACTAGCCATCAAAAGTGTCCCCTCTATCTGGAATGCTGCCGCTTTTGGATGGTGGTCAGCGGGGCATGCTGTTTTTGTCTTAGCTATGTGCGGGGGCGTATGGGCATTTACTTCAAAAAGAACAAATTAGATATCTGCTTCCCCTCGCAATACTCTCCTTATACATGGAATTTTATTTGACCCATCGTTTCTAGAAAGAGTGTTTTATTCAGCTTTAGATGAATGAATTAGACCCACATGCATTTTATTTCATTTTCCACAATCATGTAATTTGTCCGTGCCTTTATAGAGCAGGTACGCTTTTGCACGTGGAGCAGCCTGGACACAGGCATGTATATACATACCCCTATCCTATTTATATAGATAGACTTCCAAACCAAAAAAACCCCAATCCAAGGGGTTCACAAACAATAATTTCGATACCGGTCCGGTTCACGCCGCATCTGGTCTTTCATCACATCAATCAGCTCCGCAGGGAAGCGGGTGCGGTATTCTTTTCCGTTCTGCAGGCAGGTGATCCAATAAAGGCCCTCCTCCATTTTATAGGAGAGCTGATTGATTCCATGATCCTCTTTGAGAACGCTTTCAAAAAGTGCTGCGGTTTCAGCGGCAGATAGATCGTCAGGTCTGTCGAGAGCTACTACTTTAATAGAGAGCCAGTTATAGAGGGCATCCTGCAGGGATCTCATACGGACTGCTCCATTTTTTTATGGCGTCTTAGCCGGATTTTATAAATGATCAGGATCAGGGATGCGATGATTAGCCCTTCGGCTATCGGGAGAAAGATAGCTAGGAAGGTCAAGATGATGCAGCCGAGAAAAAGGAACAGATAAATGAGCGCGGCTTTAAGAGGCGGCAATTTTTTTGCGAAGCCCAGCTTAAACACAATAATAGAAAGAATTAGGACAACTGTGAGCATCGTCCATCCACCGGCAGCCGGGTTCAATGCAGTATAAATTAATTTCGCCACCGGCCACATGCTGCTGTATACATCCGGTTCCACATCGATTTCCTCCTATTCTGTTTTCCATATAAAAGAAAATGGTTTCTTTCAGAGTAGCAAAGAAACCATTTTCGGACAAGCTTTTATTCAGTTTACATGCCAGAGAGTTTCTTTTTCTTGGCAGCTCTTTCACGTTCGTTTTTATCGAGAATTTTCTTTCTCAAACGAATGGACTCAGGCGTTACTTCACAGTATTCATCATCATTCAAGTACTCGAGGGATTCCTCTAGTGTCATGATGCGCGGTTTTTTCATCGTTGTTGTTTGATCTTTTGTTGCTGAACGGACGTTTGTTTGCTGTTTCATTCTGCAGATGTTTACGACAAGGTCGCTGTCACGGTTATGTTCTCCAACGATCATTCCCTGGTAAACGTCTGTGCCTGGTTCAACAAAGATTACGCCGCGGTCTTCAATTCCCATGATTCCGTAACCGGATGACTTGCCGTTCTCCATGGATACAAGTACACCCTGACGGCGTCCTCCAACCTGGCCGGTCGCCATTGGCTGGTAACTGTCAAACGTATGATTGATAATTCCATAGCCGCGAGTCAGAGAAAGGAACTCTGTAGAATAGCCGATCAATCCGCGTGATGGAACCATGAAGATCATTCTTACTTGGCCGTTTCCATTATTGATCATGTCCAGCATTTCACCTTTACGGGCACCGATGGATTCCATTACTGCTCCTGTATAATCTTCTGGAACATCAATTTGAACGCGCTCCACAGGCTCGCAGCGGACACCGTCGATTTCCCGGACAATAACTTCAGGCTTTGACACTTGAAGCTCGTAGTTTTCGCGGCGCATGTTTTCAATCAGGATAGAAAGATGAAGCTCTCCGCGTCCCGAAACTGTCCATGCATCTGGAGAATCCGTATTTTCTACGCGCAGGCTGACGTCTGTCTGAAGCTGCTGCATAAGGCGCTCTTCAATTTTACGGGAGGTAACGAATTTCCCTTCGCGTCCAGCAAATGGACTGTTGTTTACAAGGAAAGTCATTTGAAGTGTCGGCTCATCAATACGCAGGATAGGAAGTGCTTCCTGGTGTTCTACCGGGCAAACGGTTTCTCCTACATTGATGTCTTCCATTCCGGAGACAGCAACGAGGTCTCCGGCGCGTGCTTCTTCAATTTCAACACGCTTCAACCCTTGGAAACCAAAGATTTTTGTTACGCGGAAGTTTTTCACTGACCCGTCAAGCTTCATGAGGGAGACTTGCTGGCCAACTTGCATCGTTCCTCTGAATACCCGGCCAATTCCAATACGGCCAACGTAGTCGTTGTAATCCAGAAGGGCTACTTGGAACTGAAGCGGATCTTCACTGTTATCAATAGGTGTCGGAATGGTTTCCATGATTGACTCAAAGATGCACTCCATGTTTTCTTCCTGTTCAGCAGGATCCGGGTTCATGCTCGCGGTCCCGTTGACAGCAGAAGCAAATACAACCGGGAATTCCAGCTGTTCTTCAGTTGCATCCAGCTCAATGAACAGGTCGATTACTTCATCTACCACTTCCTGCGGGCGGGCAGAATCTTTATCGATTTTGTTCACAACAACAATCGGAGTCAATTTTTGCTCCAATGCTTTTTTCAGAACAAAACGTGTTTGAGGCATGCATCCCTCATACGCATCAACAACGAGAAGTACACCGTCCACCATTTTCATGATCCGTTCTACTTCGCCGCCAAAGTCGGCATGGCCCGGCGTGTCCAGAATATTGATGCGTGTGTCTTTATATTGAATAGCCGTGTTTTTGGCCAAGATTGTTATTCCGCGTTCACGTTCCAAATCATTGGAGTCCATGGCACGTTCAGCAACCTGCTCGTTCGCACGGAATGTTCCAGCTTGATGAAGCAGTTTGTCTACCAGCGTCGTTTTCCCATGGTCAACGTGGGCAATAATCGCAATATTGCGAAGATCGTTTCGAAGTTTCACAATTTCATCTCCTATAATTTCAAAATACCCTCGATATTATAACACACACTGCTGGTAAAATAGAAAGTTTTTAAGTAAACTTAATTCAGAATCTTTTTTTATGTTAGGGGATGCAGCAAATGAAATCGGTTAAATGGAGATTTTTAGTGCTGGCCGTTCTGGCAGCAGTGATGATGATGATGATTGGAATTTCTGTCGGTCTGAGGAGTATCCTTGGCATCGTGGCCTCTATTATTGGATTGTGCGCAGTAATGGGCTTTGGTTTTGCAACGAAGAAGAGAATGCGGGAAAAGGGACTTTTATAATATAAATAAGACCGGGAGGACAGCCTCTGCGGTCTTATTTTTGTATACGCGATTCTGCTGTTTCAGCATCTACAAAGGAAAAATTAATACCATATATTCCTTATCCCCGATTTTCTCAAGCTTGTATTGCTCAAATCCGCCTGCGCTTAAAAATCGGATCCACTCAAGCCTGGCTTCCGGAACTCCAGCGAACAAAACTTTGTGTCCTTGAAGCCTCAATTCCTTTCCGATCAGAGAAAGGATCTCTTTTCCCGTTCCGCGGCCTCTGAAATCCGGATGAACCAAAATGGTGCCAAGCCAGGCCTTTTCATTGGAAGGAACCCACTCTGCTAAAAAGGAAATGGCCAGCGGAATGCCATTCTTCTCCCATATTCTCCATTCTCCCTGGTACATTTCATGCCGCTTCATATAATCAGATAATTCGTCTGGATCTGATTCTTCCTTAATCCAATCAGGACTATTTTGCGCGCATTGTTTAAAAAAATGAAGGTCTTCTTCGTGAAAAGCCCTGTATTGAAGCATGCTATGATTTCTTCAGGTACGTGCTGAATATTTCCTGATGAAGACCGTCTCTTGCTGCCAGTATGCTGTTCGGGCCGATTACATTCACATCTTCCCCATCCACTGTTGTTGCTACCGCACCGGTTTCCTCAAGCAAAATTAATCCGGCTGCAAAATCCCAGGGAGCGAGTCTCATCGTAATATAGCAATCCAGGCGACCTGATGCGACGTAAGCAAACTCCAGTGCCGCTGAGCCATATGATCTAGTACCGCGAGAATGGCGAACCAGCGGCGCTAAAACAGAAGGATCAATTCTTTTGTTTTCCGTGATCCAGGTTGCATTTAAGCCGATGATGGATTCTTTCACTTCTCTTTTTTCCAGTACAGGCAATGGGGTTTCATTCATAAATGCCCCCTGGCCTTTCACTGCATGATAAAGCTCATCTTGGACCACGTCGTAAATAAGACCGATCATCCCTATTCCATCCTCGTAAATTCCAATGGATATGGCAAAATTTCTTTGCTGATGAACAAAATTCATTGTGCCGTCGATCGGATCGATGATCCAGATTATTCCTTTTTCATCCTCTATTTCATGGCCATAGCCTTCTTCTCCTAAAATGCGGTGATCCGGATACGTTTCTTTAATTTTGCTGATAAAAAATTGTTCTGTTTCTTTGTCCATATTTGTAACAAGGTCATTTGGATTGGATTTTGTTTGAATAGAAAGAGAAGTTGCAAAAGAACTTCTGATGCGTTCACCGGCTTCTCTTACCCAGCTCTTTGCTTTCCCGTCAATTTCTTTCCAAATTGTCATGGTTAGCCTCTTTTCTGTTAGGACTAGTCAGATAAGCCTGTCCATATTATGTAATCGTTATGTTTTCAGGATACTTCATGGGGTTTCCTAATTCAAGCATGAAGGGGGAGGGCGAAGACGCAGATAAAAACGAACCTTTTAAAGGTTCGTTTAAAACATCTTCAGGCTATGCCTGCAGCTTAAGCCATTCTCTTCTGAGTTTTTCAAGTCTTTGTTTACTTGCGGATTTTTGATCTTCGTTGTTTTCCTCCATCGCTTCGAATAATGTGGCCAGTTCATAATCCAATTCCAGCTGGATCACACCAATACGATTTTTTATTTCTCTTGGCTGAGCGGCTTTAATGACCTGCTTCATTGAAAAACTCCCCTTTCATGCTTATTTCCTTTATAAAACTTCTAATGTTGGACCGATAAGATTTTGTATATCTTATGTTTATTTATTATGACAGGGAACACGGTAAAAAAAATTGTGTATCTACCTATAATTAGAAGGTGTTATCAATACTTTACCACTTTGCTGACCGCGCGAAACGTGCAACTTGATTGGACCTCCGCTGGGGGTGTGCTACAATATTTTTACCCATAAACAGGAGGTTGCACTCATCATGAATTTTACAGGATTCGAAGCAGAAGATTTTGAAGTATTTGCAGTAAACGGGCTGGAAGAGAGGATGGAAATGCTCGTTGAAACGGTAAGGCCGAAACTTGAAGCACTGGGGGTGCACTTCAGTGCAATGCTGTCCCAGTTGACCGGGGAGGAGATGTTTCCGCATGTTGCGAAGCATGCCCGCCGCTCTGTAAATCCTCCCAATGACACGTGGGTGGCCTTCGCAAGCAGTAAAAGAGGGTATAAAATGCTTCCTCATTTTCAAATAGGCCTTTGGGAAACGCATGTTTTTATATGGTTCGCCATGATTTATGAAGCGCCAGGAAAAGAAGCTTTTGGAAAAGCCGCTGAGAAGAAGATCCCGACCATTGTAAAACAGATCCCGGGGCACTATGTCTGGTCAGATGATCACACAAAACCCGGTGCCTCACCTCAAGAAGAGCTGGGAAAAGCCGGCCTGAAAAAAATGGCTGAACGCCTCCAGTCTGTTAAAAAAGCTGAAATGCTCTGCGGAGTGCATATAAACAGACAAGAGGCAGAAGCTATGAGCGGCGAGGAGATGATTACAAGGATTGAACAATCCTTCCAAACTCTTCTTCCCCTTTACCAGCTCGCCCAGAGAGCATAGCAAAAATCCCGGGATGCATATAATCCCGGGATTTTTATTAAGTCATTTTAATTTTTTCGCCGCTGTCGCTTGCTTTTGCTTTTTTAACCGTCCGATAGGAGGAATAGCCGCTCGCCTCTTCAAACTCATCGCACAGATTCTTCTCTTCCGCTTTGCCAGGGACAATTTCTTTAAACCTTCTGTAGCTGTTCATCAATTCTTCTCTTAGTATTCCTGTTTCATATGCTTTTTCTACGTTCTCAAAAAATTGTACGGCGTCAATAATTTCTTCTGTTGACCAATCAGCCGACAAAGGATATTGGTAGTCCATCGGTTCACCTCAAACCATTCAATTTATTCTCCCCACTGTTTCCGGATGATTTCTCCCTCACTCATCATTCTATCAAATAATTCCTTTACAGAGGGAATGTCATGGATTATTCCTGCAGCCTGGCCAGCCCATCCGAAGCCTTCCCCCCTTTTGCCCTCATTTATGTATTTTTTATTGGCAGCCCCGTCTATATACGCCCTTAACCCTTCAAATGCTGCTTTTGTGTCCTCCAAATCCAAAATCCTGGTGGTCCAGTCATTTGAGAGCGCGCGCCCGGGTGCTCCAATTGTTTTTTTAATCAGTACAGTCCCGTTCTCATCTGCATTGAGAAGATCCTCCTTATAGGTAGAATGGGCATGGATGCACTCTTTTACCGCGATGAACCTTGTGCCCATTTCAATTCCTTCAGCCCCAAGAGCTAAAGCAGCCATTAATCCCTTTCCATCAGCAATTCCTCCGGACGCTATGACAGGGATAGATACGGACTCAACAATACTTGGAATCAGCACCATCGTGCCAGTATCTGTTTTTCCAAGATGCCCTCCTCCTTCATGTCCCACAGCCATTACTGCATCAGCTCCGAGCTCCTCTGCTTTTTCGGCCTGCCTTCTTGCTGCAACTAAAACCAGTTTCCTCACGGGTACTCCCTCAAGCTGCTGAAAAACAGGGGCCGGATTCCCGCCAGTCATGGAAATGACCTGGACCTCCTCGTCGATGGCTGCCTGCAGCATCCGGGAAAACGGCCTCCCATGCTGCCCAATAGCAAAATTGACACCAAAGGGCTGAACGGTTTTCTCCCTTGTCTTTTGTATCTCTTTTTTCAGTTCTTCAGGTGAACTTAGTGACATCGCCGTGATCTGGCCGAGTCCCCCGGCATTGGAAACGGCTGCTGCAAGCTCCGAGTAGGCAAGGTAGGCAAGTCCTCCTTGAACGATTGGATACCGAATCCCAAGCAGCTCTGTCACTCTTGTTTTCCAATTCATTTTTCATCCCCCCCATATCCTTTTTTGATAGAAGGCATATAAAGCCCTCTGACAAGATCCTTGAAAATTTTCTTTATTATTAAGAGCACAAGTGATATAATTCATTTGTTTTAGATTAGGACGCATTTTGAATAAGAAGGTGGAATTACAAATTGAATCAAAACCTTACACCGCTTTATACCGGATTAAAAAAGCATATTGACCGGAATCCTGTTCAATTTCATATACCAGGACACAAAAAAGGCGCTGGAATCGACCCGGATTTCAGAGAATATATTGGCGAGAACGCTTTGAAAATGGATCTCATAAATATTGGTCCGCTTGATGACCTTCATTCTCCTAAAGGCATTATAAAAGACGCTCAGGAGCTTGCGGCTGAAGCATTCGGTGCAGACTATACATTTTTTTCGGTCCAGGGAACCAGCGGGGCCATTATGACGATGGTAATGGCAGTCTGCAGACCGGGAGACAAAATCATCGTTCCGAGGAATGTCCATAAATCAGTCATGACAGCTATCGTATTTTCAGGAGCCATCCCTGTTTTTATTCACCCTGAAGTGGATAAGGAACTTGGGATCTCCCACGGAATTACGACCGATGCCGTGCAGACAGCTCTTGATCAAAACCCCGATGCTAAAGGAGTCCTGGTGATTAATCCAACGTATTTCGGCATATCGGCTGATTTACAGAAGATCGTGGAAATTGCCCATTCCTGCCATGTGCCCGTATTAGTCGATGAGGCTCATGGGGTTCACATTCATTTTCATGAAGAACTCCCGTTATCAGCCATGCAGGCGGGAGCTGATATGGCTGCTACAAGCGTCCATAAATTAGGAGGATCGATGACTCAGAGCTCTGTGCTTAATGTTCGGGAAGGTCTTGTTTCTGCCCAGCGGGTTCAATCCATTTTAAGCATGATGACCACAACCTCCACTTCTTACCTTCTCCTCTCATCCCTTGATGTGGCTCGCAAGCGGCTTGCAATGGAAGGGAGAGAGCTGATCGATCAAACGATACAGCTTGCGCAGAAAACAAGGCATCAGCTGAACCAAATAGAAGATATTTATTGTGTGGGTCCTGAAATTTTAGGGACTAAATCCACTTTTGATTATGACCCGACTAAATTGATTATTTCTGTTAAAAGCCTTGGCATAAACGGTTACGATGTAGAAAAATGGCTTCGTGAAAAGCATAAAATTGAAGTCGAACTTTCTGATCTTTATAATATTCTTTGCATTATAACCCCCGGCGACACAGAAGAAGAAACGAGCCTGCTCGTGCAAGCCTTAAAAGAGCTGTCTGAGAGGTTTAAGCAGCGCAATCCCGGCCAGGCTGAAGAAACGTCCGTATTGCTGCCTGATATTCCAGTGCTTGCTCTCACGCCGAGGGATGCTTTCTACGCTCAGACCGAACTCGTTCCGTTCCAGGAATCAGCGGGAAGGATTATCGCAGAATTTATTATGGTTTATCCTCCTGGCATTCCAATTTTTATCCCAGGAGAAATTATTACAGAAGACAATCTTGCCTACATTCAAAAAAACATGGAAGTGGGATTGCCGGTACAGGGCCCTGAAGACCCTAACCTGAATTCCCTTCGTGTTATTAAAGAGCATAAAGCGATCAGATAGCACATATTAAAAAGCATGCATGGAGTATTCCATGCATGCTTTTCCCCTTTTTATGCTTAACCCCTGTTATTTATTACCGTTCTAATTCTGTCTTTTCACAATCACAATTCAAGCATTTTCCATACAGCGTGGATACTTTCTCATCATCAAAGTGGCTGATTGTGCTGCTGCATTCCTGACATACGATTGTTCCCATCTTCCCATCCCCTTTACATTATTGTAAGCGGTTTTAATTATCTGTTGTTTCTATATTATTATGTCACATTGTATTCGTCAAGTAGAAAAAGTATGTCACATTTGATTTTTTTGGGGTCCTAAATAAACCAATTTTGGATGCGATGGCTCAATGAGGCTCGGGGCTAAACTATGAAGAAAGAATGGACCATCTCTCCTGGTATATCCTATATAATAGAAGGAATCAGATTATTCAAACAAACGGGGAGGATTTCTGATGAAGCATGCGAGTATTGTTTTAAAAAGCCAGACTGAAATTTCTTTAAGCGATATCAAGAGTCTGATCGGTTATTATAGGGAGATTACAGAAAAAACCGGCCAGCAGCTTGGGTGGGAATACGGCTCATCTGCATTTCCTTATCACATATCTGAGCAGAATGATAAACTGATGGTGCTGGAAAGCAGTGAGCGGGGTTTTCATCAAATCTTTATTGGTCTTGCTAATGGGGAGCCAGCTGTCATTCAATTTTATCTTCCTGAGAATTCAGCACATGGGGATAAGGCAAAGGCAAATGAATTGTGTAAGTTTTTTGCCCGGAAACTGGGAGCGGAACTTCATCTCTTCAGCGGAAAAGTAATGAGGTTCGGCTGAGAAATCCTATATTCCGACAAAGTATATAACGATCTGCCGAATAATTTATGCCCGGATACCATCATTCGGGTTTATTTTTTTTTGATATAGGCTAAATATCATATGCAATGTTTCATATTTTACAGTTTAAAGATGCGTTAGACTGTATAGATTGAACTGTGATGCTTCAAACTAATCTCAGGACATGTTACAATATGAAACGTTGTGTTTATAACACAGACTAAGATAAAAGGAGCTGATGCGTATGAAACGCGTAACACCTGTATTTACTGTTTCACTGATCGTCTCCGCTCTGTTTATCTTATGGGGAGTCTTACCCGATAGTTTTTTGGGCAATTTCACTCTCTCTAAGGTTACAGCAGCAGTGCACGGTTTTATTATTGAGAAGTTTGGCTGGTTTTATCTTCTCACGGCAACATTCTTTCTGATTTTCGCTTTAGGCCTTATCTTTACTAAGTACGGGAACATTAAGCTTGGAAAAGACGACGATAAACCTGAATACTCGTACATATCATGGTTCGCCATGCTGTTCAGTGCCGGCATGGGGATCGGCTTAGTTTTCTGGGGAGCTGCAGAACCATTAAATCATTATATGACACCTCCTCTCGGAGAAGGCGGTACAGATGAAGCAGCCAGAGGAGCTCTCAGGTACTCATTCTTTCATTGGGGATTGCACCCGTGGGGTATTTACTCTGTAATCGCACTCGCCTTAGCTTATTTCACCTTCAGAAAAGGCCAGAATGGAGTCATCAGCAAAACGCTTGAGCCATTGATTGGGAAAAGATCTGAAGGCGGCTTCGGAATCCTCATTAATTTTGTTGCTGTTTTCGCAACGATTTTTGGAGTTGCCACTTCCTTAGGGTTAGGGGCCACTCAAATTTCCGGCGGGGTTTCACACGTATTCCCGGTCATCCAGAACAATTTGACCACACAGCTTATCATTATTGCGATTGTAACGGTTCTATTCACAATATCCGCCCAAACCGGACTTGATAAAGGTATTAAATATTTGAGCAACCTGAATGTCATTTTAGCCATTCTTCTTATGGCTGCACTTTTATTCATCGGACCTACTAATTTTATAATGGACTTCTTTGTTACAACTTTGGGAGGCTATATCCAAAACCTTCCCGCACAAAGCTTTAGACTGCTTCCTTTCCAGGAAGAAAATACATGGATTCAGGATTGGACATTGTTCTATTGGGCCTGGTGGATTTCTTGGGCGCCATTCGTTGGTACATTTATTGCCAGGGTGTCAAAAGGAAGAACCATCCGTGAATTCGTTATTGGAGTTCTAGCTGTCCCGACAATATTTGGAGCATTATGGTTTTCTGTATTCGGAGGCTCAGCGATCTACCTTGAGCATTTCCAAAACGTGAATCTTGTTGAAGCGATGACAGAAGGCGGTACAGAGATTGCTTTGTTTGAAACTCTCAGCAACTTTCCGCTGGGTACAGTATTATCCCTGCTCGCTATTTTCCTGATTGCTACATTCTTTATTACTTCTGCCGATTCAGCTACATTCGTACTGGGCATGCAGACTACGAACGGTGATTTGAATCCAAAGAATTCAGTTAAACTTGTATGGGGCATTATCCAATCAAGTATTGCTGCCATCCTTTTGTTTACAGGAGGATTGGAGGCTCTTCAGACAGCATCCATAATAGCAGCACTGCCATTTGCGATTATTATGATCATGATGGTGTTCTCTCTGGCCAAATCATTACGCAAAGAAAAGGTTATGATATACAAGCCAGTCGATAAAGAGACATTAGATAAATTAGATAAAAATGAAACATAATTCCTCTTCCCTCCGTCTTACTAGCGGAGGGTTTTATTTAATCTTTATTTATTGAAAATTCAATTTATCATTTGAGTAACATTTTGATGACATGATCTAGAACATGAAAACAGTATGGTAAAATGGGATTAATTTGATAGGTCTTTCTGGGCCTCGGGAGGGAAAATTGTGTTCACAGACAGAATGCTTCAGTTCAATCGGATCCTTCTTGCCGCCTTGATTGGATCCGTTCTAATTCTCTCTTCCTGCACATTCCCGGGAGTCATTTCCCAGACTGCAGTCCCCCCTGTTCATTCAAAAGAAAAGGTTATTCTTTTCTTCTCGGATGAAAAGAAAATAGAGGAGGAAGAGCAGTACTATGATGCGCTGCTTGCTATAAAGGACAAGTATCCTGCGGAGTATAAGAAAATGAGGATTTATCAGGAGGAGCAAAAAAATCCTTACGGAGTAAGCACTTATCCTGCTTTAATGATCATGGAAAATCACGAAATTGTTGTAAGAATTGAAGGAATAGTGAATAGCAAGGATGAAATACTTGCTCCAATCAAAAAAGCATTGAGTCCATAGAAAAAACCTCCGCAAGAGCGGAGGTTTTTTTGTTATTTTACGATGTGGATCGGGCTTCCAAGAGCAACTTCTGCTGCTTCCATTGTAATTTCTCCCAAAGTAGGGTGAGCATGAATGGTCATAGCGATATCTTCAGCAGTCATGCCGGATTCAATGGCAAGACCAAGTTCAGAGATCATATCAGAAGCGTTTGCACCAGCAATTTGAGCTCCGATTACAATTCCGTCCTCTTTAGTCGTCACGAGCTTCATGAAACCGTCTGTCTCGTTAAGTGACAGGGCACGTCCATTCGCTGCGAATGGGAATTTAGCCGCAGTTACTTCAAGTCCTTCTTCTTTAGCCTGAGCTTCTGTATAGCCTACAGTAGCCAGCTCTGGCTCAGAGAAGACCACAGCTGGAATTCCAAGATAATCGATTTCGGCCGGCTCGCCTGCGATCACTTCTGCAGCTATTTTGCCTTCGTAGGATGCCTTATGTGCAAGAGGCGGCCCTTCTACGATATCACCGATTGCAAAAATGTTGGAAACGCTTGTGCGGCACTGCTTGTCAATTTTGATAACGCCGCGGTCACTCATTTCAACACCAACCTGCTCAAGGCCAAGCTCATCAGTGTTCGGACGGCGGCCTACCGTTACCAATACGTAATCCGCTTCGACTGTTTGCTCTTCGCCTTTCACTTCAAATGTTACTTTCACGCCATTTTCTGTTTCTTCAACAGATTTAGCCATCGCTTTTGTATGAATGTCAACGTTCCCTTTTTTCTTCAGGTTGCGTTTAACCAGTGAGCTCATTTGTTTCTCAAAGCCCATTAAAATATCATCCAAAGCTTCAATGATGGTTACTTCAGTACCAAAGTTAGCATAAGCCGTTCCAAGCTCCGTACCGATGTAGCCTCCGCCGATTACAACCAGTTTCTTTGGAACATCTTTAAGAGCAAGAGCCCCGGTAGAATGGATGACACGGTCAGAGTACTTGAATGCTGGAAGTTCGATTGGACGGGAACCCGTCGCAATGATTGCATTTTTAAACTTATAAGTTTGGGAAGAATTATCATCCATTACTTTAATGGACTCTCCATCTACGAAGTATGCTTCTCCGCGGACGATTTCTACTTTGTTTCCTTTTAGAAGGCCTTCAACACCGCTTGTAAGCTTGTTGACAACACTGCCTTTCCACTCTTGAACCTTTGTAAAATCAACTTTTACGTTTTCAGCCGTGATTCCCATGTCTTCGGAATGCTTAGCATTTTCGAAGCGGTGGCCAGCTGAGATCAATGCTTTGGAAGGAATACAACCAACGTTCAGGCAAACTCCGCCTAAAGTTCCTTTTTCAACGATTGTAACTTTTTGTCCTAGCTGTGCAGCGCGGATGGCGGCTACATAGCCGCCAGGTCCCGCACCAATGACAAGAGTGTCTGTCTCAATAGGGAAATCTCCTACTACCATTGATTACGCCTCCATTAAAATAAGTTGTGGGTCATTCAGCAAACGCTTGATGTGGTTCATTGCATTTTGTGCAGTAGCACCATCAATCATACGGTGATCAAAGCTCAAGGATAGAGCAAGAACCGGAGCTACAACGATTTCTCCATCGCGTACAACAGCTTTTTCAGCAATGCGGCCAATTCCAAGGATTGCAACCTCAGGGTGGTTGATTACTGGTGTAAACCATTGTCCGCCGGCAGAACCGATGTTAGAGATTGTGCAGGATGCACCTTTCATTTCGGCACCGGAAAGTTTACCGTCGCGCGCTTTAACTGCAAGCTGGTTGATCTCATCAGAGATTTCAAATACAGATTTGCGGTCAGCATTTTTAACAACTGGTACTAAAAGACCTTTTTCAGTGTCTGCAGCGATCCCGATGTTGTAATAGTGTTTCTGAACAATTTCGTCCGTGCTGTCATCTAGAGATGTATTAAGCACTGGGAACTTCTTCAGCGCGGAAGTAAGAGCTTTCACAACGTACGGTAAATATGTTAACTTAATACCCTGGTCTGCCGCAACACCTTTAAACTTTTTGCGGTGTGCAACAAGCTCGGATACATCTATTTCATCCATTAGCGTAACGTGAGGAGCCGTATGCTTCGAGTTCACCATAGCTTTGGCAATCGCTCTTCTCATTCCGGACATCTTTTCACGGGTTTCAGGAAGCTCACCTTCCGGAATTGGTTGTGCAGCCGGTTTTGACTCTTGTTTAGATTCTTGTTTGCTTTCCTCTGCTGCTGGGGCTTCTGCCGGCTTCGCAGCTCCGCCTTTGCCGAATGCATCGATATCTTCTTTAGATACGCGGCCATTTTTGCCGGATCCGTTTACTTGACGGATATCAATTCCTTGCTCGCGTGCATATTTACGCACAGATGGCATAGCTACAATGCGTTTATTTGGGTCAGCTTCAACCTGATCCTGGCTTCCTGCACCTGTTTCGTCAGCAGGTTCCTGCTTTGGAGCTTCTTCTTTTTTCACATCTTGGCCCGCTTCACCTGTTGATTGAACCTGAGCCTCAGTTTTTTCTTCTTTCTTCTCATCGCTTCCATGATCGTCACCTTTAAACTTAAGGTTTTCGTAGCCTGGAGCGTCAAAAGTGATTAGAGTTTGTCCAACAGTTGCAACTGTTCCCTCTTCTACTTTAAGTTCTACTACTTTTCCTTTTACAGGAGAAGGAATTTCAACGACTGCTTTATCATTTTGCACTTCTGCCAGTACGTCGTCCTCTTCAATTTCGTCACCTGGCTTAACAAACCATTTTACGATCTCGCCTTCATGGATTCCTTCACCGATATCCGGCATTTTAAATTCGAATGACACGGTTTTTCAACCTCCCAGTTTTGTGTGATTTGCTATGAACGAAAAGAAACCAGCTTCACTGATTTCTTTTCGATTGATGTTTCGTCCTGTTTGATTAAAATTCCAAAACTTTTTTAGCTGTTTCAATTACATCCTTGTGGTTAGGCAGCCATACACCCTCTGCTTGAGAGAAAGGGAATACTGTATCAGAAGCTGTAACACGAAGAACAGGAGCTTCAAGGCTTAGGATAGCGCGGTCATTTATTTCAGCCACAACGTTTGCTCCTACGCCCGCTTGCTTTTGAGCTTCTTGAACAACGATTGCACGGCCTGTTTTCTCAACAGAAGCAATGATTGTATCGATATCCAGCGGCTGAACTGTACGAAGGTCAATAACCTCTACGGATTTGCCTTCTTTTTCAAGCTCTTCAGCTGCTTTAAGAGATTCATGAACCATTGCACCATACGTGATAATGGATAGATCTGTTCCTTCGCGTTTTACTTCAGCTTTGCCAAGTTCAATCGTATACTCTTCTTCAGGAACTTCCTGACGGAAAGAGCGGTAAAGCTTCATGTGCTCAAGGAAGATAACCGGGTCGTTATCACGAATAGCAGAAATCAAAAGGCCTTTTGCATCATAAGGCGTTGAAGGAATAACCACTTTCAGACCAGGCTGTTGAGTCATAAGACCTTCCAGGCTGTCAGCATGCATTTCCGGAGTATGTACTCCTCCGCCAAATGGGGAACGGATTGTGACAGGTGATGTCCATCTTCCGCCAGAACGGTAACGCATACGAGCCATTTGGCCGGAAATGGAATCCATTACTTCATATACAAATCCGAAGAACTGAATTTCAGGTACTGGACGGTAGCCTTGAAGACCAAGTCCAAGTGCAAGTCCGCCGATTCCGGATTCTGCAAGCGGAGTATCGAATACACGGTCTTCGCCAAATTCCTTCTGCAATCCTTCAGTCGCGCGGAAAACCCCGCCGTTTACGCCAACGTCTTCTCCAAATACTAGAACGTTTTCGTCATTTTTTAGTTCTGTGCGTAACGCATCAGTGATTGCCTGAATCATTGTCATTTGCGCCATGGCTTACTTCGACTCCTTCGCTTTATAAATTTCAAACTGCTCCTTGAGATTATTAGGCATTTCTTCGTACATAATGCCCATAAGGTCAGTTACTTTTTGTTTTGGATAATCGTCGGCTTTTTTGATTGCTTCTTTAATTTCTTCTTTCGCCTGTTCGATTACTTTGTTCTCTTCTTCCTCGCTCCAAAGCTTTTTGCCTTCTAGGAACTTACGGAAACGGACAAGAGGATCCTTTTCTTCCCACTCATTTTCAATGTCTTTTGTACGGTAGCGTGTCGGGTCATCCCCAGCCATTGTATGAGGGCCATAACGGAACGTAAGGGTTTCGATTAATGTTGGGCCTTCTCCGTCGATTGCACGTTTGCGCGCTTCAGCTGTAGCAGCATACACAGCAAGCGGGTCCATGCCGTCTACTTGAATCCCTACGATTCCTGCTGCAACTGCTTTCTGAGCAATTGTACGTGCAGCAGATTGTTTTTCAACCGGAGTAGAAATTGCATAGCGGTTGTTTTGCACAACGAAAATTGCAGGAGCCTTAAATGCTCCGGCAAAGTTAATTCCTTCATAGAAATCACCTTGTGAAGCTCCGCCGTCCCCAGTATATGTGATGGCAACTGCTTCTTTTCCACGCTTTTTCATTCCAAGCGCTACACCGGCTGTCTGGATGTATTGAGCTCCAATGATGATTTGAGGCGACAATGCATATACATCTTCAGGCATTTGGTTGCCGTGGAAATGTCCGCGGGAGAATAGGAACGCCTGATAAAGCGGAAGACCATGCCAAATGATTTGAGGCACATCACGGTAACCAGGAAGGATAAAGTCATCTTTTTCCAATGCAAAATGGGAAGCAATCTGAGAAGCTTCCTGTCCGGCAGTCGGAGCATAGAAGCCAAGACGTCCCTGACGGTTAAGAGAAATTGAACGCTGATCAAGGATACGAGTATATACCATACGGCGCATAAGCTCTTTCAATTGATCATCAGACAGATCCGGCATTGCCGCTTCATTCACGACTTCGCCTTTTTCATTTAAAATTTGTAACGTTTGGAACTGCTCGGCAATCGCATCAAATTGCTTTTTGCCGTCTACAAGTGCAGATTTAGTTTTAGCAGCCATCTAAGTCACCTCTTCCTTTCATTTAGACAAATTTGATAGCAGAATGATACAAGTCATATACAGATTTAGGATACCCTAAATTAACTCACAGACACATTTTTTCAAATACATTCCACTACCATTTACCACATTGGAGCAACTTAAAACTTTTATGTATGCAATATTTTAAGCTACAGAAACTGTATTAATTTTATTACAGACAAAATTAATACAATCCAATTATCACAACCATAGTTTACACCTCATAAAAATGGAAGTCAATCGGTTTACATCAGGATTATTTCAGTATTAAAATGGAATTTGCTAATACCTTATTATGGAAATGAATAAAACTGTATTAGTACAAAAACTATAACTGTACTACAATAGTAGCGTTTTCATTTTAAAAAACAAAATGCCGGAGAAACCTCTGCAAACCTCGGAGTGTCTGCAGCCGTCTGTTCCGGCACAATCTTTATTCTTCCGTATTAATGTCTGCTGCCTGATAAAATTCCTTTTTTCCTGCGTTATACTTTTCAGTATAGCTGTTAAAATCTTCATTCAGTTCCTTTACTTCGTCATAAGCTGTATTGATTTTGGAAATGTGCGCCTCCAGGTCTTTGAGCTTAAGGTCTTTATTTTGAAACATTTTATAAAGCTCTTCATCAAGAGCCATCGCTGTGCTGTATGACTTTGCGAGGCTGTCATAGGATTTATAGCGTTCAGCCATCAGTTTTTTCAGTTCTTCTGCTTCTTTGGACGCTTTTTCATTTTCAATTTTGTTTAGTGCTTCTTCAGCCTCTTTAAATGCTTTCTCGGATTCTTCAATGCTATTTCGCTCTGCTTCGATTTTCTCCTTGCGGTTTTTTACAATCTCGAGCGCATCTTCAGAAAGAGATTTGATTTTTTCAAAATCCTTCATGCCAAGTGCAATAATTTCGCTGTAGATTTCATTTTCTTTTTTTTCAAGTTCAATAAGAGGTTTTTGCTCCTCTTTGAATGAACTTTCCTTCGACACCACATTTTCCAGTGCTTCATAAGCCTGTTCGGATGGCGAAGCCCCCATACACCCTGTCAGAAGTGAGCCTGTCAGCACAGCCCCCATGCCAAGCATGAGCCACTTATTCGTTTTTATCACAACTAATCCCCCTTACTATACAATAACTAACTATAAAATCTCTTAGGTTGGAACACAATACATCCGGAGAAAGTTTTAATCCTAAAACGTAAAAAATAGGTAATTAGACGGTACTTATCTTCTATCCGCTGGTCTTTTGCCTAAAAAATTTGAAATTGGGCGGATGACTATACACATCTGCCCCCTGAGCATATGGTATATCAGACGCTCAAGCAAGAGCGCTATTTAAAAGGAGGTCACCACTATGTATTGTTATCCTGCATATCCTGCATATGGCTGCGGCGGCGGCTACGGCGGCGGACGCACATTTGCTCTAATCGTCGTATTGTTCATCCTATTGATCATCGTTGGAGCAGCATACCTCGGCGGAGGCTGCTAATAAGAAAAGCGGAGGGCGCTCGCACAGCCCCGACAAGCATAAGACAATCAGCCGTAGGAAGGCGCTTTTCCTTCCGCAGGATGAGTGGCTTATGACCTCGAGGGGCTAGCGCCCGGAGCTAGACACCAAATCCCGGTGCATAGCTCTACATAAATAAGAAAAGCGGAGGGCGCTGAGATAAGGATGTTCTGCTAAGTGCGCGGCGTCCTGCCGCAACGCAGAACGGACCTGCCTCCTGCAGGCCCCCGACAAGCATAAGACAATCAGCCGTAGGATGGCGGGAAAAGGAAGTTCGGGAGAAGTGCGCGGCGTCCTGCGGGCCTGAGTGGCTTATGACCTCGAGGGGCTAGCGCCCGGAGCTAGACACCAATCCCGGTGCATAGCTCTACATAAATAAGAAAAGCGGAGGGCGCTGAGGTAAGGATGTTCTGCTAAGTGCGCGGCGTCCTTCCGCAACGCAGAACGGACCTGCTGTCTGATAATAACCAGGCTACTCGCAGGTATCTGTCCCTGTTTTTCTTTTTCCCTCAAAAGAAATCTTCATTTGTCTTGAACCGTATTTTTAAATAGACTTTGTTAAAGCATGGTGTTGATTTTTCACACCTGTTAATTGGAGCGGAAATCAACAGCCAAGTTTAACAGAACTTTTAAATAATATAAATGATTGGACAGACTTTAACCTGTTATTTAAAATATGGCTTTGGAATAGCATTTTTTAAACACAGCAGAAGGGCGAACGCCGGCAGCTGCAATAAGCCAAGGGGAGATAAGAAATTATCCCAATTAAAAATAATTTATATCATCTTTCATTCAAAATATGGATTCTATATAATAAGAAAGATACGTGTTGAAACGATGAGAGGAAGTGCTCAATATGCTTACCAGCAAAGACATCATTAGAGAAGGCCATCCAACTTTGAGGGAAACAGCAAAGGAAGTGCCTCTTCCCGCATCTCAAGAAGACAGAAAAACCCTTGAAGAAATGCTGGAATATCTAAAACAAAGCCAGGACCCTGAGCTTGCAGAAAAACATGATCTCCGCCCGGGGGTCGGGCTTGCTGCCCCGCAAATTAATGTAAGCAAGAGGATGATCGCCGTTCATTTTGAAGATGAAGGCAAAAAATACAGCTATGGTCTTATTAATCCCCGAATAATCAGCCACTCTGTTCAGCAGAGTTTTCTTACGTCGGGAGAAGGCTGTCTTTCAGTTGACAGACCCGTTCCGGGCTACGTCCCCCGCTATTCGAAAATACGGGTGAAAGCGACCTTACTGGACGGAACAGAGCTGGATTTGAAATTAAAAGGGATGGCAGCCATCGTGCTGCAGCATGAAATTGATCACCTTAACGGAGTAATGTTTTATGACCATATGAGTGAAACGGAGCCTTTTTCAATTCCTGAGGGCGCTATAGCAGTTGAACGCTAAGAAGGCCTCCTCATCCAGGCTGCTATGTTAAGCCCGGTATCAGGATGTGCGGTAAATGGGTTAAGTGAAGATGGCATCTCTTTTTACAAGGCTTGAAAAAAAAGAGGGTCCTAAAAGATTCTGACTTTTAGGACCCCTTTTCTTTTTATTTATATTTTTTCGGCCTTAGAGGACAGCAGCCCCAGCTGCTGAACCGCGTATTGGATACCATTGTCATCCACAGGTCTGGTTATATAATCTGCAATTTCTTTCAGTTTCGGATTGGCATTGCCCATGGCTACGCCGGTACCTGCATATTTAATCATCTCTAAGTCGTTTAATTCGTCCCCAAATGCATAAATGTCTTCGCGGTCAAATTTTAGACGCTCAACAAGTTTTTTTATTCCTTCTGCTTTGGAACCGCCCGTTGGCAAAATATCAGTAGCCAATTCATGCCAGCGTATAAAATTCAAATCCTTATATTTTTTATA
This sequence comes from Metabacillus sp. 113a, assembly GCF_050107635.1. Taxonomy (NCBI): domain Bacteria; kingdom Bacillati; phylum Bacillota; class Bacilli; order Caryophanales; family Bacillaceae; genus Metabacillus; species Metabacillus sp. 113a. Next base: position 56,780 of record NZ_JBNILJ010000012.1, on the reverse strand, counting down.
TGGCTCCTCTTCCCCTGTTTTGCAGAAAAGCAGGGTCTGATAAATCTCAGCTTCATTAAAAAAAGAAGGGTTCACTTCCGGATGCGGGAATTTAAGAGAGCCCATGCTTTCCTCTATATACGGGTGATTACTCTCTGAAGCCATCATGGTTTCATGATTCATAAATACGAGAGGATGTTTTGTCTCTTCAGAAAATTCCAGCACTTTTTCCAGGGTTTCAGTTTTCAGGGGGTTCTTGTAAATAACTTCGCCTTCAAAAACGACGTATTGGCCGTTAAACGATACAAAGGAATCGATTCCAAGTTCTTCACGAAGGTCTTTAAACATAAATGGAGCCCGCCCTGTTGCAATGGCTACATGATGTCCTGCTTCGCGCAAGTCATCTAAAGTCTGCCTGGTGGACGCTGGAACTTTCTTATCGTGGTCAAGCAGTGTTCCGTCAATATCAAAAAAAACTACTTTTTCTTTCATCATCAGACTCTCCTTTTCACGATGACTTTTGCTAAGTCCATATCAGATATACTATAACAAAGTTTGAATGGCCGGCAAAACATTTATTTCCCTGCAAAGTGGGGGCAAACGGCAATTTCCACGATTACCCATGAAATTATCAGCGGATTTTTCATATAATAGAAGTAATAAAGAAAAATGCACCGGAATAAAGCGTTTTGGACAAGTTTCCTTCAAAGGAGGGTTTGCTGTGCTCAGAAGATTGAGAAATAAACTTAAGGACCAATGGAAACATTTGCTTCGAAAAAAGTCAATCGCTTAGGGGTCAGACTCATTGAGAGGGTCGGCCCCCTTTTCTTACGGGGAGTTATCGAATATAATGTTAGAAGGCAATCTAACAAACGGTATCTAAGGAGAGATTTGGCAAATGATTTACAAAGTATATTTTCAAGAATCTGCACTTGAGGTGCCTGTACGGGAAAAGACACAAACCCTCTATGCAGAAGCAGACTCTGAACGGGATGTCCGGCTAAAGCTTAAAGACCGGAATTACAATATTGAGTTTGTGGAACTTGTTAAAAATTCTTATCTTCAATATGAAGAGAAGAGTGAAAATTATAAAGTATTGGAGCTATGATCAATGAAATTCGTAAAAAATGACCAGGTGGCCGTTTTTGCCCTCGGAGGTTTGGGTGAAATCGGAAAGAACACGTACGGTGTTCAATTTCAGGATGAAATCATTCTGATCGATGCAGGAATCAAATTCCCGGAAGAGGAACTTCTCGGAATTGACTATGTAATTCCTGACTACACATATTTAGTTAAGAACGAAGACAAAATTAAAGGGCTTTTCATTACGCACGGACATGAAGACCATATTGGCGGAATTCCTTATTTGCTTCGTCAGGTGAACATTCCGATTTATGGCGGTAAGCTTGCACTGGGCCTTATCAAGAACAAACTTGAGGAGCACGGACTGCTCAGATCAGCAAAGCTTCATGAAATTCAGGAAGAGGACATCATAAAATTCAGAAAGACGTCCGTTACCTTCTTCAGAACAACACACAGTATTCCAGATTCTTACGGGGTTGTCGTAAAAACTCCTCCCGGCAGCATCGTACATACTGGAGATTTCAAGTTCGACTTTACTCCCGTTGGAGAACCTGCGAACTTAACCAAGATGGCTGAGATCGGAAAAGACGGCGTTCTATGTCTGCTTTCTGATAGCACAAACAGTGAAGTGCCTCATTTCACTATGTCTGAACGCAAGGTCGGAGACAGCATTAACGAGATTTTCAGAAAAATTGACGGCCGTCTTATTTTCGCCACCTTCGCTTCCAATATTCACAGACTGCAGCAGGTGGTGGAAGCAGCTGTCATCAACAACCGTAAAGTAGCTGTTTTTGGCAGAAGCATGGAAGCCGCAATTTCAATCGGACAAGACCTGGGGTACATCCAATGTCCAAAGGATACGTTTATTGAACCGAATGCAATTAACCGGATGCCAGCTAACCGGGTCGTTATTCTGTGTACCGGAAGCCAGGGGGAACCGATGGCGGCCCTTTCAAGAATCGCCAACGGCACACACAGGCAAATTCAGATTATTCAGGGTGATACCGTCGTATTTTCTTCTTCCCCGATTCCAGGAAATACAGTCAGTGTAAGCCGTACGATCAACAAGCTTTTCCGTGCAGGGGCTGAAGTCATTCATGGACCATTGAATGACATCCATACATCCGGACACGGAGGACAGGAAGAACAAAAGCTCATGCTGCGTCTGATGAAACCAAAATATTTCATGCCAATTCACGGCGAACACCGTATGCAGAAAATGCATATGAAGCATGCTACTGATTGCGGAGTACCTGCCGAAAACTGCTTTATTATGGATAACGGCGAAGTGCTTGCACTTGGTGGAAGCGAAGCCGGCGTTACCGGTAAAATCCCTTCCGGGTCCGTCTATATTGACGGAAGCGGGATTGGAGATATTGGCAACATCGTTCTGCGCGACCGCCGTATCCTCTCAGAGGAAGGGCTGGTTATCGTTGTAGTCAGCATCAACATGAAAGATTTCAAAATAGCAGCCGGCCCTGATTTGATTTCCAGAGGTTTTGTCTATATGAGAGAATCAGGAGATCTGATCAACGATGCTCAAGACTTAATCACAAAGCATTTAACAAAGATAATGGATAGAAGAACAAGCCAGTGGTCAGAAATCAAAAACGAAATCACCGACACCCTTGCTCCTTTCCTTTATGAAAAAACAAAACGCCGCCCAATGATTCTTCCGATTATCATGGAGGTATAATGAAAAGCGTCCGCTTACAATGAGCGGACGCTTTTTTTCATTTAAAGCAGAATGAAATGGATCCCATTAATAGGAGATCCATTTAAATTCATTCACTTGGAATAAGCCGTTTACCGTTAGCTTGATCTCGGGGATAACAGGCAATGCTAGGAATGACATCATAACAAATGGATTAAAGGCTTCCTTAAAGCCGATTTGCTGCAATGCCTTATGGACCTGCGCCATATTTTCAATAACTTCTTCATACCGGCGGCAGGACATTAGTCCGCCGACAGGCAAGGGCAGCGATGCCAGGATTGAACCATCTTCGTCAGCAACAGCCATCCCCCCGTTCATTTCCTGGAGACGAACGATGGCTTCATAAATCGCGTCATCATTCGTGCCCAAAGCCATAATGTTATGTGAATCATGCGAAATTGATGCAGCAATAGCCCCGCGCTTCAGCCTAAACCCCTTTACGATCCCTGTTCCGGTTTTTCCATCAGCTCGATAACGGTCGGCGCAGACAAGCTTTAAATGATCAAGCCCGGTATCTGGAATAAAGATTCGATTTTGACTATTCGTTTTTTCCATATCCATTATAGTTACAAGTTCATTCGGAATAATACGAATGATGGGCACATTCCTCTCAGGCTGGATTTCCAGATTCAAATTCTTTTTGGAAAACCTGTCCATCTTCACTGTGTTAAGCAATTCCTCTTCCATTTTAGTTTGGACCGGCCAGTCCTTTGCAGTGATTTTTCCATCTGCAGCTATCTCTTTTCCAAGTCTGTACACGGCTCTCACCTGGAGGTTTTCCACGTCATCTGTTAGAATAAAATCCGCTTCATAGCCCGGAGCAATGGCCCCTTTTTTTGAAAGCCCATAGCATTCCGCCGCATTAAGTGAAGCCATTTGGAACACGGTTAAGGGCTCGATCCCGCTTTGGATGGATAATCTGACAAGGTGATCAATGCTTCCCTCTTCCTGCAATTCATCTAAATGTTTATCATCCGTACAAAAAATAAACCGCCTTGAATTTTTTAATGTGACCGCCTTTATTACGGCAGGCAAATTCCTGGCAACGGACCCTTGCCGGATTTGCACGTACATTCCCCGGCTAATCCGGGCTATTGCCTCTTCTGCAGTAGTCACTTCATGGTCGGTTCTCACTCCGGAAGTGCGGTATAAATCAATCATTTCATGAGAAAGCCCTGCCAGATGTCCATCAATCGGCATATTGTGCCCCCTGGCCAGCGCGAGCTTATCAAGCATTTGCTTTTCTCTATGGACAAGGGATGGATAATCCATGATTTCTGCTAGCCCCAGCACACGCGGATGATCTGTAAAAGCCTTTAAATCTTCTGCGGCAAGGACCGCTCCATTTTCTTCAAAGCTCACAGCCGGAACCGATGAAGGCAGCATAATACGCACATCCAAAGGGAGATTCTCTGATTGGTCCAGCATAAACTGAATGCCCTTTCCCCCTGCCACATTGGCTATTTCATGCGGATCCGCAATGACGGTTGTGACACCATGAGGCAGAACAACTTTAGCAAATTCCGGCGGGGCTACCATGGAAGATTCAATATGAACATGCGAATCAATAAAAGAAGGGATCATATACATGCCTTCTCCATTTACCACTCGGTCAGACTTCATGCGGTTGAACCCGACAAACTCACCATTTTTAATGGCAACATCTGCCTTCATCCACTCATGGCTGAACACATCTGCAACCGTAACATTTAACATAACTAGATCAGCCGCTCCATCTCCAGCTGCTGCCTCCATTCTTGCATTCAAGTCATCTGTAAACATAAAAAAACTCCTCTCAACCATGCTGGGATTTTGAACAGAGCAGCTGATTCCCCTCCACATTTATACTGTGTGCGGCAAAGACGGAAGCTTATCAGCCTTCCCCCTAAAATAAAACAAACAAAACATAGCGGATTAGCTAAAAAGAGTCCGCGGAAACTGCTGAAGCTGAAATAATTGGAATAGAAACCCCGGACCGCTGTGAGCAACCCGGGGATTATGTTATAAACTAATAAGGTAAACTGGCCAGAACATATTGGGAGAACCTTTGAGGAAGCGGCAGGAAACACGGAACAGGCTGTGAGATCTTAATTAAGGCAGCATCCATAAATTAGCCGGTTAAACATTAAGGACTTTTCGTTCAAAGCGGTCAATGTCGGTATCGGCTCCGATAACAATTAAAATATCATTCAATTCGATTGTTTCATCAGCCTGCGGGGAAACGATAATATCTTTACTGCGTTTTATTGCGACGATGTTAATTCCATAGTTCGCACGGATATCCAGGTTGATTAGTGTATTACCCGCGAGCTTTTTATCGGCCACAATCTCAACAATACTATGCTCATCAGATAGCTCTAAATAGTCGAGTACATTGTTTGAAATAATATTGTGAGCAATCCGCCGGCCCATGTCCCGTTCAGGATGAACAATTTTATCGGCCCCTATTTTCGCCAGCACTTTTTCATGGTAATCATTCTGGGCTTTTACAGTAATATTCTTCACCCCTAGATCTTTAAGAATCAGGGTGGTGAGGATACTTGCCTGAATGTTTTCCCCAATTGCTACAATTACGTGATCGAAGTTTCGAATTCCCAGACTCTTAAGCACTGCTTCATCTGTCGTATCCCCTACGACAGCATGGGAGGCAATGTTAGCAAATTCATTTACACGGTCTTCGTCACTGTCAATAGCCATGACTTCCATGCCTTCCTCACTAAGAGCACGGCAGATGCTGCCGCCAAATCGTCCAAGACCTATAACAGCAAATTCTTTTTTCATTTGTAAGTTCCTCCAGCTTATTCGTGTGAATCTTCTAAATCAGATTTTACCATTCCTAATTATGAAATACCAATGGTGTTCATTTTTTAAGGTCTTTAAAACTGGCTGTTGATTACAGCTAACAGACGTTCGCTCTTCCACGGGTCCTGAGGTGAGCCTTCTCTTTGCTTCGCGGATCCCGCTCTGCTCTCAGTTCGGAGTTTAACGCTTCAAACAATAGACTACAACAAAGTTCTTTAATAAGAATGCTTCTTTACCGTTCCTTTCATTGGCAAGAATATAATTATTTCTCTGGAAATAATTTCTGAAAATTCTGTTTCCAAATCCCCCATATATTCTTAGCCCTTGGCAAGCAAAATCACTTCTGTAACAGTCATTGAACGGCAGCACCCTATCTTCCTTCTCTTATGGCAATACATACTCCGCACCCATAAGCTGCTTGCCAGCCAGATTTTTTCATTAATTTATACTAATGATCCTTGAAACCCTCTCCTAGTTCAGCATTTGTCACGATGGACGATTTAAGCTTGCTCTGCATGTCACCAATCCCTTTCGAACCGGCCAAAGGAAAATGGATCTCATTATCAAGAAGACTGCGAAGAATCGGCTCATACTTTTTGCCTCCCAGCATGATTACCTTATCAGCTTCTTCCAGCCTCAGTCTTGCCGCTTGCTTTTTTAGCTCCAGAAGGGTTATTATATCCTGATCGTCCATGTGGAAGCCGAGATCGTAATCACCCGGAACGATGTCTTCAGGCTTTAGAAAGCCGTGTTTGGCGGATAGAATGATCCATTCTTCATAGAATTGTCTTGCATATTGCTGGCACAATTTATGGAAAATACCTGTATAGGCATAGTGCGCCTTTGCAGGACCGTGATCCGGCTGGTCCTTCCAGATTTTTCTCTTACCGCACGGAATGATACAGATCCTTCTCATCAGCATTCCTTCCTTTTTCTCTCTTCAAGCTCTTTCATGACTTCAGGAATCAGCTCACAGATATCACTTGCCATCATCGTCCGCTTTCCATACTTTTCAGTCCATAACTCAGCTGTTCTGCCATGAGCGTATACAGCGTTTGCAGCTGCTTCTTTTATACCATTATGAGTGCATAGGAATGCAAGAAGCATGCCGGTTAATGTATCACCGCTCCCCCCCTTAGCCAATGCCTGACTTCCTGAGGAATTGATGATTGCCTCCCCGTCCGGAAAAGCAAGGATGGTATACATTCCTTTTAAGATCACAATCGTGCGATTTTCTTTTGCATAATTCAAAGCTGCAGAAAGCCTTGTGCTTTGAACCTCTTTACCTGTTAACCCTGTCATTCTGCTGAATTCACCTGGGTGAGGAGTGAGGATAACAGGGTGCGGTCTCTGCGGATATTCTCTCTGATTTAAGGCACCTGCATCAAGAACAATTGGAAGTTCTTTTTGCAGCAGAGTCTGAATGGCATGTTCTATGGCGTCATTTTGTTCCAAGCCAGGCCCAATCGCAGCCGCTTTAAGGTTTTCAGGAAGTTCTCCTCCTGCCGCTTTTTCCAGGGCATCCCATTCATAAGTAGCTTCCGGAATCTGACCGGCAATTATCCCGGCTGCAGTCTCACTGGTGCCTACAATCAGTTTGCCAATTCCGCTACGTAACGCTCCCTTCGCTGCAAGGAGTGCGCTACCGGGCATATGGTCGCTTCCTGCTATGATATATCCTGTACCAAACGTTCCTTTATGTGCAGAACTATCCATTTCAGGCAAAGCTGCAGCCGCTTCTTTCTCTGTCCATAGCCTCACTTTCCCCCGCTGCGGAAGGCCTATATCTGCGATAAACGTTTTTCCGTAGTGCTTTAAGGAAGGAAGCAGGAATGCAGATGGCTTGTATCCATGCAGGCAGATGGTCATTTCTGCCTGAAAAGCTTCTTGATCTGCAATTCCCCGGTCAGCCTCCACTCCCGAAGGAATATCAATGGAAATTTTCCTTCCCTTTTGAAGGTTTAGTTTACGGATTACATCACGCACCTTCTCGTCCAAGGGGTAACGGAAACCAATGCCCAAAAGAGCATCAATCAATATATCCGCCTCTCCCTGCCCCCCGCTGAAGGAATATCCGGATGCTAAAGCGTACTTCCAATGACGGTCAGAAGGTCCTCCTTCAGCTGGCATCCCCAGCGGAAAGACAAGTTCAGTCTGATAACCATTTTGAAGCAAGTACCGGGCGAGAACAATTCCATCTCCTCCATTGTTACCCCTTCCTGCAAAAATACAGATTTTGTCGTCGTGAGATATAAAATTCGTTATCTCTCTAAATAGGGCAGCTCCGGAATTTTCCATTAGGGTGAAATCATCCATCCCTCTTTCCTCTGCTAATTTGTCAAACTGGCGAATTTCGTCTTTTGTATAGATAAACATGTCCTTAGGACCCCCTCATGATAAGATATAGTCAGATGATTGGAGTGTTTTTAGGATGAAATCAACCTTAGCTCTCGCAAAAACCTTTGTAGCATCCGTATCGGGCGGGCTGATCTTTTATTTTCTGCATTTGCCGCTCCCATGGATTTTAGGTCCGCTTTCCACTCTGCTGCTCTATAAATCCATTCGTCCAGGTACATTTTATACTCCTGGTTTTTTAAAGAATACAGCCTTTACGATCACTGGTATTTATTTTGGCGCATCCTTTACGATCGAAGCTCTTGCAGCAGCAGGCCCTTATTTTTTACCATATACCCTTTTAACCATCATTCTATTGACGTTCAGCACAGCCTCGGGATTTTTTCTTGCAAAAAAAACAGGTCTTGATCAAATCACCAGTGTATTTGCAGCGATCCCCGGCGGACTCTCTGAAATGGTGGCAGCAAGTGACTCTTTAAAAGGGAATGTCGGCATTGTATCCGTTCTTCAGACAATCAGAATTCTGTCCGTTGTATTTCTCATTCCTTTTTTCGTGACCTATGCGTTTGCTGATATAAATGCAGGAGCATTCAATTCCCCTGCTGCCTATTCTGGCGCTGATCATCCCGAAGCGTACCTGTTATGGATCATTCCTATTTTGTGCGGCTTTCTGTTTAGAAAAAGCATTCCTGCTTCCTTTATTGTTATGCCGCTGCTTGCATCTGCCTTGCTGAACATTTTTGGTATGCCCGTTCCGCAGCTTCCACATTGGCTTGTGACAGCGGCGCAGGTAATCATCGGAACTAGCATAGGCTCAAAAATGTCCATTTCCGACCTTAGAAAGGCAGGTAAAGCAGGTCCGCCTTTTTTTGCCTACACAATTTTGCTGATCTCTTTAAGCCTTGGACTCGGTTGGCTATTCTCCCACATAACAGGAGTGCCAATTGAAACCGGGCTCCTCAGTCTTGCTCCAGGGGGGCTCGTCGAAATGGTTCTGACCGCTGAGAGCATAGGCGGGGATGCTGCAGTCGTCAGCTCGCTGCAATTGATTCGGTTTTTATTCATTGTTCTTGCTGTACCTGCCTTGCTGAAGTGGTACTTTAACCGGAAAAATCTTCATAGCTAACCGGACCGCTATAGGTAAGCGGTCCGTTTTTTAGTACAGAATATGGATTATACTCCGGAAGAGATGCGGATCCATTTATTGTGAACGGCTTAGCATATGGAATCATTGGGCTTTAAGTATTTCAGTACGGCATCTGTATGGCCTCTCATTATACTGATCAATTCTATCGGAATTCAGTAAAAAGGATAGCGCGTATTGAGTTATTTGAAAATAGATTGAAAATACACGAACAAAAAAGGTCCCTGTACAGGAACCTTTTCAACATCCTACTCTATGTTAAGCTTTTCAAGACCAAATTCTTCAAAGTACTGGTGGTATTTTTCTTCAATTTCCATAAGCCGTTCAAAACGCTGTTCAGGACTGTATGTATTGACAACCGTTTCTTCTTTCATTAAATCCCGGCGTGCCAGCAAAGCGCACAGCTTGTCCCAAAAAACTTCCTCTTCATAATCTGCAATAATATCCTCCAGTTCCTCATCAAGCTGGCGGGAAGCATAGTATTTGTCTTCAAGAGAATCATAATCAACGAGGTGCTCTACACCATATGATTTTGCAAAGGAGAGAACATAATTTTCAAGATCAAAAAACTCCTCCGCCTCATCTTCATGCTCTTCTCTTGCCCCCACCCAAGTTGAGAGGTAAAGCATTTTCAAAAGAGTGTGATATTGCTGTTTTGTAAAATTAATCTTCATAACTGGATCCTCCCTGAACCGTAATGCTTTATACCCTCATTAAAGCACAGTTGACTGTTAAAAAGAAGAGCCGCCGCTTAAATTTTCTGCCCAGATTATGGAATGGAGTGAAACGTTACACTCGCTTCCTTTACCAGGGCATATCAGTGCCAAACATCTCAGCCATTTTTTCAAACTCCTGTTTTCTGTTTCTTCTCGCCTGTGCTCTTGCTTTGGCTGTTTCATTCAACTGCTTTTCCATTTCTGTTTGCGGCACCACCTGCGGAACGGGTGTCGGTTTATTGTTCGCATCCACTGCGACGAATGTCAAAAAGCTTAAAGCGCAAACGTTTCGGTCTCCTGAAAGCATATCCTCGGCTACCACTTTTACAAATATCTCCATGGATGTTCTCCCGGTATAGGTCACAAAAGCTTCTAAACAAACAGAATGACCAACCATAATGGGATGCAAAAAATCAACTGAGTCCGTTGATGCTGTAACAACAAGCGTTCTTGAATGTCTGGTAGCCGCTATAGCCGCAACATCATCAATGTAAGCCATCAGTCTTCCGCCGAAAAGTGTACCATGATTATTTGTATCAGGCGGCAAAACCATTGATGTTTTGACTACGAAGGATTCCTTGCAGGACTTTGTTGGAGTTGTCATTTCTGTATCCCCTTTCCAGAATAGTCTATCGAAATTTATTATATCACTCCGCAGTTCATTCATGCGGGCATGAGGCTTCTGCCAGAGGTTTCCCGAAGCAGGCAGGCTTCATTACTATTCTGAAAGATAAATGTTTAGTGTCTGACCGGGCATCAGTACATTAAATTTCTTATGAAGTTGAAATCTGCATACGAAATCAGATACTATTAGTAAATCGGATGACAGAATAGGAGCTGCCATGAAAAAGTGGACAATTGGAATATTACTTAATCTGCTGATTTTTGCGCTGCTGATTTTTTCCATCAGACAGCTTGGAAACATGGACAAAGAGCCCGTGAGAGTGGCGGTGTTCTGGACAGTGGCTGCTTTCCTCATTGCAGGAACCGGTCATATACTAACAAAAAGGACTTCAGAAGAGAGGCATGCTTTTTGGCTTGTTTTTCTTGCAGGGTTTGCAGCAATTGGTATTTGTATGTTTTTCATTTATTAGCTCCCAGCACGTCCATGTCCGTTTGCGGATGCAGAGTGGAACGGGCAGTAAGCTTTCGCAGACCTAAGGGATCAATCGGTATCTAAAAACAATCTGCTCTATATGCGTGAAAACGCTGCGGAAACAATGGCTTTATTCAAAATCTGTATATAACAGGCTTATCAGTCCGCAGAGTACACCCTTTATGCGGCAAAGCTGCCTCAGGTTCCAGCCGCATACATTTTTCTTATCTGCTGAACCCCGGTTCGTAAGGCCGCTGCTGCCGCGCTATATTATGGCATCAAAAAAAGCTGCCTGCATCTTTCGGACAGCTCTCATTTATTCTACTGTGATTTTTCTCCCTTTCTTTTTTGGAAAGCGGACTGTGAGAAGTCCATTACGGTACTGAGCTTTCATCTCCTGCAGCATGGCATTCCCCGGGAGATCGATCGTGCGGCTGGCTCCCTCCCATTTGGCCCCATCTTTGTTCTTCTTAGAAGGGAATAAGCTGATAGTGAGCTGGCGGAACTTTAATTCCAGATCGATTTCTTCTTTTGTCAAACCTGGCAGCTCTGCCTTAATCATGTAATGGGACATGGTTTCGGTCATCTCGGCATTAAAATACAGCTTCCCTGCCTGCCTTGTAAATAATCCATCGATCGTATCAAGCAGGGATTTAGAAGGACGCTGTTCAAAAAAATCGTTAATCATCTTCATTGGATTCTGGCTGTTCCTGTTTTTTCCTTCTTCCACGGCTTCAGCAGCTCCTTTCAGTGTTATTCCTGCTATAGCCTATGCGTTTTCCCTATCTTTTGACCATTTTAAATACTTGGATATAGCAAGAAGAGGAAAAATAAGATCGTAGCTGTGGTAGTGGATATAAAACTGGCCTGCAAAGCCTTGGCCCTTTGGATAATGAGAGGTCCAATCCGTCTTATTCAGATTGCTCAGCAAATAGCCCATCCCTTTTTCAATAGCAGAGGAAGGGTGCTCCGTACAGCAAATAAGCGCTTCGAGTGCCCAGGCAGTATGAGTTAGAGTGCTTGCTCCCAATGGGATATACCTCGAATATACGTCGCTTTTACAGGATTCACCCCATCCGCCATCACGGTTTTGAATCGTCTCCAGCCATTTACGGGCACGGCGAACCGCAGTCTTCTCCGCTTCATACCCTGCAGCTCTTAGACCGGTAAGGGCAGCCCACGTTCCATATATATAACAAATCCCCCATCTGGATTTCCAGGAACCGTCCCGCTCCTGATTATTAAGCAGCCACTGGATACCCTTGGCTACAGCTTCACTTTCCATGTCCATTTCTGCATAGCCGCATAAAAATTCGATCGTTCTGCCAGTTAGATCAGCTGATGAGGCATCTGAAATAATAAACTCTGCCCTGCTAATCGGAATAAAATGTACATAAGGAGGATTGGCATTCCGCTCGAATGAGGCCCATCCACCATCCCCATTTTGCATGCTGAGGACCCAATTAAGCCCTCTTTTCCAGGCTTGAAGACTTAGCGGATCTGATGCTGCTTCTTTTTGTATTGCCCTTAGAGAGGCACACGTATCATCGACATCCGGATTCATCGAATTAATATCTGAAAAACCCCATCCTCCAGGAATTCCTTGAGGGTTATGAATCACCCAGTCTCCAAAGCGGCTGTGCTGCCTGACAAGAAGGTAGCGGTTGGCCCTCTTAACCATTTCATCTTTCACTCCGGCTTCCTGAAGGGCGCAGGATAGCAGAGAAGTGTTCCAGATATGGGCTGTCGTATATTGCATATGCACCCCATCATAAGATTGAGCGGCCATAGCTGCCAGTCCCCGGACAGCTTTCACAATAACAGGATGCGTTTTCTCATATCCTAAAGCCATTAGGGCATAAATCATTAAAAATGTGCAGCTGAAATAACTGTATAGGGTCCCGTCTGATTCGAGTCTTGAAAGCATATACGTTTCAGCTTTTTTAAAGGCAGCTTCCTTTAGTCTGCCTGGTCCTTCTGCCATGGATTGAACTCCGGATGATATAAGACTGAAAATCCCTCTCCACTCTCCGCTTCTGTAGAGCTCAGGCTCCGTGACTCTCTCCTCTTTTAAACAGGAAAGATCCGGAGCATCCTGGATTTCCAGCTGAAATTTTTTTCCTGCAGCAACAAGGATCGGCACTAGATTTGCCCTGCCGTAGACTGAAATGTCGTACATATTTACCGGGAAGTTTTTCGGGAGCAATATCGCTTCAACCGGAACCGGCAGCAGCGCCGGCCAGCTTTCCTGCGAGGTAAGGGCCAGAAGAATTTTCGTAAACAATCCTGCCTTTTTGATTCCCCCTTTAGACAAAATGAATTCTCGTGCAGCAACCATCCGGGGAGAGGATTCTGCGTAATATCCTGAGAGAATTAGTGCATAATAAGCTTCAATAACTGTAGACAAATCCCCATCTTCCTGGTCATGAAAGAGTCTCCAGGAGCCATCCTTCTCCTGTCTCCCGGCTATTCTCTCAGCTATTGGTTTCGTCAGCTTAAAATCATGAAGGTTCAATGACCGGATAAGCACAATCATAAAACAGTCCGTTTTGATGCCTGTATCAAATAGATAATCCCAGGAGCCATTGGAAAGCTGTTCTTTTCTTAATTTCTCTGCTAAATACAGCCGCCCCTGTTCCGCTTCCCGAATCATAAGCACACCCCTTATTATGGAATAAGTAAAAATATATGAGTCTTGTAAAATTTTTATGATCAGGAGTTAGTAATTCGGGTAAGAATCAAATAAGATAGTAGTAACTAATCTTAGGGGCGCGGGATAATGAAGGATTCAATAACGGACGAAAATTTGAGCAAGCTGCTGCAGATCTATTTCAATCAAACCAATGATGCAATCGTTATTACGGAACTCACATCATTGCGGCCCCTTACTGCACATTTTTATCACGTAAATAGAAGAGCATGTGAAATTCTCGGCTGCACGAGTGAAGAAATACTTCAAATCGATCCACACTCTCTTTTTTTCAGCAAGATTGCTCCGAAAGTTTACCGCTCCATCGAGGAAAAGCTGATAGCAGACACCCATATCACGATAGAAATGGAAATAGAAAACAAATACCAGGAGAGCATCCCCATAGAAGCCAGCTGCCATTTGCTTGAGGCTGGGGAAAAACACTTCATTTTTTATTCAATCAAACAAATTGCCCGAAGAAAGAGAGAGTTTTATCAGCTCCTTTCAGAAAAAGAAACTTCCCATGTAATTATGAACACCATACAGGCCTTTGTGGTTCTGCTCAGACCGAATGGCCAAATAGAGGATTGGAACTGGCATTGCACGTATCATACTGGATATTCGTATAAGGAAGCGGCGGGAGCATTCATTTGGGATTTAATGCTTGAGAAAGAGCACAGAAAAAGCGCGATGGACTATTTCTCAGGCAAAATCGACCCCTTCCCAAAGTACTACGAGAATTACTGGGTGACGAAGACCGGAGGGAAAATGCTGATCCGGTGGTCAAATAAAGAAATCTATGATGGGGATGGGAATGTCCTGTACATCGTATGCACCGGCATTGATTTAACAGAAAACAAGTCCTATGAAAGAAAATTAAAAGAAAGTCATGATAAAATCCAGCAGCTTATTGAGCACAACCCCGATGGAATTGCCATTTATGAGAACGGCAAGCTAACCTATTTAAATCCTGAAGCGGAAAAGATGCTTGGAATTCGCTGCGACCAGGCCTCCGGGTCTTTACTGGATCGAATTCATCCTGCAGATCAAAAGCTCGCTTATGAATCGATCCGATCACTTCTCCAGCATGAAACAGAAATCGCCGGTCCGGTTGAATTAAATTTTTCAATGGATGATGGAAGCATCGCGACTGTGGAAGCAAAAGGCATTTCTGATTGGAATCAAAATGAAGCTTCTGCTCTCGTGATGATGCGGGACATTACCCAGCGCAAAAAAGCGGAAGCAGAAATTCAAACTGCCTTTAATCAGATTCAGGATATATTGTGCTCAAGCGTAGAAGGCATATTGGGAATGAATGACCAGGGCGAAGCAGTTTTCGCAAACTCTTCTCTTTCACTTGCTTTACATTTGGACAACTCTCAGATCATTGGCAAGCCTGTTGAAACTTTTCTTAATAAGATCCTGGCCAACAGCAGCTTAAAGCAGCTTCTTTCAGAAGGCCAGCCCATTGAAGCCGCTATTGAAACCGACGGAGCAACCAAATATTTTGAGCTCTCCGCAAACCCGATGCGAAATGGGAAAGGCCATGTCCTGACATTCTATGATCAGACAGACCGAATTCTTTTAGAGAATGTTAAATATCGGTACTACAATGCCATAACATGCGGAATAACGGTGCAAAACGCAGATGGAGACATCATTTTTGCCAACGAATGCGCCTCAGAAATACTTGGATATTCCAGCTCCGATATATTAAATATGAATTCCTTCAACGAGGAATGGCAGGCAAGGGATGAAACCGGACAGCTCCTAAAAGGCCAGGAGCACCCCTCTATGACAACACTGCGGACAAAAAAAGAAATTTCCCATTTTGTTATGGGGGTATATAACCCGGAACGGAGACAAAACCGGTGGATATTACTTGATACACGAATCCTTTATGCGGATCAGGGCGAAGCGGTCGAATACATCATCGCTACCTTTCAGGACATTACGGACCGCATTGAAATGGAAAAAATGCTGAAAAGCCAGGAAAAACTGGCACTTGCAGGGAATATGGCTACCGCCGTTGCACACGAGGTGCGCAATCCGCTTACCTCTGTTCTTGGATTCGTTCAGCTGCTGGAATCTTCTGATGAGCTGAACAGAGAGTATTTAAGAGTTATGAAAAAGGAGCTTGAACATATCAGACTCATAACCAATGAGTTTTTAACTTTAGCAAAACCTGAAGACGCCGAAGTGGTAAAGCTGAACCTCGAAACAGAAATTATCGAACCGCTGATTCGGATGCTATTGCCAGATTTGCATGACCGCGGCATTGCAGTTGAGTTCATCCGTAACCCTGATGAAGCCTTTTTTATAGATGGAAAAGCGGATTCCCTTAAGCAATTATTTTTAAATTTCTTAACCAACTCTATAGAAGCCATACCTAATAAAGGGACCATAACCATCGGAGTGATGCAAAGCGAAAATAAGCTGATCATTTCAATCGAAGACACCGGCATTGGAATACCGGAGGAACGGATCCCATTTTTAGGAGAGCCCTTTTATTCCATAAAAGAAAAAGGAACCGGTTTAGGTCTTCTTATCTGCCGGAAAATCCTGGAGGATCATATGGGGGATTTGACTATTGAAAGTACCCCGGGCACCGGAACGAAGGTGATTGTAACTCTTCCCGCTTCTTCTGGGACAAACAGCGAAACAGCATGAGTCAACAGATCCTGCTCCAGGATCTGTTTTTCTATTGATTAATAAACAAATAAAAACGGACAGCAGCTGCTGTCCGTTCTATGTAACATTCTGAGTTAGAGATTTGCAGAATCCTTTGAGCGATTGGATTGGCTTGGCACAGAGGATTCAAAGTTATCTGTGCTTATAGAGGAGGTTGTTTTCTCTGTTTCAGAGCTGAGGGGTTCAGTCAGTTCCGAACCGGCTTCTGCTACTTTTCCGCCAACCTCTTTAACATCTTCTGCTGCTTCTTTTACATTCTCGAAGGCTTCCTGAGATGTGGAAGCAGCTTCATTCAATTTTTTAAACACCCCGTTATTTAAGCTCTCATAAATATTCTGCGCATCCCTGATTGCGGACTCGAGTGTGTTTTTTGCCGTATTGAATTGGGATACAAATTGGTTCTTCACTTCTCCCGGATTATCCTTTACATTTTGGACGATTCCCACCGTGGAATCCTTTAAACCAGTGGCACCTTTTGTTACTTTTTTCCTTGTATTGGAATCAAGCATAGCTACTGCCCCGCCAATTACAGCACCTATAATCATCCTTCTTACAAGCTTGCTGTTTTTTGCGGTCTGTTTTTTACTGTCCTGAATCGTAACTTGAGTCATTGCCTGAATTCCTCCTTAAAATCGATTTGTCTTACAATACCCCTGCTTAAGCAGGGGTAAACACGAAAGATGTACTTTTTATATTGCTTTGGATCAGAAGTCTCTATAGACCCAGAGAAATGTATTTCACTTCCAGATACTCTTCGATTCCCTGTCTCCCGCCTTCCCTGCCAAGTCCGCTCTCTTTCATTCCGCCGAAAGGAGCTTGAGCAGTAGAAGGGAGTCCGTCATTCAAACCGACAATTCCGTATTGGAGTGCTTCTACAATCTTAACACCCTGTGATATATTTTCCGTGTATACATAGGCAGCAAGACCGAATGGAGAACCGTTCGCCCTCCTGATAGCCTCTTCCATGCTCTGAACCTTTGTGACAGGAGCAACCGGGCCAAATGTTTCTTCATTCATGCAGAGCATATCATCCGTTGCTTCACTGACTATAACCGGCTCGATGTAATACCCTTTTAAATCAGGAATGCCCTGAGGACTTCTTAGCAATGTGGCTCCTTTTTTTTCCGCATCTGCTATATGCTCTTTTACTTTTTCTAAGCCATCATCATCAATTAGAGGACCGACAGCGACATCCTCATCCATTCCATTCCCAACTTTTAATTCAAATACAGCCTGTTTAAATTTTTCTATAAACTCTTCATAAACTGCTTCGTGGACATAGGCTCTGTTCGTGCATATGCAGGTCTGGCCGGAGTTTCTGAATTTAGAAGCTGCCATTGCCCTGGCTGCGTTTTGAAGATTAGCATCATCCATTACGATAAACGGGGCATGGCCTCCCAGTTCAAGGGAAACCTTTTTCATTGTATCAGCCGAACCCTTCATCAGCGTTTTTCCGACCTCTGTTGAGCCTGTAAAAGACAGCTTTTTTATTCTTTCATCAGCAAGCCATGTTTCAGAGATTTCCTTGGAGGACCCTGTGATGACATTCAATACACCTTTCGGCAGGCCGGCTTCCTCTGCCAGCTCGGCTAATCTCAGGGCTGTCAGGGGAGTGGCTGAAGCTGGTTTAACC
The DNA here is from genome assembly GCF_050107635.1 of Metabacillus sp. 113a. Lineage (NCBI taxonomy): Bacteria > Bacillati > Bacillota > Bacilli > Caryophanales > Bacillaceae > Metabacillus > Metabacillus sp. 113a. The sequence goes on along the minus strand of NZ_JBNILJ010000012.1, from coordinate 38,878 downwards.
ACAACTGTGCAGCCAGCTGCAAGGGCAGGTCCTACTTTCCTCGTAATCATGGCAGCAGGGAAATTCCATGGAGTGATGGCCGCCACTACCCCCACAGGCTGTTTAATGACAAATAGACGTTTATTGGGGGAAGATGCCGGAATGGTCTCACCGTAGACCCTCTTTCCCTCTTCTGCATACCATTTAATAAAACTGTTGGCATAGCCGACCTCACCGATTGCTTCCTTCAAGGGTTTTCCCTGCTCTTCTGTCATAATTGCCCCGATTTCATTCTGGTGCTCCTTTATCAAGGCATACCATTTCTCCAGATATTCTGCACGGTCATAGGCAGTCAGAGCTGACCATTCAGACAGTGCCTCATGGGCTGCATCCGCAGCTGCTTTCGCTTCAATTGCCCCGCCTTTTGGTACGGTAGCAAACACCTCTCTGGTTGCAGGGTTTTCTATACTGATTTTCTCATCCTTGTTCATCCAGTTTCCATTTATATACGCTGGCCAAGCTTTCATAAGGAACCCTCCTGTAAACTTTACTTTCTGTTTTTTTCCACTAAACTAGATGCTAGTAAACATTAATTTTTAAATTTGAAGGCTTTGATAAAGCTTATTGTTTTAATTGGAGCGGAAAGCGTAAGACGCCTGATGGAGCACCTTGGCCGCACATTGATGAGGGGGCTCACACGCCTTTGGATAGGCGCACAGCCTGTCAGTTGCTTTTAACAGCTGAGTTCAGCAGAACGAATGGAAAAAAAGGAGGAATGAAACATATGGATAAGAAGGATGGATGGAAAGCTGCTTGCGGAATCGGTCTTTTCGCCTTTCTAGCCTGGAATGAGTTCAATAAGTTTAAAAAGGAATTGAAACGATCAGGCGGGCGGGAATGGTGCACTGAAAAGAGCGGGAAAAATGAAGGAAAAGAGCATTAAAGAGCCTCAAAGAGCCGGGCCGGGATAATCGGGCCAGCTCTATCCATTTAGTGATTAATAGGTGTTTTCAAATTGCCGGGCTGCTTCTTGATCAGATCGGGACATTTCTGAAGGAGTCTTTTCTGCGATTTCTGACAGCTGAGACATGGCTTCAATCAATTTTTCGAGCTCTTTTTTTATGCAATCAGAATGGTATGAAACCTCCAGCAGTTTAAGGTTGGGATAATGGGAGGAAGCTTTATAGTATGAATGCACAAACCCCTGCTGTACTTCAAGCAATTCTTTTTCACGCGCTTTCAGCTGGCTGCTTAAAGCAGTCAATTCATCGGCGCGTAATTTAATTTGATGGCTCATTAAATGGTATCTCTCGCTTTCTCTTCTAGCTGTTCAGCAAGCTCCGACAGCCGCACTTCCTCGTTTTGCAGACCGGAAATCATTTGATTCATATGGTTGTATATCGAGACAAATGCATCTGTTGCATCTTCCATTACCCTGTTAAATCCATCCGCGCTTTTCCCTGTCCAATCATAAGCTGCTTCCGATACATGGTTGGTTGTCTGGTGAATAATACCGGTAAACTGGTCCATAAGTAAAACGAGTTCGCCTCTGAGCTGCTGTACCGCATAGCAATCACCTTCCGTGTTCATTACGCTCCTCATAAGCTGATTGAAGCGATCCATCTCATTCACCATTTTTCACCCCATCTTCTTCTTTCTTCAAGTATAGGAGATATTTTGAAATAAGCACAACGGAAATTTGGATTATTATAATAGGAAGAACACCTGAAGATTTTGTCGATTTAAGTCGAATCGATAGTCCTTGTTTTCGTTTTATGAGCTGTAATGCTTAGACTAAGATAGAGCAATAGGACTCATCCATGTCATTATTCACCTATTTTTTAAATAAAGAATCTTTATAGATGTATTTCAGCACGTCTAAAACACATCTATCCTCACAAATAATACCCTTAAAATGGAATTTATTTATCTGTTAACAAGTCCTTTCATCGTGTTAGGATTTGCGTCTTATTTTGAAGGACTTTATTCAATAGAAAGAATGGGATTAATGCCAGGTTCCATCGTTCTGCAGGTGAATTCTGATTCAACCGCCTTTTAGCAATTAATGCGCTAATTTGGCAATGCTGCGGCAAACCCTGCCCTTGAGCCACATGGTTTCCGGCCTAAAGGCCTTCTATTAGCTCCGCTGCCAGCATGTCACTTGGAGCAGCTATGATCATTGCAATCGGCATATTGGATTCTCTTCACTATTATGACGTTTATCTTATTAATCCACAGGGTAAAAGAAACCATGCTTTTCTATATTTTACTAAATTATACATATTGAGAGGAAGTGTTTTGTTTCATGGGTAGAAGGTATGCCGGCGCAGGACAGCGTCTTGTTGCCCAGTTGATTGATTCATTGATGATAATGGGAATTTGGGGATTGATTTTATTGATTCTTGCCCTTATCCCGGATACAGTCGTGAAGTCTCCCGTTTCAGTCATTATTTTTATCCTGGGGAGTGCTGCCAGCTTCTTTTATCAAATTGCAATGCCTGCTTCACATTTCCAGGGAACATTGGGGAAATATTGGATGGGGCTGAAAATTGTAGATGAATCTGGGGGACAGATTTCAATAGGCAAATCAATTGTAAGGGTGATTGGACTTAATGCCACCGGGGCCTTCCCTTTGCTTTATTTGTTTGTTGTTTTCAATACAAATCATCAGGGACTGCATGACATGATGGCAAGTACAAGCGTGCTCAAGTATGACAAAAATCCGGCGATGCAGCCAGGTCATGTCCCTAATGCCGCCTCGTAGCCTGAATACCTAATTTTTAAACCGGACTGCTTTGGCAGACCGGTTTTTTCGTGTTAAGCGCTGTGCAACTTCACCCCTGGTTGGGAATAATATAGGTTAACCTATTAAAAAAGGAGGAGGAACAATGGTTGGTGAGGGACTTCTTGAACTGACAGGTGCATCCATTCAAGCTGTCGGGACAGCGATTGCCGCAGCAGGAGAAGCACTTGTTGCGGGGAGTTCTCCTATTCTGGGTGAAAAATTAGTCGTGATTGGAAATGGTACAGAAGCTTCTGGAAACGCACTTCAGGCTGTGGCCCTATCTGCAGGAAGACGTTCATTTGCTGCATCCGGCTCCTGGTTTCAAGCTGCAGGGAATGCTGCGAATACAGTGGCAGGTGTATTTATCCTGAACGGAGATCGGGAAAACGGGCTCAGGCTTGATATACTGGGAGATTCTGTCCAGGCCGCGGGAGCTGCAATTGAGGCGGCTGCAGTTGATCCGTACTCTCCTTTAGCGGATATAATTGCAGCAGGTGAATACCTTGTTTCATTCGGAGCGGCGATAGAGGCCATTGGTGCCTGTTACCTCCTCAAAGGAAAGGAAGAGGAAGGAAACTCTATTCAGGCATTTGGAAGCATCCTTCAATTTTCAGGCGCTTCAACCATCTCAGCTGCTCTTTCTAAAAGATACATAATAAACAGAAATGCCCCGCTCCAGTATCCTCAAAGGTCTTAACCCTTTTGCTGGAAGTCAATACTGACGAATGCCCGTTCCCCATAAAACCGTCCAAATAAAAACAGCCCCCAGAATGAATCTGAGAGCCATTTTATTAAATCTTCACTTCTACTTTAGCTGATTTCTTCAGTTCTTCCACTTTCTTGCCAAGTGATTCGTTTTGCTTTTGCTGGGTAAGCTGCTCTTTAATCTGAGGTTTTACTTCCTCAAGCTTAGGCGGCTTTTGGCCATTTGCACCGCCTTGCTCAGCAAATTGATTGTAATACTCTTCAATTTCCTTATCGGTTACTTCCGGCGCAGGAATTTCTTTTTCTACATACTTATTCATTTTAATGCTTTCTTTGACTTGCTCATTCAGCTGCTTTTCATCCATGCCCTGCATTTTTAAAGCCTCTTGAAATTTCTTATCATCGTTATTGTACTGTTTTTTTATTTCCTCTACTTGCTTAGTAACTTCTTCATCCGAAGCCTTATACCCCTTTTTATCCGCTTCCTGCATGAGAATGTTCTGCCCGACCAAAGTATTCACCGTCTGATCCTTCACTTGCTTCTCAGCTTCTTTGGACGTAGGGTCCTGTCCCATTTGCTGCATTTGCATTTGAGTAGAAGATAAAGCGGCATTGTATTCTTTTCCTTTAATCGGCTGATCGTTAACAACAGCGACCTCTTTATTATCTTCTACTTTTTGAGCATCCATCTTTTTCTGCATTTCTTCCATCTGCTTTTGCTGTTCTTCCTGGCTTGGCTGTTTAGCATTAGCCTGCTGTTCCGTTTCTTTCGTTTCTTTTTTTTCTTCTTTTGCCTCATCCTGTGCTCCGCATGCTGCTAGAACTAAGCTCATTAATCCTATGGTGAGAGGATACATTATTTTTTTCATCTTTTCTCCTCCTGCTGCAAGTTATAGTTGCTTTAATAGCTACAGTAGGCATTGTATCGGACCGGCAATAAAAAAGAAACCGCAATAGCCCAATTGTTATCTCTTTGAAACCTCTGTAATACTTTTAGAAATTCTGTGGTATTTCGTGGTGCATGGTTGGAAACAAGTACATCTTTAACAGTTTCTCCATATAATACCTGCTTTAATCGCTCTCTTTAAAAGAAACGTTCACTTCTTTCTGATGGGAAGTTTCCCTCTTGTGGGTGAGGATCCATATCGGCTTGGGCAGGAACACAGAAGATTCAGCCATTCCCGCACTTCTGCTTAGCAGTGGGTGGGCTTCTTGTCCGGGCGAAGTCTGGCAGCCAAGGATATCTATTAAGGAATCGTTGAAGATGCTTTATTTAATGAGGGGATAAAAACAATTTGTTTGAATAATGAATATCGTCAGGAGGAGGGCCGGGGCAAGTGACTATTGAATGGGCTGCCGGCCGCTTGCATAGAGGGATTGTATAGTAGAGGAAAAAGAATCGGTAAATACTTATAGTCATCATGGGCCAATGCCAAAGCATACTTCAGAATTTGTTGAAACAACACATCCTTACCAATCCATGATTGTGCAAAAACCGGGCTCGGCCGTGCAGGGCGTTCATCTGCACATAGCTTCACAGCAAGAGGATCTTAGAAAAACTATCGGCTTTTACAACAATTGAATTTGCACGACTCTTTAATACCACTGTCGACTGCAGATAATAACTCATTGTTTCGTACAATCCAAAAACTGCTCCTAATCAAGCGTTGTTATCCGCTTGCATCTGAGAGCAGTTTTTTTAACTGATTAAGTTTCATTTTGTATTGAATCATGTTATAGTCCATTTGCTCTTTTAAATGTTCAATGGAGTCGGATGAGGTGTTAGAACTGTCCGGGTAGTCGGCGTCGAACATCGTATTCAATATTCTCGTTGCTTCTGTAGCAGAAGCTTCAGCTCTATCTAGCTCCGTTTGCAGTTTCAGCAGGTCCTGGCGTCTCTTGCTCATTCTGCTGTCTCCATTTGAATGAGCCGTCTGTTCATTTCTGATTGGAGTTCCGTGCCGATTTTCTTAATTTCTTTTTCAGTTTCCATTAATTCTTTGGCTGCTTTTTCAAATTCAGACGAGTGCTTCTTATTTTTAAATGCATTTTTATATATAAAAAACTCGGTTTCAGGGAGCTCCTTTAAAAAATCCCCTACAATGTCTGTTTTATATATTAGTACAGCGGCTTCAGCAGACGGCTGAATGTTAACTTCTAATCGCATCATCTCTATGCCTCCTCATTAAGCATTTCTACTGAATGACAAACTCTCATTATTTTGATTAAGCCATGCCTGATATGTGTAAAAAATTGTATGATTAGTGTACAGTACCCGTTTTAGTGCATAGGTAAAACGGACTTTGACGCCTGTTCTTTAGTTTTCCTCTTTTGTCTCACTTAAACATATCTAGCAGAGATATTTATTCTTCTCTGATGGAAGTCTATGTTTGTATCCCAAAGCCTGAAGTAAACCAAATGGTGATCTGCCGTGAAAAGCAAAAAAAACCTGCTTTTTCAGCAGGTTTTTCCCAATTTCTTTAGCGGGCACAAAATTCTTTGTACTGGTTTTGATTGCTCTTGTTTAAAATTTGCTCCCAGATGCTGCAAATTCTTTTTTTCGAGCTGAAATCTGTTTGAATTAATAAAGGATCATGATCGCTCGCGCGTCCCTGTTCTTCCATGAAGGCTGAGTTGATATGAACAATATCAGCTTTTGTCGTTTTCGCAAGATGCTTGGATACTAAGATGTGATCAAGTACTTGAGAGTTTCCCTGGTAGATGTAAGAGTAACGTTCTTTAGCAGGAATTTTATCAACCATGTTTTTAAGCTCGGAACCTTCTAAGATATCGAATGTTTTTGAGAATTCAAAGTCATTGAAATCTCCAAGAACGATCATATTAGCATCCGGGTTCTTCTTTTCCACGTCTTTAACAAATCCATTGATAATCGCAGCAATTTTATGTCTTTGCTCTTCACTTTTCAATTCCGGAGGCTGGTTTTTTCCGAAAAGCGGCTGGTCTCCACCTTTGGAGTTAAAGTGATTGGCTACGACAATGACGTCCTCGCCGTTAAATTTGAATTGAGCTGCCAGAGACTTTCTGCTTGATTCAAAGGCTTCATTTGCAGGATCAATCCGGCCGGGATTTAAAGTCAATTTGCCTTTCTCATATCCTACCGCTTGTGTAGCCGTCCCTTTCTTTCCAGGAGCAAGCTTGACCCTGTCTTCGTTGTACAGAAATCCAACCCGGATGTTTCCGCCCGGCTGTCCGCCGTCTTTTTTATCTTCTGGTGCAATGTCTGTATATGAATATTCAGGTCCGCCTAATTCTTTGATCTTATCAATAAGCTTCTTATAGCTTTCACCAGCAGCTGTCGTTCCAGTATCAGCCGGACCATCATTGTCCTGCATTTCAGTAAGGCCAACAATGTCTGGTTTGTTTAAATTCGTAACAATTGCCTGAGCAAGCTTTGTAACCTTTTCATCGCCGTCTGCCGCAGAAAAGTTCTCAACATTATAGGATGCAACAGTCAATTCATCCTTTTTGCTCTTAATATGGGTGATTTCGCGTTTTGTATTTCCCGGCACAAACTCAGGAAGTTCATTTTTGCTGCTGAGAATTTTGTAATTGCTGAAACCGTAGCTCACAACACCATTTATCATTCCTTTGAAGGAATCACCTGTTTTGGCAAGGAATGACTCATCGTTAATATCAATGTGCAGACGTTCAGGGTTAAAGTCATTTTTCTTTGCCCGAAGTCCGCCATCCTTCGTATTCGATTTTACACTTTCAGGAACCACAACTAGTTCGCCGTATTTTTGAGGAGCAACAACTTTGGGATTTTCCACTCCTACTCTCATTCCTTCTAAACTTTCATAAAAATCAATTCCGTCCTCTTCAGGGTCAAATGCCGCAAATTGATCGTTGTCAATTACTTTTGCAGGGGCGATTCGGTCCTTGCCGATCATCACAGGTGCCGGAAGTTCATTATTAGAAGAAACCTTCTCAATGCCCGCTGCGTTGATTTCTGTTACCGGTAAATCAGTCTGGAGCTTTTCGCTGTATCCTTCAAGGACCCATTCCTTTACTTGTCCGCTTGCTTTTACAATGTCCCCAGCTTTCATGCCGTGAGAGCGTTTGTAGACTAAAATTCCTTCAGAAGTGTTTTCGTTGCTGTCGGGGTTCATGTCCTGCATGTAGAAATTGCTGCTGTCTGCAACGTGCGTAACGATTCCTTCCACATCGGCAACATTTTGTCCGTTATAAGGAGATGTATGACTTTCCCCTTGAATGTCATGAATGCGGATAGCTTCTTTTTGTATTTTGTATTCAAATGCAGACGAGTCACTGTTTTTTAAACCATTCTTAACAGCAACAGCCTTGATTACCGTATCCTTTTCAACTTTAATTGGTCCTTCGTATCGAATGCTTTGAGTATTGGGTTCGCTTCCATCGACTGTGAAATAAATAGCGGCGCCCTCCGTCTCTGTTGAAAGAGCAACCTCCGTTCCTGATTGAATAAAACCAGGAGCAGGATCTGCAGTGACAGGGCGAACCGCTGACTCATCTTCCACTGCATCCTGAGAGAATCTCGGAACAAGCTTGTACTCGTTAAAGTTATAATCGATGACTCCGGTAATTGAATCGTATGTCTTCCCGGATTCCAGAAGTGCGCTGTCAGAAGGTTTTATGACAAATTTGCCATTTGCATCCTCTGCAGAAAAATTTCCATTGCTGTCTTTGGACCCGACAGATGCATTTTTAACGGTAACGAGTTCCCCTTCGATCTCTTCATTAAAATTCTGTGAAGATACGATTTGAGCTTCCGGCACCCCTGCGTCTGCCTGTTCAACAGATACAGCTTCAGCAGACGTATCGAGCTGGGACATTCCGTAGTAATCGTTCACTGAGCCTGAAGCCTTGATTCTGTCACCCGCCTTAACTTTTGCATCAAGGCTGGCTCCTCTAATAATCATGCCGGCTGTATCATCCTGGATGTAGACATTGTTCTTTCCGCCCGCTGTAAAAATCGCCGTGACCGTTCCCGTTACTGCAGCTGAAGACCCTTTTGGGAGCACACGGGCTTCGGCAATCGTTTTTAGTTCATCCGTTGGAGGCTCACTTACGGCATCTGAAAATTCAATAGCGGATGCGTTTTTAACCCCCGGCATGCTATTGTAAGCAAGCAATTCGCCGGTCACTTTTATTTTCTTTCCGATTAAAGCAGGATTTGACTGCAGTCCGAAAGTGGATCGGAAGCTTGATGGAAGCTGTACAGAAACCATTTTGCTTACGTCTTTTTCTGCACTGCTGTCCGCGATTGCAACATTGTAATCGTTGCCAAAAGGGGGGTCAAATTTGACTGATTTTGCACCGGTTGTATGAGCTGTAATATATCCTTCAACCGTTGCAGTCTGGCCGTTATTGTTCGCAATTGCTTCCGCTACGGTCAGTACATCCGCTGCTCTTGAAACATTCGCCCCTGCTGGAGCAAGCAGGCTGAAAATCATGGCAAAAGCAATAGATAAGTGCATAAACCATTTCATACTCTTTTTATTCATCCTCATATCCTCCTCTATAAAATCCTCGTACAAAATATATATCAATGCTAATGGTAAATCTATGCGATTTTTGTAAATTTTACTTGATCGAGTGTAAACAATATGACGCTATTTTAAAAGAATACGAGAATAACGTCATAAAAATAGGTCGAAAGAATGAAAAATAAGGAAGGTCCTTGAGCGCTGAAAAGGGCATAATTGGAAGGATCCCTTAAATTCGACATCATCTACTAAGTTGTGCCTCATCATTAATCTTGCGCCATTCTCTTTGCGTATGTAAAAAGACTGAAAATTAGTAGACATATAGAACCGTGTCCAATGATACGGTTTATAACGCCGAAAAATTTACATTTTCTCTATTGAGTACAGCTTGCACTTATCATATAAACTCGTTTTCCCAATTCCAAGAAGCCTTGCTGCTTTTGCTCTATTTCCGCCCGTCATTTTCAAAGCCCCGATAATGGCTGCCTTTTCAGCATCGCAAACACTCTCCTTCAGCGTCCTAATGGGCTCTCCCATAAAATGTTTGGCAGATGAAGACGGTACCCCACGGGTCCCATTGTTTTCTTCACTTTGCAAATATAAGGGCATATGCTCCGGGAATATTGTAAGACCATCCAGGACATTAACCGCTCTTTCAAGAACGTTTTCAAGTTCCCGAATATTTCCCGGCCAGTCATGCTCTTCAAGCAAAGCAGCGGCTTCCTCGGACAGCTTTAAACCATAATGATGAAATTTCCCTTCGAGCTTTCTCAACAGAAGGGTGCTTACAGGCAGGATGTCCTCTTTCCGGTCCCTGAGGGGAGGGATCTCAATTTTTATAACGTTCAGCCTGTAGTAGAGATCCTTGCGGAAAGACCCTTCTTCCACCATTGTTTCAAGACGGCGATGTGTGGCAGCTATGACCCTGACATCAATTTTTATGGGCCCTCTCCCTCCGATTCTCTCAATCTCTCTTTCCTGAAGCACCCTTAATAATTTGCTTTGCATTTGCAGCGGAAGGTCGCCGATTTCATCTAAAAAGATCGTTCCGCCATTAGCAAGTTCAAATTTTCCTTTCTTTCCTCCTTTTTTAGCACCCGTAAAGGAACCTTCTTCATACCCGAATATCTCTGATTCAAATAAATGTTCAGGAATGGATGCACAATTGATTCTCATAAAAGGCAAATGCTTTCTTCCGCTCGTCTGATGAATAGCATGGGCAAAGAGTTCCTTTCCAGTACCTGATTCCCCTAAAAGAAGAATAGCTGAGTGACTTTCCGAAACGCGCTTAGCGAGATGCTTTGCCTCAATAAATTTCCGGCTCTCCCCAATCAAATCGCCAAAATGATATTTGCTTTGCAGCTCATTTTCATAACGGTTTTTATAATAGTTTAATTCATCCATCAAAGGCTGCAGCTTTCTGGAATAATCAAGCCATTCCTGCGGATTCCTGAACATTACCGTACCGACTGCCCCAACAAGCTGCCCTTTTACATACAATGGGTATCGGTTTGCGATCATTTCACTCCCGTTAATTGGATGAATAGAGGCAACCTCTGCTTTGCCCGTTTTAGCGACAATTTGCATCCTGGAGTTTTCAATGATCTCCTGGACAGGTCTGCCTATCGCTTCGTCCGGAGAAACTTTCAAAAAATCACAGTAAGCATGATTCAGATATAGAATAGTCCCTTTGTGATTAACAACAACTGTGCATTCTGCCGCCAGATTGATCACTTCTTCAAGCCAGTCCGGCGGGATGAGTTCCAATAATCCTTTCACCTTAAACTCTCCTTCGTAAATGTTAACGTTTTCATATATAGTAACGATTTCACGGTTGAGCTGTCAAAAGCAGCTTGAATTACTCATGAGAAAATTCCGCTGTTAATTCGGCTGATAAACTATACAATTCGCATGATTATGTTTGCCTGGCGCGATTCAGGGGGCTGCGGAACGGTTTTTTCAGCTATAGATTGGACCGCATCTTCGTTTTATTGTCCGTACTCATCGTTTTATTGTCCGTACTTTTGTTTTATTGTCCGTACTTTTCATATAAAGACTTTTCGATGTAATTCGACAGGCTGGGCGGACTCATTGCTTACCGTTTCCTTCTGTTTTTGAGATACAAGCTGTACCAAATCGGTAAAACCATTCGGATTTCGCCCGGGTTTGGTCATGGAACTTTTTATTGTCCGTACTTTTGTTTTATTGTCCGTACTTCTGTTTTATTGTCCGTACTTTTCATATAAAGACTTTTCGATGTAATTCGACAGGATTTGCGGACTCATTGAGTACCGGTTCCTTCTGTATTTGAGTTACAAGCTGCTCCAAGTAGGGAAAATGATCCAGATTCCGCCCGGGTTTGGTCCTGGAACTTTTTATTGTCCGTATTTTTGTTTTATTGTCCATACTCATCGTTTTATTGTCCGTACTTTTATTTTATTGTCCGTACTCTTCGTTTTATTGTCCGTACTTCTGCTTTATTGTCCGTACTTTACGTATATTTACTTTTCGACAAAATTCTCTATTTCTCAGCTGTCTTTTATCCACCGATATTCTCACATAAAGCGTGTAACCGGTGATTGCGGGAGAATACTCCAATGAGGTGATTTCCACTCTTAAGAACGCAAAAACGACAAGAAGCGCTCAGGTCCACTGAGCGCTTTTTTCCGTTAGCAGTTCACCAGCCGGCAAGGGACCCGATGCGCTTGAACTGCCCCCCCCCCCCCGCTTATTTTTGGGAGAGTTTGAAGTGGGGGCTGGCGTAACCAACCGTCCGTATTGTAAATGGCACCGCACAACACGGCCTTCCCCCACCTAATCCAATTCATACTATTGAACAGTATAGCCGCCATCCAGGACAACAGCCTGGCCTGTAATCCCTTTAGCACCGCCGCCTGCAAGGAAAGCCGCATACCCGGCAATTTCCTCAACATCGAGCAGCCGCTTTTGGGGGACAAGGGGATAGATGACTTCCTCCAGCACTTTTTCAAGCTCTACATTCCTCGTTTGCGCTAAATCTGAGAGCTGATTGCGTACAAGCGGTGTGTCTACATACCCCGGGCAGATCGCGTTAACGGTTATGCCGTGCTCTGCCCCCTCCAGCGCTGCTACTTTTGTAAGTCCGATGACTCCATGTTTTGCGCTGTTGTAAGCAGCTTTTCCAGCAAAGCCAATCAGACCATTGATAGAAGCCATATTGATGATCCTGCCATGCTGCTGTTTTTTCATGATTGGAAAGACGTGCTTGATGGCTATAAACGGAGCAGTCAGCATCACTTTTATTAAAAATTCAAACCGCTCTGTTGGAAATTCTTCTATTGGTGAGACGTGCTGAAGACCTGCATTGTTCACCAGAATATCCAGCCGGCCATACTTTTCCATAACAAGCTGGATCACTGCCTCTACCTGCTCTTCTTTCGTTACATCGCAAGCAGCGGATACAGCTTCCCCGCCTGCATCCCTAATAGTTCTGGCTGCTTCTTCAGCCGCTTCTTCTTTCAAATCTGAAAGGACGACGGAAACTCCCTGCTGCGCGAATTCTTTCGCTGTTTCGAATCCAATGCCGCTTGCTGCCCCTGTAATCAAAGCCACTTTATGTTTAAGCGAATTCTCCATTTCCAGCTCCTTTTTAAATTTTTAACGGGCCGCCATCAGGCTGCTGCTTATCGTAAACGATGCTTCCGTTTTCTCTTTCACTTCATCTATAGTGGTACCCTCCTGAAGCTCTACAAGCTCCATCTGGCCATTGTTGAAATCAAAGACTGCCAGGTCGGTTATCAGGCGGTTTACTACTCGCTTGCCGGTCAGCGGAAGGGTGCAGGCTGGTTTTACCTTCGATTCACCGTATTTATTGACATGATCCATAATGACAACAATCCGCTTCGCGCCATTTACTAAGTCCATTGCACCGCCCATGCCCTTCACCATTTTACCGGGGATCATCCAATTGGCTAAGTCGCCCTCTTCTGATACTTCCATTCCCCCTAGAATGGCGAGGTCAATATGGCCCCCTCTGATCATGGCAAAGGATTCGGCACTGTCAAAATAAGAAGCACCCGGGACGCTTGTAACGGTCTCTTTTCCAGCATTGATCAGATCCGGATCCTCAGAACCTTCGGCAGGATAGGCCCCAATTCCTAAAAGTCCATTTTCAGACTGGAGAAGGACGCTGTAATCCTCAGGAATTTCATTGGCGACCAATGTTGGCATCCCGATCCCCAGATTTACGTTCATGCCATCTTGAATTTCCTTAACCGCTCTTTTTACCATTTTCAACCTGTTTTCCATCATTCTATACAGCCTCCTTTACTTCGCCTGAAGCACAGTTCTGCGTTCAATGCGTTTCTCGTAGTGTGAGCCTTTGAAAACATGCTGGACATAAATCCCCGGCGTATGGATTTCATCCGGATTCAATTCGCCAATTTCAACGATTTCCTCCGCCTCTGCAATTGTAACTTTCCCTGCCATTGCAGCTACAGGATTAAAGTTTCTTGAGGTTTTTCTAAACACAAGATTTCCAAGCGGGTCTGCCTTCCATGCTTTCACCAGCGCGAAATCTCCTGTAATTCCGCGCTCAAGAATATAGGTTTTTCCGTCAAAATCCTTATGCTCTTTGCCCTCCGCCACCTTCGTGCCGACACCTGCCGCTGTGTAGAAGCCGGGGATGCCGGCTCCTCCTGCCCGCATTCTTTCTGCCAGGGTACCTTGCGGAATCAATTCAACTTCAAGCTCTCCGTTCAAATATTGCTGCTCGAAAATTTTGTTTTCACCCACGTAGGAGGACATCATTTTCTTAATCTGTTTATTTGCCAGAAGCAGGCCAAGTCCCCAGTCATCCACCCCACAGTTATTGCTTATTACTGTAAGGCCTTTTACTCCCTTTTCTTTCAAAGCCAGTATGCTTTTTTCCGGGATTCCGCATAATCCGAATCCTCCTACTACTAGTACCGCTCCATCATGAATAAGCTCAACGGCCTCTTCAATGGATTGAATGACTTTCCCATTTCCCATCTCCGTTCGCCTCCCCTAGTGATTTGCATTAAACAAGTCCTGTCAAACTATACAGACCGATAATAACGAATACAGCAATCGTCTTAATAATCGTAATGGCAAAAATATCCCTATACGATTGCCGGTGGGTCAAGCCTGTAACAGCTAGCAACGTAATAACCGCTCCGTTATGAGGGAGCGTATCCATCCCCCCGGAAGCCATAGAGATAACTCTATGCATCACTTCGGGCGGAATGTTGTATTTCTCTATGGCCTGGAGGTACGTTTCAGACATTGCACTTAAGGCAATCCCCATTCCTCCTGAAGCCGAGCCGGTAATCCCTGCCAGAGCGGTAGTCGTGACTGCCCCGTTTACGAGCGGATCGGTAAAGGTGCTCGAAATTCCCGAACTTACTGTTTTAAAGCCGGGAAGAGCTGCGATGACTCCCCCAAATCCATATTCCGCTCCGGTATTCATAGCCGCCAGAAGGGCCCCGCCTATTCCGGCATTCAATCCTTCTTGAATATTGGCGGTTACCGCTCTCCAGTCAAACGCTATGGTGGCAATAATTCCAATCAGCAGTGCGAGCTCCACTGACCATATCGCCACAACCGATGAAAGTTCAATTTTCCCGAAGGCTTCAAGACCGATCGCAGAAAAATCAAATCCGTTCGGATACCATTGCGGGAGAGATACAGTAAAATATTTATTCATGACTCCTACAAGAATCAGCGGAACAAACGCAAGGACCCGCCTTACAGGGCTAGGCTCTGCATTTACCGAAAGCGATGCCTTTTCTTTCTCCAAAGCAAGATCAGATCCTTCAGAAGCTGCAGCCGTTTCGGAGTCAAGCCCGGCATACCCCTCTCCTTCTTTTTGTGCTTTCTTCCGGCGCGATTCCAGATAGAGCATCCCAAGTGTAAGGACAAAAACGGCCCCGATGATTCCAAGCACTGGAGCTGCATAAATGTCTGTCTTAAAAAAGGTTGTCGGGATTACATTTTGGATTTGCGGTGTTCCGGGGAGAGCATCCATCGTAAAAGTAAAGGCGCCAAGCGCGATCGTACCCGGAATCAGCCGTTTTGGGATGTCTGCTTCAATAAACATGTTTTTAGCAAACGGATAGACTGCAAACACAACTACAAATAAACTGACACCGCTGTACGTCAGGATAGCACCCATTAGCACAATAGCGAGAATGGCCCGTTTAGCTCCCACCAGTTTTACAATGGTTTTGGCTATCGTTTCAGCTAAACCGGACATTTCAACCACTTTTCCGAAAATGGCGCCGAGCAGGAATACCGGAAAATACAGCTTGATAAAGCCGACCATTTTTTCCATAAAGACATTCGAGAAAAATGGAAGCACAAAGCTTGGGTCTGTGAGCAAAACAGCGAAAAGCGCACAGATGGGAGCAAACAGAATGACGGAAAATCCTCTGTAAGCAACAAACATCAACAAACTTAAAGACAATAAAATAATAATGATTTCCACATATATCCCCCTTTGCTGCGATCTTTAACCAGTTTAGGAAGCGCTTACAACCAGTTTGTTATTTAATAAGCAAAAAGCGTGCCACAAAAACGGACATGCAAAAACCGCCGATGTTAATGACGTTCTGAGCTGAATTAGCCACCCTGGACCCTCTTATTTTCCACTATTTCGGAATCAGCATTTAATTCACTCCGGAATCTCGGAATTTTTCCGTTTTTACGGAAGTTTCACCTCTCACGTGTTTATGAGATAATTTTTTAATCAAACCGTTTAAAAAGCAACTGAGATTTTATGGCAGCAGGTGCTATAATAGAATAGGATTTTCTTTTCTTCGCAGGGAATCCTGTCTTTTTTTTAAGCAAAGGGGGATAAAGGAATGCTGCAATATGAGATTCAGCCAAAAATGGGATATGACCAGAGGATCGGGGAGCTTGTCTGTATGCTTGAACATACCCGGGCACTCACTCTGCAGGAAGGCGCAAAGCTTTCTCAGGCAGAACTGGATAGGAGAGTCAGTAACGGAGGCAATAGCATTGGTGCTCTCTTTACTCATATCGCAGCGATTGAAACGGTACATCAGCTGATTTCATTTGAGGGACGCAGTTTTAATGAAGAAGAGGATTCAATTTGGGGTCCCGCTCTAGAGCTTGGTACAAAGGCAAGACAAACGATTAAAGGCAAAAGCTTCGATTTCTACCGCTCTCTTTTTTCAGAAACGAGGGAAAAAACGCTCCGTAAACTGCAGACCAAACAGGATGAATGGCTTTATGATAAACGTACATTCCCAAATGGAACCCTCTATAATCCTTACTATCTATGGTTTCATGTCATGGAAGACGAAATCAGTCACAGGGGTCAGATTAAAATGCTGAAACGCCAGCTTGGGATACTTGATACGGAGGCATGACAAAATTGGTTACAATTAAAAAAACGCTTTTAGATCGCGGCAAACTGAAGGTATGATTGCATTCTATCAATGGCTCGTTTGGATTGTGCTTCTGTTGCTTCTGTTTTATGGTGCTGCACATTGGATTTGGGAGGAGCGGGTTAAAAAAGCTTCTGAGTCCATTCGCAAAACATGGTACCTTCTTTATTTGATAGGTGCTGTCATTTACTGGACCTTTTTCCCTGTATCTCTTTTCACAGACTGGAAAAATTATTTAATTGTTTTTGCTGTCTTCATTTTAATTGATGCTTTTGTTTTCCTAAGCATGTACATAAAAAAACTGGGCGCCAACGAGCTTGAACGGCACACGAAGGTGCTGGAGGAAAACGCGAGGCTTGTGCAGGAAAACAATCATCGCCTGAAGACATTTGCCGGTCTCCTTCAGAACACATCTATTAACCTCTACCAGGGCGGACTGCCGGAATACATGCAGGGATTGAATGAACTTATCCAGTCCTTCGCAGATAAAAGTGATATGACCGCATCGTTTCATCCCTTTGATACGGATGAGGAAAAAGAGCAGCTGCTCGGAGTGATCGAGAGGCGGGGAAGCGTTCGCTCTGCCTTGGACCGGGACGAAATCTTTTATCAGCCGGAAATAAAAAATGCACTGATTCCCATCGAAATCCAAGGGGTGACTTTCGTCCTGAAAATAAGGGCTGCTGCAGATGAAGTAAATGAATCAGACTGTCTCCTTTTCCTTTCTTTAATCCATATGTATGATATAATTTATTAAAAGACCTAAAGGGCGGTGGCAAACAATGAGTTCTAAACCCATTGAACACGACTTCGGGGACAACAGGGCAAAACGTGTTAAGAAATCAAGCATTAAAACACCGGCGGTTACAATGTCTCCTCAGACAAAACGGCTGCTTGAAGCTAACAGCAAAATCCTCTCAGAGTATAAAAAAACCCGGTTTTCTTCATAATAAAGACGCATGAGATTCTCCAGTGCGTCTTTTTTCTTGCCCTCGGCATACATTAAATTAAAAAAGCAGGTGATTATAATGCCAAAGAGGACAGTAGCCTCAACGATTAAAGCCCCTGTCGTCACAGATTCCCCCAAAACCATACTGCTGCTTCATAACAGCAAAAAAGCAATCCGCTTTCTGGAAGAATTAAAAAACAAGTGGATGATTGGGTAACTGCTAAGATTTTATAAGGGACATCTGCTGACTCTTCCTTACCGCTCCAATCACGGCATTGAACTGCCTGCCGCTTCCCCGATTTTTACCTTTTCGCCGCAACGATTAAATCCCGTATCATCGGCTAAGCTATCCAAGGTGAGATTAGTTGAAAAAACCTGTCCTTCACATCCCCGGAACAGTTTTGGAAAAAACATTATTCATTAGCAGCATCGTCTATTTGGTTTGCACTATTCTCCCCTTCCCAATCATACCGTCTCGCTTTAATTAGAAGGGGGAAGCTGACCGGTGATCCGGGAAAGAATTTATCTGGTTTATGCCGAGTTTGGGGTTCATGGATAACCGTCCCGGGAAAAATATCCTCACCTTTATCATTTCTGAATCCTACGGTACACAACACCTCTGAACAGTATAAAAAAGCCCGCTTAATGGTTAAATATTGGTTATTCTTAATTTGTTTATTTACTGTTGAAACGGCTGCAGGAAAAACAGCCGGCCTGATGCCATGGCCGGTTCTGATTATTGCTGCCTTCCCCCTGTTAATTGGTGCTGTGTACCTTCGTTCTTTAAGGGTTTGATTAGCGGCAGTCGCTGACAGCCGTTACTTTTCGGACAGCGTCCTCTATTGCTTTTTCTTTATCCCGGTGGCTGGATCTGGCATATTGATTTCGTTTAATGGGATGCTGCGCTACGGCTGTATAAGATTTGTTCTTCTTTGTCACTTTTACCCAAATCGTGATCATATCCTGGTAATTATAAGCCAATGTTTCAGTTTGCTGCGCGAGCATTTTGTTTCCTCCGATAAGTAAAATTAAATGATGTATTTTAAATATCGGTTTGATATAAAGAAAATTCTATAGAGCAAAATCCCTGATTTAACTAAGTGAAATAGTCGCTGATCTTCCCTTATTCTTCAGAAGCCCTCCTTCAAAAGGAGGGCTTCGATTTTAATACGCATGAAAAAAGACTCCCCTGACAGGAGTCCTTTGTCTCATTAATCTTTAATGCTGCTTATTGCCTGATGCAGACTTGAAAAGGATTTAACTTCAAAATTCACCCCAAGCTGTGTCATCGTAATGGCCAGTTCAGGTCTGATTCCGCTGATTTTGCTCGTTACACCGGATATTCGCAGCGCTTCAAGCACTTGGAAGATTTGCTGTGCGACCATTGTATCAATGACAGGCACCCCGGAAAGGTCTAGTATTAAATACTCCAGCTGAAACTCCGCACTCTTCTCTAAAGCTGTTACCATAAGCAGCTGGGCTCTTCTCGTATCAATATCCCCAATAACAGGCAGAATCCCAATTCCTTCTTCAATCTTCACGACAGGAATTGAAAGTTCATCTACCGCGTGCTGTGCTGAAGAAATCTTTTCTTCGTGAGCTTTCATATAACAAACGGAGACAAGCTGCAATGCTTGATCTGCTGTGATATCAAATGAAGAGTAGATGGAAAAAAAATCTTTAACGGTCAAACCCTGTCTATCCGATTCATCCTTAATTATATTTCCAACGTTCGTTTTAGCCTCCCTCATTTCAGCAATTGCAGCATCAAGAGGCAAACCTAGCTCAACAAGTTGATTTGCGAAATTCTTGCCCCAGCTTTTAATTTTTTCTGCTGATGCATTTCGAGTCAACGTTAGTGAGTCCGCATATATTTCAACTAATTTTTTTCTCCAGTTCGTGAGATCCTGAGTATTCTCATCTGGTTTTCCCATGCTTTTCTCTGAATGCTGAAGGACTAAATCCCTTAATATGTTCAAATTTGTATTCGCTTGTGTTTCCAACATGTTCTCCTCCTTGCGGGTAACTACAAGTAAAAAAATCTCCTACTATCTTAACGCATATGAACGAAAGAACCAACCCATTTGAAAAATGTTCCTGTTCTCGCCCTTTTTATGAGAGTGAAATTTTAAGCTCTTTTGGCTTTCTTAATAGTCTGAACTTTTATATAATGGCCTACATACTTATTAAAAAGGAGCTAAGAAAATGAAAATTGCTGATCGTGACCGTGAACAGCTGATTCGCTGGAGGAGGCATCTTCATCAATATCCTGAGCTTTCTTTTAAGGAAACAAATACTTCAGCTTTTGTATCGGAGGCCTTAAAAAGGATGCCGTTCCTGGAGATCTCACGCCCTGCACCAACTGCGGTAATGGCTGTGCTGCGGGGCCGAAACCCTGGAAAAACGCTGGCAATCCGTGCCGATATGGACGCTCTCCCAATAGAGGAAAAGAATACATTTGAATACCGTTCATCCGTACCTGGTGTTATGCATGCATGCGGCCACGACGGTCATACAGCTATGCTGCTGACCACTGCGAAGCTATTATCTGAAAATAAAGAAAAACTCTCAGGGGAAATCCGGTTTATTTTCCAGCACGCCGAAGAAACTCCGCCCGGGGGTGCGGATGAGCTGGTGAATGCCGGGGTGATGGACGGTGTGGATTATGTAATAGGAACCCATCTATGGTCTCCTTTAGAGACAGGGAAAATCGGCATTGTTTACGGACCGATGATGGCGGCTCCCGACACATTTAAAGTAACCGTTATCGGAAAAGGAGGACATGCCGGACTCCCTCATGAAACCATTGACAGCATCACTGCAGCTGCCCAGACAATCTCAAGCCTGCAGCAGATTGTATCAAGAGCAACAGATGCCTCAGAGCAGCTCGTAATTTCTGTCACGCAAATAGCAGGAGGATCCGCTGATAATGTCATTCCAGGTTCTGTCGAATTTGGAGGGACGGTTAGAAGCTTTAATGAAGAACTCCGCAATCAGATACCCGGTAAAATAGAGCAGATTGTAAAAGGGGTCACAGACGCCCACGGGGCATCCTATAAGTTTGATTATACTAAGGGCTACCGGCCAGTCATTAATGAAGAAAGAACAACCCGCATCCTTCATCAAACCGCCGCTGGATTATTCGGAGAGGATTCGGTTACTTTGATGAAGCCGGTTATGGTAGGAGAGGATTTTTCTGCCTATCAGCAAAAGGCGCCTGGATGCTTTTTCTTTACAGGAGCCGGAAACAAAAAGGAAGGCATTACGTTTCCCCACCATCATGCGAACTTCACCATTGACGAAAAGGCACTTGAGATCGGAGTGAAGATGCTCACTAAGGCGGCAGAAGCCTTCCTTTCCTCTGATCATGAATGAATCTGAGCTCTCCATTATGGGCATTTTCTCTGGGAGCTTCGTTTCATAAAAGTGCTGACTGCATGGATTTGGATAGAATGCCGTTTATCTTTGAATCGTGTGACGGGCAGGACTGAACCGGTCACGATAACAGGTTGTCCTTTATTAGGATAATGTTGCTTAAAAGAGCATATCGGATCAGGAAAATCCTGCAGGTGCTTTTACGCCTCCTCTGCATTTCAGCAAAAAAGCAGCACATTGTGGCATGTGCTGCTTTTACAGGCTGGGAAACAAATGACTAGATCCCCTTTAAAAACAGGGATTCCCCGGTTTTTTTAGGTTCTTTCTGTAAATATTCCAGGGCATGTTTCACCTCGGGAAATACTTTTACCGAATTTAACTCTTCATAATCTTCCAATGCGGTGACAGCCATACGGGGATATATTCCAGTAATCATAAGTTCAGTGCCAAGCAGCTTTAACCAGCCGTTCAGGTTTACAATATAGTTGGATAATGCCTGATCAAAAACAGCGAGTCCGGATATATCAAGAATCAAAATCCGGTCTCTCGTTTTATCCTTGTGCTCCATAATATTTCGCATTAAAATGGTCAGCCTTTCACTTGGGAAAGACCCGATAAGCGGAAGGACGGAAATCTGGTTCCCGAGAGAAATAATAGGGGTAGAGCGCATATCTGCCTCTGTTTTAGCCTGCTCCATGAGGGTTTGATAATGCTTTTCCATGGTGACATCCTTTTGAACCCCAATAAAATAATAGAGGTCTTCATCTTCTAAATAAATCGGGTCAATATTCAGCTGATTGTAAAATTGAGAGCCGTCCTTTTTATAATTCAGAAGTGTGACGGACACGGAAGATTTTTCCCGTACAGCAGTTCGGATTTTGTCCACTTCTTTTTGATCTGTTTTTTCTCCTTGCAGAAAACGGCAGTTTTTTCCAATAACTTCATCTTCTTTGTATCCCGTTACATCTGTAAATCCTTTTGACATGTAAACGATAGGATTCTCTTTAGCAGCAGGATCTGTAATGATAATGCCAGTTTGAGATGAATCCAGCGCTTTCAGTAACAGCTTAAGCTGCGGATGGTCTAATTTACCGTTAAGAAACATCATTTATCCTCCATCCATTATCCATCATTTGCTAATTTTACTATAGCAAGGCCGGAGAAATCCTACAAACTTGTGTGTGTTCTCGAAGATTTAGAGGAACAGTTCAAGGAAAAACAGAACGGATGTCAAATCAAAAAAATGATCTCTTTAGTGTCAGAGATCATTCTTTCATTTCAACATTCGAGAGGATTCTCTCCATAACGCTCCCACAGTTTTGGGAAGCGGATTTGCAATCCTTTTTCGTCCTCCTCATCCCAGTCAAGCTCGATTTCCGGTTCGAAGCACGGATCAGCTACTAGCTGATCATACAGTTCATAATAAGATGTATCATCCCTGCCGGTTTTTTCTTCAAATGCAAGGGCACCTAAATAGGTCAAATCCTCAAACTGAGGCATTTCCCCTTTTTCTTCAAGTTCCTTCAGGATAGGAATCATGCTCTCGGGATCATGGATGGCTGTTTCGTATACGCCTTTTCCCTGAAATAACAGCCAGGCCCTGAAATAGTCAAAGCAATCATCTGAACATCCTCCCATGATGATGCAGGCTGCGGCCCACAGTGAGGAGGTGCAGGAACGGACAAAATACCGCGCAAAAATTTCATCAAACTTAATGATATCCTGAAGAGGCTTTTTCGAAAGATGCTCTACCAGCCATTCGAGCTGTTCTTCCTGTTCCTCTCCTTTTTTCTTGGCTTGCTCAAGGAGACTCCAAAAGCTGTCATCTGTAATAGTGCTTTTCTTTATTAGCTGCATGGAGGAGTGCCCCGGCTTGTATCCCTTTTTCAGTTTTGATTGGATCATGCTTTCCGCTTCTTTTAAACATTCTGCAGCATGATCAAATTTTTTTGAACGGATCGTTCCAGTGGTTCCTGCTTTACCGAAAGTAACCACGTAATCGACTCCGGTCACTTTAATTTTCCAAAATTTATTTGATGAATCATTTCGAAAGTATAAAATAGTTTCCACTTTATTCTCCTCGCGGCCCTGTTTTCTTTTCCATTCATTCTCTATTATAGTACTTCGTTTAACAGCCCGTCATGCATGTTTTGACTGTAAATGAAAGAATAACCCCGATTTTACGGGGTTATTTTTTATCTTTGCTGCGAAGCCGATTTTCTGCCTCATCATCCGGACCCTGCTTTGCGTTTTTTACTGCTCTTATAATGACAGCGCCGATCATAACAAAGATAGCAGCCAGTACAATCGCTAATACAGTGACTAGAATCATAAAAAAACCATTACCGGAAGCCATAGTAAAACTCCTTCATTACTCATTTATCATAGTTATTATACCGTGCCGTAATTCAGTCCACAATGGATTACGGCACGGTACAGGCAGTTTAGCCGGCAGCCTTACGCTTCACTGCTTTGCGGGATCGGTTTGAATCGGGAGTATCCTGGCTGATTTTAAGATAGAATATGGGACTCATAATAAAAAGACAGCTTGGATTTACTGTCTTTTACAGGGGGCTGCCCTGGCAGAGGAGCATGAATCTACTTTTTTTTAAGAACGCCCTTTAAACTTGTCTGTTCATTGCAGCCAGCGGGCATTTGCTCATTGAGGGGCGGGCGGCGGGTCTCCTCCCTGTCCGCCCCTTCTGGACTCCCCTGTGCCGCTGATGGATCGGGAGAGGAGCCCTCTAGGGGAAGCCCTTATTTTTTTGACCAGGCTTCTATTTCATCCAGAACAGCAATGATCGGAATGCTGAAACCAATTGTTCCCTGATCAGTGGCAGCGGAATTAATGCCGATCACTTTTCCGGACTTCTTGTCAATTAGAGGTCCTCCGCTGTTTCCAGGCGCAATCGGGGCTGAAATTTGATAGGCGTCTTTATAATAGGTTTCCTCAATGTTTATTTCTCTGTCAACTCCGCTGATTATTCCGTCCGTAACGGTGTTTTGCAGACCGAGCGGGCTTCCGAGGGCAAGTACTTCGTCTCCGATTGCTGATTTTTTCTCTCTTTCAACAGAAAGAGGATCGGTTCCCTCCAAATCTTTTACTCTCACAACTGCAATGTCACGGGTCGGATTCACTCCTATAACCTCACCAGGCATTTCCCTGGAGTCTTTAGTCAGGACAAGGACATTTTCAGAGTCTGCGACGACATGGGCATTAGTAATCACATCCCCTTTTTCATTGTATAAAAATCCAGAGCCGATCGAGCCGCCCTCGAGCTGGATGGTGACCACGAGCTTTTGGGATTCATCTATGATTTCTTTCACGTCACCTGAGGTGCCCGATGAGGCAGCTTTAGCTGCATCAAGTTCGACTACTTTGGAGGAAAGCTTTAGTTCGTTCGGAATTTCATTAAGGATAAAAAAGATGCCCCCAATCCCTGCGATCCATATAAATAACGTAATGATTCCGCTGGCTATCCATTTTTTCAAGTTTTTCACCTGTCCTTTATTTTATGTAGGTCACCTGGTCGATTACTACTTTAATGTCTTTTCCATAATCTTTATCGAGGAAAAAGAAAAACTCTGCCTCTTTGCCTGCTTTAATGGCTACATCTTTTGACGAAACCGTATCGTTGTATAGGAATTTTCCTTTTTTGTTATAAATTTTTATATAAAGCTGGGGATTATTCAATGTGATTTTAGTGGTATTTTTAATACTTCCTGTTACGACATACGTAAATTGGTCTTCTTCGAAAATGAGCTTACCAAGTTTAAGAGGAGGATTTTTGGATTTCATCGCTTTAGAATCCAGGACAGCCATATTCTCCTCCAGGAAGACCGGAAGTGACCCTTTGTAGCTTGCTCTGGCATTCTCTAACTCATTTAGCCTGGTTATTAGCTCCTCATTCTCATAGTTTGTATACCTTTGAGCTTCTCTGAGTGCATCAATCGCCTTATCAAAATTTTCCTTTTCCATGTGTTTATCTGATGTGTTTTTTGATAGTTCTACTATTTTATCGATCAGCTTGCCTTTGACTTCTTTAGCCTCAGCGCTTTCCAGATCCTTGATTTTTTCCAATTCCACGCCAATTTCTTTTACGGAATCCATTTCCTGGGTATCGTATTTAACCATTTCAATGATTAAATCCGTCTCTTGCTTAGAGGTTCTTGTCTCCAGTGGTGCAAAAATCGGGCTCTTCCGGGTCTGGATATCGTTGCGCACACTCGTAAGCGTATCTTTTGCTTCCCCGAATTCTTTGCTGTCGATCTTTTCATCTACAGCGGTCAAGGTCTTATCGACTTTTGATGCGGATTCAACTTCTCTTTTCACTCTTGTAATAACTGAATTACCAGGCCTAAGTTCTGATGCTTCATTCAGCTTTTTAACCGCCTGATCATAGTTTCCATCCAGAGCATACTCTTCCCCTTCATAGTGAAGGGCTTCTGCCCTTTGGTTTGTATTTTTCTCACTGGAGTGAATGGCAATGGCACTGCCCGAAAATATCAGCAGACTTGCAGCTGGAATCCCAAAGGCCAAAATTGCCTGTTTTTTAGTAATTTTCCGTTTAGGTTTCGACGGAGCGGATACTTGTCCGTGTGGAGTGTGCTCACTATTTCCAGGTATGGGATCATGTTTATTCTGGCTCTCCGCCAGATGAGGGTCCGGCTGTGATTGTGCATACAATGGTCCATTTCCAGGGTGAAACTGATCCTCTGTTTTGTGCTCTCTTTCGTGTTCATCTGGGGGGTGCCCCAAATGTTCGTTCTCTCTTTCATTGTGGGCCGCTTCATCGCTCCACCCTGTATGATTGCTGTAACCATCCATCGGTTTATCATGATTATGATTCTCCATGCCAGGGTCAGATCCGAATGAGGTTCGTGCACTTATTGAATCATCCTCTTCTCCCGTAACCTCCTCGTGATCGGATGAAAACGGCATGACTTTCGTACCACACATCGGACAAAAATCTTCTTCTCCAGTTAATTTATTTCCGCATTCACGACAAAACATGTAACCAGCCTCCTGCCATTCTTTCTATTCATTTACATTAGATAGTAAATATTAACATTAATCTTTAACCAATTTCCTACAATATGAAACATTTTTTACTGTCAATGCTTTATAAGTAAATTCGTCCTAGGCCAAGTAAGACAAAAAAGCCCTTTTTCAAAGACTTCTGCTGACATCTATAGAACACTGCGCAAATAAAAATTGGTGATGGAAAGATATTCACGCAAATATGACTTAACCAGTATAACAGTGGGAGTTTTGGCTGGAAGCCCTGTCACTTTAAGGCCCACCTGGGAAGCAATCGCTACAGAACGGTAAACATGGAAGTCATTAGTAGCAATGACACCATGCTTCGCCCCATTTGGAACCAGTTTTTTTGAAAAGGCTATGTTTTCAGCTGTACTGGAAGACTCGCTTTCTAGAACGATCCTTGAAGATTCAACGCCTAGACGGATTAAGCCTTCTCTCATTGCATCCGCTTCAGTCCTATTCTCACCGTTTCCTCTTCCTCCTGAAACGATAGCTAACGTTTTTCTGTTTTTCTTTAAATAATCTGCTGCGGTATCAATTCGGTTTTGTAAAGCATGGGACGGAACATCCCCATTCACTCTTGCACCGAGTACAATTAAGTAGTCTGCATCAGGGGCAGGCTCTGCTCCTGCATATTCCTGGATTTTAACATGTATGCAGAACAGATAGATTAGGGCCGAAAGCAATAAACCCGCTGCGGCAAATTGCATTGTTTTCTTTCTCCCCACAGTTAACCTCACCTTCATGAACCTGAGTTTATTTCCTTTTATTGTAAATAAAATACACTTTTGTGTATACCAAAAAGAGGGAGCCACGGGAAATAGCTTTTGGCCCCCTCTCTTTTTCATACGGAGCAAATCTATAAGCAGGTGCTCTGCTCCGCTCTTATTGTGTCTTCAAACTGGATAAGTACTTTCTTATTATAGGAAAGTAAATAAAACAAGAGAAACAATCATGTAGGCGATCATAACACCAAAGGCGATAAGAACACCTGCAGGGCTAGTACCGCCTTTGCTGGCTGCCATCCGCTGTTTTTCTTCACGTGAAGCTTGTGAATACCTAATTGAATCAAGCTGTTCCCTTGCATGGCTTAAATAAATCCTGTTTCCTAAAAAACCGGACGCTGCAAGCATAATCGGTACAATGAGGGCGGTGAGCCAATAGATTCCGCTTGCTGCCACTCCAAGTCCAAGGAGAATATAAATTCCTGCCGTAATGATCATCGGTGCAATCATTTTTCTATAGCCCATCCAAAATATCGTCAGGAAAAACGCCGCCCAGTTTACACTGAATTGTTTTTGCCAGCTTGAAAGATAGTAATCCCGTTTTGTCCCGGCAAAAGCACCAAGCAGCTCAGCCCCCTGCGTATTTGCGTTCACTGGCCCTGTTGTGTGCTGTGCTGGAGGGATGTGCGCTGTATTAGCCTGCCCTGAATATTCTGGCCGGTATGGGGCGGACTCGAAATGTCCGCTGCTATGTTTTTGCAGATTTAATGCAGTGTTCCCCTCATTCCTATAATCATAGGATTCCCGGCTGGGCTGCACTGAATCCGAGTGATTCGGGCTGGAATAGCCTGCAGGATGCTGGTGTCCTCCTTCATTTACTCTATGATATTCATTCTGAATAGGCTGCTGCGCAGATACTGGCTGAGATGGGTGTTTTTCTCTATCTTCTGTATGTACAGAAGCCCTTTTTTCATAATACTGCTGATCGGCTGTCTTGGTCTGGTCAGCCTGATCAGAAACTGCAAAGAGCCCCGCGTAAGCTAATTCAGGTGCCTCTTTTCCAGCATGGACAGGCTGATTATGCGCCGCCGCTCTCCCTGAATCGTAATTACCTTCATTTGGGATTTTGACAGCCGTTCCTTTTCTCTGTGGAGCTTTTTCAGGTGCATCAGTTGCCTGATGGAAAGAAGGGGCTGATAACTCTTTATCTTCTCTTAATGGAAGACTTTCCCTATCTTCAGCCTTTGCTGTTTTTGCCGAAGCTTGAGACAGCTGAGCTTCCTCAGCAGCAGCAGCCTGTTCGTGGTGTGCAGGCTCAAACGGCCTTTCTTCCTTACTGATCATGGTGCCGCATTTCGCACAGAACTTGTCCTCTGCTTTAAGCTTCATTCCGCATTTTGTACAAAACATTGGGGTGTCCTCCCTGCTATTAAATTTTTATGCAGCAAAAGTCCGCTGCTTTTACCTGAACATATTTCACATACCCTTTCCAAATATTCCAAAAACCTGTATTTTTATGGTTTGTTTGTATTTTGTATCTTGCATTAAAAAAATCCTCCTGCTGGAGGATTTTCATCTTATGCGGGGGGATGCAGCTTTACTTCCAGTCGGTAGCCAATGCTTTTCAGTGCCCGTTCAAATGCTTTCCGTGAAATTTCAAGCATGGCAGGGTCATGGCTGTTCTCTTCAATTAGCGCCCTGTAATCATTTTTTAATGCCTGAATCTGGTAAGGGTGAAGCTGCTGGGGGATATCATTATGTTCATCAATGGTAATATGGAACTCGCTGGCAGGCAATCCTGGCATAAAAACCCCTCCTACAATGAGATATAGGACGTTATTCCCTCGTCATTAAGGAACGAAACAATGACTAAAATCCGTGTATCGTCATTCCTCCATCGACAAATAATGTCTGCCCTGTTATGTAGTTACCTGCTTCTGAAGCTAAAAATGCGGCCGGCCCTACAAGTTCAGGCAGCTGTCCGATTCGTTTGAGGGGAGTAACGGCAAGCAGTCTGCTGACGTATTCTTCATCCTGCAGAAGTTTCTCCGTTAATGGAGTTTCGAAATACCATGGACCTAACGCATTGACGCGAATTCCGTATTTTCCCCATTCATAAGCAAGTATTTTGGTCATTTGAATAAGTCCTGCCTTTGCAGCGCCGTAGACGACTCCTGTAGGAAGTGCAGTGTGCCCTGCAACGGATGCAATATTGATTATGCTCCCTCCATGATTCTTCATGAAAGCGGCTGCTTCCTGTGAGGCGAAGAACGCAGATTTTAAATTGGTATCCATAATTTGATCCCATTCTGCATCCGGTACTTCCATAGCCGGTGTCCGTATATTTATTCCGGCGTTGTTAACTAAAATATCAATTCTTTCAGTTTGATCGGCAATTTCATTAAATGCAGCTTTCAATTCTTCTCTTTTCGTAACATCTGCCTGAACGGCAAAGGCTTTTTTCCCATAATCCTGTTCGATGACATTTTTCACTTCATCAAGGTCTATTTTCGTGCGGGCTAAAAGGGCAACATCTGCACCTGCCTCCGCAAAACCTATCGCAATCGCTCGGCCAATCCCTCTTCCTGCACCTGTCACGATTGCTGTTTTTCCTTCAAGACTAAATGATGGCAAAAACATGGTGGCTCCCCTTTCCTAAGTACTGATCTGAATGCGAGAATTTGCGTTCAGCCTTGTGCGGTTCCAGCACTAGTTGGACGATTACCTGCCTGTTAGTGCTGAAAAGCCATTACCTTCACTTTAAGCGGAACAAGCATTCATGTAAACTGAACAGGCCCGAAACAAAACAACCCGCGGATTTTTAACAAAAACCTTGCTAAAACAAAAAAGACCAGAGTCCGGTCCTTTAAGAGTCCATCAAATGATGTTTGTTCAAAGCATGAAACCAACTGCAATCCCCGGTGAAGCCGCTCCGGTTATGCAGTGTATTCTTCCTCATTCATATAAGATACTTTCCTCAGAATTGAATATTCCTCTGAAAGTTTTTTCACCCGGTTTAGCATCTCCAATCGTTTCGTCGTTCTCAAAAAAAGATTCTATCAGGAATTGTTCACTAGTAAAATTTTTTTCATTTTCGAATAATTGATAGGTTCCTGTAAGCAAAAAATCAGCACCCTTATGGTAAAGCGGAGAAGTTGAGGAAGGCGATAGTCTGCCGCTTTGCCCCTTTCCATTAACTCCTGCACTGATTTTCAGCAGTTTAAACCGGAAAGGTCCGTCTTTCCCCTGGTTAGGAATGGGCCCTGTATCCCTGATTTTCATTACGTATGTATAGGTTTTTTTGTTGCTGTTAAATAAGGCCTCTATTTCAAAATCGATATTGTTGACGTTGCCATGCAATTTTGACTCAGATGAGGTGTAGCGTACAAGCTTGTTCTTGCCGCTGCTTAAGTACTGAACATTCATTGTTGATTCTAAAGATTTTGGTGCAGTTTTTAATACGCCCTTAGATTCAGCAGGCTGACAGGCTGATAGAAAGACTAGCAAAAAGACAGTAATTGCTATCTCCGTTCTCATCCTAGCGCCGTACCGGAGATAAGCACGCCATTTGGATCTGTACCACTTGCAATGTTAGATAGCTTTACCTCTTTTAATGAAGGAATCTCCTCCAATTCGGTCTTAACAGAAAGATTTCTGCCAAACAGATAGACCAGATCTTTTTCCAGCCCCGCTTTCAAAACACCAAGTCTAATTTCTTCAATGGCGGGCTCTCCGGTGTCCAAAACGTCGGAATGGGTTTGAAGCTCAAGGCGAAAACCGTACGGTGTCGGGATAAAGGTCCTTCGTTCTGCCTCATCCGGTTTCCATCCAAGCTCTCTCGCCTTCTTGCATACAGTATCGTGTTGGTCTTTAGTTACAAGGAATCCAATATGGTCGAACATCACTTTCTTCCCGAAGCCGATTGTCACATTCACTTGACCCTTTTTCATTTCAATGATTCTGAACAATGGCGTCTCCTTACGAAAATCGTCCCAGGTAAGCGGAGGATTATAGGATTGAAAGGTCCTGTCTTTTTTTCCAATCCGCTGGCGGACTGTAAACCCCAGCTGTGTATAAAACTGTTCGGTTTCCTCTAAATTTGGTGTCCAGTAATGGTAATGGAAAATCATCGGCGGCCCCCCCTGTTTTCTATGTCCCTCTATGAACCATTTTATCACGAAATATTCTGCAATTTAATCTTTGTGCCCGTTCAGCCTGTAAGCAATCAGGAAAGTAAAATCCGATAACACTCAGGATGAATGATGAGTTCACAGCATGCGTGCGGTGCGTAAACACTTCAATGCATCCCAGCGGACGAAAGAAGCGCATCGCTGGGATGCACTTTAAGAACTTACTTTGGGGATTGCGGCAAAGGGTTTGGGGAAGACTAGGCATCAAATGCACTTAAGGAGTTTCTGGTTTGGGACTATTCATACGTATTTCGCTTGCCATGACGCTTTTCATGACTTCAGGTACTGCCAGAGCAAAAGAGGCAGACTGTCCAGATGCAAGCTTAATTGAAAGGACATCCCTTAGAGACCGGGATGCACTAATCGCCTCTCTCGGCAGACTGGTACCGGAAACGTTTGGCAAGAACAGCCGCTATGTCCGGTGGGAAGCCGGCCGCGTTCTCCCGCTTCCGCTCGCGAAAGGGCGGTGGGAATACAATCATTACAACATGGCAAAGCATTTTTGCGGGAAACCGATCGCCCGCCAATCCTGGCTTGTTCATCTCTCCTTTAAAGCCTGGAAAGACCGGTATGGACCCGGTCAAGATAATCAAATTTATGCAGTTAAATTAAAAACAACAGGCTGGACAGTATGGTTTCGTTATTATTAAAGAATGCAGCTATCTTTTTTTTGCCCCATTTAACCAGCCGACCGGACGCTGCCGATGGAGCAGCTTATCAATTTACAGCGGCAATCAAAAATCTGCCCCGTCACGCCCCTAATATGAAAGGTTACGCCGGCAGCAGATTAGGTTTATAGACTGTTCAGCATCTGGGCTACACCGTTCTCGTCATTTGTTCCACAAATGGTCTGGCTTATTTTCTTGATTTCATTTCTTGCATTGCCCACTGCAAAGCTTTTTCCTGCCACCAGGAGCATGGATTCATCGTTCATGCTGTCACCGATTGCCGCTGTTTCTTTAAGCGGGATGCCAAGTTTTTCTGCAAGCTTGCCCAAGGCGATTCCCTTCGATGCAGATTCGTGCTCCAATTCAAAGTTGTGGTGTGCAGATGTAACAATCGTCAGTCCTTCAGTATCTTTGAATTGATTCCATCCTTTCAGCCGTTTCTTTTCATTGAAGGAAAAGGAGAGAATATTGTAAATTTCCGCATGCTCCGGAATGCTTTTGAAGGAATCAACAAAAGCAAAACCCGATTGGCTGTATTGTTTGGATGCCGCAAGCTGCAAATCTTTCAGTGAAACTTCAGGGTTCGCACTCACAAGCCGGTCCATTTCTATTTCCAGCAATTCTCTGCCGCTTTGGGGTGTGTAGATAGCTTTTTCGCTGAATACCTCATAATAAAATTCCTGCTGTTCCAGCCATTCCAGTATACCTTCAGCCTTTTCCCTGCCAATCGGTACAGAATGAAATATATTGCCTTGCGGATCATGGATGGTCGCACCGTTGGCGCCAATAACCCAAGGCTTCAGACTGCTGTCCCTAAAGATTTCAATAACGTCAAAATGAGCTCTGCCTGTGGCAATGATGACCTCAATTCCTTTATCTCCCGCTCTTTTTATAGCTTCAGCATTTTCCTTGCTGATTTCACTTTTGCTGTTTAAGAGTGTGCCGTCTAAATCGATCGCTGCAAGTTTAATCATCCTGTTTCCTCCGCATCTGCAATCAGCAGTTCCACTTTGTGTTCATCCAGCCTCTCCAACATCTTTTTTGAGGGCTCTTTATCGGTAATGAGCATATCTATTTCTTTTAAGTCCGCAAATTTAAAAAAGTCGGTATGTTCCATTTTTGAATGGTCCGCAAGTACGATAACCTGAGCTGCCTGCAGCAGCATTTTTCTTTTCACCATTCCGTCTTCCTCATGGGCTATAGTCAGCCCGCCTCCGGACAACCCAACTACTCCTATAAATGCTTTATCCACATGATATCTGGAAAGCTTATCCAAAACAGCAGCGCCGTATAAAAACCCATGTTCTTTTTGAAGCTCTCCTCCAAGCAAATGGATCCTGACACCGCTTTTCGAAGCAAGAATTCCCGCTTGATGAACGGAATTGGTGATCAGGGTGCATTCTCCTTCGCTGATTTCTTCAGCGCATGCCTGTACAGTAGTTGAAGCGTCGAGGATGATGGTATCTCCTGCCTGAATGAGCGCCGCAGCTTTTTTCCCAATTCTTTTTTTCTCTGCAGAAACGTGATTCAGCCGGTTTGTATAATCTTTAATCACATGATGGGCGGATGGCAAAATGGCTCCGCCGCGGGTCCGAATAATCGATTGAAGCTCTTCAAGCTTTACAAGATCTCTTCTGGCTGTATCACGGGAAACTTGAAAGATTGAACATATTTGATCAACTGATATCCGCTTTTCCTTTTTTAGCACATCCAATATGGCTTTCAGCCGCTCTTCCTGATACATAACCATCCGCCTTTATAAGCTTTTGTAAGTATTACATAAGTTATTATAAGTTTTATCCTTAAAGCATGCAATAAAAAATAAAAAACAAATCCAATTACATATTTTTTGTTTTTTGGGGTATGGATTGGCATAAGGAAATTTACTTGGGGGAGAGCTGTACAATGAGGGAAACGACGATACAAGTAAAAGAAGCGCTGACAGAGGAGAAAATTCAAATGATTGAATCGCGCTTAGCGCAAACGGAAGGAATTGAACGTTCGCTGGTGGATGTCCAGTCCGGGAGTATTTGGGTGTCTTATAACGAAATGAAAATGGCTCCGGAATTAATTATGAAAGCCCTGAACGAGCATGGCATGGAAGCAGAGGAAATCCAGAACGCGTAACCGTGTAATATTGTTCTGCCTCCCAATTAGACAGGCTGCAGCCGTGCTGGCTGGATAGGCGGGTGCAAGAATGTGGCTCAAATTCCACAAACCTGCCGACAGAATGAAATCAGCCCCTTCACACACTTATGCTGAAACTTAAACAAATCACCGGCAAAAAAAAAGACTCAGAGCATGCTCTGAGCTTTTTTATTTTCCCAGTGACCGAGGCTCTTTCCTTCCGCACGATCAATGATTCCCGCTGTGCAGGAATAGGGTTTTACTGGACTTGGCCACTTTAGAAGCAAGGCTTGCAAAGATGATCCAAAACAAATCATTGCTTGAACCTGTTACCTGTTTTGCAGCCTCGAGCAGCCGTGAAGCCCAGCCTTTCCCCACTGATCCACCCCATGTTTCTCCAATTTGTAATAAAAGCAGCAGATTGAATTACACGCTCTCAGCTTCTTATCAAAATTTTTTTAAGCAACGGGAGGCTGTCACCCTCTCCAGTCCTTAATTTATGTGTACGAAACCGCTTCTACACAAAATCCCCCCGGGTATCTGCCGGGGGGTACTTTTCAGCTATTTTTTTCAGCAGGATTTATCCTTCAAGCCCCTTCCGGTTATTCGGCTGAGAAGGCCCACTTCGTTTGAGCCCGGTATTCCTCCCCGCTTATTAATACAATGGAAGGAAACGTTTCGTGATGAACTGCATCCGGAGGCATCTGGGTTTCCAGGCAAACAGCCATATGCTTTTCTGCCCTTTTCCCCTCCTGAAGCACAATATCATTTCCCATGGAATTGCTAGTATAGACAATGACAGCAGGCTGATCGGTTACCGCCCTCAGAAGTCTACCGCTGTTTTTCTCATAGAGCACCATTTCCTTTCCTTCATCCAGGAGAAAAGGATGGTCATACCCTCCCCCGGCAAGGCAAATCTGTTCATGACCTGAATGAATTCCATTAGCAAGCACTCTGCCATTGCGAAAATCGAAAACCGTTCCTTCCGTTTCCAAGGCTCTCCCGGTAGGCAGGGAATGGTCATTCAGCTCGAGAAAGTGTGCGCTCGGAAGCGTTAGCTGATGGCTAAGTACGGAGTCCTTTAAAGATCCGCTCAGGTTGAAGTATGTATGATTGGTCATGTTAAGAACCGTATCCCGGTCTGACTCTCCATAATAGGTTAAAATCAGCTCATTTTCCTCTGTAAGTTCATAACAAACCTTCAGTTTCAGATTCCCCGGGAACCCCTCTTCCCCATCCGGGCTTTCACAATAAAATTCCACACCAGATTCTGTTTGGCTAGAGGACCATACCCTGTGTGTTAACCCCTTTTCACCGCCGTGGAGATGGTTCCCCTCCTGATTTTTAGTAATTGAGAACGTTTCGTCACCAACAGGCAATTCACCGTTTCTAATTCTGCCGCCAACCCGGCCGACAATTGCACCAAAATAGGGAACTTTGCTTATGTAATCTTCCAATTGGCTGCAACCGAGCACAACGTTCTCGAGCGCTCCATTTCGGTCGGGTACAAGAATTCTGGTAATGGCACAGCCATATTCTATGCAGGTTACTTCCATTCCGCTGCTGTTTTGCATGGTATACCTATATACGGGGCGGTTATTCAAATGCCCAAAAACGCTTTTCTCAACTTTCATGATGGACTCCTTTCAGCTGCTCCAGTCTTTTGCTAGATTGAGCATAATCCTAATTCAGGTGATTGTAAAGAATTCAAATAACCATCTTTTGTCATAATTTCAGGGTTAGGGTTGGGTATACAGGGTATTAAAAAACTGTCTAACTACTTAACTGGGAGAGTGAAAAATGAAGGCCGTTACGTACCAAAGCAGTGAGAAAATTGAAGTTAAACAAGTTGAGGATGCTCGGATTCAGGAAAACACGGATATGATTGTGAAAATTACATCTACAGCCATTTGCGGTTCTGATTTGCATCTCTATCAAGGCAACATGCCAATAAATAAAGATTATGTCATCGGACACGAGCCGATGGGTATTGTCGAAGAGGTCGGTTCTGATGTAAGCAATGTAAAAAAAGGAGACAGGGTTGTCATCCCCTTCAATATTGGCTGCGGTACTTGCTTTTACTGTGCCAATCAGATGGAAAGCCAATGCGATAACTCCAATCCGCTTGGTGAGCAAGGCGGGCTGTTTGGTTTCACAGAAATGTTCGGAGGGCATCCGGGAGGACAGGCCGAATACCTTCGAGTGCCATATGCTGATTTTACCTCTTTCGTCGTTCCTCCATCGTGTGAACGCGAGGATGAAGACCTCCTGTTTATGTCGGACGTTCTTCCAACCGCGTATTGGAGTGTTGAGAATGCTGGAGTTAAAGCTGGCGATACCGTTATTGTTCTCGGCTGCGGACCGGTGGGACTGATGGCTCAGAAATTTGCAGCAATGGCAGGTGCTGAACGGGTCATTGCAGTGGACCAGCTGGACTACAGACTGAAAAAAGCAAAACAAATGAACCAGGTGGAAACTTTTGATTTTACTTCACAGGATGATGCAGGCTCTTATTTGCATGATTTTACGAATGGAGGAGCAGACGTTGTCATCGATTGTGTAGGTATGGACGGCAGAATGACAGCGATGGAGAAGATTGGCCAAAAGCTGAACCTTCACGGCGGCAGCCTGGGCCCCATCCGGATTGCTTCTGAAGCAGTGCGCAAGTTTGGAACAATTCAGCTGACAGGAGTATACGGAGCTTCCTATAATGAATTTCCGCTTGGAGATATTTTCTCAAAAAACATTACGATGAAGACCGGACAGGCTCCCGTCATTCATTTCATGCCAAGGCTGTATGATATGATTGAATCCGGGCAGCTCACTCCGTCAGAGATTGTATCCCATCAGATTCCGCTCGACGAAGCCTCACATGCCTACAGCATCTTCAATGAACATGAAGATGCCTGTGTAAAAGTTGTTCTAAAGCCATAATAACAGGGCGATCCTATCCGGATCGCCCCATTTTTTTCATTAGCAGAAACAGCAGGCAGCCTATACCACCGCCAAGCGTATTCAACAGCAAATCATCCACATCAAATACACCCAGGGCTAAGGAGAGCTGACTCCCTTCAAGCAGTAAACTAAAAAGAAAAGAAAGGAAAATCATCAGCCAGATATTCCTTAGCTTTTTCAGAAATACAGGCAATAAAAATCCAAAAGGAATAAATCCTGCTAAATTCCCCATAAGATTAGGGATGCTTAATCCCGGTCTGCTTTCGGCCACCATCAAATACCTTTTAACAGTAGAAAGCGGGACCATATTGCTGTAAGCCAGATTCTGCTTAACGGTGTCCTTGCTCAGACCCGCAATATGGCCCGGTGTATCTGCAAGCGGAATATCCTTAAACAGGATCAATTTGAGCAAAAACGCCAAGTATATGATGAACGCTGCTGCCGCTACAGTTTTTATCTGTTTTTTTACCATTGTTTATCAATCCAGCTTTCATTTGCGAATCTGTACCACATTCACCTATACTTCCCCTCTTATCCAGCATTGTAACCCTAACTTATCGGCGCTGCTAAATTTGACAGCCGATTTCAGCCAGCTGGCGTCCGCTGATAATCCTTGGACGGGCGGTAAGCTTTCTTACTGCTTTGCGGATGCGTTATCTTACCTGTCCCGCTGCTCTCAAGCTTAAAGTCTTACGTCTACCGCTCCAATCAATAGCTGTTAGTAAAATAGCCAGCTTACTAAAATACTGTATCAGATTGTAAAAGAGAATAATAGAAGGATTTCCCGGTTTATAAAGACGCTCTTTAATCGAGATCGGGTATAATACAAAATCAGAGTATAAGATTTCCCGGTAAGGCAGGGTGAAAAGCTCTTGCAGATTCCGGTTGCGCCTATCTCTTTGATAATTTTTCGCATTCCCACAACATTCCATTGAAACCAACCCCCATAAATCGACATAATGAGGAGAAGCCATATATAAGTCTCGAATTCTATAAAGAATGGGTGAAACGATGTTTTCTAATACTGAAATAGGAATTGATCTTGGAACAGCCAATATATTGGTTTACACGAAAAATAAAGGGATTGTGTTAAATGAACCGTCCGTAGTTGCCATTGATACTGAAACAAAAAATGTGCTTGCAGTCGGTGCCGAGGCAAAAAGCATGATCGGGAAAACCCCCGGCAAAATTGTAGCCATCCGTCCATTGAAAGATGGAGTTATTGCTGATTATGATGTCACAACAGAAATGCTAAAACAAATTATGAAAAAGGCTGGCAAACAGCTCGGTTTTTCAATTAGAAAGCCTAGTGTAGTTGTCTGCACTCCATCCGGTTCCACTTCCGTCGAACGCCGTGCCATCCATGATGCGGTTAAAAACTGTGGCGCAAAGCATGTTCATTTGATCGAAGAACCTGTTGCCGCAGCGATTGGAGCGGACCTCCCGGTAGCTGAGCCTGTTGCCAATGTGGTTGTAGATATCGGAGGAGGCACAACGGAGGTTGCGATTATATCATTTGGAGGAATCGTTTCCTGCCACTCGATCAGAATTGGCGGAGATCAGCTGGATGAGGATATCGTGACATACGTCCGAAAAAAATACAATTTGCTAATTGGAGAACGCACAGCCGAGCAAATAAAAATTGAAATTGGCTATGCTTTGACCGATCATGAGGAAATTACGATGGAAGTACGCGGGCGTGATCTCGTAACCGGTCTGCCTAAAACCATAGAGCTTCGTTCCACTGAAATTCAGCAGGCGATGAAAGAATCCTTGTCGCACATTCTCGAAGCAATCCGGGCTACTCTCGAAGATTGCCCGCCTGAACTAAGCGGAGATATTGTGGATCGCGGAGTCATTTTGACCGGGGGAGGAGCTCTTCTTAACGGAATGCAGGATTGGCTCAGCAATGAGATCGTCGTTCCTGTCCATCTGGCACCGAACCCTCTTGAATCAGTAGCGATTGGAACCGGGCGTTCTCTTTCTGTTATTGATCAGCTCCAAAAAGCAGCTAAATAAACAGAGTCTAAAACCCTGCTCCTGCAGGGTTTTTACGTACTTAAGAGTGGCCTGCGAAGCTCCGGGACCTCCACGCATGTTCAGTGCAAATATGTGATTCCGCTATCTTTATTATCAGCTCATTACCGGTATAGACTGCCTCGTTACGTCATGGGGATTGCTTATTATGAAGAGACGCTTAGCTTTTTTTGTTCACTTTAAACTGATCTTCCTTTTAATCATGCAAAATTGGCGAATTAACACATTTTTTGTCGAAAAGTCGATATATAAAAATAATAGCCGATATAACAAAATAATAGCCGATATATAGAAATTTCGGCCGATATATGAAATAATCGGTCGATATCGGTTGAGCCCCCTAATTTTGGACACGCTCTTCCGAATTCTAATCTTTTCTCCGTTTTTCAAAGAACGATTTTTCTGGGTTTTACTTCCCCTTTTTTATATTTCTGAAAATAGACG
>NZ_JBNILJ010000011.1:0-100898 GCF_050107635.1 Metabacillus sp. 113a | reverse complement strand
CTCATAACCCGAAGGTCGCAGGTTCAAATCCTGTCCCCGCAACCAAAATGGTCCGGTAGTTCAGTTGGTTAGAATGCCTGCCTGTCACGCAGGAGGTCGCGGGTTCGAGTCCCGTCCGGACCGCCATGATCTTTTAAAAGACAACGAAACGCGATGTTTCGTTTTTTTTGTGTCTAAAATTTGAGTATGTGAAGTTGAATCCGTGCACTTGGATAAACGAATGGAGTGCGCTAAACTGTTAATAATGATACAAGAACGAAAAACGTTAATTAATTGCGAAATATAGGTGATTAAAATGAATGGTTTTGACATCAGTTCTGAATCTGCTCAAGCTACACAAGCTCTTTCTGAAAAACTTGCCAGGTTGCTGAAGGGCGGCGAGGTGCTGACCCTTGAGGGGGATTTAGGTGCGGGGAAAACGACCTTTACGAAAGGTCTTGCCAAGGGCCTTGGTATTCAAAAAATCGTGAACAGCCCTACATTTACCATCATGAAAGAATACCACGGCGGACGGCTATCGCTTTATCATATGGATGTTTACCGTTTAGATGAAGAAAGCGAAGCATTAGGATTCGAAGAGTACTTTGAAGGGAATGGAGTAACAGTTGTCGAATGGGCTCATTTAATTCAGGACCAGCTGCCAATGGAAAGGCTTGAGATTGCCCTTTTCCGCAGCGGAGACGAAGCAAGATTGCTTCGCTTCCAGCCGCATGGTTCTAAATACATTGATTTATGCAGGGAGCTTTTTGAGAATGAATAAAGTATTAGCGATTGATACGTCCAATGATACGCTTGGTCTCGCCCTGCTCACGAACGGAAACGTGACAGGAGAATTTATTACGCATTTAAAAAAGAATCACTCTGTCCGAGCCATGCCCGCGGTCGAACAGCTTCTGAAGGATTGCGGCATCAAGCCCTCCGACTTGGACAGCATCGTGGCCGCAGTGGGTCCCGGCTCTTACACAGGAGTCAGAATCGGTGTAACCATTGCCAAAACTTTGGCCTGGTCCTTATCGATTCCTCTTTATACTGTTTCAAGCCTGGAGTGCCTCGCAGCCGGCGGCCGTTATTTTGACGGACTGATTTGTCCGCTGTTTGATGCAAGAAGAGGCAGGGTGTATACCGGACTATACACCTGGAACGATGGGGTCCTGCTCAGCAGTGCTGATGATCAGAACGTGCTTCTGGCGGATTGGCTTGAAGGGCTGAAAGAGACAAATAAAAAAGTGCTATTCATAGGGCACGATGTTCACATGCATTGGGAAATGATTGAGGAGAAGCTGGGCAGTCTTGCTGTTAGAGCCGATCTGGTTCAAAACAGTCCTAGGCCTTCAGAGCTTGCAAGAATCGGTCTTCAAAAGGAGCAAACCTCTGTGCACACCGCTGTGCCAAACTATACGAGGCTCGCCGAAGCAGAATCTAAGTGGCTTGAAGAGCAAAAATAAGTTGGTGGAGAACGTGGGGAAAAGCGAGTTGAAAATCAGGGCCATGAGGGTCGAGGATATCGATTCTGTATATGAAATTGAAACGAAGTCCTTTGCAACGCCCTGGAATAAAGAGTCCTTTTATAATGAAGTGGCCCATAACCTGTTTGCCACCTACCTTGTCGCTGAGCATGATCATAAGGTAATCGGCTATTGCGGAATCTGGCTCATT
The DNA here is from genome assembly GCF_050107635.1 of Metabacillus sp. 113a. Lineage (NCBI taxonomy): Bacteria > Bacillati > Bacillota > Bacilli > Caryophanales > Bacillaceae > Metabacillus > Metabacillus sp. 113a. Next base: position 99,242 of record NZ_JBNILJ010000011.1, on the reverse strand, counting down.
GTAGATGAGGCCCAAATCACCAATATCGCCATCCTTCCGGAGTATAGAGGAAACGGGTTTGGAGAAACTTTGCTTAAAAAGGCGATGAAAGAAGCAAAAAAGAGGGGAGCCCGCCAGCTCTCGCTTGAAGTAAGGCTGTCCAACTACCCAGCCCAGGAGCTGTATAAAAAGCTTGGGTTTAGGCCAGGCGGGATCAGGAAGCAGTATTATACAGATAATTTAGAAGATGCATTAGTGATGTGGGTGATGTTAAATGGAGTGTAAGGATCGGTATATTCTGGCCATTGAAACGAGCTGTGATGAAACAGCAGCGGCCATTATTAAAAATGGAACGGAAATTGTGTCCAATGTAGTCGCCTCTCAAATCGAATCGCATAAGCGTTTTGGCGGAGTTGTACCTGAGATTGCGTCCAGGCACCATGTAGAGCAAATTACGCTGGTTCTTGAAGAAGCGATGCAGCAGGCTAAGCTTGAGTTTAAGGATTTGACCGCGATTGCGGTAACAGAAGGACCTGGTTTAGTAGGAGCCCTGCTGATTGGGGTTAATGCAGCGAAGGCTCTCGCTTTTGCCCGCCAAATCCCCTTGGTCGGCGTTCACCATATCGCAGGCCATATTTACGCCAACCAGCTCATTTCCGAGCTGAAATTCCCATTGCTTGCGCTGGTTGTATCCGGGGGACATACCGAGCTTGTCTATATGAAAGAGCACGGCTCATTTGAAGTAATTGGCGAGACACTGGATGATGCAGCGGGGGAAGCCTATGACAAAGTTGCCCGGACTTTGCAGCTGCCATACCCGGGGGGGCCTCACATTGACCGGCTTGCCCAGGAAGGAGAACCGGTCATTGACCTGCCGCGTGCATGGCTTGAGGAAGGCTCCTATCATTTCAGCTTCAGCGGGCTTAAGTCTGCTGTCATTAATACGCTTCATAATGCCAGGCAAAAAGGCCAGATCATTGAAGCGAGAGATCTTGCGGCAAGCTTCCAGCAGAGCGTCATCGATGTTCTGGTGGAAAAAACCTTCCGCGCGGCTATCGAGTATGGAATCGGGCAGGTGGTGCTTGCAGGAGGAGTAGCTGCAAATAAAGGGCTGCGACAGGCATTGTCAGTCCGTTTTGAGGAGCGGTCAGACATAGAGCTTGTGATTCCTCCATTATCCTTATGTACAGATAATGCCGCGATGATTGGCGCTGCAGGGGATATGCTCTATCAAAAAGGAGTTCGAGGCCATATGGGTATGAATGCTAATCCGGGGCTGGAACTATAGAACGACAGAATCTTTGCTGTGTATAAATGGCGAAGGTTCTTTTTTTTACAGGTTATCAACAGGTTTATCCACAAACCTGTTGATAGAATTCCAAACCTTGCAAAATAAGGGGATATGGACTGTGGAAAATGTGGATAAAATGAAGGTTATTTGTGGATAGTGTGGATAATAGAGCTGGGAGCTTGAAAAATAAGTGCTGAAGCTGTGGATAAAAAAAGAACAGCTTGAACGCTGTCCTTTTTCCTTCTATTCCTGAAGCTGTTCCCACTCGTCCATCAAGTTGGCAACCGAAAGCCGGTATTCTTCATTTTGCCGGTTGATTTCCTGCAGCTTTTCGTGATCCTGATAATAATCGGGATCGGCGAGCAGCTGCTCGTTTACTTCGATTTTTTCCTCAAAGCTGAAAATCGCGGATTCAATTTCTTCAATTCTTCTTGAACGCTGCCGTTCAAGCTTTTTTAATTCTTTTTCCTGCTGGTACGAAAGCTTCGTTTCCTTTTGTTCCTTTGCTGGGGACAGCGCAGTTTTTTCCTGCTGTTCCAGAGCTGCGAGCTCCTCCTGTTCCTGTTTCTTGGAAAGGTAATAATCGTAATCACCGAGGAACAATTCCAGCCCATCCCGGGAGAGCTCACACACCTTTGTAGCTATGCGGTTGATGAAATACCGGTCATGTGAGACGAACAAAATGGTGCCGGGGTAATCCACAAGGGCATTTTCCAGCACTTCTTTGCTGTCCAGATCCAAATGATTTGTCGGCTCATCCAGGATAAGCAAATTGGCTTTTTCCATCATCAGTTTTGCAAGGGCAAGCCGTGCTTTTTCTCCCCCGCTTAAAGCAGACACCGGTTTAAGAACGTCGTCCCCGCTGAAGAGGAAGTTTCCGAGAACAGTCCGGATTTCTTTTTCAGGCTTTAGCGGATATTCATCCCAAAGCTCATTCAGGACCCGTTTATTCGAGGTCAGCTCGGCCTGCTCCTGGTCATAATAGCTGATTTTTAAACTGGAGCCGTAACGGATGTCGCCTTCCATCGCCTTTAGCTTGCCGACGATTGTTTTAAGCAGGGTGGATTTGCCGATCCCGTTCGGTCCGACAAGGGCTAAGCTGTCGCCGCGGTCTGCTGCGAATGTGATATTGGAGATAGCAGGTGCTTTGCCGTCATAGGAGACGGTCAGCCCATCCACTTTAAGGACATCGTTCCCGCTCTGCTTATCAATATCAAACCGGAATACGGCAGATTTTTCGTCGCCTTGGGGCCTGTCCATCATATCCATCTTTTCCAGCTGCTTGCGGCGGCTTTGAGCCCGTTTTGTTGTTGAAGCTCTTGCCAGGTTCCGCTGAACAAATTCCCTCAATTTTGCGGCTTCGTCCTGCTGTTTTTCATAGGCTTTCATATCCCGTTCATAGTTCTCGGCCTTTTGCTGAAGGTAGGCTGAGTAATTTCCGTGAAATTTGGCTGATTGATGCCTTGAAATTTCGTATACCTGATTGACAACCTTGTCCAGGAAGTACCGGTCATGCGAGACGATCAGCACGGCTCCCTTATAGCCCTGCAAGTATTGCTCAAGCCATGAGAGGGTAGCGATATCCAGATGGTTGGTCGGCTCATCGAGAATCAGCAGATCCGGACTCGTCAGAAGAAGCTTCCCGAGCGCGAGACGGGTCTTCTGGCCGCCGCTTAAAGTGGAGATGGAGATGGATTGGTCAAAATCCCCAAAACCGAGACCATGGAGAATGGATCGGATATCCGCTTCGTATTGGTAGCCGCCCTGTTCCTTAAAGTCGGTTTGAAGGCGGTCATATTCCTTCATTGTCTGGCCGAACTGGGGACTTGCGGGATCAATCTCTGCCATATCGGCTTCCATGCTGCGCATTTTCTTTTCCATCTTTTGAAATTCGCTGAACACTGTCAGCATTTCATCCCATATCGAACGGGAGGACTCAAGTCCTGTATTCTGGGCTAGATAGCCGATGGTCAGATCCTTCGGCTTAATCAGCTCCCCGGAATCATACGAAAGCTGGCCGGAAATGATTTTCAGGAGCGTCGATTTGCCTGCTCCGTTTCTTCCGACAAGCGCTATCCGGTCCCGTGTCTGAACTTCAAGCTTAATATTGGATAATATCGGTTCAGCTCCAAAAGATTTTGTGAGCTGCTGAACTTGCAGTAGAATCATACTTTTCACCTCATATATACTCCTTTCAGTGTAGCTCAACTGCCGAATGCGGGCAACCTTGCCGTCTCTTTTATGGCAAATTCCTGGTATCCGCCAAAAGACAATTTTAGAAAAATAGTGTATAGTTTGGGTAGGATGCCATCTATACCTTCTTCTTCGCATTTATGCAGGAAATGAAATTGGAAGCGCTAACGTAAAAATAGAAGATATAACTATATAATAAGAGGCGAATGCCTGAAGATTTGCATCAAGGAATGTGAGGGAACCAGACATGAACATTGACCAATCCAAAATACCGCAGGCAACCGCGAAACGTCTGCCGCTTTATTACCGTTTCTTAAAAAACCTTCATTCTTCCGGAAAGCAGAGAGTGTCATCAGCAGAATTGAGCGACGCTGTAAAGGTGGATTCCGCCACGATCCGCAGGGATTTCTCCTACTTCGGGGCTCTTGGAAAAAAAGGCTATGGATACAACGTGGACTATTTGCTTTCCTTTTTTCGGAAAACGCTGGATCAGGATGAGCTGACGAAGGTCATTTTGATTGGGGTCGGGAACCTCGGAACGGCATTTTTGCACTATAATTTTTCAAAAAACAACAACACAGAGATCTTCGCGGCTTTTGACGTGGATGAAGAGAAAATTGGGACTCAGGTCGGAGAAGTGCCGATCTTCCATCTGGATGATCTGGAGGAGCGTCTTCCTGAAGGAGCACCGGTAGCAATTCTTACCGTTCCAGCACCGGCTGCGCAGTCGATCACAGACAGGCTGATTTCAATAGGGGTCAAAGGGATTCTAAATTTTACACCAGCAAGACTGAACGTGCCGGACAATATTCGGATTCATCATATCGATTTGGCAGTGGAGCTGCAATCTCTTGTTTACTTCTTAAAGCATTATCCAAGCGAGACATCTGTGTAAAAGGATGGATGGTCCCATGAACGAACGGGAAATGACGGTTTATGAGCACATAGAAGAGCTCCGGAAACGGATCATCTTCTTAGTCATCTTCTTTATCATCGCGCTGGCCGCCGGCTTTTTTCTGGCTAAGCCCCTCATTTTATTTCTGCAGCAGACAGAAGAGGCGAAGAACCTGACCTTGAACGCGTTCAGGATTTCAGACCCGCTGCTGCTTTATATGAAATTTGCCTTTATTATTGCGTTTGTTCTCATCTCCCCGCTGATTTTGTTTCAGCTTTGGTCGTTTATCAGCCCTGGCTTATATGAAAGAGAGCGAAATGCGACATTAAGCTACATCCCGCTTAGCGTCCTCTTATTTTTAGCGGGACTGGCATTTTCCTATTTCGTTCTATTTCCGTTTGTCATCCGGTTTATGACTGAATTGTCGGCCGATATGGGCATCAATCAGGTCATCGGCATCAATGAGTACTTTCAATTCCTGCTGGAGCTGACCTTGCCTTTCGGACTGCTCTTCCAGCTGCCTGTCGTCATTATGTTCCTGACAAGGCTTGGCATCGTCACCCCGCTGTTTTTAAGGAAAGTCCGTAAATACGCGTACTTCCTTTTGCTTGTGGTCGCCGGGTTCATTACACCGCCTGAGATCCTGTCACAAATGATCGTGCTGCTGCCGCTTGTTCTTTTATATGAAATCAGCATCATCGTTTCACAGAGAGCGTATCGGAAGTCGCAGCTCATCCAGATGGAGGAAGAGGCGAAGGAACAGCTTTCGGAATAAAAAAATAACCTATCCGGACGGGATAGGTTATTTCCTTTGGATCTCTCTTTTCAGCTTACTGCCAAACAGAAACATCCGGATAGCTACCGCGAAATCAAAGGTCGCAATGATCATGAGGATCACGGTAGAAAAGGAATACAATCCGTTTGACGCACTATTAATCGCAAGGTACGTAAACAGAATGCCCATGGCTAAATAAAAGAGGGCAAGAGCCCAGGGACGTGCTTTCATAAGAAGGTTCCTCCAATAATGCTTTGCAATTGCTCTGCTTCCTTCAGCATTCTTTCAATATCATCACTATATACATACTGAATGATGACCACAAGTGTGTTCATAAATACGTGGGCGATAATCGGAACGATAATCCGCTTTGTCTTAACGTACAAAAACGCAAAGGTCAGACCCATTGCCGTATAAAGCAGAATGTGGGCAGGATCCTGGTGGACCACTGCAAAGATGACAGAGCTGATGACAGCTGCAAGGATAAAGTTGGTCCGTTTGTAAATGGTTCCGAAAATGATTTTTCGGAAAATGATTTCCTCGAGAATCGGCCCTGCAATGGAGACGACAAATACCATAAGGGGTGTCAGTCTCACAATCTCCATGATCTGCTGCGTATTCTCTGATCCCGGCTTAATGCCGAGCAGCTGGGATTCAATATTTGCTGCGATAACCTGGGCGAGAAACGCCAGAAAAATTCCTCCGACAGCCCAGGCTGCGGACGAAGAAGCAGAAGCGGGAGTTCCCCTTAAGTCCGTTTCTCCTTTATCCTTTCTCAAAAGGAAAAGAACAATGGCAAGACCGGCGGCAAAGCTGATGATGTTCCAGTAGCCGATCACCTGGTTCCGTTCAACGCCCAGGCTTAAGAGAAGCGGGGCACCGGCGAAAATGGAAAACTGCATAACGACATATGTAAGCAAAATGTACCAGTAATGTTTCTTCACGTCTAAGCTCCTTTAGGATCCGCACTTGCTTATAGCCTATTCCTGAGTGCGGCTAATGATACGCTAATAACAATTGTACCATATCCAGCTTCCCATCACTCCTGACAGGCCTGGCTGAGTGCGTTTTCAATTGTTGAATTTCGTCGAACAAAAATTAAATGGTTTTCACTTGAAATTCGGAAAAAGTTTATATAATATAGACTTGTGTGTTAGCACTCAACATAAACGAGTGCTAATAAATTAAATTTACATATGAAAATGAGGAGGGTGTTTCACTTGTTAAAGCCACTAGGTGATCGTGTAATTATTGAATTGGTTGAATCTGAGGAAAAAACAGCAAGCGGCATCGTATTGCCTGATTCTGCGAAGGAAAAACCGCAAGAAGGAAAAGTTGTAGCTGCTGGTACAGGACGCACGCTGGACAATGGCGAGAAGGTTGCTCTTGAAGTAGCTGCGGGCGATCGCATCATCTTCTCAAAGTATGCTGGAACTGAAGTTAAATATGAAGGTACAGAATACCTGATCCTTCGTGAAAGCGACATTTTAGCGGTTATCGGCTAATCGGCCCAACCGTATAACAAAAAATAAAACGATAAACAATTCCAAGGAGGTATTTTTCATGGCTAAAGAAATTAAATTCAGCGAAGAAGCTCGCCGTTCCATGCTTCGCGGTGTGGACGCGCTTGCGAATGCCGTAAAAGTAACATTGGGACCAAAAGGACGCAACGTCGTTCTTGAAAAGAAATTCGGTTCTCCGCTTATCACAAACGATGGTGTGACAATCGCGAAAGAAATCGAGCTTGAAGATGCTTTCGAAAACATGGGAGCAAAGCTTGTTGCTGAAGTAGCAAGCAAAACAAACGACGTAGCAGGTGACGGTACAACTACGGCAACGGTTCTTGCACAGGCAATGATCCGCGAAGGCCTGAAAAACGTAACAGCCGGCGCAAACCCTATGGGCGTCCGCAAAGGAATCGAAAAAGCAGTAAAATCTGCAATTCTTGAGCTTCAAGCGATTTCCAAGCCAATCGAAGGCAAAGAGTCCATCGCTCAAGTAGCATCCATCTCTTCTGCTGACGAAGAAGTTGGACAACTAATTGCTGAAGCAATGGAGCGCGTTGGAAACGACGGCGTTATCACAATCGAAGAATCCAAAGGGTTCACGACTGAGCTTGAAGTGGTAGAAGGTATGCAATTCGACCGCGGCTACGCTTCACCATACATGGTAACTGATTCAGATAAGATGGAAGCGGTTCTTGAGAATCCTTACATCCTGATCACAGATAAAAAGATCACAAACATCCAGGAAATCCTTCCTGTTCTTGAGCAAGTGGTTCAGCAAGGCAAATCTCTATTGCTTGTGGCAGAGGATGTTGAAGGGGAAGCACTTGCAACACTTGTTGTGAACAAGCTTCGCGGAACATTCAATGCAGTAGCGGTTAAAGCGCCTGGCTTCGGTGACCGCCGTAAAGCAATGCTTGAAGACCTTGCCATCCTGACTGGCGGAGAAGTGATCACAGAAGATCTTGGTCTTGACCTTAAATCTGCGAACATCACTCAGCTTGGACGCGCATCCAAAGTTGTCGTTACGAAAGAAAACACAACTGTGGTTGAAGGAGCAGGCGAAACAGACAAAATCGCAGGCCGTGTAAACCAAATCCGTGCTCAATTAGAAGAAACAACTTCTGAGTTCGACAAAGAAAAGCTTCAAGAGCGTCTTGCTAAACTTGCTGGCGGCGTAGCCGTGATCAAAGTTGGTGCCGCTACTGAAACAGAACTAAAAGAGCGCAAACTCCGCATCGAAGACGCCCTGAACTCTACGCGCGCAGCAGTAGAAGAAGGAATCGTATCCGGCGGTGGTACGGCCCTTGTGAACGTATACAACAAAGTAGCTTCTCTTGAAGCAGAAGGCGATGCAGCAACAGGAATCAACATCGTGCTTCGCGCTCTGGAAGAACCAGTACGCCAAATCGCTCACAACGCAGGCCTTGAAGGATCCGTCATCGTTGAGCGCCTGAAAAACGAAGAAATCGGAGTTGGATTTAACGCTGCAACAGGCCAATGGGTAAACATGGTCGAAGCAGGAATCGTTGACCCGACAAAAGTAACACGTTCCGCACTTCAAAACGCTGCATCTGTCGCAGCAATGTTCCTCACTACTGAAGCAGTAGTAGCCGACATGCCAGAAGAAGGCGGCGGCGCCGGCATGCCTGACATGGGCGGCATGGGCGGAATGGGTGGAATGGGCGGCATGATGTAATATCGCCCCCAAACCCTTGATATAAGTGGGTTTCTAAGTGAGATGAGAGTGGTTTGCTAACATTATGCTAACATTGAGGATATTAACGGAGGCTTCTCATGAGTTCGCTGAACTTTTGGGAAGCTTCTTTTTTCATTTCTTGGGTTACGTGGAGGTAAACATTTTTCGTTATCTGATCATCAGTATGACCAAGACGGTCCATGATTTGTTCAAGTGACACACGCGCTTCGGCGAGCAGTGATGTATGGGTGTGTCTTAAACTGTGCGGGGTTAAATCTTCATTCAAACCTGCGATTCTAAGCAGCCTTTTCATTCGGTCTCGAACGTTCTTTAGCACGATGGGATAACCGTAGTGCCGCCCAGTTTTGGCAAAAATAAAATCATGGTTATAGTAAGCATTTCCTAACCGCTCGATTACTTCGTCTTGAATTTTTATATGCTCCTTCAGTACCACGATGACATCTTCATCCACAATGATTTTCCTTCGTGATTTCCTTGTCTTTGGAGTGACTAGCTGAAAGTTAAGCGCATTGTAGCTTGGATTGTAATAGGTCTTTGTTATGCTGATGGTGTGGTTTACAAAATCAACATCTTTCCACTTGAGCGCCACCAATTCTCCCACTCGTATACCTGTGTACGAAAGAATCAGGAACACCAAGTAATCATGTTCCAATCCATGTTCCTTGGCTGTTTTCAAAAATAGGGCGAGTTCCTCTTTCTCAAGATATTTCGGAAGTTCTTCTTCTTCCAATTGTTCAATGGTTTTTTTGTCCTTTTTGAGATAGGCGAATTCCGTGGGATTCCTTTTAATGAGTTCGCACTCCAACGCTTTACGCAATATCATCCTCCCACAGCGATGAATTCCTTCTCTTGTGCTATCCGCAAGTCCTTTGTCTTTTAAATCATTTAAGCAGTCTTGATATCGTTTAGGAGTAATATCCTTCAGCTTTAACTGACCAAAGTACGGAAGCAACTTTCCAATCTCGTGAAGACGTACTCGAATAGTTCCGGGCTTTACATCTTTTGATTCGCTGTAAATTGGCAGCCATTCCTTCGCAAAATCAGCAAAAGTCTGACAGGATTCCTCGATGTAGGACCCTTGTTCGAGTTCGTGAATCATAGCGGCTGCAGCTACTTCTGCCTCCTTCTTGGTGGGGAAACCACTTTTGGTTTTTTGCTTACGTTTGCCGGTTACGGGATCTATTCCGATATCAACGACAAAAGCCCGCTTGGAACCACATGAGCAGTTTTTCTTCTTGCAGGTACAGCCTCGTTTGTAGAAATGTCCTTTCATTTCATTGAATAACCTCGCTTTCTTAAAAAATTTATTACAAATACACATTATGTCCGATAAGAAAGTGATTAATCCCTTATAGGGTTTAACAGATTGAAGTTACAAAATTTTTATTAATATAGAAGGACCATTCATTCTTTTAAATGAAATTGTATGATTGTGGGAATTATTACTATATAATAGTAAGAGAGTTTGCTTTATATAGAATAATGAGAAAAGAATCGAGGTTCATATATGGCAAGAAGTAATTTATTAAAAGATACGGTAAGTGGTCAATTTGATCTAGAAAATATTTTATTGCGCTTGAAAGTTATATTAAGTGATCTTGAGGATAGAGATATTTTAGGATGGATTGAAGGAGAACTAAGAGGTTACAGTGAGGAAGACATAGTTCCTGATTATAGAATAATTACAGGTCGAGCAATGGGAACCTATATCGTTAATGGGACAGCTAAATATTCAAATGCCTTAGTGCCTTTACATTTTACAGCAATGAATGAAGATATGATTAAAGAAATGCATATAACAAAGGTTAGAGATGGTATATCAATTATTGAAAAGAATCTTAAATCAAATAACAGGGATAGATTAGGTAGACAGGTTCCTACTGAACTATGTCATGCAATTTCTAGTTACGAACTTCAGATTGTAGGGATGGATATAATGTTTGCTGCAAATGATTTTGAAGCTATTTTATCCAATGTTAAAGATAAAATTGTAGATATTGTTATGGTGTTAGAAAAGAACTTTGGTACCAATGCTATCGATGAAATGGACATTTCTGAACAAGTGGTAGATGAACCAGAAAAAAGAAACAAAGCAATTACATATATACATCAAGTGGTTTATAATGACACTTCTACCTCTGTAGAAATAGGTGATAGGAATAAATTTAGAGACACTAAATTAGGAAGATTTTGGAGCAAAAATAAATGAAAATAAAAATTGGAAATAACAATAAATTTAAAAATTCTGTTATAGGAAGTCAAACTTTACACCAAGAGTCTAATAAAAAAACTTTTGGAGAAAGACACCCTATATTAATTTCAGTGATTATTACGTTTGTTTTTGGATTCTTATTTTTGTTTTCATTCTGGGATTCTATTGTTAAATATATAGAAACCATCTTTAAATGAAACGTTCTCCCTTTAAAGGAGTCACAAGAGGTAGATTATTAGAGTTCTATGTACTTTGAAAGCAACCACTGCTTTCAAGTTTTTTTATTTTCTATGACTACGCAACAAATTGCTAAATTGGTCACAGGCATTTCTTCTTCTATGCTTTGTTACATGAAGATAAATCCTTTTAGTTGTTGAATCTTTTTTTTTGGCCTAGCCGGTCCATAATCTCATCTATACTCACATCTGCCTGAGCAAGAAGAGAAGTATGAGTATGGCGTAAGGAATGGGGAGTAAGTTTGGCATTTAACCCACTCAGCTTCATTAACCTAGCCATTCTATTTTGGAACAAATTTTATCAAGACAGGATAGCCGGGATGACGGTTAAAATTTGTGAAAACGAATCCCTTATTGTAATAACCGTCTCCTAAACGTAAAATCATCTTTTCTTGTTCTTCTTTATGGTTCTCAAGCAATTCAATGAGTGCAGGGTCGACAGTAATGACACGCTTTGATTTTTTTGATTTTGGCCGAACTAAAGTGTAATTTACTGTACTGCTTTTCGGATTGTAATACGTTTTGTTAATACTTATGGTAAGCTTTTCAAAATCAATATTACTCCATTTGAGGACAACTAATTCTCCTACTCGTATACCTGTATAAGCTAATACATTGAAGATTACTTCATCCATGAATAGCCCTTTTTCTCCTGCACTATCTAGGAAACGTAGAAGTTCTTCCACTTCGAAAAACTTTGGAAGATCTTGAAGGTCTTCTTCGTCTTCGTTAATGATGTTGTCATCCTCCTTTAGAATATAAGCATTTGCGGTCGGATTATCATTTAGCAGCTTTTTCTTAACTGCTTTCCCGAAAAGGAGTCTCCCAGTGGTATGAATACTTTTAATTGTGCCTCTTGCAAAGCCTTGCTCTTTTAAATTATCCAATACAGCCTGATACATTTCTTCAGTGATTTTTTTTAGTTTGATTCCATTGAAGAATGATAGAAATTTATCAATGCTGTATTTTCTAATTCGGATAGTACCGGGTTTTGGAGCGGTAACTTTAATGTATTCCGCAAGCCATACATCAACGTACTCCTTGAAAAGCATATCAGTTTCGATATGAAATTTACCTTGTTTGATTTTCTCAATTAATACTGCTGCCGCGGCTTCTGCTTCATCTCTGGTGTCGAAGTTATCTCTCCAAATCTGCTTTCTTTTCCCTAGTTTTAGATATTTTCCTACATCAATAACAAAGGTCCACTTATTATCACAAGTGCATTCTTCACCACAAGTATGTCCTGCCATCTGCATCGATGAATAGGTGCTGAGGTGTACGATTTTTTAATAGCTCCTCATACTGTTATAAAAGAAAAAAACGCGAAACCTTAAAAGGTTTCCGATTTAGAAATGAAACAAGATATTACATAAAAGATCAATTATTGGCACTTATTAGAAGAGGGTACAGTTTTATCAAACAAGTGAGCGATACATATTTCCTCTTCAACCTTAAATACCCTAATATCTTTCCGCTCTACATCAGTGAAAATTTCTTCAATAATTTTCTTTGCTTCATCAATTGTATTGGCATAGTGAACTTCATAAGAGAAAGGTTGATTATAGGTAACAATATATTTCATACTGTATTACCCTTTGTTTGGTGTTATATCCATAGATACATAAGCGAGAAATAATGAAATAATAATGCACCTAATGTTGCTCCAATTACCAAATTTATAACACTAGAAAGCCAATTTTTTTGGATATTTAAGTGACCGTTAGCTCAAAAGATTTTATCACCATTTTATATCCAAATAAAAGCAATGGTCTAAATATAATTTAGTTCATACCTTATTTCTTCCTTAGATAAATAGTTAGCTTTATAATGTGAAAGTTGTAATTCGTACAGACTATCAACTAATCTATCTGACTTGTCATTTAAATAATTTTTATAAACTTTTTTTAACCTACTAGAAAATTTAAGTTTATACTTCTCTTTAAATACTATAGCTCGTAGTAAATTTAATTCAACTTGAGGATTTTCTTCAAGAGTTATGTCTAATTTACAATCCCTTACAGAAGTTCTAAAATCTTCATCATAAACCCAAGCCTTATTAAAATTGTATACAATACCATCAATATTTAAATATACAGACTTTGCTAAGTTTTCCTCACTAGGGGATAGATTAGTATATTTAAAAGCCCATGTATTTTCTAGATCCCATATATCAAACTCCACGTTTGATATATTAATCTTATATCCACCAAACCTATTCTTCTTATAACTATACTTTTTAATTATTGAATCAAAAAGATGTCTATTTTTAAAATTTATGGCTATGTCAAAATCTCTAGGCATTGGTGGGTTCTCTTGAAAAAAACATATATCTCTTATTGAACCTCCAAAAAACAGAAGGTCTCCTACATTTGTCAGCTCTTCAATAAAGCTTAGTGTATTTGGGTTTTTTCCAAGAAGAAAAATGAGTTGATTTCTAATTTTTTTCTCATGTCTACTCATCTTAATCGCCTTTCGTTAAATTTATGGCAGCTTTACTCCCAATAACTCTTGATGGAGATTAACAGCATAGCCATCCGTCATACCCGAGATAAAATCTGTTACCAACATTAATCTATGATACAAATTTAGATCTTTAAATGCAATGGATGGTTTACCCTCATCATCAATCTTTTGAATATGCTTAAAATTTTTTGAAATAAGGTGTATTAATTTTTCATTTTTAGTTTTTGATTTTTCTACTGATTTTACGTCAGTTACAGCATTTACAAAAAGGGTTAACAAATCCGTTATTACTCTATCTCCCACTAACTCTAAAGTTAAAACTTCTTTGTTAGAGAAAACCTCCCTTCTTGCGAGTTTTTTTAAGCACTCTGCTAAATCCATTGCTTTTGAGACATAAATTAACTCACCATTAAAGTTACCTTTCATTATTTCGTCATAATTTTCTTTAAATGCCTCAACAACTTCCATAAACATTATTCCCTGAACACTTACTTTAAAATTCTGTACATCTATTAAATTCTTATCCGGAACTTGATTGTTTCGTGCATCTTCTCTATAAGACTCGAGCTTTTCAAAAAGTTTAGGATATTTCTCGTTAAAAATAGCTTTTATTTCTTGATATTCTAATTCCCAATCAAGTACACCTTTTTTTACAGCATCTTCAATATCTGCAGTTAAATATGCCATATCATCAGCAGCTTCAACTAAGAATGTAGCTGGATGTCTACATCCATCAATTCCAACATTTTCTTTTATCTTTAAAAACAGATCTTTTTCAGACTGAAAGTAACCGAATTTTTTCTTTTCCTTTGCTTTTGCATCATTGGAAGCCCAAGGATATTTCATTAGAGTAGCTAATGTAGCATATGTAAAGTTAGCTCCATACTGATCGTTTAGAAATTGTAATCTAGATAAAATTCTTATCGCTTGAGCATTACCTTCGAATAATGAGAAATCACATTCTTGTTGTTCTGTTAACTTACCAAATTGAACTTCTGCTGTTCTATACTCAGGTTTATTAAACCAATTTTTAAACCAATTTCTTATTATATCTTCTCCGTAATGTCCGAACGGGGGATTTCCTAAATCATGAACAAGACAAGAAACTTCAACAAGAGATGCTAATTGTTTAACTTCCATAAATTCAGTAAACACTTTCTTTTCTCTAAGTAGCCATTCTCCTATACTCCATGCCAATGAACGACCTAGAGAAGCAACTTCTAATGAATGTGTCAATCTTGTTCTTGTAAAATCATTTCTCTGTAAAGGAAACACTTGAGCTTTATCTTGCAATCTTCTTAATGAAGAAGAATATATAATACGTTCGTAATCCTTATCAAATTCATTTCTATGTGGCAAATTATCCGTCGTGGTCCTTCTTTGTCTTTCTGAACATAACAACATATCCCAACTTAGCATATCCTCTGAACCCCTTGTTTGTTTTTTGTATAATATACTTCGACATATTTTTTGAAATTCCTTTATTAGTAAGAAAAGAAGGGCTACTCAAAATAAAATTTTTGAGAGAAATTACCTCGCCTACAAAATTAATCATACAAACTTAGTTAGTCATGATAGAGATAAAGTTCTGTCAACCAGTATATAGGGGACAATTATCGTCAGATTAGTTCTTTAATCACCAATGCTGAAAAACCAATACACCGTTTAGAAATAATTGTTTTTTATTACTCATTTTTGTTCCATTCCTAATAATTTATCCGTTAGGAATAACGAAAAAGGCAGTACTATTCTCTAGTAATGCCTCGGCCAATTAAGTTTCTAATCTTTAGTTATTTATACTTCATTTTTTAGCAACAACTCATAAATAAAAATCGAACTTCTCAAGTTTATCTTTAACCTCTTGATCATCATGCTTTAGTCGATGAGCATATTTAAAGTATCCCCTAGCTTTTTCATACTCTCTTTTTTGCTCATAAGCCAGACCCAACTTTTTAACTACTACCCAAACTCCCGGTGTTTCTTGATTTATATCCTCTAAAATTTTAATTGCCTTATCTTCCTGATTACAAAGACCATAGCATATTGCTAAACGGTAGCGATAATCTATAGATATAGGTTGCTGTTGTGCTAATTGTTGATAGATTTTCAGAGCTTCTTCAAATTTTTTAATTGAGAATAAGATTCTTGCCTTTAATTCTTTCAACGAGACAATAAAGTTCCCTCTTCTGGTCTCTTCAACGGCATTTACATTAATACTATCTATAGTTTTTAACGCTTCAAAACGACGTTCTGTTTTAAAGTAAACGAAGGATAACTGAAGAAGCAAGTCGGGATATACGTGATTATTTGCAATCTCCGTTTGAAGAATCTTTTCTGCAAGCTTATATTTCCCTAACTTACAATTAGTTATTGCTAATTCTAGAGCATCCCTTTTTTCAACAAGGGTGGCTTTTGGTACATACTTTTCTTGTGTTTCATGCTTGAGGTGCTTTTCTACGGCCGTTTAAAATCGTTCCTTAGCTCGGTGACTGTCTGATAACGTTCTTCTGGATTACGTGCTAAAGCTTTAAGGGTTACTTTCTCTATATTTTCATGTATGGATTTATTTAATTCTCTTGGACGTTGAAATGGCTTATTATGAATAACATCTAGAAAAGTATTATGTGGTGTTTGCCCTGTAAGGAATTGATATAGAACAGCTCCCAGTGAATAGATATCCGAGTTTAAATATCTTTCTTTTGAATTAGCTACTTCTGGTGCTATATATGCATAAGTTCCTGCACCATCAATTGTCTTAACAAAAATGTCTTCAACCAAACGACTTGTCCCAAAATCTGTAATCTTCACTTGCTCATCTTTAATTAATATGTTATCCGGTTTAATATCACCATGAGCTATCTTCAAGTTGTGCATGAATTCTAAGCCATATAAGATTCTCTCGAATATTTCATACACTGTTTGGAAAGTACGAAGAGTGGATATGCCAGTGCTTGTTAACTCATGGGATAAGGGATGGCCCTCGAAATATTCCATTTCAATAATGAAATATCCATCAATACGGCCCATATCATATATTTGAATAAGATTAGGATGAGAAAGACCCTTTAGCTTCAACCCCTCTGCTAATACCTTATCTCCCTTTTCTTGACTAGCTGCTGCTAAATTTGAAACGGATGAAAGTGGTGTTCTGCTGGTTGTAATATAGGGAAATACGCATGGTTTCTCCGTTATGGACGAGTGCAGAAGAATGCCGGTCTAAATAGGTGCAAGACCTGATTGATTGCTTTTGTAGTTAGTTTTATGTACGATTGAAAAAAATTAGCTACACGATGGAGGAAAAAATAATGAGCAAGCAATTAATGCAGTCAACAAATAGTGAAGCCGGTGGCTTAGAACTGAGCAGCGACAGTCCATCTGCCGGAAATCCAAATCATTGTATCCAGCCAATTTTATTAAGTAAGGCTATAGATTGCTTATGTTAGCAGCTGCGCTGACTTTACTTCTCGGCATCATCGTGATTCTCGCTATCATAGCTGCAAATGGTTATTTTGTCGCCCAAGAGTTTGCTTATATGTCTGTCGACCGTGCCAGGTTAAGCGCACTGGCCGATCAAGGCGATCGTGCAGCTAAACGGGCATTGGCGGTCACACAGCGGACATCATTTATGCTTTCTGGATCTCAGCTGGGTATCACGGTTACAGGACTGCTTGTTGGGTATGTTGCCGAGCCTCTTGTTGGAAAGAGTTTAGGCGTGCTGCTTGATGGAGCTGGAGTGCCTGCTGCGGTCAGTATCTCGGTTGGCACTGTGCTCGCTTTGGCGGTGTCGACAGTTGTGCAGATGATCTTTGGTGAGTTGTATCCTAAAAACCTCGCGATTGCCAATCCTGAACCGTTGGCCCGCAATCTTGCCCATTCAACGAATATTTACCTTATGGTTTTCGGATGGTTAATTAAGATTTTCGATCAGGCAGCCAATAAATTTCTAAAGCTTTTAAGAATCGAGCCAGTTCATGACATCGATAGCAGTGCCAACGCTCGTGACCTTGAGCACATTGTGGCCGATTCCCGTGAAAGCGGGGATTTGCCAAAGGACCTGTCCCTTGTACTGGATCGAATCCTGGACTTTCCGCAGCGCAACGCCGAGCACGCAATGACACCCCGTTCCCGCACAGAGTCTGTTGGTCCGGACATGACCATCGGGAAGATTAGATCCTTGATGGCTAAGGAACATACCCGTTATCCAGTTATTAATTCCGAGGATGAACCAATTGGCGTTGTAGATCTTTGCGATTTATTGGCTTCATCTTCGGCTCAAGATGAACCTGTCACTGCGATTATGAAACATCCGCTTGTAGTCCCGACTTTAATGTCACTCCCGGAGGCACTTAAAGCTATGAAGCAATCAAATAACGATCTTGCTTGTGTCATAGATGAGTATGGGGGGTTCACAGGAGTATTGACAGTGGAAGACTTGGCTGAAGAAGTGGTGGGTGAAATTTCAGATGAGCACGACAGTGACTCACCTGCGGTCGTCGAACCGCAAGGGGAAGCTTCATGGCAGATGAGTGGGGATGTTCACATCGATGAGGCCGAACGCGAAATCGGTTATCATCTGCCGCGAGGCGATTATGAAACAATCGCTGGAATGCTCATTGCACAGTGCGGGCATCTTCCGGCTGTCGATGAAACAATCACGGTTGAGCTGCCACATGACCCGGGTGATCTCGTTCAAGAGGAACCCGTTCGCCGTTACTTAGCAGCACGGATCATCGAAGTTGACAGATGGGTGCCGACCTTGGTCAACCTCACAATAGATGATTCAGAAATGGATAGTGATCCTGAATTGAAGCAGGTAAGGAGGGGGAATAATGACTAACCCCTTAGTGATAATACCAGTGACAATAATCATCATTCTCATAAGTGCATTCTTCGTCATCATGGAATTTGCGTTCCTTGGTGCCCGGCGCCATCGACTAGAGGAGGCAGCGGTTAACAGCCGCGGCGCCCGTGCTGCTTTAAAATCAGTGAATGAACTTACTATCATGCTGGCAGGTGCGCAGTTAGGGATTACAGTATGTACGTTTGCCCTTGGAGCAGTGACTAAACCGGCGGTGGATGCCTGGTTTTCAGCGGGTTTCGCTGAAACAGGGCTGCCATCCTGGCTGACGGATGGAACGTCTTTCTTCCTATCCTTGCTGGTTGTAACGTTTCTGCATCTGGTAATTGGTGAAATGGCGCCAAAATCCTGGGCGATCTCCCACCCTGAGGCCTCGGCCATTCTGGTTGGCTCCCCTGCCCGGATGTTTATCTGGCTGTTCCGCCCGCTGCTATTATGGGTAAATAGGATAGCGAATCGTCTAGTGAAGGCATCGGGCGTGGAACCTGTCGATTCCGCTGCGGTTGGCGGGCAGGATATTGAAACCATTCGCCACCTCGTGGATCACTCAGCTAATGTAGGCGCATTGGACGCGTCCATCCGCAAGCCCATTTCAGGCGCGCTTGATTTGGAAACCTTACGTGTAGCTGACTTGCTTCCGAAAAAAACATCTGCAACAGCGGTGGAATCAGATGCCACAGCACAGGATGTCCAGAAAGCCACTGAACGTACAGGTCATAAACGCATCCTTATTATGGCAGAGGATGAAGGTCCCCCTAAAGTCCTTCATGTTCGCGATACGCTGCTTGAGCCAGCGGACCGGCCGGCAAAAGAACTGGCACGCCCTTCGTTCGTTCTGCAGCCGGATACACTTTTATATGAAGCTCTTACAAACATGCGGCGGTCCAGCGAACAGCTGGCTGTGGTTATGGATGGTCCTAAGTTCATCGGTGTCATCACGATGAATGACGTCTTTCACATTGTGCTCCCGCGCACGAATGATTAAACAAAAATCTTGAACGTTAGTAAAAGCACGGGGACGGTCCTCGTGCTTCCAAAGCAGCAGAAGAACCCTGCTCATGCTTATAAGGCGGTCGTAATAAAAGAAAACAAAGCAATGGTTCCCTAACCCTTTCATGATAGGGTTTGAGAACATCGTTTATTAAATTGAAAAGCCTTTCAAGAGTTTATGAACTCTTGAAAGGCTTCTCTTTTGTGGTTTTCTGCGGAATCGGTTTTTCATCTAATTATTTCCTTTTTCTATATATAAGCGGACTGGTCTTTTAAAGTAGATGTTCAAATTAATGAAGTGGCAATTGATAACAGTACAAAAGTTATGTGAGTAGCCATATGCGCAACCATTGCAGCCTCCAGCCCCTTTTTCCAATATAGCCACCCATAGATGATCCCGACCAACCCATTTAAAAAAATCATTCGGGCAAATATAAGGGGTGTCATGTCTGCAGCTGAGGCCGTTGCTCCATAATGAGCTAATCCAAAAAGCAGAGCAGAAATGAAGATACCCATCCATACAATAATTGATGAGGGTTGATTTTTGCTCCGTTGAAAGATTTTCCAAAGGCTAAAGACGAGTAAAGTCATGACCCCCCAGCGAAGCATAAGTTCTTCAGCAATCCCTCCGTACAACAATCGTGTAGCGAGGTCAAATACTCCTAAAGAAGCTTCCGCATTTGATAAGTGCAGGGCTTCTGGAAGAAAAGGCTGTAGTATGGTGTCTACCGTTATTATGAGGACGCCGCCCATCACCCCTAAAAGAGCGGAAATCTTAAAGATACCTCTTACTCGTTGGAACAACGGCTTGCCATATCGATCTTTTTCATAGATAAAAGAATGGAATCCCGTTTTTTCAGCTAAAAAATGACCAATGAGAAGGCCGGCGATAATAAGCAGCAGAGGGTTAAGGAGAGTCAGGAGTGCCATTGTTTCAACTGGAAGTTCTAAGGGAACTCCGAGCTCCTCCAGCTGCCGGGGAAGAAGTTTTATCTGCATGGGCAGCAGGGAAAGGACTGCCAGTACACCAACTAATAGAAAAATGATAAAAGAGCGCCATGGGTTTCTGAATTCTTGCATGTGTTCACCTCATCTTGTAGAGTACAATCCTAACTGGCAAGCTTTTCTTTACAACATAAGAAGTATAGGGATACCAGCTGCTGTTGCAATAATTCCGATTACTAACAGCCATGCTGCCGGCCTCGCAAAATTAACTGTCCAGCCGATCCCAAAGCGTTTTTCCAAAAATAATGCTTGATCATTTGGATTATAGTAAATTTGACCAAGTTTCCAATGGATATCATCATCTCGATTAATGGAATCTGCTGATGGTCTTCCTCCACCCGTTTGAATGCGGCTTCCCCCTTGTCCTGTCGAAAATGACAGGGCAATCGCGGCTGACATAATGATCCCGCTGAATACTAAACTCACTATGGTAACCAAATGTTGATTTGCCGGCTGGA
The DNA here is from genome assembly GCF_050107635.1 of Metabacillus sp. 113a. Taxonomy (NCBI): domain Bacteria; kingdom Bacillati; phylum Bacillota; class Bacilli; order Caryophanales; family Bacillaceae; genus Metabacillus; species Metabacillus sp. 113a. The sequence continues at coordinate 78,662 of NZ_JBNILJ010000011.1, read as the reverse complement.
AATAGCTCCATTGGATAAATGAAAACATCATCGTTAAGAGGGTTGACGTAAAGAGGAGAAAGAGTGACCATCTTCTTCGGAACAAGGTAACCTGTTTATAAGATTTTTCTGGATCCTCTGCATTCAACTGCTGCTTTGCTTTTGCAATAATCGTGTTGATAAAGATGAACAGCAGGATGAGATACGACTGAATGATTGGTAGGATAAAGACAGTGCGATAGCTTTTCTCAACCGACTGGGTCACTTCTCCCGCAAAATTTACTTTCATCGGCAGGACATTTGGCAGCCGGTCATAAAACAGCGCAGTAAGCAAAGCAGTCACCAGCGTGATCACGAATGGAATGGCATACCAGGCGTTTGAGTAAATAAGCTGCTGTTCACGAAAATCTGTGCGCACTAGAACCTTCTGTGTCCTGTCATGCGTCCAATTGGACTCTTTTTTTATTCGCTTCATTTCGTTATGAAATTTCAAATAGACGCCAAATGAAATAATGATTAGAAGCAAAGTGAAGGCGGCAAATGTTATACTTAAGGATTCTTCATTTGCAGTCAGCATGGATCCAGTCCAAATGAATCCCCCAACTGAAATAACAGTGACAAAAAGCATAGAACGGACATACCGTTTCCTGATCATTTGTATGGACTCCATATCATAAACCATCTCAGGAATCGACACCCCGAAACTTTCCGTCTTCCGTGTTAAATGGGGAATACACGTTAAGATAAGCGCAATAGGCAACAAAACAACTGATAAAACAACACTGAGTGTATTGAGAGTCATTTTTTATCCTCCTCACTTTGAAATTCATCCAGTACTTCTTGATACAAGGCTGCAATGGACTCGTGTGATAGGTCCTTACACAGGCTCTCCGCTATTATTGGGCGCAGCGTTTGTTTTAGCGTTTCCTTATATTCGCTGTCTGCTTTCGGTACTCCCTCAGGATGAATCACAACACCCTTTTGCCTGTGAATCTGAATATACCCTTCCTGTTTCAACTGCTGGTACGCCTTATTCACTGTGTGTAAGTTGACCCCAATGTCTGAGGCTAAGGAGCGGACAGACGGCAGCGGATCATTAGGACGCAGCTCGTCTTTAGCAATGCCAATAATGATTTGTTTCACAATTTGTAAATAAATGGCGTCATTTGATTCGAAATTAAGTGAAAAGAGCAATTGAGACACCTTCTCTCTGTTCTATCTGTTATACACATAGTATAACAGATAGAACAGAGAGTCAACGCTTTTACTTGTGCACGGGCATTTTAAACCAACCCGGTACAAAGGGATAAAACCCGCAAGTACTGCTAATATGCCGGGATGGTTTTGAATTTCTTTATCAGCCGCCCTATAACTCTCCTTAGCAAAAAAAATCCAAATCCTTTCACGGCTGGAAGAGATACAGGAATCAAAAAGGTTTTAATCGTACGATTGAGGCTGGAAATCGTATACTTCAGCTTCATTAATATATATTTGAGCAGTATTGGTACAGTTCAGCGGATTTTTACGACTTTTCCTTATTCTCCTTTTACTATAGATACAAGGAAGCCAACTTTAAGGTTTTCGTGTAAGATTATTTTTAAGGAATAAGAAGGGAAATGGTAAAATGAGTTCGATTTCAATGAAGGATCGCATCCACACACTGGATATGATCAGAGGATTTGCGTTGTTTGGAATCTTAATAGCAAACATGATTTTTTTTAAGACCCCTGCTTTTAATAGTATGACCAGTTTAGTAGAAGGGGAGAGTCTGCCGGAGGGCGGTTTGAACAGTGTCCTGACCATTCTTACTGCGGTGCTTGTTGACGGTAAATTTTATCCGATGTTTTCGATGTTATTTGGACTGGGCTTTTATATTTTTTACACCCGCTTAATGCAGCGAAATCTGCCGGCAACAAAAATGTTTATGCGGCGTCTTGTATTTTTACTGTTTCTTGGAATTCTTCACCTTGTGTTTATATGGTCGGGAGATGTTCTTCATACCTATGCCATTACAGGGTTCTTGCTGCCGCTCTTTATTCACCGTTCGCCTAAGGTCATAAAAATCTGGGGAGTTGCCTTATTTATTGCTGGCAGTCTGCTTTTTACCCTTTTACTGATCGGCAGCGGCTGGGGTACGGAATATATGATTTCGGAAGGATTTGAAACCGTTGAATCCCTTAAGGCAGAAGAACTCGCAGGAGCATCTGTGATGGCAGCAGGCAGTTACGGAGAAATACTTGAGTATCGATTTTCTAACGAGGTTCTGTTTGTTTTCTTCCAGGTTTTTTTACTGGTCCCGACGATTTTGCCGCTGTTTTTAATCGGTCTTTATTTCGGTAAAACCGGGATGTTTACGGATATCGAGGGCAATATCAAGAGATGGAAGAAGATTTTTTGGCTCGGGCTTGGCATTGGGGCACCGCTCGTCGGTCTTTCTGAAGCAGTGAAATATAATTTATTTGACTGGCCGCTGTACGTAACTACTCCTGTAGCGGAAGGCTTAAATATGCTCGGCGGACCGCTTCTGATGCTGTTCTATGTGGCATTTATTGTTCTAGCGACTCGTAAAGCTTCTATTGAAAAGATGCTCATGCCTTTTGCATCAGTCGGCCGTATGGCGCTGACCAATTATTTCATGCAATCCATTATTGCGGTGATCATTTTTAACGGCTATGGCTTCGGACTTTTTGGCCGCGTATCAAAAACGCAGGGAGTCGGAATCGCCATTGTGATCTACACCGTGCAGGTTGTACTCAGCTACTCCATTCTTAAAAAGTTCAATCAAGGTCCGCTTGAATTTGTCTGGAGAAAGTGGACATATGGAGGGACTGAAAAGAAATCAAAAGCAGCTTGAAAGGAAAGACCCGGCATGATTTTCCGGGTTTTTTTAATAAATAAAGGTATTTATAATAGTTTCCTCTCTGTAAAATGATTTTCAATCTGCTTGTATTTACCACTGCTTAGTGGGGCGGACAATGATCTCGTTCACACCAACCGAAACCTCTTGGAATTTCATGTTTTTTAAGAATAGAAATAATGAATATTTTTTGTGGAGGAAAGGAATCATGAATTATTCCTAATGAAAATTATTCGTATGCTGATTACCTAACATGGATGAAGGAGAAAGGTTCGAGTTAGTTGATGGGAAATGTTTAATATGTCTCCTGCTCCTTCACGCCGGCATCAGCAGAATCTGCGGGAGCTCTTAACAGCTTTTTCTATTTTCCTGCGGGTAAAGAATTGAATTATTTTTCGCGCCATTCGATGTGCGCTTACTAGTAGAAAACAAAAGGGACGATGAGCTAATAAACGTTGTTCAGCCTGATTTATCGATTGTTTGTGATAGTGAAAAGTTCAATGACAAGGGGTGCAATAGAGCACTTGATATGGTTATCGAAATCCTCTCACCAGCTTCGATTAAGATGTATCGTTAGAAGAAATTACAGCTATATTAAAAAGCGGGAGTAAAAGAGTACTGGCTGCTTGATCCGGTTAACGAATCTGTAGAAATATATGCTTTAATTAGCGGGGAGTACGAATTTCCAGGAGTCCACACTTAATATTTACATAATGTAACAAAAGTGGTAATTTTATATTGAGACCCCTATTCTGGTTTCTTTAACAGAAGGTTCCTAATTGGAATGTGGCTAATTAACGGGGATGTACATATCCTTTAAAAGTTTTTTGTGTACTTTGGTCTTTTTTAAAGATGATAATGTAAATGAGTTAGGGGTCTCAATTACGCTAATTATGGAAGTGAACATTGTGAATGAAAAAATGATTGAAAATTTATCTAATAAAGTATGGATAACTCGAAAATGCAGAATCAATTCGTCTGAGAGACTTATTGTGACAAATCTATTAACTCAAATTTTAATAAACTATTTTACTTTAGTGATCTTAAGTATTTCAATATGGACATTGTTTTCTAGTAATGAAAGTGATTACTTTTCTTTTATAACAATAATTGCATCTTTATTTTTATTTGCAGGAACAATTGGGGTTAATTCATTGAATTATAAAGAACGAATTTCAAACTTGAAAACTTGTTACATAGAATTAGACGAATTATTAGGTGACTTGGAAATTCTGAAAAATGATTTATTAATTTTAGAAAAAGAAAATGCTAGAACTAGATTTGATAATATAAGAACTAACTACAAAAAAATTCTTGATGATGTTGAAAATCATAGCGCGTATGATTATCTTAAATTTCAGGTTAATACCAAAGAGTACAGACATTGGACTCATTTTGTGAAATATTATCTATTTAATATAGGTTATATTTTACTAATATTGTCTTTGGTTTTAATACCATTAATACCCTTTATTGGGGTAGTAACAAAATGAGTGCTTTTAAGATATTTAATCAATTATATAAACTAAAAAATATTAAGGCTTATTATGAAGAGAAAAATAAACTAAAGCCGTCTACAGGAATTGATGGTGTAAACGACGCATCCTTTGAAAAAAATATAGATATGTATTCTGCTATCATACATAGAAAAGTGAATAATAATACATATAGTTTTATCCCCTATAAGGAAAAGTTAATAAATAAAGGAAAAGGCAAATATCCAAGAATAATTTCAGTCCCCACGCTAAGAGATAAATTAACAATGTCCATTCTTCATTCTTTGTTATCAGAAGTTTACAGTCAAGAAATTAAGAATGAAATTGTACAAACAGTTATTTATAATATTAAATCATCATTAAATAATTCAAATTATAATTACTTTATTAAAATAGATATAGAGAAATTTTATGATAATATTTCGCATGAATTATTAATTAAAAAACTTAGAAAAAGAATCAGAAAAAAAGAAATAATTAATCTTGTTACCAAAGCTATCAAAACACCCACTATTAGTTCGAACACAAAAAAACCTTACGATCAGAATTATCTTGGTGTTCCACAAGGTTTGTCAATATCTAACATTTTAGCTAATATATATATGAATCAATTAGATTATGAATACTCAAATCAAAAAAAATGTGGTTATTTTAGGTATGTGGATGACATTTTAATTATTTGTAATGTTAAAGACAAAGAAGAAATAGAGAAGCAATTAAAATCCGAGATACAAGAATTACAATTAAGTATTAATACTGATAAAAATGTTTACGGTTATTTAACTGATGAATTTTCTTTTTTGGGTTATAGATTTAACAATAAAAAAATAGGTGTGAGGAAAGAGAATATTTATAAGCTAGAGAAATCCTTAATCGAAGTATTTACAAAATATAAATACTCCGACTTCACAAGATCTAGTGAGTTTGTCTGGAGCTTAAACTTAAAAATAACAGGCGGAATAATAGACGGTAAAAAGTATGGGTGGGTTTTTTTCTATTCTCAAATTGACGATATAGAAGTTTTGTATAAATTAGACAGATTTATAGAAAAACAATTTAAAAGGTTTAATATAAATCATATTAGCCCCAAAACAATTAAGAAGTTTGTAAAGACTTATCATGAAATAATTTACAAAAGATCATCAAGTAAATACATACCGAATTTTGATGAATATACAATTAATCAAAAGAAAGAGTTTTTGATTAATGTAGTAAATATAAAAAACATAAGTAAATTAGATGATGAAGCGATTGAAAAAAAATTTAAGGGTTATGTCTTTAAAACAATAAAAAAACTAGACAAGGATATACAACATATATCGTAAATTATATAGAATGCGTTCTTTCACTTATGAGAACGTTTTTTTGTTACCTGTAAAGGTCTCGGGCTGCCGTATCACAATGAACGAAGGGGCTCATGTTTGGTTCTTTTTTGAAAAGGCAATTAGTTCTTCGCTTGCTCGGGCTGATGCTATGGAACTATTTTGCTGTTCTCTATGACATTTTCAATGGATTTGCCAATTAAAAACTTGCATCGTCTTGTCCTGAAAGGCATTGATGATGAATATGCAGGTGTGTATAGAGATCAGCAGGTTTTTATTTCTGGTGCTCAACATATCCCCCCAGCACCTTTTCTCATAAAAGGGGAGATGGAGCAGCTGATGAGCTGGTACGAACAAGCACAAAAAGAAAGCTTGCATCCGATTGCCCGAGGAGCCATGCTGCATGCCCTCTTTGTTGGAATTCACCCGTTTATCGATGGAAATGGCAGGACATCAAGGCTGCTGTTAAATCTGGAACTGATGAAGGATGGCTTTCCTCCAATTGTAATCAAGATGGAAAATCGCTTGGCTTATTATGAAGCATTGGATAAAGCGCATACGAAGAAAGCATATGGTGATTTTGTTGAGTTGGTAGCTATTGAAGCGGAAGACTCGCTGAATCTTTATTTGAGTGCAATAAACAAATAAGCTCAACGAAGGAAAAGGGAAGTCCGATTAAGAATACGGACTTCCCTTTTTCCTAGAAAAAAGATTTTTCCTCCTTGTAAAATGGAACAGTCCTCAGTCGTACTCCGCTTGGAAAAATATCAAAAAAGAGCACTTTTCCCCTTAATAATCTTAAACCATCTTTGTAGAGAATCCCTTAAACTAAGGCTATAAATTAAGCATCATGAATCTTCTTCCTTACTCAATCTGTAAAGCTGAATTCCAACTTTACGTTCGCAGCTCACGTAAAAGATTTAACCGCATGATGATAAAGTTTTCTAAAATGGATGGTGAAAATATGGAAAAATATATTAGTTATTTAAAAGAAAACTTCTTAACCCCGGAGCAGTATATCCTAAGCAAGTTTGAGGAGCATGAGGTGATATTGTTAGGGGAAGACCATGCTGTAAAAAATACCCTTGATCTGGCAATTTCCCTTATTCCTCAATTATATCAGTCGGGCGTGTATACCTTTGGGATGGAGTTTGGGGCCAGCGAAGATCAGGCTGACTTAGACAGGCTGATTACCAGTGAAGAATATGATGAGACGGAAGCAAGACGCTTGTTGTTTAACTACAACGTTAGATGGGCTTATAAAGAATACGCTGACATCTATAAAGCTGCTTGGAAATTGAACAAGTCCCTGCCAAAGGGCGAAAGAAAATTTAGAATTTTAAACCTCAGCTATATGTATAACTGGGAAGGTTATTCTGGTATGAGAACCCCCACAAGCCTAAAGAAGGTCTTTCATAAAGGAAATATCCTGGCCTTCAGGGCAAACCTTGTTGAAAGAGAAATACTGTCCAAAGGGGAAAAGCTTTTAGTACTAACTGGGACACCACACGCCTACACAAAATTCAAATTTCCCGTCGTTGACAGTAATGCAGACGAGTTCTACTCTCTCCAGGGAGGCGGGTTCGGGAACAGATTACATGAAAAATTCGGTTCAAAGATATTTAATGTGCTCATCCATCAGCCTGCTATACATATTAACACGTTGCTTCCTCATGCCACAAAGGGAATAAAAACGATTGAAACGGTTATGGAGAGATTAGACTATCAACCCGTTGGCTTTGACTTAATGAACACGGTTATGGGCGAAATTCCCGATGATGGTTACAACTCTATTCCCTATGAAAATTTCACCCTCAAGGAAGTTTCCGATGGCTACATCTTTACAAAGCCATTAAGAAAACAGCAGGGCTGCACTGTAGATTATGAATACTTAAAGGGTAAAAACTTCGAGGACGTCCAAAATCATTGGCCGGATAAAGATTGGACTCCTATTCCTGAAAATGAGAAGGAGTACTGGAAGGAAATTGAGGGGTATGTGGATTTAAGGGAGAGGTACTGAGTAAGTACCTTAAAACCGTTAAGGAAATCGTGGAAAAAATAGCCGGCAAACATTCAGTGATGACGGCAAGGCGGAAATACGAACTAGCTGCTGCGTCTAGTAAAGTCACCTAATAGAACCTGAAAACGCGAAACCTTTGAGATTTCGCGTTTTTTACTATTGCAACAAAGCCTTCCTACAATAACTCATTGCCCTTTTTTAGCCGCAAATTCAACGCCCGGGGAATAATAGCTGAATTCTTTTCTTTGATTTTAAGGATTTGCCCTTCATAAATCTTGTCAGAAAGTAAACCGTTCATTTTCATCATTTCTAATAGGGGAATGTTATGCTTAATCGAAATTCCCAATAAGGTTTCACCCGGCATTACCCGATGAATACTGGAGGTTTCATAGTGAATCCACCTTCCGCCTTCTGGTGATTTTGGCGCGGCCTTCAGAATCCCCCTGCTTGTTGCATGCAGCAGCATTTCCTCCGCCCGCTGCTGGTACGAATTTAGTTTGACGGCGTTTCGGCCGTTTGCCCGGACTAGTTCCCTTCCTATCGGGTTCGCTAAATAGGATTCAACCTTTTGAATGGTTTCCATGGGGGAGGCTGAAACGATCAAGTCCTGTTCAGGTATAAATTTTCCCCTTACTGCAGGTGTATCATTGGTTAGCAGCACTCCTCCTGAACCAAGAATTTCATAGGTGCGCTGGGTAAGCTGATCTTCGCAGTTTTGCAGACCGATGACGATTTTTGCCGAGCTGTAGATTTTATGGGCATCCCGGTAATCCACATATCCATGAATCCATTCATCTGGAATCTTCTTTCCTACATAGTTCTCCATCTGCTCCCAGTCTTTTCCCCAGAAGTCAATGCGGATCCCTCTTTGCAGTAAAGGCGCAATCAGCGTCTGCAGGGAAGAAGCACGGTATCCGTTCGGCTCATTTTTAATGAACTTCGGATAGGCGTTTGCCACCACTGCAATGTCACTGCTGTATTCTGATAGAGGCGGAATCTGGTGATGGATGCTGTCATGGTAGCCAAAATCCAGGTGAGCCGCCTTTATCCCTTGCGCTTCATAGGTGCTTATTAAAGAAGGAGTAACCGTGAAAACAAGATCAGGCTTCATTCTGCTGATCAGCGGCAGGGTAAAATTCTTCGTATGAGGAGGATCCTCCGTTTCCCAATAGACAAGCGGGATATTCGCCTTCTTCACAGCACTTCGAATCCATAGCTGCTTTGCCGCCTAGTGGTCCTCTGTCCAGCCCTTCAATACAATAAGATCAGGTTTCACCTCTTCGATCATCGGTGAAATCCTTTCATTTCAATACTAATAGGCCCTGATATGATAGCCGTATGACCTGTGTCCCTGAATCCGTTCGGCAGGCCATAAATCCACATCGGGTGACTTTCAAGAAAGAGTATCTTTAAGTCTTGTCCCTCCATTCTAACGGTACCTACTATTCTTATGTACATGCAGGAGGGACTAGCACGGCTTGAAAGTATTTTTAGACTGTCTAGTTTCTCGCACTGCACACAGTATGCGGACAAATTGGAAGCACAGGGACGGTTCTCTTGTAACTACGACTGCCTCACACTAAGTACCGTAATCGTAACCAAAATAACCGCCATCCCAACAACCTGAACAGCTGCCAGCTGATCCCCTAGAAGCAGGACACCAAATAAAGAAGCGGTCACCGGTTCGACCATAGCGACCATCGAGGCGGTTGATGCCTCGGTTGATCGAATGCCGATTACGTACAATATGAATGAGATGCCGGCACCTACGAGTCCTAATAGCAGCAGCCATCCGATATCACTTGATGTCAGCGCGGCTGCTGCTTCTTTTTTATCCATGAATAGAAAAAGGATGAGACAAAGAGAAAAAAACGCGATGGGTAACGTTGTCTGCGGCTTGCCGATCGAAGAGGCATTTTTAAAACCGAAAATAAACAACGCATAGGAAAGGCCGGCAGCGAGTCCCGTTGCGGCTCCCAGAAAACTGACTGAAAGTGCTTCGGTGTTGTACGCCCCTGTAAGCAGGATGATCCCTGCGAGTACACCAGCAATACACCCCCATTTAAACCAAGTCGATCGTTCGATCCGTAATAAAAAGGAGATGACCAGAACGAAAACGGGTGCGGTGTACATTAATGTAGCGGCGACAGCAACGCTTGAAGCCTGGATGCTTAGAAAATAAAAAGCAAAGTTACCGGCCACACCGATACCGGCGAGCACCGACCATAAGTATAAGCGGGCAGAGGTCCCCCGGTTTTGTTTAAAGCGGAAGATCATCCACACGAAAAAGCATAGAAACCCAACAGCTCCCCGGTAAAAGGATATGACAATCGGGTCCCAGCCCTTGTTCATTAAGATATCTGCAATTCCTCCGCTTATGCCCCAGCATATAGCCGCCAGCATGACGAAACCTACTTCTGCGAATTTCATGGTGAGCCCCCTATAGATAAATCATTTCTGTAAACCGTATTTCCTTTATTTCCACATTTCTAATCATCGGGGCCTCTCACTGCCGGGTGTACTAAAGCACCGATCAGGGAAAGGAAAAAGTAAAGCAACTGATGAGGAGGAAACCGTAGTGTCAATCGATACATCAGAAAACGAAAAAACCCTTAAAAAGATTAAAGAACTGATCAAGGATGAGTAGGTAGCGATGCTGACGACCATTTCCCCGGAAGGCAGGCTGATGTCGCGGCCGATGCAGACGCAGGAAGTGAGGATGGAGCAGGAAGAGATTTGGTTTATCACCAAAAAAGTTACAGAGAAATACAGAGATATTCAAAACAATCCTGCTGTGAACCTCGCCTACGCAGGCAGTTCCTACGTCTCGATCAGCGGAACGGCTGAATGTGTCCAGGACGAAGAGAAGAAGAAGGAATACTTGAATTTTGTGGTGGAAAAAGTACTGAACACGTCTGCTGAAGACGAAGATGTCGTACTGATTAAAGTGACACCTGAAATCGCTGAATACTGGGAGTCCGGCTTCAACTTTAAAACCGTGAAGGAATTCGTGAAAAAGATGGCCAGTAAGAACTCGATGGAAGACGGGAATAAATTGAAGGATACGGTTACTTTTGGCGGGAATATGAAATAGCTGCTTCAAAATCATAGTAAAAAACGCGAAACCTTCGAGATTCGCGTTTTTTGCTATGTATTCATTTTTGCTTCTGTTTCGAACGGAATTACTTTTTAATAATAGAAAAATAGTATAATTTCAATCATGAATATACACTTTCAAAAGCTAAGTTTTTAGGGATAGAGGGGTAAAATGAAGAGATTACAAAACGCCGAAGATATTTCCCGGTTAAAGGATGCATTCCATAAAGTATTTATTAAATCAGACCCATTTGGTGATCCATTTCAAGAAACTCTTACCGAAAAAGTGCTGATCTTCCCAACTGACGGGTACTATCTGGCCAAAAATCAGTTTGCTGCCCTTATGAAAACAATTAAATCCTTTGGAGAGGGAACATTTTTCGGCTCTGAGTCGGAAGGTGATTGTTTTATTCTCTCGCACGACTTTAACTCCGAGCTGGCACCGCAGCATTGGGTGATCGAGAGTCATATTGACTACGAAGACTATCAATCCATTCCTTTTGTGGTCGAGAATTCTCTTTATTCTATACACGGAGAATGGGGATTACAGGTATCTCATGAAGATCACGCAATCCTTGCCGGGAATTCAGAATTCATTTCCAGATTTAAAGAAGCCTATCCGGAATGGGCAAAGGATAAAGAAAGATTCATTCACCACTGGGCTGAAGTAAACAAAAATGTTTGTGCAGATATAAGATGGATTGATGATTTCAAAAAACAATTATAGGCACCGTCCCTAATACTGTATCCACATCTTCATAGAAAAACTGCCATGTTTAAATGAAGGCACTGGAAAAGTGATAAAGACAGAAACTAAGGAAAACGTTCCTTCTTTTTTAATTTGGCTCTATAAACTGAGGATATTGCCAGTATAAAGTTGAAATCCGTCCAGTTTCTAAAAAAATGATCAGCAATATGCGGCTTGTTTTTTCCCATACAACGGCAAATCACTCTTCAAGCTGCCATTATCCGAATCATTCCTGATTGAAGAGAAACAGACTGGTTCTCTTACCGCCATTCACTACATGCAAATCTTCGGGATTCCATTCTTGCACATTGACTATACAAACAGCAGGAAGAATGGATAAAGAGAGTGATCGGCGTTTTCAAGGCCCCTTTACCTCTAAGTAAACAGGCTGGTGTTTTCCGCAGATTGTAACGACTTAATCACGATCACGGCTTCTGAAATTCATAAGGAATCTTCCGGCAATTATTACAAAAGCTACCACTAAAACTGGATAATATGGAACGGGCATAGATAGTCTATTAAGGATGAAAATCAATAAAAGACCAAGCATAAGGTTGATCAGGTGTACAGTTAACCGTGATTCAATGTGATCAGAAGTGAAACCTGCAAGGAAAACAAAAATCAGAAAAAGAGAAGAAAACCATACCCAGTCCTTAAATGGCAAGAAGGTAATAAAGAGAAGGCAAACGATCAGTCCGATCACGAGAGAATGCTTTGTTTTCAGAGTTAGACCTCCCTTAAAATGAGCTGTCTGGTGTAATCTGTATTGGGAAATATACCCTTTTTAAATGGCTTATAATCCAGATGAAAAAGAAAGGTAAAGGGCTCCTTTCATAGAAGTATAGATAGAGAAACATGGAGAGGGAGAGGATAAAAGTGGATGGATTAAAAAACCAATATGACTGGATCCGCAGGACAAGAGAAGTGTTGTTTACATACTGCGAATCGCTGGCGCCCTCTGATTATGTGAAAGAGCTTGAGAGCTTTGGCGGAGATTCTATCCGGAATCTGCATGCTCATGTAGCCGATTGCTACCGCACATGGCTTGGGATTATGACACTTGGAAAGCCGATTCCCCACGTTCAGCTGGAATCGGTTCAAACCGTTCAGGACATGCGGAAGATTTTTAAGGAAACAGATGAGGTGGTCTATGATTTTTTGGATGAGTTCAAAGGAAAATGGGATCAAGCCATTCATGTGGACTTTTCGGATGACAACAGCGCCAAGACGACCCCGCTTTGGCTGGTTACCCATACGATGACCCATGAGTTCCATCATAAAGGACAGATTGTGAAGATCGGCAGGCAGCTTGGATATGTGCCGCCTGATACGGATCTTCTTGATCCCAGGAGTGAAGGGGAAAACTTGTGAGTGCAGAGGGAAATGCTCTGTCCTGAAAGTCAGTATGAATGACTATCTGGCAGAATTCTTTCCTTGTTATTTCAAGAAAAAGGCCCCCATCATAAGTTCGTATAGGAGGCCTTTTTCATCTGACTTTTTCTTAACACTGAGCACGGCAGCTTCCCTCCTGGTATATTGTAGCAGGCACCGGGGAGCGCCAGGTTGGAGCGGGATTGGCGGCTTATTTTTATTATCAATCGCTTTGTACACGTCAACTTTATATTCTATTTACCGGGTTTTTGTACGGTTAATACGGTCACTCAGAATATAAAGAATGATCCATACACCCATGAGAAAAAAAGAAAAAGGGAGCATCCAGGATACGGTGCTTTTTTCAAATAAAAAATAGAATATGGCAGCTCCAACCATTCCAAGCAACAAATAGACGAACCAGAATGTGGTTTTGTTCATTCATATCCTCCATTCTTTGCAGCAGTAGTTATATTTATCATAACCTAGGAATTAACAATATGTGAGTCCAAAGTGAAAATATCGAATAGAAAAGGACGTGCATATGCAGGGGAAAAGCAGCTAAATCTTACCTGTTTGGTGAAAAATACACAAGAAAGCCGCACAGGCAAAATGGCAGCCTGCACGGCTTTTTGTGTTTAGAACACCAGGGATGAGACATAGAGTGCTTTATTTAGTTAAATGTTGACTTGGCTGTTAGCGGGTTCCGGATAATTTTCTGTCTGGCTCTTAACAACATACGAACGGGCCAGCATATCGTGAAGCGCTCTTTTACGATCCGTAAACCCGGCCATAATAAACCCGATATATAGGATGATTGCACTGATGATTTGACCGACGTAGCGCAAAATTGCCGCCCCGGGAGTTAACCGGCCTCCATTTTCGTTTACTATTTTTAATCCGAGCAATTTCTTCCCAATCGTCCCCTGCCATTTGGTAGTAGGCATGAAAATGACATAAAGAGCCAATAAACTTCCGATAACTACCCGAATTGCCGTATTGATTACCGGGTCTCCTCCAATTAGAAGGAAGCTGGGAACTCCAAAAATAATCGCTAAGATTAAGACATCAATCATGTATGCTCCAAACCTAATCCAAAACCCTGCATATTTAGTAGAATTATTCATGTTTGAACTCCTTTTTCTTTATTAATTTGAATGGTGCCCATACTAGAACCACTATTTCAGCCGGTACCCTTCCTATATCACAAACGAACGCATGACCATTACCCCCACTTTCTTCCCTAATTTGTAATTACTGGTTTTTATTACCCCTTAGGTAATGGAGGTAAACGGGCCTTTAGGAGGGTTGATGCTGTAACCTCGGGGAAAAGTGTGCACGGACGTTCTTTTTGTTAGCTGCCCCCGGGAATCTTAATTTTCCCTGCCTTATGAATCTCCTCTGTCCCAGCCTCCAGTGCTGTCTTGTAATAGGAGCATTTATGTTCAATAACTTCCATAGTTTTCCGTAAATCTTCCATTTGGGCTTCCACCGTCGCTTTTCGTTCGAGGAACATGTCATATCGCTGCTGCAGGGTGGCATCCCCCTCCGAACACCAATCTATGAAATGTTTAATTTCTTTAATAGGCATCCCGGTCAATTTAAGGCATTCAATCACTTTTAGCGCGCTGATATCAGATTCTTTAAACACTCGTGTCCCGCTTGCTGTCCGTTCTACAAAAGGGATTAAGCCTTCCTTGTCGTAATATCGCAATGTATATACCGTTAGATGTAATTCTTTTGCTGCTTCGCTGATCGAATAGGTTTTCATTCGTAATCTTCCCTTCTATGTAAATCTAGACTTGGAGTTAACTCTATGTTAAGAATGGTATCACGTTAGCGGCCACAATTACAGGTTGATAGAAGCTCATCACTTGACCTAGAGTTAACTGGAAGGATTAACATGATTCTGAAAGAGAAAAAACAGGTATAGTGATTCTGTACCACGCTTTCTCTGGACATACGAATCTATTCATACTGGAGGTTTTTCTATGGTAACTGCTAAAGCAAGAGCTGTTGACGGTCCGGACAAATCCTTTCGAGAAGCTGAAATAACACGGCGCGATTTAGATTCAAAAGATGTATTAATCGAAATTAAATTTGCGGGAATCTGCCATTCTGACATCCATACTGCTCATGGGGAATGGGGCGAGGTGAACTACCCGCTTGTTCCTGGACATGAGATTGCAGGAATTGTCACAGATGTAGGTTCTGAAGTTACAAAGTATAAGGTTGGTGACCGGGTGGGGGTCGGATGTATGGTGGACTCTTGCGGTGTATGTGAGAACTGCCATAAAGGTGATGAACAATACTGCCTGAAGGGAAACATTCCTACATATGCCGGTGTTGACCGATACGGGGAGCCGACTCAGGGTGGCTATTCTACACATATAGTGGTTGTTGAAGACTTTGTCTTACGCATTCCGGATAATATTGAACTGGATGCAGCAGCACCGCTTCTTTGTGCAGGAATTACTACATTCTCTCCACTGCATCATTGGAAAGCCGGCCCAGGCAAAAAAGTAGCGGTCGTTGGTCTTGGCGGTCTTGGCCACATGGCTGTTAAGATTGCGCATGCTATGGGCGCAGAAGTTACCGTACTTTCTCAATCCTTAAAGAAAAAAGAAGATGGAATGCGGTTCGGTGCTGCGGATTACCATGCTACCAGCGATCCGGAGACTTTTGAAAAGCTTGCCGGTACGTTTGACCTAATCATTAATACGGTAAGTGCCAAGCTTAACTTAGATGCCTATCTTTCTCTTCTCGCTCTTGACGGCAGTCTAGTAAACGTCGGTGCACCAGCAGAACCGCTGTCTTTAAATGTGTTTTCTCTTATTGCACACCGCCGTTCTTTTGCCGGTTCATTGATAGGCGGGATTCGTGAGACCCAGGAAATGCTGAATTTCTGTGCAGAGCATAACATTGCTCCTGAAATCGAAATCATCTCTGCCGATCAAATTGACGAAGCATACAAACGAGTTATGGCATCAGATGTGAAATATCGGTTTGTGATCGATATTAGCACAATGTGAGCTGGGTAATAGCACAGCTGATCTGATTATAGGAAGGGTGTCCAATACATGGGCACCCTTTTTGGGGTTTTATACGCAAGTTCTTAAACTTATTCGCTTCCAGACAGTAATCATGTAAAACCATCATTTCATCATTCAAATCTATCATGATCCTCTTTTCTGTTTTTTTGAAAATACCCCATATTATTTACCGCTTTTTACCTCCCCGTAACCTTTTTATAAACGCTCTGTAATAAGTCCTTATTACTCCCTTTAAATTGAGACCGTAGAATCATGGGTGAACATATCTTGAAGGAGGAATTGCCTTGGACAAGAATGATGAGCTGCACCAAACAGATAACGAGTATGATCAATCACGCAGAACGTTCCTGAAGTATTTTTTGGCAGGATCTGCGGTTATGGCATTAGAGACGTCCGGAATCTCCCGTTTGACGTCTATGGTTTCCCGTGCCCAAGCAGCAACAGCTATCGAGCCATATGCTGCAGCGCAAACGATTGGAAAGGGATTCCCGCAGTCTGTGGCATCTGGAGATCCTACGCCGACTGGTGCAATGCTTTGGACCAGGGTTGATTCTTCTATGGAGACTGGTTTAACGAACAAAGAATTCTCAAGCGAAGTAATTTATTGGCTTGAAAATAAAGATTCAAACGATGCTTCTTTAGAAGATGGCATTAATCAAGGTAAATTCATTATGTTTGAAATCAGCAAAAAGGCAGATTTCTCTGAAGTGGAATTGAGAGGCTTCTCTCCAATCTGGAAGGACCATGACCATGTGGTTCGTGTGGACCTGGATGGCAGGCTTGCTTCTCAAGCGACGTACTACTACCGGTTTATTACAAAAAGCGGACTTGTCAGTAAGACAGGCCGTTTCAAAACGCTGCCTCTAGAGGGGGCAGATGTTCAGTCTGCAACGATCGGGTATGTGTCGTGTCAGGATTACACAAACGGGTATTTTAACGCTTTAGGCTATATGGCAGATGAAGAGATGGACTTTTTCCTGCATCTTGGAGACTACATTTATGAGTCGGTCGGTGACGCTGCCTATCAGGGGAATCTCGATGACCGCCAAATCAAACTCCCGAGCGGGCAAAGTAAGGCGTTTACGATTGAGGACTATCGTAAGCTATATCAGACGTACCGTTCGGACAAGGACCTGCAAAAGCTGCACGAACACCATGCGATGGTTGGGATTTGGGATGACCATGAGTTTGCCAACGACACGTATTACCCGGCAGTCGCACCAGATGATAATCCGGAGTCAGATCCTGCCCGCCGCCTTGTCGCAAACCAGGTTTGGTTTGAGTACATTCCGGCGCGTGTCCCTTACAATCCTAATGGAACGTTTGAGGATTCCGTGAAAATTTACCGTTCTTTTGCGGTAGGAAATCTTGCTTCCATCATTATGACGGATGAACGGCTTTACAGAAGTTCACACCCTTGCGGCCAAGGTACGCTGGACCGTTACTTAGCGGGCGGGTGTGAGGATATTAACCTTTCCAGTCGAACGATGCTCGGGAAAACACAAAAAGACTGGTTCTTAAATGAACTGAAAAATGCCAAAGGAACATGGAAAATCTGGGGCAATGAAGTGCAAGTAACACAATTAAAGGTGCTGGGGAGATATTTAAATCTTGATGCTTGGGATGGCTATGCTTATGAAAGACAGCAGATTGCGAGAACGGTACTGGACAATGGAATTAAAAACTTCCTCGCGCTGACTGGCGATTTCCACACGTTTGAAGTGTCGTATATGCAAAATGAGTATAAGCGTTTCGGGGAAAAGTTCGGGGTGGAGCTGATGGTAGGTTCCGTCACATCGAGTAATTTAAGGGAATCACTCCGCAACTCCCTGAATTTGTTTCCTGATGTGTCCAGTCCGATCCCGATGCCCGCAGCTGAAGAGCTGGTTAAGATTTTGAAGGGGAAATTCAATGCAGGAACAACCTTTACGGCAGAGCTGCTGTTTAAAGAGCTTCAGAATATCGTCAAACTGGAAAATCCATGGATTGAATTGTTCGATAGTACGGCACATGGATATGCTGTACTGCAGCTTAGCAAGGCAAAAGCAACATGGACAGCCTATTCGGTTGATAATATTGAAAAACCGGAAGCGGCCAAAAAGCTGCTGTGGCAGTGTGAAGTGCCTAATGGTGAAGTGAAAATAAACGTTTTGGAAGGAAGCTTATTTTAAAAATCAGGAGGGTATAATCATGCTGCAAAATATCGGAGTTCCAGGGCTGATCTTAATTGTAATCATTGCACTAATTGTTTTCGGACCTTCAAAACTGCCGGAAATCGGCCGGTCCTTTGGTGTAACAT
The DNA here is from genome assembly GCF_050107635.1 of Metabacillus sp. 113a. Taxonomy (NCBI): domain Bacteria; kingdom Bacillati; phylum Bacillota; class Bacilli; order Caryophanales; family Bacillaceae; genus Metabacillus; species Metabacillus sp. 113a. The sequence continues at coordinate 60,421 of NZ_JBNILJ010000011.1, read as the reverse complement.
TGCGTGAATTCAAGAAAGGTACAAAAGAAATGCTGTCGGAAGAGGAGCCGAAGAAAGCAAATAAAGAAGAGACTGCTGCTGTGAAAAGGGATTCGTAACAGCAGACCAGAGAGGGACTTGGCTGGTTGTCCGGCCGGTCTCTCTTTTCTAAGATGGGGGTATGAACATGATTCAACAGGAATTTATTCAAAGCCATTTAGCAGAATTGCGGCAGCGGATTGTAACCTTGGCTGTGGTCTATGCAGTTCTATTGATAGCCGCTTTCTTAAATGTGAAGCATATTTACCGCTGGGTCCTAAATGACGCTGAGCTTGAGCTCACAGTGCTTGGGCCTTCAGACATCCTATGGATCTATTTTACGCTTGCGAGTATTTGTGCGTTTGCCTGTATCATCCCGTTGCTGACGTACCAGGTGTGGGCATTTGTAAAGCCAGCGCTGAAAACAGAGGAACGCACAGCCGCCTTGCTGTTCATTCCATTGTTATTCTTTTTATTTTTGAGCGGAGTTGCATTTGGCTACTTTTTAGTTTTTCCGATGGTATTCGAGTTTATCGTCTCGCTGTCCGATGGGATGTTTGCAACAATGTTCACAGCCGAAAAGTACTTTCGTTTTTTATTTCAGATCATCTTTCCTCTTGGATTGCTTTTTGAATTGCCAGCTGTCGTATTATTTTTAACGGAAATCCGGATGTTAACTCCTGACTTTATGAAAAAGCACCGGAAATACGTCTATTTTGGACTCGCAGTCCTGTCGGCCGTCATTACGCCGCCCGATTTCGTATCCCAGGTGTTCGTACTCATTCCGATGTTCCTGCTTTACGAAATCAGCATTGGGCTCTGTGCATGGCGCTCGAAAAAAAAGGCAGGGAATTCTTTATCCCATAACCTGTGACGGAGATAGATGCTCCTCGCTACCTGGCACCCCCGCATCCCAGTAAAAGTAAGCTGTAAAAATAAAAAGGTGAAAGAAGGAGGCTTCTCATGAGTTGATTAGACTTGAGGGGAGCCTTTTTTCTATATACCTTTTGACTTGAAGTTCGAAAAATAGTTTAAAAAACGATTGACACATTAGCTACTCGGTAATACTATATACAGTAGTAAGCATTACTTATTAGCGGGAGGGTCTGGATATAGAAAACTTAACGGAAATGCTGAAGGGATCGCTGGAGGGCTGTGTGCTGGAAATCATCAGCCGCCATGAAACCTACGGCTACGAGATTACCCGGCGATTGAACGAGCTTGGATTTACTGAAGTGGTGGAGGGGACGGTTTATACCATCCTTGTCCGATTGGAAAAGAAAAAGCTGGTGAACATTGAAAAAAAACCTTCCGAAATGGGGCCGCCGCGTAAATTCTATACGCTGAATGAAGCTGGATTTAAGGAGCTTAAATCGTTCTGGGAAAAGTGGGATTTTGTATCATCCAAAATCAATGTTTTAAAGACGGTCTAGCTATATAGGCTGGTCCGTTAAAAAAGGAGGAATATAACATGTGGGAAATGTTCAGGAAAATGATTGGTGATAAAAAAGAGTACAAAATGATGATGGAACGGGTTGAAGCCCTGCCTGATGATTATCAGTATGTATTTAAAAAAATTCAAGGCTACATGTGGAATTTCTCAGCAGGAAACGGAATGGATATGCTGCACATGCAGTATGAACTAATCGAGCTGTTCGAAGCCAGTGCAGCGGAAGGAAGGAAAGTGCTGGAAATTACCGGTCCTGATGTGGCTTCCTTTGCTGACGAATTAGTTGGCAACGCTAAAACCTATGTCGACAAATACCGTCAGGATCTGAATGAAAGCATCATGGAGCGATTGGGAAAAAAGTAAATATAATCCAGTATTCCGGCCGGCTGGCCGATCATTTTTTGACTGGTAGTAAGTAATACTGATTACTGATGGGAAGTGGGGGATCTCTTGAAATTAAGAGAACCCTCTTCCTGCTTCTATAACATCGTATTAGTAAATATGCCATATTTCAACATGAATTGATAAGTTGTGTGTTCATAATCTTGACAAACTTATTGTGCAAACCTGTCTCCTCCTCTATAATGAAAAGAAGAAATTTTCAGATAAAAGGAGTGAGGATTTTGGCGGAGTTTGTTTCAGGTCTGAATGGTATACTGTGGAGCACACCGGTTATATACATATTGCTTGGCGTAGGTCTTTTATTCTCCATTTTAACCCGGTTTCTGCAGGTGCGGCACATAAAAGAAATGGTGAAGCTCATGTTTCAGGGCAAGAGCTCGGAGGCCGGGGTTTCTTCATTTCAGGCACTATCCATTGCACTTTCCGGCCGGGTCGGAACAGGGAACATTGCAGGGGTCGCGACGGCGATTGCGTTTGGAGGTCCCGGGGCAATCTTTTGGATGTGGGCCATTGCTTTTATCGGAGCCTCCAGCGCATTTATTGAATCAACACTTGCCCAGATTTACAAGGAGAAGCATGAGGGACAATACCGGGGAGGCCCGGCCTTTTACATAGAAAAAGGGATTGGCTGGAAATGGTTTGCTGTTCTGTTTGCCGTTGCAGCCATCATCGCGATGGCCGTTTTGATGCCGGGGGTTCAAGCCAACTCGATTGCATTAGGAATGGAAAATGCTTTTAAAATTCCTCCGGCTGTTACCGGGTTAGCGGTTGTGCTTTTCTTAGGCATTATTATTTTTGGAGGGACAAAGAGGATTGCCCGAACCGCCCAGCTGATTGTTCCTTTTATGGCGCTTGGGTACATTCTGTTGTCAGTTGTGATTATTCTGATGAACATTACCGAACTGCCGGGTGTAATCAGCCTGATTTTCAGAAGTGCCTTTGGTGTGGATTCAGCGTTCGGAGGACTGATTGGAATGGCTATTGCCTGGGGAGTAAAGCGGGGAATCTACTCGAATGAAGCAGGACAGGGTACGGGACCGCATCCAGCAGCAGCAGCGGAAGTATCCCATCCCGCTAAACAGGGACTGGTCCAGGCATTCTCGGTGTACATAGATACGCTGTTCGTCTGCTCGGCTACTGCCTTCATGATCTTGTTTACAGGCATGTATAATACACAGGCGGAAGACGAATCGTTTATTGTGAACAATTTAGAAGGAGTAGAAGCGGGACCAGGCTATACGCAGGCTGCTATCGACAGTGTTCTCCCAGGTTTTGGAGCCGGATTTGTCGCCATCGCTCTTTTCTTTTTCGCCTTCACGACGATCATGGCCTACTACTATATTGCGGAAACAAATGTTACCTATTTATTCCCGAAAAACAGCTACTGGATTTCAATCCTTTTAAAAGTCGTGATTATGGGGGCTTCCTTCTACGGTTCGGTTAGAACGGCAGAACTGGCCTGGGCGCTTGGAGATGCAGGACTCGGAATTATGGTCTGGCTCAATGTTATCGCTATTCTGATTCTGGCGAAGCCTGCCCTCATCGCTCTCAAGGATTATGAACGGCAAAAGAAGCAGGGGCTTGATCCGGTATTTGATCCAAAGACGCTCGGCATCAAGAATGCGGACTACTGGGAAACGGAGCGCAAGCTGGATGGCGATAAAGTGTAAAGATTGATCTGCCTATAGTTCAAATAGGGGTTGCTTGTAAAATCAGTTTTTGCTGATTTTATGGCAGCCTTTTTGCTGCCGGCAAAATATCTCGAATTCAAAACAAATAGTTGACAGAAAGACAGAGGTATAATATCTTTAATTCGAGATATTAAAAATGAAGATATTCAGGAGGAAGCAAAATGGATATTGCACTGCTAATTTTACGTCTTGTTATAGGATTAACTTTTCTGGGATACGGGAGTCAAAAGCTTCTTGGATGGTTTGGAGGATATGGTTTGAATGGAACCGGACAATGGATGGAGTCTCTTGGGTTAAAACCTGGAAAGCTTGCAGCTTTTGGAGCGGGTGCTTCTGAAATGCTTGGAGGCCTGCTGCTTGTATTGGGATTATGGATGGGTCTGGGAGCGGCGCTGATTATTTTAACAATGATCGTTGCCATCGCAGCCGTCCACGGAAAAAACGGGTATTGGAATGGAAAGGGAGGCTTTGAATACAATCTGCTGATCATTGCAGCTGTTCTTGTTCTTGCTTTCGCTGGACCTGGATCCATATCTTTATAAAAGGGTCAAACATGAATTTTAGACGATCTAATGTCTCGAATTCGAGATATTTTGTAAATGGAGAAAAAAGGTTACTCAAGGATTAGGATGTTTAGTTCGTATCTGCGGAAATGGTAGAATGGAGCCTAAAGGGCAGGCTGCTGTCAGCCGGCAAGAGGGAATTAGGCATCGATCGGTGAGATTTTTTCCACAGACTGGCCAAACCAATTGATTTGGGGAAAGTGAGTGAAAAGAGTGCTGAAAACAGCAGGGATCCATCATATTACGGCCATGGTTAACGATGCGCAAAGAACGATTGATTTTTATGCAGGGATTCTTGGATTAAGGCTTGTAAAAAAGACCATTAACTTTGACCGGCCCGAAGTGTATCACCTTTATTTCGGGGATGCTCACGGTCAGCCCGGCACGGTGATCACGTTTTTCCCGTGGCCTAAGCAGCTAAAAGGGCGAATTGGGCAGGGGCAGGCGGGGGTAACCAGTTATGCTGTTCCAGAGGGCTCGCTTCCATTTTGGAAGAATCGGCTGCAAATATTCGGGATCGAATTTGCCTCCGCTTCCCGTTTTGGTGAAACGTATTTGCAGTTCAGCGATCCTGACGGACTCCAGCTTGAACTGACGGAACGCAAAGAAGGCACGAACCATACCTGGAGCTTTGGCGGAATAGATGCTGCACATGCAATTAAAGGGTTCGGAGGCGTTACGTTAATCTCGGCAAAGCCTGATAGAACCGCCGACGTATTGGAGAATGTATTGGGTTTAGCCTGTATCGGTGATGAAGAGGGCTTCCTGCGCTTTAAATCTTCGGCACAGCTCGGCAACACCGTTGATATTAAGTTGACACCATCCGTCCGAGGACTAATGGGGGCTGGAACCATCCACCATATTGCATGGAGAGCCAAGGATGATGAAGAGCATGCGCGGTGGAAAGAGTGGATCCTGGAAAAGGGATACAACCCGACGGAAATCAAGGATCGCAACTATTTCAAAGCGCTCTATTTCCATGAAGGCGGAGGCATCCTATTTGAAATAGCAACAGACACGCCGGGATTTACCGCCGATGAACCGGTGGCTGAACTGGGCCAAAGCCTGATGCTGCCTGAGTGGCTGGAGCAAAAGCGCGAAGAATTAGAACAAACCCTGCCTAAGGCAGAGGCCAGAATTTTAAAGGAGGATTTGCGATGAAACATGTATTCAATCAGGGCCATAATCCTGAAAAACCAGTACTTCTGCTGCTTCATGGTACAGGCGGAAATGAACTGGACCTGCTGCCCCTTGCAGAAAAAATAGATGATGGCGCTTCTGTATTGAGTGTGCGGGGCAATGTATTGGAAAATGGAATGCCAAGATTCTTTCGAAGACTGGCAGAAGGGGTATTTGATGAGGAAGATCTTATTTTCCGTACAAACGAATTGAACACGTTTCTGGATGAAGCAGCAGTGAAATATGAGTTTGACCGGAACAGCATCGTCGCTGTCGGGTATTCAAACGGAGCGAACATAGCAGCGAGCCTGATGTTTCACTTTCAGCATGCGTTAAAAGGCGCGATCCTTCACCATCCGATGGTTCCAAGAAGGGGGATTGAACTCCCTGATTTATCAGGGAAATCCGTGTTTATCGGTGCGGGGACAAATGATCCGATCTGCTCATCAGCGGAATCCACTGAACTGTACTCCTTATTGGAAAAAGCTCATGCAAATGTAACACTTCATTGGGAGAAGAACGGTCACCAGTTAACCATGCAGGAAGCGGATGCTGCAGCAGATTGGTATAAAAAATTTGTCCTTAAACCGGAGTGAAATCAGACAAGGGAATGCCTTCAAAGCGTCCCCTTGTCTTTGATTTTAAGCATGAGCGGACAGTCAATCTGTTTGCTTCCCGTGTTATTCAGGTAGTTTCCGGGCTGTGACCGCGAGTCTGTTCCAGGAGTTAATCGTCACAATCTTCCTGATGATTTCGCGCATTTGCTTTCATCAAAATCCTGTGCAGCATCCTCACAAACATTGTCGGGAACATGCGATTCAGCAACGAGGGTGACCGATTCCGCCAATGCAAGAACGGCTCTTTCTTCAGGCGTAAAATAAGGAGCTTCACGCCAAGCATTCAAAGCATAAATCCGCTGCCCGGGTTCTCCTGACTGACGTGCCTCCTTCATATGCATTTTCAGGCAGAAGGCGCAGCTGTTAATCTGGGAAGTCCGGATTTTAATGAGTTCCTTGAGCGTGCCATCAGCTAAATAGTTCTCAAAATGCCTCAGCCAAATACTCTGATCTTTATCAGCTGCTGGAGGCTATGATGTGCTTCGCTGTTTCAATTGCAGGTGCAGCGCCATTTGGAGCCAGCCCCATAGAGTAGGCAACGGTTATTCCTTCATGTAATATGAACAGCTTTTCACCGGTTTGTATTGCATTTGTTAGCCCTAGTTCGTCAAGATATCGGATAAAGAGCTGTTTCAGCTGTTTTTTCTTTTCTATGATGTATGTTCTTCCAGGGTGAGACGGTTCGGTCAATTCAGCCAATGCGTTGACAAAGGCGCATCCCCGTTGACTATTCTTTGCAAGCCAGCTTTCCAGAGCCTCAAATATCATCATTATTTTCTGCACCGGTTCATGATCCGGTATCCGGTTCAAATAACTGTTTAAATGGTGCGTCCATAGGTCATCCCGTTTCTTTAAATACGCAACGATCAGCTGTTCCTTTGATCCAAAGCGATCATATAAGGTTTTTTTCGTTACCCCGGCCTCGCTGGCAATCGTTTCGACACCAACCGCATGGATTCCCCGCCCATAAAATAGGGCAGAAGCGGTTTCTAGAATTCTTTGAGCAGCAGGGGTCATTTTCACGGATTCATCCATTTTTTCACCACGCTTTCCTGCCTCTTATAAGAGGACCTTATTCTTTTCGAATAATCCAGACACCTATTAAACATATTATCATTCCTGCTAGTGTAAAGCTGCCGATCTTGTCTCCAAACATAAAGAAAGCCCAGAGCATGGTGAATGGAGGAGTCAAATACAGCAGACTGCTTACCCGTGTGACACTGCCTAATTTGAGATTGAGCCAGTAAAATCCATAGCCTCCAATAGTCGACAGAATGGCAAGCCATGCTGCGGCCATCCAGAAATCCGGATTAACAGGAGGAGCTGTATGACCGGTTGCTGCAGCAAGAATCGTGAAAAGGAAAGCGCTAATCAAGGTTTGAATTGGAAGGGCATCCATAATAGAAACGGCATCCTTCGTTTTTTTCTCATATAGTGTTGCACAAACGAGGCTGATAACTGCCATAAACGATAAAGCATAGCCCCACAGTGGAACACCAGCCGCTGATCCCAGATCCCCCAGCACAACGAGCAGTACACCTGAAATCCCCAGCAGCAGTCCAAACCACTGCCTGATCGTTGCAGATTCCTTTAAAACCGGGCCCGCAAGTGCGGCAGCCGCAATCGGCTGAAGGGTCGTGATTAAATTGGAAGTGCCTGCGGAAACTCCACTTTCAATCGATAGAAATACACAGAGTAAGTATCCCCCTTGGGCAAAGAGTCCGATCATCGCTTGGGAAAACAAAGTTTTGGCAGAAATTTTTTTCCGCTGTTTCCAAAGCCACCAGCCTCCTAATATGATGGCTGCCGCTATAAATCTCCACATCAGTAAGGTGAAGGTGTTTGCCTCTGCTGTACCCAGCCGCGCTCCAATAAAACCTGAACTCCACATAACAACAAATCCAGCCGCTGCAAAAAGTTTAGTCTGCTGTTTGGTGATCAACTTTATCGCCTCCTCTAAACTAAACCGATTGGTATAGTATAAGGTTATATAACCATACCGGTCAGTATACTGTCAAAGAAAAGAAACTGCAGGGAAATTCCAGCACGGATAAAAGACAATTTTATAAGTATGCCAGGTAGTACTGAATTTCACTTTTCGTCAGTCGTTTTCCCACCTGATAATTGGAGCAGAAGGCGATAGACTCCGAGCTAAGAGCAGCGGGATTAATACCTCGCAGACGCAAAGAGGCTAAGAGGCTTACCGCCCGCCTTTGGATAAGCGAACTCCGGCTGACTGCAATCAACAGCCAAATTTAACACAAAAAATAAATGCCTCCAACGCATTACCTGCAAAAATATTACTTTTTAGTACCTATGCTACTTTAAAGTGCGTACTGTTTCCTTTTGTAGAAACCATGCATAATGACTCATGTACCCGGTAATGAGTACATCAGGGAATGCATGATAGAGGAAATGAAAGGTACCTTCGTTTCCGCATTTACATCCAAGGAGGAATGAACAGTATGAGTACAAACTCAACCGCTATAGATCAGCCCAAAACAAAAGGAGGCACGCCGGCCCTGCTGGCTCTCGCAATTAGTGCCTTCGGTATTGGAACGACAGAGTTCGTTCCAGTAGGATTATTATCAACGATTGCCGATGACCTTTCTATTTCCATTACACTTGCAGGTTTGCTGATTTCAGGATATGCATTGGGAGTTGCTTTCGGGGCTCCCGTTCTCACGGCTTTAACAAGTAAAATGAGCCGAAAAACGCTGCTAATGTCTCTAATGGTCGTGTTTATTATCGGAAACTCTGTAGCAGCCATCTCAACAAGCTTTGGATTATTGCTTGTCGCCAGGTTTATTACAGCCTTTTCACATGGTATTTTCTTCTCGATCGGTTCAACGATTGCAGCCGATTTAGTGCCGGCTCATAAACGGGCCAGTGCGATTGCCTTTATGTTTACAGGACTGACCGTTGCTACTGTCACCGGGGTGCCGCTCGGAACCTTTATCGGACAGGCATTCGGATGGAGAGCAACCTTCTGGGGAGTAGCTTTGCTCGGTGTCATTGGAATCATTGCAAGTGCTATTCTCGTACCGAAAAACCTTAAGGAAGCACCGCCTTCCAAGTTCAGTGAACAAGTTAAAATCCTGGCCAATGGCCGCCTGCTTCTTGCATTTGCGATCACAGCGCTTGGTTATGGCGGAACGTTTGTAGCCTTTACCTATTTAACTCCGCTGCTTGAAGATGTAACTGGATTCAGCTCAAGCTGGGTAAGTATCATTCTTCTCGTATACGGAGTAGCCGTAGCCATTGGGAATGTGGCCGGCGGTAAGTTCTCAAATAAAAATCCGTTAAAAGCTTTATTCTGGATGTTTGTCCTGCAAGCCATTATTCTAGTGGCCTTAACATTTGCCGCTCCATTTAAAGTAGCGGGACTTATTGCGATCTTCCTCATGGGGTTATTCGCTTTCATGAATGTACCTGGCCTGCAGATTCTGGTTGTAGACCTTGCTGAGAAATATGTGCCTTCCGCAGTCAACGTGGCCTCAGCCTTGAATATTGCGGCATTCAATGTCGGAATTGCGATTGGTTCATTTGTCGGAGGTGTGATTGTGGATGGCATCGGTTTAATCCATACCCCATGGATTGGGGCAGTTATGGTAGCAGGTGCCGTTCTGCTGACTGCTTGGCTTCGAGGGATTGAACGCAAGTCAGAATCAGCATAAGGGAGATTCTGCTGCCGGGTTCAGCTATGGAAGGAATGAGCAAGAAAGCAAACTATTCTCACAGAGGCGGCACTAGTTGCCGTCTCTTTTCTAAAGAAGAAAGGGAGGGGAAAAGATGAATTCATTCTCACAGCATCATGCATATAACCGGACTTACAAAGAGGGAGAATTGACTCTTGGTCTTCATATCCCTTTAGAGAATTATCAGTTTGACACACCTTCAATGGAGAAACAGGTGGAATTGGCACAGCTTGCTGAACAACTCGGCTTCACAAGCTTATGGTTCCGTGATGTCCTGCTTGAAGATCCTAACTTTGGAGATCCAGCTGTTGGTCAAATCTACGACATGATGATCTACCTGGCGTATTTGGCAGGAAAAACAAAGGAGATCGGACTTGGCACGGCTGCCACTGTCTTGCCGCTCCGTCATCCGCTTCGCGTTGCAAAAGAAATCGCAACGATTGATCAATTGTTCCCGGGAAGATTATTCCTCGGGATATCATCAGGAGACCGCCGTGCGGATTTTGCTGCGCTTGGTGTTTCACATCCTGATCGTGGAGAAGCATTTGTTGAAGCGTATCACGATCTGCAGGAAGTGCTCTATCAAGACTATCCAATCATTCACTCCAAGCGGGGAAATATAAGAGGGGCAAATCTTGTTCCGAAACCGGCTGTCCGCATACCGGCATTGATCACTGGCTTTGCCCAGCAGGAAATGAAGTGGTTTGCCGAGCATGGAGATGGCTGGATGTATTATCCACGCAGTCCCCATGATCAGGAAGTGACGGTCAAGCGCTGGAGAAGTCTGGTGGAAGAATACCATCCTGGGGCTTTCAAGCCTTTCAGCCAGCCGATGCATCTCGATCTTGCGGAGGACCCGAATGAGATTCCAAGGCCAATCCGGCTCGGTTACAGGATTGGAAGAAACTATCTGATTGAACTGCTGAATAGTTATAAAGAGGCAGGCGTTAATCATCTATTCTTTGCCCTGTTCGACAGTCAAAGGCCTGCAGAAGAAGTCATTCAGGAGCTGGGGGAAGAAGTGGTTCCGCACTTCCCTTCCATTCAATAGCAATAATAAATAGGAAAGATGACTCCAGGACTATACCCGGGGTCATTTTTCGTTTGACAAGGAATAGGAATGGACGCTGAAATTATTTAAGGCTGGACAGTACAGCAGAAAAGAAGCAGGCAGGAACCTTGAGAGGATACAGTCGCAGATAAAAAGGGTATAGACTTATGTAGCTAAGGTTAGGAGGGAACAATCATGAGGAAAAAATCACCAATCAATTACGCTTTTTCAGCTCTTCTGCTGACAGGCAGCGCGATATGGGCAGCCGCATCCTATAAGAAAAAAAGGAAACAGCTAGAGAAAGAGCTTGAAAACCCAAACAGAAAGCTCCATCAAATCGAAAGTGCAGATGCCTCCAAAGAGCAGGAAGAAAAGGAACTAACTCAGCTTGATTCTGTGCAGAGATCGGAATGGGTCGCCAATGGATTCCCGCAAACACATCAGGAAATGAGAGAATTGGAAGAGGAAGAGAAGAAATAAAGCACGATTGGGTTAACAGAGTATAAATATCGCATGAAACAGGGCACCCATCCGTACACAGGGAACGTTTGGAAACCCTGTTTTTTTTTTTTTTTGATATTTTTCCGCAGTACATTCCAAGCTTGAAGGAACCATGTACAAAGGGAATGAAAGCTGTTCCCTTAAACCATAACTCTCATGGAGTGAAGAGGTGACAGTACATGTCATACAAAAAAGCCTGCTGATCAGCAGGCCGCTTGGCCAAAACAGCCCCTATTTCCGCACAGGCATCTGGATAGGATGGATTTCTTCATACTCCCTTTGCTTTGTTTCAGGGTGGAATGGATCAAGCTCATCAGAACGATGAAAATCCGATTGATTTTGCTTTCCGACGGACCTGTATTTAATATGAAATTCCTCTTCGTATTCCTCATGTGCGGATGAAGACTGCTTCATTCCGGCTATCCATGTCTCAAACTTGTAAGTTCCTCTATCTACGATGACACTCAAATCTTCAAGTGACTGGGTCAGTTCATTTAAGCAATCCAAACCGTTTCTTAACAGAATGCCTCTCTCTTTCGCTTTGTCAATCGAGTGCTCCAGCCTGTATTTTCCGTGGTGGTAGGAAAATTCAATATAACAGCTGTTGCGGTCCCAGTTGAAATTGAAATCTTCAATTTTCAAATGCTTAATGACCTTCACAAGTCTGACTTCGCAAATATCCTGCTCTTTGTGTGGCATCCCTTTAAATAGAACGTTCTTGAATAGACGATTCCTGAACATGCCATCAACCTTCCTTCGTTTTTTGTGCCTGATTTAGAATGGGTATAGTACCATTTCTACAAAAGGGGCTCATTCCCTGCATAAAAGGATTATGCTTTTACAAAAACCCTTAATGTCTTATCCAGCTCCAAATTTTGTGAGGGCTTTCACATCATGGCATGGAGTGAAGAGCGGTTTGGAAAATACATTCCGGCTGGATAGCCGGCCTCTTCCAGGAAAGGATATAGACATAGAAAAAAGCAAAAGGGGCCCATCCATTGAATAAAATCATCCTGATTCTACTAGCCGTTCTGCTTGCCCTCACCGCAGCAGGCATCAGCTCATCAGCTTCCAAAAAATTAACGGCACCGTCAGCTTCTTTGAAAGCAGGTAGCGATGGTCAGCCGCAGATCGTTCATTTGAATACAGCCGCCCGGGATCCAAAGATTTTTTTCACCCTGGACGGGAAAGATCCCACCACACACAGCCGTCAAATTATAAGAGGGATTCCACTCAATCAAAGCACAACCATAAGGACTTTGTCTTCCAGCAGCAGCGGTTCGATAGGTCAGGTCTCAGAATTCACTCATACAGTTGAAACGAGAAAATCCATTGCGCGAAAGTTCCTGTCTTTCACCGATCACTCCATTCCTTACCGACTGTTTATCCCCGAGGATTACACCCCTGAAAAAAGGTATCCCCTTGTTTTGTTTTTGCACGGAAGAGGTGACAGGGGATCAGATAATACGAGACAGCTTTTAGGCAGTGATGGAGCGGCAGTTTGGGCTTCCTTCGATGTGCAGCGTAAGCATCCCTGCTTTGTGCTGGCTCCGCAGGCACGAAGATCCTATGACGGAGGATTTTCAGTAACACGAGACAGGCACAATCGCCTTAATCCAAGCACGGCCTTTCAAGAATCGAAGGATGGAAGAGCTGCTTATGAGATTGTAATGAAGACAATACATTCATACAGCATAGACCGGACTCGGATTTATGCAACAGGCCTTTCCCAAGGTGGCTTCGGCACGTTCACAATAAATGCTGAGCATCCTGAATTATTCGCAGCAATGATTCCAATTTCCGGAGGGGGAGATCCGGGAACAGCAGCCATCATTAAGGATAAACCGATGTGGATTTTCCATGCGGCTGATGACCAAACCATTCCGGTTTCGTATTCAAGAAATATGGTTCATGCTTTAAAAAAAGCAGGGGCTCATCCAATTTATACGGAATATCCGCCCAGCATGAAAATCGGACATGGAGCATGGGTGCCGGCCTATAAAAATCATGAAGTAATTGAGTGGCTGTTTCAGCAGAGAATGAGGAAATAGGATCAAAAAATAGGACTCCTGCCAGGAAAGGATATAGAACGGAAACTTTTTCAATCCTTAATCGTATAGAAGAGGAGAGAAAAGGAGGAGAGGCCGAAATGCATGAAGTAACCATTGAACAGAAAAACAGCAATCTCGTTCTTAAGTGGCAGCTAAGCAAAATCGAAATTCCTCTGGCAGCGATTACTGAAATGACGAGCGACGATACGTATGGCGGAGCAGAGCGCACGGCGGTGAGAGTTGGCTTTCCTTCCGCCACGGCAGACCGGATTTTAATAAAAACCAGTGGTCAAAGCTATCTTATTTACTCAAATGCCGGATCTGTAATTGAGAATAAAATCAGAAGGATGCTGTGAATCGCTTCATTGGGAACAGAGGTGGCTTGGACCGGTTGGAAGCTGCTTCCTTGCTGGAAACGGATAAATGGCTCTGTTACAGGGGAAACGATTGAAACGTGATAAATAGACCGATGAATGAATAAGAGCTGAAGCTAAGCGGAAAGAAATATCCGCAAAGCTTCAGCTCCATTTTTTTTATTTTTGTTCCCAGTACACTAAGAACGGATAAGGGTTAACAGCTTTGTAGTTCTTGTCGTAAACACCGAGGTGCAAATGGGGTGCAAACATACCGGTTGTGCCGGTTTTGCCGTACCCGCTGTCGCCGACTGTACCGATGTATTGCCCGCGCTTGACAGTTTGTCCCACTTTAAGACCGGAAGCGTATTTGTCCATATGCGCATAATAGATACGGTATCCTTCATGATTGCGGATGGTCAGTCTCCAGCCGCCAAGTTCGTTCCAGCCGTATCGCTCAACGACACCATCTGTTATGGAGTAGAGAGGTGTTCCTTTTTTAGCCATAATGTCTGTACCTTCATGGGTTCTTGTTCCGCCGTACGCTCTGGAATTTCCCCATGAATCCGGGTAAGGCTGATACGTTCCCGGTTTCAGCGGGAAGATTCCGTCCGCAAGAACGGCTGGTGCAGGCAATTCGCCCTCTGTCATTTTCAGGATTTGACCGATGCGCAGAGTATCACTTTTTAAGTTGTTGATTCTTTTAATTTCCTGAACGGATGTCTTGTATTTGCTTGCAATGGCAGAGAGGGTATTTCCTGGCTGAACTGTATACGTAACGGCTGTTTTAACAGGTGCTGACGGTTTGCTCGTTTGAACAATCGTTCCGCCGGATGGAATCGTTAACGTTTGCCCAACATAAATAGTAGTTGTTTTCAGCTTGTTTGCTTCCATAATCTGGTTAGAGGAAACGCCGTATCTTTTCCCGATGACGTAAAGGCTGTCTCCTGATTTCACCGTATATTTATAGGAAGTAGGAGCTGGTTTTGGTGTGGTCGTACCTGAGTTAGAATTAGAACCTGATGAAGGCTTCTTTACAACCAAAGAGTCACCGATATAGATGATATTGCTCTTTAAGCTGTTCCATTGTTTGATCTCATTTACGGATACTTTATAAATGCCGGCAATCTTTGACAGACTGTCACCTGATTTCACCGTATGTTTAACGGTTGTGGATGAAGCCGGTTTTGTGGCAGTCGCAGGTTTAGTTGTTGATGTTCCGGTTTTGGATGATCCTGAGCCCGGGTTTTTTACATAGAGTGAGGTTCCTATATAAATGGTATTGCTCTTAAGCTTGTTCCATTGCTTAATATCATTGATGGAAACCTTGTATATATTGGCGATTTTGGAAAGACTGTCACCTGATTTTACCGTGTGCTTACTTGCAGAAGATGCTGCAGAACCCTTGGAAGCAGGTTTAGATGAAGCCGAAACAGTTTTGCCGGAGGAAGGACTTTTCACGTAAAGCGATTTACCGGCGTAAATCATATCGCTTTTCAAGTTATTCCATTGCTTTAATTGAGTGACGGATACTTTGTACTTGCTGGCGATCTTTGAGAGGCTGTCTCCAGATCTTACAGTATACTTGTCAGAGGAAGAAGGGGCAGATGATGGCGAAACGGACTTTGATCTGGAAGCAGGACTGCTTACAGTTAGAGATTTTCCCACATAAATAAGATCGCTTTTTAGCTTGTTCCATTCTTTTAACTGGCTGACAGAGACATTGTACACGTTGGCAATTTTCGACAGGCTGTCACCAGACTTGATTTTATACGTCTGGGACGCAGCTTCAGCATCATGGGCGGCGTATACGCTTAGGAAGCCGGCTAAAGCTACTCCTGTGAATAGGCTTTTTTTCATGGTGGAAAAATTCCCTCCTAGTATAATCTTACTTTATAACTGCTACTATAGTAACATTTCATTGGATTATATGGAACATATTAAAAATACCTAGCATTAAATAGGTATTTAGACTCTTAAAATAAGAAATATAGAAATTAATAGGGTGAATAACCCGATTTTTACGTTTTATTGTAAAATTTATGTAAATAAAGTTTCGGTACTAAGACAATTTTTAAAATGGCGGTATAAAGCTTTTACAACCAAGATAAGTAACTGTAATGTGCTTTATTCTTCCGACAATTTTTTCACCGAAAAAAAACAAACTTCGGGGACATTCCCGAAGTTTTGCATTAGGTTCTATTCTAAAAACTCTTTAAGGGCTGACTGATTTTCTTCCAGATCCAATCTCAAAACCGCGCCTGCTCCCGGAAGCTTTTGCGGTTCGTAAGCTCCTTCAGCTGGGATTCTTAACGTTTGAATCTCTTCATCGCGATTCCCCATATAAGAGGCTGCAAGGGAGAGAACCGTAGTATCCTCGAGATTTGTGTTAATGTATGGCTGGATGGTGCCAATCAGCTGTGGGGCTTTTGTCACGCCATTTAGACTGAATAGCTCCCGGGACACTGTTCCGAGGATTTCCTGCTGCCGTCCGACCCGCCCGAAATCACTTTGCGCATCCTGCCGGAAACGGACATACCCGAGGACTTCCTTTCCATCAAGCTTCTGCAGGCCGGGTTCAAGCGTGACACCTATTTTTTTGGACATCCGTTTTTCAACATTGACCTCTAGACCGTTTGGGAAGGCTTTATCAATAATCTGGGAAAACCCGTTAAAGTCAACAAGGGCGTAATATTGAACATCCACGCCGAAATTTTCTTTTATGGTTCTGCGAAGCAATTCTGCTCCCCCGATTGAATAGGCAGAGTTGATTTTTCCTTTGCCATGGTCCGGAATATCCACATAGGAATCTCTCATAATTGAGACGAGCTTGGCCGTATTGGCGTCAGTGTTATATTGGCCAATCATAATGGTATCGGTCCGCGATTTTGCTTCTCCACGGGAATCAATTCCGAGAAGAAGAACATTCACGGTTCCTTCCGCTCCCTTGACCCCATTAAACTCGACATTTTCTTTGTGGATGCTTGTGGCTTTCATTGATTCATCTAACGCTAATTTATACTGGATAAAAAAATAGAGGGCAAAGCTAACAAGAAGGAGGAGGAGGACGGTTAGAAAAACCCGGAACTTTCTAATTTTCCGTTTCTTTTTCTTGCCCCGGTTCATGCGGCTTGTTTCAATCATTTGAATTTCCTTTCATTACTTGGCATGTGCATATTATATCAGAAATTGTAAAAACGAGAGCGGAATTTAGCGGAAAATGAAAAAGCCGCCGGGCGCAACCCGGCGGCTATGATGCTATTTAAGACCTGACTGGGATTTGTTGGACAATCCGTTTTCATCAAATGAGAGAGTAGCGTAGCTGTATTTATCCCCGCCGTCACTCTGATACATATAGCTTGCAGAGTAGTAGTCTCCGCCAAGGGTGGTTTCTCTTTCAAGTGTTCCTGAGCCCCCGATGATTTTGTTAACTTCTTCAAGGGTCATGCCGTTCTTAATTTGATCGTATTCGTCTTTTGTCATTTTTCCATTAGCCTTTGGATCGATCAGTCCGTATTGAGATTTTGAAACGAGCTTTTCTTCCTGGAAACGAAGGTCTACAAATATGCTTCCGTTATCCGTATCTGTTTCCCAGCTGTAGCTCTCAGAATGGAATTCCGAACCTTTATCTCCTGATTCAGACTCCAATACTCCTTCGGCTCCGATGATTTCTTCAGCTTCCTTATACGAAATGCCGAACTTTAGTTTATTGAACTCTTCCATACTGACCTCTCCTGCAGGAGCAGGTGCAGCTTCGCTTTCCTCTTCAGCCGGTTCTTCGGCAGGCTCTTCAGCTGCTTCTGTATCCTCATCTTCCATCTCATCTATAAAGCCGTTTTCAGAACCTTCATTGGAGCTGTCTTCATCCGCTGACTCTTCATCCGTCCAGCTCTCATCTTCCTCCGAACTCGCGGATGCTAAATTAGAGGAAAGAGGCTCATTTTCAATAAATACTGATGCTGCTGCAACTGTTACAAGGACGACTGCTATGGAAATCCACTGCATAAGAACCCATTTCTTTTTCACTGCCTTCTCCCCTTATCAATAATAGAGTAATCCATTTCCCATAATCCCTTCCCTTTTTTAGGTCGTTTTTAACATAAAATTACAAAATAATTGAAAAAATGTTTACTGGCTAATAGCTGCGTCGATTTATGCAGGACAGAAGGTGTCAGTTAAGTTGAAGTGGATCCGCGCCTTTTGGCATTTTTGAACGTTTTTCGGCCGGACGGAATCATGCTGCAAGCTATTTGCTCCTTTAATTAGCCGGGCAGCCCCGTTTTGGAGCCAATTTTTAGCTGCTTTGCAAAGGATCAGCCGGGATATGAGCTGAAATCCAGTTTTATTGTCCGTACTCGGTCACTTATTGTCCGTATCCGCGGATTTATTGTCCGAAATCGAATTATATTGTCCGTACTTTTAATATAAAGACTTTTCGACAAAAAATGCGGAGCGAATCCTGCAGGGGTAATGCCAGAAGGCTCCACAGCTGTCGAGTACCTTCCTCCTAAAATTCGTTTCTGTGCAAGAAAAAAAAGGCCGGAGCTATGCTCCAGCCCCAATTGAATCAGGGTAACCTGATGGGGATTCTGCTGGTCCCCTGGAGACAGCCGTCCCGGCAAGCGGGCTGAATCCTGCCCCCGGACAGGTCCTCAGTTAAAATGCTTGATCTCCATGTTTTCAAAAACAGACGTGCCGCCCTCAGAGTAAAGCGTGATTCCCTGATCTTTTTTTTCAGGGAAGACGAGACTTGAGTGAACCGTCCGGCCATCCTCAAAAAAAACTTCGATGCTTGTGCGGTCCACGAGAATTTTGACATGGACTTTTTTCTTTCCGGCGTCAAAAGGAGCCTTGCTCTCAAGGGATTTTTTGCTCTTGTCGGGCTGTCTTGAAAAGCTTCTGTTGACATAGGAGTGTCCTTCTTCCGGCAGAAGTCCTGCATCAATGTGGCGAGTGCCGTCATCGGATTCACGCAGGCGAAGTCCGATGTTTTTAGCATCGGTCCAGCTGATATCTGCATCTAGCTGGTAGGCTTCTCCTTTTAGATCAAGGGTTGTTGAACCATTTACCTCTAACTTGCCGATGGAGTCCGCTGATTTTGCTGTTTGCTCCAGCGCTTTAACCGGCTGGGAAATTAGGGTGTAGCCCTGATCCTGTTGTTTTTTCAGTTTGATTTCTCTTACAATGGAATCCGTGCCGTTAAAATTCTCTTCCATTGTTGGTGTGTTATGGGGGTAATCCCAATTGTTCATCCACGCAAGAGCATAGCGCTTGTCTAAAGAGCTGCTGTCATCTTCAAATGTAACGCCGCCATACCAGTCAAACCCGTAATCGAGCCACTGAGGTTCCTTTGAATCCGAAATAAAGGTTTTTCCGTCGTAGGTACCCGTCCAATAGGCATAGGTGTTTGGTTTGCCGGATGCTTTTCCATTGGCGCTTGCACCGAGTATCCATTTAACTGTGCCGTCTTCTGCACGCATTTGATAAAGGTCCGGACATTCGATGAGACCGATGTTTTCAGTTTTAAAATCTCCTGTAAACGTCCATTCCTTCAGGTTATTGGATTCGTAAAAGCCGATTTTGTCTCCTTCAGCCATGGTCATCATCCATTTTTTATTCTTTTCGTCCCATATGATTTTCGGATCACGGAAAACCTCCGTTCCGGGATTAGATAAAACAGGCTTTTCACTGAACGAGGTGAAGGTTTTCCCACGGTCTGTGCTGTACCATAAATACTGCTCCTGTTTTCCGCCATCAGCAGAAGGCTGGGTTACGACAGCGATTATGGCGCCTTTTCCGAAGCCTGCCGTATTGTTTTTGTCCTCAACCGCAGAGCCTGACCAAATATCTCCGTTCTTGTTCGTGAACTTTGGGATGGCTGTGCCTTCATCTTTCCAGCTGACTAAATCCTTAGAAGTAGCAAGACGCCACTCCGTTCCGCCGCCATCTGGATAATTGCCGTTATACAGATAATAGTAATGATATTTTCCGTCAATATAAATTGGCTTTTGGGGATCGTTTTTCCATTTATCCGGTGTGCTGAAATGGAACACCGGCCGGAAGGATGAAGAAGGTTGGGGGGACTCTTTTTTCTTCGTTTGCTCTTTTGGAGATTGGAAAAAACCCAGAAAAAGTACAAGAATAATCAATAGGGCAAGGGCTGAACACCATACGATCCATTTCCAGTTCATAGGAATACTCCTTTCGGTTTTGACCTTTCATGAATAAAAGAAAATGGTGAGTGGAAGCTCACCATTTTCTCTGTTTAGGATGCTGAATTATCTGCGCTTTTTAGTCGGGATTTCAAGCTGTCCTTGTTCAAGGATGCTGTCTTTTACTACAGAAGTTCTTTTTCCTTTGATTTTAAGCAGGAAGCTTGGTGCAAAGGAAGACTTTTGTTCTTCAAAGAATCCGCGGTTTGTAATGTAGCTTGTTACAACAAATTTATCTCCGGATTTTTGAGGCACAACATAGTGTGCGTAGTTGAATGTTTTATCATTCGGGTCCAGGTCATGGTGAAGAACAATTCCAGTGCGGTTAAGCGGCTTGAACTTTCCATCAAGAGAGTTAGCAACATAACCAAGCATGAAGATGTCTTCGTTATCAATGCCGTCGATTGTCATTTTAGCACCGCGTGTATCAGTGAACAGGTACCATTTGCCTTTATGCTTGAAGATATTCGGACGCTCGATTTCATCGGTTACGGTGTTAGAAGTAAGCAATGGTTTTTTTACTTTTTTGAATGTAAAGTCGTCATTGATTTCAATGATTCCCATTGCCCCGTTTGCAAGCTCTGCTTTTTGCTTTTGATTGCTTTTCATCAGTCTTTCTTTTTCTGCTTTGAAGAAGGATTTGCTGCCGCCGTAGTATGCACGGTTAAATAGTGATTCTTCTCCTTGGTATCCTGTTTCAGTTCCGGTATTCGCTTCAAATACAAGATATTTTTTGCCTTTTTCTTCAATGTAATGAGGATCTCTTAGAGTGTGGTTGTCTCCAGTAGAGAATCCGCCTTGATCCACAAATTGTTTAACGGTTTGATATTGTTCTCCGTCGCCGTCAAAGATGGATTTATGGTCGGATACGCCAGCAACCGTTAATTCAGTATTATAGGAATGGTTAAGGTTTACTTGAGCAGTCGTGAGAGTCTGTTTTCCAAGCTCGCGATCTGAACGGTTTGTATAGAACAGGCGGACATCGCCTTCTTCAGTCATGACAGCAGATCCGGACCAATCCTGATCCTTGTTTTTAAGGTGAGGATCGTCAGGGTTTACTACATCATTTTCAAATACTTTACCAGCGTTCTTCCAGCTTTCAATGGATTCTTCCCCTTTTTTCTTATAGAAAAGGTAGATGGAAGTATCATTGGCATCTGCAGGATCTCCAGCAAGACCGAATACGAGGTCATAGCCCTTGTAATTTGCAACCGTTCCGTCTGGGTTCATAAGAGGCCAAGTATCCCACACATCAAGAAGAATCGGGTTGCCGTTTTTGTCAAAGCCTTTTGCAGATTCGATGTTTTTAAGTTTAGATGCATCAAATGCAGGAACGGTGTAACGGTCTTTATTTCTTTCGAGTTGAGCAGGAATCCGTTTCATGTCGTAGCGGGTGATCTCACCTTGACCGTATGTTTCCTTATGGTTCTTATACTCCTGTGCAAAAGCCTGAGTGCCTCCGCCTAATAGTAGAGCAGAAGTAAGAGTCAATGCAGTGGTGCGTTTAAGAATGGTTTGGATGTTCATACTCGTCCTCGTTTCTGAAATTTTTTTTCTTCTGTTAGATGCTGAGCTAAAACTATGAAAGATGATGGCTGCTGTCATTGACCAAGTTTCTGTCAGCAGTTAGTAGTTGCAGAACCGGTTCCGCATGCATCTACAGAATACGTGCAGAAAATAATTCCGTCAAACTGGACGAAAGTACTTGGGGAAGCTGATTTGCATGAGACCCATACTTAGTCCTATAACTATTGGGTTAGGTAACGTAAAGGTGATTCAAGTGGTTGAAAGGGCTTCATATTTATTCTGTATTCGCTTTCCCGATAACAAAGGGTAGAAAGGTATGTAGAACCGGTTCCATACTGAGTGCGGTTTCACAGCCTGGTATTCGTGAGTTTATCTCTGTATTCAGCTCTAAGTGAGACTTTAGATGCGGAAATGTTCCTTATTTTCAGCCTATTTATCAGGGTAAAAGCAAGAATGTTTTACTCTTTTACAGGCGTGTTACATTTGTGGATTCTATGTTAAAGAATGTGGTGCAAAAGAACGGATTATATAAATATCATAATTTCACATAAAAAGTTACATCGATACCTGAAACCGCTGAAGTAAGTAGAAGATTCAGAAAACATTTGACGCACCATATTGCCCGTTGTATGCTTAAATCACAAATATGACGTTTTATTGAAGTTCGAAAATAATACGTCATAAAATAATGAAAGCGGTTTCTTTGAGGGGGAGTATCTTTGATTTTACACAAAGCGGAGACGCTGGACAGGGAGACATTGGAAGCGGAGCAGCTGCAGGGGTTAAAAAAAACGGTCAGCTTAGCTTATGAGAAGAGCCCATTTTATAAAGAGGCCTTTCAGAATATTGGGTTTTCCCCAGATCAAATTCATAATTTGGCGGATATCCGCTTGCTGCCCTTTACGGAGAAGAAGCATTTGCGCGAGCATTACCCGTTCGGATTATTTGCAGCAGGCCGGGAAGAGCTTGTCCGGATTCATGCTTCATCGGGCACGTCCGGAAAACCGACAATCGTCGGTTACACCAAGCAGGATGTCGAAAATTGGGCCGAGCTTACAGCGAGAGCCATTGCGATTGGCGGAGGGACACCGGCTGGCATTTTGCATAATGCATATGGCTATGGTCTGTTTACAGGCGGTTTAGGCCTGCATGCCGGTGGAGAAAGGCTTGGGATGGCTGTTGTTCCTGTGTCCATTGGGAATACAGACCGGCAAATTACTCTCATTGAAGATTTGCAGCCCGAGGTGATTTGCTGCACCCCTTCCTACGCATTAAATATTGCTGAGCGCATGCTGGAAACCGGCAAAAATCCACGGGGAACTTCATTGAAGTTCGGGATATTCGGTGCAGAGCCATGGTCTGAAGAAATGAGAAAGGTGCTCGAGGACCGCCTGGGAATAAAAGCATGTGATATATACGGCCTGAGTGAAGTAATGGGACCGGGGGTAGCGATGGAATGCCATGAAGCGCAGGATGGCCTCCATATTGCAGAGGATCACTTTTATGCGGAGGTTATTGACCCGGATACATTAGAGCCGGTTCCAGATGGAGAGTCCGGGGAGCTTGTTTTCACGAGTTTGAGGAAAGAAGCAATTCCCATGATCCGCTACAGGACCGGAGATGTTGCTTCTCTTACTAAAAAACCGTGCAAATGCGGCAGAACAACGATGAGGATGTCCAGAATTAAAGGGCGGATAGATGACATGCTGATTATCAGAGGGGTAAATGTCTTTCCATCTGAAATTGAGCATCATCTAATTGCCGTGCCTGAAATCGGCCCCCATTACCAGCTTCATTTAGGCAGACGGGGACCGCTTGATGAAGTAACGCTTCATGTGGAAGTGAGCGAAGAGGTTTATGCAGATATTACGATGGATATGGAGCATGAGCGCATGATTGAACTAAGAACACGAATCCAGCATCTGTTGAAATCGTCCTGCCTGGTCTCTGTCAATGTACAGGTGAAGGCGCCTAAATCGATTCCGAGATCGGAAGGGAAAGCGGTAAGAATTGTGGATGCCCGCCTTAAGGCAAGTGAAGCGGAAGGTATTTCTTGAATATAGTATGATGTTAATATATAATAACGTTATAAAATCGTTATATAAAATGAAAGGGGTATTGCAGTGAGCGTGACTTCCTCGTTTTATCAGCGGACCGAGAAGGAAAAATACGAGCGGTTCATGGAAAGAATTGAAGCAGGCGAGAAAATTGAAGCGGATGACTGGATGCCGGATGATTACAGAATGACGCTGATCAAACTGATTTCTATGCATGGGATCAGCGAAATAATGGGAGCGCTTCCGGAGAAAGAATGGGTCCCGAAAGCTCCTTCTCTAAGAAGAAAGCTTGGAATTATGGCGAAGGTTCAGGATGAAATGGGACACGGCCAGATGCTTTTAAGGGTGACGGAGGATCTGATGGCTCCGCTCGGGAAAACGAGAGAAGACATTATGGAGGATCTTTTCACGGGAGATTTGAAGTTTCATAACGTTTTTCATATGGAGGCACCGACCTGGGCAGATGCGGGAGTAATCGGATGGCTTGTGGATGGAGCGGCGATTATTTCACAGACAAATATGCTCGGAGCCTCGTATGGGCCTTATGCGAAAGCTTTGCAGAGAATTTGTGCCGAAGAGGTTTTTCACGCGCAGCACGGCGAATCAATCATTTTAGCGATGACAGAGGGTACAGAGGATCAGAAAGCAATGATTCAGGATTCTTTAAACAGGTGGTGGGAAGCACTGCTTATGTTCTTCGGACCTGCCAGTGCAAAAACGACCGGTTCCTCTAAACAGGATACGACCATTAAATATAAGATCAGGACAAAAACGAATGAGCAGCTTCGCCAGGACTTTTTTTCAAAATACATTCCCCGGGTCCTTTCAATCGGCTTGAAGCTTCCAGACGAAACGATGCATTTTGATGAGGAAAAGCAGCTTTGGATATATAAACAGCCGGATTGGAATGAATTTAAAAACATTATTAAAAACAATGGGCCGAAGTCCAAAGACCGTCTTCGTCTCCGCAAGCTAGCTTACGAGAATAATAGATGGGTGCTGGACGCACTGAACATGAAAAGCCAGAACGCTGGGTAGCAAGGGGTGGAGCAGATGACGGAAAAATCAAAGGGAAGCACGGAATTTTTTGAGGTTTTTGAGGTGTTCAGCAAACGGACTGCATCTGCAGCCATGCAGTATCAGTTTAGCCTGCTCGCTCCAAACCATGAACTTGCCATTGTCATGGCACAGGAGAACTTCATGCGTCGCGAGCCGGTCACTGATATTTGGGTTGTAAAGCGGACGGATATCCGAAAGATGACCGAGGAAGAAAGGGAGTCTTTGGCCCGCCTGGACAATAAGGATTACCGGACAACGAAAGGGTACGGGTATTTAAAGAAAAAGTGGCGTGAATATGAACAAAACATGCTGGATGAAAAGGAAATTTTGTCGTGGGGTGAGAAGAGCAAATGAAGAATGTGAGAGAAGCGGCAGAAGCCATCCAAAATGAAGCTTATTTCAAAGCGCTGTCTGATCTTCTTTTTCAGCTTGCAGACGACGACTTTATCGTGTCATACAGGGGCTCGGAATGGCTCGGTCTTGCTCCGCATATTGAAGAGGATATCGCTTTTTCCTCCATCAGCCAGGATACGATGGGGCATGCAGCCATCTACTATCAGCTGCTGGAGCAGCTCGGAGCCGGGGAGGCTGATGAACTTGCCCACGGAAGGCCGGCTGAAAACCGGAAGAACGCCATCATTCTGGAGGAAGTCAACGGGCCGGGCACGTACCTTGAGGAACCCCGCTATGACTGGGCATTCGCTGTTGTCAGAAATTATTTTTACGATCTCTATAAAAAAATCAAATTAGAGTCCTTGAAAAATTCCTCCTATGAACCTCTTGCCCACGCAGCTGTAAAAATCAACATGGAGCAGTACTACCATCTCCTGCATTGGGAAACTTGGTTCAGGCAGCTGACCCTTTCAGGCGGGGACGCAAGAAGCAGGATGGAAGCGGCGATTGAGAAAGTATGGCTGGATTTTGAAGGGGTTTTAACATTGGGTGCCAATGGAGCGGCAATGTCCAGTTATGGCTTGATTGAAGGAGAGGACTTGCTGAAACAGCGCTTCTATTCCAAGGTAAAGCTTATATTTGAACAGGTGCAGCTTCCTGAGCCGAAGCCTTGCAGCATGAAGTCCGGAAACGGACGCCATGGAGAGCATACAGAGGACTTGGAAAAAGCGCTCGATGTATTATCCGAGGTTTACAGAAGTGATCCTAAAGCCGTATGGTAATCGGATTTCTGGAGGAATCACAGTGAATCAGCACATTACTGAAAAAATCACCAAGGTACTGGAAAATGTGAAGGATCCCGAGATATCTTCTGTCAGTGTGATGGACCTTGGCATGATCGAATCCATTCAATTCGAGGAGGGCAGAGCAGCAATCAAGGCGCTGCCGACCTTTATGGGCTGTCCGGCCCTCGAGATTATTCAAAAGAATATTGTGAGCGCTGTTATGGAGATCGAAGAGATTAATTCTGTCAGCGTGGATTTTATTTACGATCCGCCCTGGACCTCTGACCGGATTACGGCAGACGGACGGGAAAGACTAAAGGAATTCGGCATTGCCCCGCCCCCTGTTTTTTATGAAGAAACAGGGATGTGGAAGGTGAATTGCCCATATTGCGGTTCAGGTTATACAACCTTGGAAAATATATTCGGTCCGACAGCCTGCCGAAGCATTTTGTATTGCAAGTCCTGCAAAAATCCGTTTGAAGCCATGAAGCCAATCTCTACTTTAATGTAGAAAAAAAGGAGAAGATGAACATGTTCAAAATGGTCGCCCTATTTAAAAAGCCAGAGGATCCGCAAAGCTTTGACGAGTATTACTTCGGTACACACATTCCGCTTACCCGGAAAATTCCTGGTCTTCAGGATGTGAAAATCACTAAGATTACCGGCTCGCCGATGGGGGAGAGCGAGTACTACCTTATGTGTGAAATGTTTTATGAGAACAAGCAAGCCTTTAAAGAAGCATCGAAAACCGAAGAATCCAAAGCCTCTGGAAAGGATGTAATGAAATTTGCCGGAAGCCTCGTAACCTTCTTTTTCGGTGAAGAGCATAATGGATAATTTCATGATGATCGAGACCGGGGTGCAGGGGAAAATCGGTCTCATTACACTGAACCGGCCCAAGGTTCTAAACGCGCTAAACAGGCAAATGATCCATGAAATCGTTCAGGCGCTTGAAGAATTTGACCGCCGCGATGATGTCAGGGTAACGGTTCTCTCAGGAAAAGGCCGGGCGTTTGCGGCTGGAGCAGATATAGAAGAAATGGCAGATGAAGATGCCATCCATATGGAATGGATGAATCAATTCGCCGATTGGGACAGAATCAGCATGATCAAAAAACCGGTCATTGGCGCTGTACACGGTTTCGCCCTTGGCGGGGGATTTGAGCTGGCTCTTGCCTGTGATCTGCTTTTTGCAGCAGATCAGGCTCAATTCGGTTTTCCGGAAGTGAATCTCGGAGTGATGCCGGGAGCGGGGGGAACACAGAGACTGACCAAACTGATCGGAAAAACAAAAGCACTCGAATATATATGGACAGGGGAGACGATGACAGCTTCCAAGGCAGAGAAGCTCGGAATCGTCAGCCGCTTGGTTGCCCCGGAGCTATTAATAGAAGAAACGATGAGGTTTGCAGCCAGCCTTGCAGAAAAAGCACCGCTTTCCATTCGTTTCAGCAAGGAAGCGGTGTATAAGGCATTGGATTATTCCGTTTACGAAGGAATGCAATATGAACGGAAAAACTTCAGTCTGCTGTTTTCCTCAGAGGATCAGAAGGAAGGCATGCGCGCATTTAAGGAAAAACGCCTTCCTTTATTTAAAGGAAAGTAGGGGGTCGCATGTACGAAACGATTAAGCTGGAGCAAAAAAACGGCACGGCCTGGCTGACGCTGAACCGTCCGGATAAGCTGAATGCGTTTACTGGACAAATGAACAAAGAGATCGTCCAGGCACTAAAAGCTGCGTCCTCGAACGAGGAAATACGCTGCCTGGTTATAACAGGTGAAGGCAGGGCATTCAGTTCCGGAGAGGATTTAGGAAGCATAGGGGAGGAGACCGATCACGGAGAAATTGTCCGAACCCGCTATAACCCAATGGTGAAGGCGCTGGCTGCCTTTCCAAAGCCGGTAATTGCTGCCGTCAACGGGGTAGCGGCGGGGGCTGGATTCAGCCTTGCTCTTGCCTGTGATTTCCGCATCGCCTCCGAGAAAGCGAGCTTTATCCAATCCTTTATCCACGTCGGTCTTGTTCCGGATTCCGGGAATCATTTCTACCTTCCCCGGATTATCGGAACCGCGAAGGCACTGGAACTGGCCTTGTTAGGTGAAAAAATTGACAGCCGGCAGGCGAAAGAACTTGGACTCGTTACCCTCATTGTGGAACCGGACCTGCTTGAACAGGAAACGGCGGCATTTGCAGATCGTCTTGCTGCGATGCCGACTGCCGCAATCGGGCTCATTAAAAGGGCTATTCACGGAAGCTTTAACGCGACTCTTGATGAAATGCTTGAAAAAGAGGCGCAGTATCAAAGGATCGCCGGTCTGTCAGAGGACCACCGCGAAGGGACAGCCGCTTTTTTAGAAAAACGGAAACCGCAGTTTTCAGGAAAATAAAAAAGAAGGAGTGTTTGGGATGAGTACAGTAAAAGACAAGAAATTTGAGGCTTCACCGACAATCCGCGAAATGTATCAGCTTGTGATCAATGGGGAGCGGACAGACAGCCACTCAAATGAAACGTTTACTACATACAATCCGGCAACCGGTGATGCGGTAGCGGTTGTGGCAAAAGCCTCGATGGAAGATGCAGACCGGGCTGTAAAAGCGGCGAGGGCAGCTTTTGATGCCGGTAAATGGAAGCGTACACCGATCGGTAAACGCTCCCGTGTCCTGAACAAAATCGCGTCTATTATGAGATCCCGCTTTAATGAGCTGGTGGAGCTTGAGATTCTCGATACAGGAAAATCTCTTTCGGCAGCTCAGGGACAGGTCATGCAGGCCATTGAGGATTTTGAGTTTTATGCAGGAGCGATTGTCGGTCACCGGGGAGAAGTGAACAATGTGCCCGGCCAATTCTTTAACTACACCCAAAAGGAACCGGTAGGTGTCTGCGCGCAAATCATCCCTTGGAACTATCCGCTCATGATGGCTGCCTGGAAAGTAGCGCCTGCAATCGCGGCCGGCTGCTCTGTCGTTTTAAAACCGGCAAGCCTGACCCCGCTGACGGCTATCGTTCTGACTGAAATCTGCCACGAAGCCGGTATTCCTCCGGGAGTTGTCAATGTGGTTCCAGGCTCAGGTTCAACAATTGGAAATTATTTGGTGGAACACCCTGAAGTGGATAAGGTGGCGTTCACCGGCTCCACACCGATAGGAAAAGATATTATGGCGAAAGCGAGTCAAACGCTGAAGCGTGTCACTCTCGAGCTCGGCGGAAAATCCCCGAATATCGTATTTGCCGATGCCGACATTGAGGCAGCAGTTGCAGGTTCCCTATACGGCATTTTCTACAACACCGGCCAATCCTGTGAGGCACGGTCCCGCCTTTATGTAGAAGAAAGCATTTACGATGAGTTTATGGAGAAATTCATTGAGAAGGCCCACAAACTGAAGCTTGGCAATCCATTTAATGAAGAAACCCACATTGGAGCTGTGATCAGCAAGGATCAGCTTGAAACGATCGACAGCTACGTGCAGTCAGCCATTTCGGATGGTGCAGAGGTTGTGGCTGGCGGCAAACCGGCAGAGGTGGAAGGGTTCGAAGGCGGCTATTGGTATGAGCCGACCATTATCACGAACGTTACCCATGACATGAAAGCCGTCCAGGAGGAAATTTTCGGACCGGTTGTGGCCGTCATGAAGTTTAACGGCGAAAAAGAAGCGCTTGCTCTGGCCAATGACACCATTTTCGGACTTGGCTCCGCCATCTGGACAACCAATCAGGCCCGTGCGACACGTGTGGCCAACGAAATCAAAGCGGGGGTCGTCATGGTTAACAGCCCGATTTCCGCGTTCCCCGGCACACCGTTCGGGGGCTATAAGCAATCTGGGTTTGGCCGTGAGCTGTGTGTAGAAACTCTGGATCTTTATACAGAAACAAAGAGTGTTCTGTCCTACTTCGGCACCCGTCCGCTGAATTTCTTTAACGTGTAAAACCTTGAGCGAGCGTATTCCCCAGCGGAAGCCGCTCGCATTTTTTCTATAGGGGAAAAGGGGGAAGAAAAATGATCAAACATATCATGGTTGCCGGATCGGGCGTAATGGGAAGAGGGATCGCCTACGTGGCTGCAGCCGGAGGTTTCCGGGTTACGCTGGCTGATGTAAAAGAAGAAGCGCTCTTAAGCGCCAGGAACGAAATTGATGCTATTTTTCAAAAAGCAGTCGGTAGAGAGATTATGTTAAAGGATCAGGCCGAGCATGCGAAAGATAAGCTGGACTATTCTTCAAGCCTTGAAGAAGCATCAAAACAGGCAGACCTGATTATTGAGGCGGTTCCGGAAAAAAGGGAAATCAAGCAGGCGGTCTTTGAACTGTTTGATGCACATGCACCTGCCGGATGCCTTTTTGCCACGAATACGTCCACAATGAGTCCGACAGAAATCGGCTCCTTTACAAACAGACCGGCGCAGGTCATTGCCATGCATTTCTTCAATCCGGTACATAAAATGCCGCTCATTGAAATCATCCGCGGTCTGGAAACAAGCGATGAAACAGCAGAAGCCATTCAGCAGGTTTCCAGGCAGATGAAAAAAGAGACGGTTGTCATCAATGAGTTCCCAGGCTTTGTCACGAGCAGAATCAGCGCCCTTGTCGGGAATGAGGCGTTCTACATGCTTCAGGAGGGAGTAGGATCAGCAGAGGAAATCGATAAAGCGATCCGCCTCGGGCTGAATTATCCAATGGGTCCGTTTGAACTCGGGGACCTGGTAGGACTGGATACAAGACTTAACAATTTAACCTATCTCCATCAGACGCTTGGGGAAAAATACAGACCCGCACCGCTGCTCGTACAATATGTCAAGGCAGGCAGGCTTGGCCGCAAGTCGGGAAAGGGTGTTTACACGTATACAAATGAAGGGAAGGGTGATTGAATCGTGCGTGAAGCGGTAATCGTCGATGCTCTCAGAACACCTGTCGGCCGCTACAAAGGAGCCCTGAAATCCGTTCGCCCGGATGACTTGGGAGCGATCGTCCTGAAAGGGCTGCTGGAGCGGAATAAGGGCCTGGCTCAAATTGAAGAGGTCGTTTTCGGCTGCGCGAACCAGGCCGGAGAGGATAATAGAAACGTTGCACGCATGTCGGCCCTGCTTGCCGGCCTGCCTGTGGAAACAGGCGGTACGACCATTAACCGCCTGTGCGGCTCGGGCCTCGATGCAGTCAATTATGCTGCCAGAGCGATCATGGCAGGAGAAGGGGACATCTACATATCAGGGGGAACAGAAAGTATGACACGGGCCCCTTTTGTCATGGGAAAACCCGAATCCGATTATCCGAGAGGAACGATCGACCTGCTCGACACAACCATCGGCTGGCGCTTTATTAATGAAAGACTGCAGGAAAAATTCGGGACGGATTCCATGCCGGAAACAGCAGAAAATGTTGCAAGGCAGTTTGGCATTGCAAGAGAAGAGCAGGACCGGTTTGCCTATCACAGCCAGATGAAGGCAGCAGCAGCAATGGAAGCCGGAAAATTTGCAGAAGAAATCATTCCAGTCTCCATCCGCGACAGAAAAGGGAAGGAATTTATTGTAGGCCGGGATGAGCATCCGCGGCCTGAAACGACGAGGGAAAAACTAGCTTCTTTGCGGCCGCTGTTCTCAGGGGGAACGGTCACAGCCGGGAATGCGTCCGGAGTGAATGACGGAGCGGCGGCTCTATTGATCATGAGCCTTGAAAAAGCAAACGAGCTTGGACTAAAACCCCTCGCAAAATATAAGGTTTCTGCCGTTGCAGGACTGGAGCCTTCCATCATGGGAATGGGACCCGTGCATGCCTCCCAAAAAGCTCTCACCCGTGCCGGACTCTCGGCAGCTGACCTTGGGCTGATCGAATTGAACGAGGCCTTTGCCTCTCAATCTATCGCCTGCATTAACGAGCTGGGACTCGATCCCGAAAAGGTAAATGTTAACGGAGGGGCTATTGCATTTGGCCATCCTCTTGGAGCAAGCGGCGCCAGAATCCTGACGACTTTGATTTATGAAATGAAACGCAGACAGGTCCGGTTCGGTCTCGCCACGATGTGCGTCGGGGTAGGTCAGGGCATTGCGACCATTGTAGAAAATATAGAATAAGAGAGAAGGATGGCTATGGAAAATGTACTTGTGAAAAAGAAAGAGGGCCTGGCTTACGTTACATTGAACCGGCCGGAATCCCTGAACTGCTTCAATTTTGACATGCTGATGGAATTAGGGGAATTAACGGAAAAGCTCCGCCATGACAAGGAGACACGTGTCGTCATTTTCACAGGAGCGGGAGAGAAGGCCTTCAGTTCCGGAGCCGACTTAAAGGAAAGAAAAACACTCAGCGAGGAAGATGTGCGCAGAAATGTTCACAAAATCAGGACTGTTTTCCATGAAATCTCCAAGCTTCCGCAAGTAACGATCGCAGCTGTAAACGGCTATGCCTTTGGCGGAGGGTTTGAGCTTATGCTTGCCTGTGATTTCCGTCTGGCTGCAGACCATGCCCGGATGGGACTCACTGAGACGAGCTGGGCGATTATTCCCGGTGCCGGGGGAACCCAGAGGCTGCCACGGCTTATCGGGGAAGCGAAAGCAAAGGAACTGATTCTAACCGCCAGAAAACTGGATGCCGCTTCAGCATTTAACTTCGGCATTTTAACGGGAATCACTTCCTCAGACAGGCTCATGCAGGAGTGTGAAGACCTGGCAAGGGAAATTCTGAGCAATGGACCGGTAGCCGTAGAGCAGGCCAAATATGCCATCAGCTGCGGGATGGAAACAGACCTTGCTACGGGACTTGAAATTGAAGCGAAAGCCTACGAACTTACCATCCCGACGTATGACAGAAGAGAAGCGCTCAACGCCTTTTCCGAAAAACGCCCTCCGCAATTTACAGGAAAATAGGCGAAAAAAGTTGACAGAAGGGAACCATTCATTGTCAAATGGAGGATAATAGAGCGCTTAACTTTTCATAGAGAGTAGTGAAGGCAATGAACAGCACCATCAACACGAGATCCATGATCTTTACCCTATACGGGGATTACATCCGCCATTACGGCAACGAAATTTGGATCGGCAGCCTGATCCGCTTGCTGAAGGAGTTCGGCCACAACGAACAATCCGTCAGGGCCGCTATCTCCAGAATGAACAAACAGGGATGGGTAACCTCAAAAAAAATCGGCAACAAAAGCCATTATTTCCTGACAGAACGCGGAGCCGTACGCATGGAAGAAGCCGCCAAGCGGATCTTCAAGCTAAGTCCCGACAAATGGGACGGCAAGTGGCGGCTATTCATCTATTCCATTCCCGAAGAAAAGCGGGCCATCCGCGATGAGCTTCGCAAAGAACTCGTCTGGAGCGGCTTCGGGACGATGGCTAACAGCTGCTGGGTTTCGCCGAACGAATTGACCAAAGAAGTATACGCCCTCATGGATAAATACGAAATCCGTCCGTACGTGCACTTCTTCGCAGCCCAATACGACGGCCCCCACGAAAACAAAAAACTCGTAGAAGAATGCTGGGACCTAAACGAAATTAACCAGCGCTACGAAGAGTTTATTGGCGGCTACAGCCAAAAGTACATCATCGATAAAAACAAAATTCAAAAAGGGGAAATGACCGACGCCGAATGCTTCGTTGAGCGCACAAAGCTCGTACACGAATACCGGAAGTTCCTCTTCAGCGACCCCGGTCTGCCCGAAGAGCTGCTCCCGGAAAAATGGCTCGGCAGCCACGCCGCCTCCCTCTTCAGCAGCTACTACCGCGAACTTGCGGAACCGGCCAGCCGCTTCTTTGAAGAGGTATTCAAAGAAGGAAACGAACTAACGAACAAAGACTCTGAATACGATATTTATCAGCATCCGCTACTGGTGGAGGAGAAATAACCATGGCTGCTGGACCGGGGTTGGGCCGGTGCTGGGCCGGGGCATGTCCCCACATGCTTCACCGCAGCGGGGGACGGAGACCGGCGAGTGCAGCCTCATATACCCCAAGGGATTCGGGAAGCGGTGCCGGAGCTTTAGTATGGTAGAGAAGCAGGGGCCAGGCACCGTGCCTGTCCCCACATGCTTCACCGCAGCGGGGGACGGAGACCGGCGATTGCAGCCTCATATACCCCAAGGGATTCGGCAAACGGTGCCGGAGCTTTAGTATGCTAGAGAAGCAGGGGCCAGGCACCCCGTACCGGAGCTCGGCAGATGATTCCTGGAGTGGTGCCTGAGCTTTGTTTGGTCTGCTGGTACAGGCCGGGCCAAACCCTCTCCTCCCCATTATGTAAACGCTTACACAAAGGAAGGGAGCTTTTAGTTTGAACCGTTTATGCAGCATTCTCAATATTGAAGTGCCCATCCTTCAAGGGGGGATGGGGAACATTAGCAATGCCAAGCTTACGGCTGCCATTTCGGAGGCCGGGGCGCTTGGTACGATTGGTGCCGGGACGCGCACACCTGATGAGGTGGAGAGGATTATACTGGAGACGAAGGAAAGGACTGCCAGACCATTTGCTGTCAATGTGGCGCTTTCGGTTTCTACCCACGCGAAAGAGCTGGCTGAAATAATCGTAAAGCATGAGGTAAAAGCTGTTTCGTTATCAGCAGGAAATCCTGCCCCCTTTATCCCTTACTTTCAAGAGCATGGAGTAAAGGTGCTGGCTGTGACCGCTTCTGTCAGGCAGGCGGAAAAAGCCCAAGCAGGTGGGGCGGACATTATCGTTGGTGAAGGGTTTGAGGCAGCCGGGCTGAATTCTCCGCTGGAGACCACAACACTTGCGCTCATCCCTCAGCTTGTGGATGCGGTTCAAATTCCTGTAGCTGCAGCCGGAGGCATTGCGGATGGGCGGGGGCTTGCTGCCATGCTTGTGCTTGGTGCAGAAGGAGTTCAGATGGGGACAAGGTTTATTGCAACGAAAGAAGCCCCTTTTTCTCCGCTGTATAAGCAGCGCCTTTTAGAAGCGGATGATCATGGGACCATGGTGATCGGCCGTTCAGTGGGAAGAGTGAGAAGAGTCCTGAGAAATCCTTATGCCGGACGTGTGCTTGATAACGAAAGTAAGGGCATGTCACTTGAAGAATATAGCCGCCAAACCGATGAAGAGTTTCATATTGCCGGTGCAATTGATGGAAACGAGAATGCAGGTTATTGGAACAGCGGCCAGATAACAGGATTGATTCGGGAAATTCCTTCTGTAAAAGAAGTCATAAACGAGATGAAAACAGACTTTGATAAAGCGGCCGCCAGACTGAAAGAAATAAATTTTTAAATATTCTAAATATTTATTGACGTGCCAATTTCCTGATGATACCATTACGTTGAAATAACGCACTTGATATTTTCGACATACTTTTTGTAAGAGTTTTACAGTTCTTATATCAAAAGGGGGATTTTTGCTGATGAAAAAGGCGAAGGTATGGCTTGGAATGGCTGTAGCAGCAGGTCTGATTTTGAGCGGATGCGGAAATAAACAGAATGCTTCCGGCGGAGAAGGCGGCAGCGGGGAAGAAGCAGGAAAAACGTATAAAATCGGAGTCACCCAAATTGTGGAGCATGCCTCCCTTGACGATGCTTTTAAAGGATTTAAAAAAGCGCTGGAGGACAAAGGGATAAAAGCGGAATTTGATGTAAAGAACGCGCAGGGGGATTCAAGCACAAATACGACCATTGCCACGACCCTCGTGAGCCAAAAGCCTGATCTGATCTTCGCTAACTCTACCCCAAGCTCACAGGCAGCGCTGAGCGCAACAAAGGACATTCCGATTTTATTCAGCTCAGTGACCGATCCTGTTGGAGCGGAGCTGGTTGATTCATTAGAGAAACCCGGAGGAAATGTAACTGGCACTATCGATGCTCATCCTGATGCAATTCTAAACACGATGAAGTTTATTAAAGAAGAGCTTGGAGGGGAAAAAGTCGGCATGCTCTACAATGCGGGAGAGCAGAATTCCGTGTCCCAGGTGGAATCGGTGAAGAAAGTAATGGAAGAACTGGAACTCGAGCCGGTAACAGCTTCCGTCTCAACCAGTGCTGACGTCAAGCAGGCGGCTGAGTCCATGGCGGGAAAAGTGGATGCGTTTTACATCGTTACTGATAACACCGTCATTTCCGCTGTTGAATCTGTCGTTTCAGTAGCAAATGATAAGAAAATCCCGCTGCTTACCGCTGATTTGGACTCGCTGAACCGGGGTGCCTTTGCGGCTTACGGATTTAAATATTACGACATTGGCTACCAGGCAGGCGAAATGGCTGCGCAAGTACTGACTGGAGAGAAGAAGGCAGGGGACATTCCGGTGGAAGTGCCAGGAGATCTTAAGCTGATGATTAACAAACAGGCAGCTGAAGCAATGGGCATTGAAATCAAGCCGGAGTGGGATGAGCAGGCTGAATACACTGAATAACAGTTAGGGGCGATTCGCAATGTTTTCTGCATTATTCGGTTCTGTTGAATTGGGCATCATTTATGCCATCATGGCGCTTGGCGTCTATTTATCCTTCAGGGTGCTTGATTTTCCTGACCTGACCGTTGATGGGAGCTTCGTTACTGGAGCTTCCGTGGCGGCGGCAATGATCGTGCTCGGCTTTAATCCTTTAGCGGCGACTGCAGCAGCTGCAGCAGCAGGCTTTGCAGCGGGGTCGATAACAGGGGTCTTGAATACAAAGGGGAGGATCAACCCGCTGCTTTCAGGAATATTGATGATGATTGCTTTGTACTCCATCAATCTGCGCATCATGGGAACGACTTCAGAAACGTCGATTGGCGTTCCGAATATTCCTCTCCTAAATTCTGAAACCATCTTTACATGGGTATCTGATTTTTCAAAGAATCTTGGGATTGATGCTCCTTTAAATGGAATGCTCTCGGCTATTGGATTAGGCAGCAGCCTTCCGTCTGGCTGGGGCATCCTGATCTTTATGCTGCTCGTGACCTTTGCGATTAAGGGGCTGACGGACCTCTTTCTTAAGACCGAGACCGGGCTTGCCATCCGCGCTACCGGTGATAACCGGCGGATGATCCGCAGTTTTTCCGCCAACACAGATTCCCTGATAATTTTGGGTCTGGGGCTATCCAATGCGTTAGTTGCCTCATCCGGTGCATTGGTGGCACAATATGCCAAGTTCTCGGATATCGGAATGGGAATCGGGATGATCATAATCGGACTTGCTTCTGTCATTATTGGAGAAGCGATATTCGGCACGAAAACCATTGCCAGAACGACGCTTGCTGTCATCGGCGGGGCTGTTATCTACAGGATTGTCATTAGTCTTTCTCTGCAGGTTGAATGGCTGGATACCGGAGATTTAAAGCTGATCACCGCAGTGATTGTTATTTTCGCATTGATTGTTCCGATGATTCTCGAGCGGTACAGGCAGAAAAAGCGAAAAGAGAAGCGCTACCAGGAGCGGATGCGGGAGCTTCACGGTGTAAATGGAGAGGGGGAGGCCATTGCTGCATCTAAAGCAGATTAACAAGATTTTCAATGAAGGCACGCCGGATGAAAAAATTGCTTTGGACCGAATCAACCTTTCTTTAAAACAAGGGGATTTCGTGACCATTATCGGGAGCAACGGAGCTGGCAAATCAACGATGATGAATGTGATATCCGGCGTTCTTTCTCCGGATGTCGGGATCGTGGAAGTGGACGGGAAGGACGTTACAATGCTGCCTGAATACAAACGGTCAAAGCTGATCGGCAGGGTGTTTCAAGATCCCATGGCGGGAACCGCTCCTTCGATGACGATAGAGGAAAATCTGGCAATGGCCTACTCGCGGAATAAAAAACGCGGGTTTAAAGCAGCCGTAACAAAAAAACGGCATGATTTTTTTAAGGAATCCCTCGCATCCATTCATCTGGGGCTTGAAAACCGGATGAACGCAAAGGTGGGGATGCTTTCCGGAGGCGAAAGACAGGCGCTTTCCCTGCTTATGGCGACGTTCACCGAGCCGTCCATTCTGCTTCTGGACGAGCATACTGCCGCCCTCGATCCTTCCAGAGCCGAGCTGATCACCAATCTCACGAGAGAAATTGTAAGCAAATTTGGTTTAACAACCCTCATGGTGACCCATAATATGCAGCAGGCCCTTGATTTAGGAAACCGGCTGATTATGATGGATAAAGGACAGATCATTTTGTCTGTTGATGAAGAAAAGAAAAAAGAGCTCACCATTGAAAAGCTGATGAGCGAATTTCAGCGGATACGAGGCGAACAGATGGCGAGCGACCGCGCCCTGCTGAATGCTTAATAAACATCGCCAAGCAAGAAGGAAGGAAGTCTCCCGGTCCTCGGGTTCAGCAGACTTCTTTCTTTTTTTGACTCCCTAACGATGAATTGCCCAGTGCATGGCCCGGATTGCATCAGAAGCATGCATCCCCCAATGGATTTCAAACATGAACTTCCAATTCCAAAGGGCAGCCTGGTGGAATCCTTTTTCATAAAGAAAAATCCCGCTCTTTACATCTTTGTAAATATCCAAAATGTCATCTGATAGCGCCACCTGTACAGGTTCATCCCTTTCGTATGGATCAAACACCTCCCAATATTCGCCCCCGAGCTGAAAGTCTATTGAAGGAATCTCATAATCAAGCTCACCTTCCTTATTCGCATGCTCAGCAATTTCCGTTTCGGGAAGAGACAAAGCCTTTGCATACAGATCAATTAAAACACTCAACAGGTCTTTCATTTTCGCCCGCTCTTCTTCCTGATTTGAACCGTATTGCTCTGCAGTCCGGCAAAACCTGGACGCTGAATGAAAAAACTCGAAAGCATGATCCTTCATAGTCACCCTCCGCTTCAAAATATATGTAGAGGAATTCGGTACAGCACGATCAAATTCCTTTTTTGCCGGCCGCAGGTGGAGAGGCTAAACTTGTACGCTAGGTTTTGCGACAAGGTTTTGCGGCGGGGACATAGGGAGCTGTTTTGGTTGTTGTGGCTGTAGAGGTTGTGGTGGTGGCAGTGGTGGCAGTGGCAGTGGCAGTGGCTGCACCGGTTGCGCTTATTTCACTGACTGTCGCAACCCTTCCTCCGTCCCCCGTTACGGTAAAGCATCGGGGGCCAGAGGCAGAAATCTCCTCTTCCATCTCCACCAACGCTTTTAAGGAGCAGGGGACAGAGGAAAACTAGTAGACATAATTGGGGTCGGAGGATGCCTCCGCCCCCTCTTATTGGATTATTCGGGGTCGGAGCTCCAACCTTTCAATCCCTTGTGCAGCAAAGTGTCACCGTAATGGTGCCGGAGGTTTAGTGCTTTAGCACAGCGGGGGTCAGAGGCAAGAGCAGTCCAGCTTCCTTAGAGCTGGGGTACGGGTGGTGATTCCGGAAGGTTAGTGCTTTAGCACAGCGGGGGTCAGAGGCAAGAGCAGTCCAGCTTCCTTAGAGCTGGGGTACGGGTGGTGATTCCGGAAGGTTAGTGCATTAGCACAGCGGGGGTCGGAGGCAAGAGCAGTCCAGCTTCCTTAGAGCTGGGAGACGGGTGGTGATTCCGGAAGGTTAGCGCTTTAGCACAGCGGGGGTCGGAGGCAAGAGCAGTCCAGCTTCCTTAGAGCTGGGAGACGGGTGGTGATTCCGAAAGGTTAGTGCTTTAGCACAGCAGTGGTCGGAGGCAAGAGCAGTCCAGCTTCCTTAGAGCTGGGGGACGGGTGGTGATTCCGGAGATTTAGCGCTTTAGCACAGCGGGGGTCGGAGGCAAGAGCAGTCCAGCTTCCTTAGAGCTGGGAGACGGGTGGTGCCGGAGGTTTAGTGCTTTATTAAAGTAAGAGCCCGCTCCCAGCAGATGAACCCTCTTTCACTCTGTAAAATTTAACAGAAATAGCTAAGTGTGTATTGAAAAAAATATAACGTAATGATAAGATTGCGTTAAATAAACGTTATTAAACATAATTGTAACATTATGTCGAAATTGGTCTGCAAAGGCGGAGATGGGATGAAAATAGGGATGGAGATTGGCTGTCAGGCTGATTGTGAAGTGACAGTAACACCGGATTTATTTGCTCAATTTGAAGGGAAGGTTGTTCATCCCGTCTATTCTACTGTTTCAATGGTGCACAGTATGGAATGGGCTTCGCGGAAGATCATTCTTCCTTTTTTAGAAGAGGAAGAAGAAGGAATGGGGGCTTCGGTTAAGGTTAAGCATATCGCTCCGGCTGGGGAAGGCGCCGTTGTTAAGACAACCGCAACGCTCGTGAAGGTGGAGAAAAATCTCATATATACAGAGGTAGAAGCCTTTAGCGATAACCGGCTGGTCGGAAAGGGAGAGGTTGTGCAGATCATTTTGCCGAAGGGTGAAATACGGTCAAAAATAGAACAGGTTCAAACGGGAGGGAATTTATGAAAGCGGTTACTTTTCTTGAAGAACGGGGGTCCGCAGAGATGGATGTATTTTCTGAAATCAGCGGTCATGAACAAGTGGTTTTCTGCAATGACCCTCATACCGGCCTTAAAGCAATTATTGCGATACATAATACAACTCTTGGTCCGGCGCTCGGCGGCTGCCGAATGCGTCCATATGCAACGGTAAATGAAGCACTGAATGATGTACTGAGGCTTTCGAAAGGCATGACTTATAAGTGCGCTGCCGCTGATGTTGATTTTGGAGGGGGAAAATCCGTTATTATCGGCGATCCGCTGGGAGAAAAATCACCAGAGCTGTTCAGGGCTTTCGGCCAGTTTGTAGAATCGCTTAAAGGACGTTTTTACACCGGGACGGATATGGGGACCACTCCTGAGGATTTTGTTCACGCCTCTAAGGAGACACAATGCATTGTCGGCATTCCGGAGGAGTATGGCGGAAGCGGGGATTCATCGATTCCTACCGCTCTGGGAGTAATTTATGGGATTAAGGCAACGAATAAAGCGGTCTGGGGAGACGATGCTCTTCAAGGAAGAACCTATGCGATTCAGGGCCTTGGAAAAGTAGGGTTTAAGGTGGCGGAACGTCTGCTTGAGGAAGGGGCTGACTTGTTTGTTTCAGATATCAATGAGGCAGCTTGTGAGCTTCTTGTTCAAAAAGCGAAGGATCTTCCCGGTTCTGTTAAATCTGTAAGGGGAGAGGACATTTACGGAGTGAGTGCTGACGTTTTTGTCCCATGCGCTCTGGGCGGAATCATTAATGACTGGACCATTGAAGAGCTGAAAGTGAAAGCGGTTGCGGGTTCGGCTAACAATCAGCTGGAGCGGGAAGAGCACGGTCAGGACCTATGGAGAAGAGGCATCCTGTATGCACCTGACTACATCGTGAATGCAGGAGGACTCATTCAAGTGGCAGACGAGCTGTATGAGCCGAATAAGCAGCGGGTGCTTACGAAAACAAAAGCGATTTACACTTCGCTGTTAGAGGTTTACAAGCATTCTGAGGACCGGGGAATTTGTACGGCAGAAGCAGCCGATCTGTTCTGCGAGCAGCGAATTGAAGCGAGAAAGCACCGCAGCAGCTTCTTTACAGCAGACCGGAAGCCGAAATGGAACATAAAGCGATAACGCGGGAGGGATAGGAATGGAGAACGGGTTTGCAATGATTCAAATCATGGATGAAAACGGTAATCTCGTAAACGGGGAATTTCAATCAGTGATCTCTGAATCTCTTACAAAAGAAATGTATGAAAAAATGATTCTCGTCCGCACGTTTGACCGAAAAGCGATTTCACTTCAAAGGCAGGGGCGGCTTGGAACGTATGCTCCTTTTGAAGGTCAGGAAGCGGCTCAGGTAGGAAGCGCTTCAGCGTTGAATGAGCGCGACTGGCTTTTCCCGACGTACCGGGATCATGCAGCGACGATTACCTTTGGGCATTCCCTTCCGCACGTGCTGCTGTATTGGAATGGTAGGAGTGAGGGCTGTCTGGTTCCCGGCGGCAAACGAATTTTTCCTCCCGCAGTGCCGATCGCAACACAGCTTCCGCATGCTGCCGGGGCGGCACTCGCTGAAAAGCGCAGGGGAACAGACCATGCAGCCATCGTTTATTTTGGTGATGGGGCAACGTCAGAGGGAGATTTCCATGAAGGGCTCAATTTTGCAAGCGTATTCAAATCTCCTGTCGT
Source organism: Metabacillus sp. 113a (assembly GCF_050107635.1). Lineage (NCBI taxonomy): Bacteria > Bacillati > Bacillota > Bacilli > Caryophanales > Bacillaceae > Metabacillus > Metabacillus sp. 113a. The sequence continues at coordinate 18,839 of NZ_JBNILJ010000011.1, read as the reverse complement.
CTTTTTTAACCAAAATAATCACTTTGCCATCTCGGTTCCGATAGAAAAGCAGATGAATTCGGAAACGATTGCCCAGAAATCTGTAGCTTATGGCATACCGGGCTACAGGATCGACGGGAATGATGTATTTGCTGTTTATTTTTATACAAAGCAAGCGCTGGACCGGGCAAGAAAAGGGGATGGGCCGACCTTGCTGGAGGCGGTTACATGGAGATATGGCGCCCATACGACAGCCGATGACCCGAAGAAATACCGAAATCAGGAAGAGAGTCTGAATAAAAAGAGAACGATTGACCCCCTTCTCAGGCTTGAGCGGTTTATGAAAAATGAAGGCATTTGGGAAGAAGACTGGGCGGCTGACGTTCAAAAGAACGCCGAGGAGAAGATAGAAGAAGCAGTGGCTGAAATGGAAGCCTTCCCTCCTCCTGATGTTAAGGACTTGTTCGATCATGTTTTTGAAGAGAAAACGTGGACCATTAAAGAGCAGGAAGAAGACTACATGAACCATATAAGAGGTGCTGGCCGATGAGTATGGAAATGAAGGTGAAAACCAATAAGCTGACGATGGTTCAAGCTGTAACCGATGCGCTCAGAACGATGCTGCGGAAAAATGAGGAGGTCGTCCTTCTCGGAGAAGACATCGGAAGCAACGGAGGCGTTTTCCGCGCAACCGAGGGGCTTATCGAAGAATTCGGCGAGGACCGGGTAATGGACACTCCATTAAGCGAAGCGGGGCTGATGGGTGCCGCGATTGGAATGGCAGTTAACGGAATGAAGCCGGTGGCGGAAATTCAGTTTCTTGGTTTTATTTACCCTGCATACGAACAGATTGCGACCCATGCGACCCGGATCCGGATGAGGACGCTGGGTAAGTACACAGTCCCGCTTGTCATCAGAGCACCGTATGGAGCCGGGATCCGTGCTCCGGAAATTCACTCTGACAGTGCGGAAGCGCTTTTTACCCATATGCCGGGAATAAAAGTGGTTTGTCCCTCAACCCCTTACGATGCAAAAGGGCTTCTCATTTCAAGCATTAAAGATCCGGATCCTGTTCTGTTCCTGGAGCCGCTGAGATTATACCGTGCGGGTAAGGGCGAGGTGCCGGATGAGGAGTATCAGGTTGAAATCGGCAAGGCGGCTGTCAGAAAGCAGGGAAGCGACGTAACCCTCCTGTCCTGGGGAGCGATGGCGCTGCAAACGCTGAAGGCTGCCGAGGAGCTGGAAAAATCAGGTGTCAGCTGCGAGGTCATTGATTTGCGGACCTTGTATCCTCTCGATAAAGAAACGATTGCCGCTTCGGTTCAGAAGACAGGGAGAGCGGTTATTGTACAGGAAGCGCATGCAACAGGCGGTGCGGCGAACGATGTCATGGCTGTGATTAACGATACCTCCTTCCTTTACCTGCGGGCCCCGATTGCCCGGGTGAGCGGCTTCGATGTGCCCGTTCCGTTTTTTGCGCTGGAAGAGCATTATTTGCCGGGCCCGGATCGGATTATGAAGGCAGTGGAGAAAACGGTTCAATTTTAATGGAAGCGGGTGAAACGATGCTGGAAGTGAAACTGCATGATATTGGAGAAGGGATGACCGAAGGGGACATTCTTCACTATTTCGTTAAGCAGGGGGAAAAGGTTGAACGGGATCAGCCCCTTATTGAAGTCCAAACGGATAAGATGACAGCGGAGCTCCCCTCGCCGGGAGCGGGAGTTGTCAAAGAAATACTGATTGATCCGGGATCCACAGTGACCGTAGGGACTACACTCTTAATCATTGAGTCAGAGGATACAGGCGCTGTTTTTGCAGAAAAAAGCAGTTCAGCGCGAGTGCTTGCAACTCCGTATACGAGAAAGCTTGCAAGGGAACGCCGGATTGATATTGAACAGATTAAGGGATCCGGTCCTGCCGGAAGAGTAACCGATGAGGATGTACTGGGAACAGCCCGAAAACCGGAGCCGGAAGCGGAAGTGGGGATCCAATCGGGGGCGGATATGCCGGAGCCCCATCCGATTCAGCAGGTTTCAGATGCTGCAGAACGGTTGACGATTCCCTTTAAAGGAAGAAGAAGGCAAATTGCAAAGAAAATGGTGCACTCTTTAAAAACCATTCCGCATGTAACCCATTTTGAGGAAGTGGACATGACGGAGCTGCTTCTTTTCAGAAAAGAACTGAAGGAAGCCGGCCGCCCGTTATCGGCAGCAGCATTTTTCATAAAGGCTGCGGCAATCGTTTTGAAAGACTTCCCGGTCTTTAATGCGAAGCTGGATGAAGAAAATGAAGTGATTGTGGTAGAGCCGGAGTACAATATCGGATTGGCTGCAGATTCACCTGAAGGGCTGATTGTGCCGGTTATAAAGCAGGTAGAATCCAAATCGATCATTCAGGTGAATAGGGAAATGAAGGAGTTAAATGAAAAGGCAAGGGAGAACCGCCTGAGCCGCCATGAGCTTACAGGAGGAACCTTTACGATCAGCAATGTCGGACCGCTCGGAAGCATGGGTGCAACGCCGGTCATTAACCATCCGGAGACAGGTCTGATGGCGCTGCATGCAACGAAGGAGAAGCCAGTCGTACGCAATGGCGAAATTGTGATTGGCTGGATGATGAACATTTCCATGTCTTTTGACCACAGAGTTGCAGACGGTGCCACCGCTGTAGCATTTACAAACCGTTTCAAAGAATTAATTGAACATCCTAAAATGCTGATTGTGGAGCTGGTTTAATGGTAGTAGGAGAACTTGCGCAGGAGAGAGACGTTCTGATCATTGGAGGTGGACCGGGGGGGTATACGGCTGCAATCAGGGCCGCCCAGCTCGGCAGGGAAGTGACCTTAATTGAAAAAGCGGAGCTTGGCGGAATCTGTCTTAACCAAGGGTGTATCCCGTCAAAAGTACTCGCTCATGTATCTTCACAATACCGGGAGCTTTCAAATCTTGACCGGTTTGGAATCGGCATTTCAGAGCCATCCTTTGATCTGCCGCAGACGATGGAGTTTAAACGTTCCATAACAGCTGACTTAAGAAAAGGCGTTGAGGCGCTGTGCCGTCAAAATAAAATAGAGCTTGTAGAAGGAAAGGCCTCGTTTTTATCCGCTGACCGGATTGGTGTGGAAAATGGAGATGATTTTCAGGTATTCTCCTTCCGCTCAGCGGTTATCGCAGCTGGAAGCTCCCCTGCCCGTCACCGGGCTGCCGGACCGGATCATGCGCAGATACTTGATTCAAGGTCGCTCTATACGCTGGAAACGCTGCCGGAGCACTTGATTATATACGGAAACGATTATATAGCCATCGAAGCGGCTTTCAGCTACAGGTCGCTGGGCTGTGAAGTCACCCTTCTGCACGAGAAGGAGTTCGCAGGCCTGGATGCCTCCATAGAAAAAGAGCTTACAAGAGTGATGAAAAAAGCCAAAATCAAACGGCTCAAAAATAGGCTCCTTGTCCAGGCTGAAAACCGAAACGGAAAACTGGGCGCAGCCTTTAAATCCGAAGACGGAGCTATACAGGAAATAGAAGGCACACACCTTTATATGCAGACTGAAATGCAGGGGAATTCCAAGGAGCTTGGCCTGGACCGCCTTGGTATGGATATAGATGCAGACGGTTTTATTAAGGTGGACCATGAATGCCGTACATCTGTAGAGGGAATCTGGGCGGTTGGCGATATTACCGGCGGAGACCAGCTGGCTGTCAAAGCCATCACCCAGGCAAAAGCGGCCGCCTCTTCCATCGCAGGTCTACCGGCTGAGTGGAATGCCGGATTCATGCCGCGGGTAATCCGAAGCCAGCCGCCTGTCGCCTGCAGCGGCATGACGGAAGAGGAAGCGAAAGCGGCCGGATATCGTGTCCAAACGGGGATTTTTCCGTTCGCAGGAAATGGGTTCGCTGCGATCAGCGGGCAAAAGGACGGCATTGTAAAAGTAATAGCGGATGCAGATCATGAAGTAATTCTGGGCATTCATCTGATGGGAAGCGGAGCGTCAGAACTGATCAGCACCGGAATGACCGCCTTGGAAATGGCGGGGAGAATAGAAGATTTAACGTTCCCGCTATATCCCCACCCAAGTTTGAACGAAGGGCTGCTGGAAGCAGTGGAGGATGTTTTGGGTCATGCAATTCACAAAGCTCCCTCCAAAGTACCTGTCAGACAAAACTAACTTCAGCTTGTAAGACGGACGATGCGAACGCGCGTCCGTCTTTTTGATGGCAAAAAATCCCCGCTCATGCGAAAATAGGAGATAGATTAAAAGAGCACAATGAAGGGATGAGCAGGTGTGATTGTCATTTTGGCAGAAAAGCCGGATCAGGGAAAGTTGCTCGCTTCTCCTTTTCCATCCGTTAAAAGAGAGGGCTATATTGAGATTCAGCCCTGCAGCCAGTTTCCGCATGGGGCAAAGGTTACGTGGGCGATCGGCCATTTAGTAGAGCTGAAGAACCCTGATGAGTATGACCCGTCATGGAAAAAGTGGTCGCTCGCCAGCCTGCCGATCATTCCGGAGCGGTTTGAATACAAGGTAACTAAGGACAAAGCAAAGCAGTTCAGAGTGGTGAAATCCCTGCTGAAGGAAGCCTCTCAAATCATTATCGGGACGGATGCAGCCAGAGAGGGAGAAAATATTGCCCGTTTGCTGATTATGATGGCAGGAGCCTCCCGCAAGCCGACAAAGAGGCTTTGGCTTTCATCCTATACGGATCATGCGGTCCGGAAGGGATTTGCAGCTCTTAAAGAAGGAAAAGAAAGCGAACCGCTATTCTATGAAGCCCAGGCGAGGCAAATAGGCGACTGGCTCGTTGGGATTAATGCAAGCAGACTCTATACGCTGCTCCTCCAGCAAAAAGGGATCAGAGAGAATTTCAGTGTCGGACGTGTTCAGACTCCAGTTCTAAAATTAATCTATGACCGTCAAAAGGAAATTGAACAGTTCAAACCTGAGCCATTCTTTGAGCTGGAGGGTGAATTTACGGTGAAGAATGGAAAATACAATGGGAAAATTCAAAAGAAATTTAAAACAGAAGAGGAAATGCGCAGGGCGGTAAGTCCGGAGATAACCTCTGAAACAAATCAATATGATGCTAAGGTTAAAGACAGAAAGGTTCAGGAAAAACGGCTGAAGCCTCCGCAGCTGCATAGTCTTTCCACCCTTCAGTCCAATTTGAACAGAAGGACGAAAATGAGCCCGACGACTGTGCTGAAAACAGTGCAAAAGCTTTATGAGAAAGGGTATGTTTCTTATCCGAGGACGGACAGCCAGTATATTACAGAAGAGGAATTTACTTATTTAAAATCCAACATTAAAGGCTATCAAACTACCTTTTCCATCGACTTTACTCCTAAATCCCTTTATCCTTCCAAACGATTTGTAGATGCCGGGAAAGTAAAGGATCACTATGCGATTGTCCCGACAGAAAAACTGGTGACCCCCGCAAAGTTTGCGTCTTTTTCCCCGCAGGAAAAAACCGTTTATGAGGAAATCGTCAAAACTGCCTTAAAGATGTTTATGGAAGACCATGTATATGATGAGACCGTCATTACAACATCGATTGGAAAAAACGATTTTTTATCTAAAGGAAGAACGGTTAAGGTGACTGGCTGGAAGGCTCTGGAGGGAAAAGGGGAGAAGAAAGAAGGGGAGCAGCCTCTGCCGGAGGTAACGGCAGGGGAAGCAGCCCGGGCTGTACTAAACGTAAAAGAAGGCATGACCCAGCCGCCGAAACCTTATACGCTTGGCCAGCTTATCACGTTAATGAAAACGGCAGGAAAATATATTGAGGACAAAGAAATGAAGGATGCGTTAAATGCGGCCGAGGGTCTCGGAACGGAGGCAACAAGAGCGGGCATCATTGACACCCTGCTTCTGAGAGAGTTTATAGAAGTGAATAAAAACAGTGTGTCTGTCACTCAAAAAGGCAGCATTCTCTGCGAAGCAGTGGATGGAACCCTTCTTTCCAAACCGGAGATGACGGCCAAGTGGGAAACCTTCCTAAAAGGAATCGGGACGGGAGAGAAATCAAAAGATGTGTTCATCGAAAATGCCGGCAAGCTTTGCTTTGCGCTTATGGAGCAGGCAAAGACGGATGTAGGACGGGTGAATACAGAAGGCCTGGCCGCAGCTGTACAGCATGAAGGGGCAATCTGCCTTTGTCCTGTCTGTAAAGAAGGGAACATTCTTGACCGGAAATCGTATTACGGCTGCTCCGGCTACATGAAGGGCTGCAAGCAGTCTTTTCAAAAGAAAATTCTCAATAAAACAATCAGTCCGGCCCAGATTAAGCTGCTGTGCGAAAAAGGGAAGACCAGGAAAATTAAGGGCTTCAAAGGAAAGAAAACGTTTGATGCTTATCTCGTTCTAAAGAACGGGAAGATTGAATTTTCTTTCAGCTAGTTCTGCTCTTATTAAGGGGGGACGGACGATGCTCCGGCACGTCCGTCTTTCTATTGGTAAAAAGGTCCGTAACGTGCGAAAATATAAAAGAATATAAAACTGCTGTTAATAGACGGAATATTTTGAGATAATAACAGGACTAAAGAACGGATAATATGGTTGTAATTCCCACTGCCCGCATAGAGTTTTTTAGACAAATTTTGCAGGGTTTTGCAAGTAAGCTTCGAATATAGTAGCTAGTTAAGCCGCATCTCTTATTAGGAGGAAAATATGGATTATTTGGAGACAATTCACCCTCAGCTTGGAAGAGTCGTAGAAAACATTGAAAAAGTGATGGCAGGGAAGCGGGAAGCGGCTGTTTTATGTTTGACGGCCCTGTTGGCAAAAGGCCATGTGCTTCTTGAGGACGTGCCTGGGGTCGGAAAAACGATGATGGTCCGATCTCTGGCAAAGTCTGTTGGAGCGGATTTTAAACGCATTCAGTTTACGCCGGATTTACTGCCTTCAGATGTAACGGGCATCTCTATATATAATCCTCAAAAGATGGAATTTGAATACCGCCCCGGTCCGATTATGGGCAACATTGTTCTTGCGGACGAAATCAACCGCACCTCGCCAAAAACGCAATCTTCGCTGCTGGAAGGAATGGAGGAAGGGAACGTTACGATTGACGGGGAAACGATGCCCCTTGGAAGACCTTTCTTCGTTCTGGCTACCCAGAATCCGATTGAGTATGAAGGGACCTATCCGCTCCCGGAGGCGCAGCTGGACCGTTTCCTGTTCAAAATTAAAATGGGCTATCCTACTCAGGCGGAGGAACTGCTTGTCTTGAACCGGGCTGACGGAGATGTGCCAATTTCCACGATTGAGCCGGTGATTTCAAGAGAGGAGCTCTTAAGCCTTCAGGATGAGATGGAAAGCGTGTATATTGATGAGACTGTGAAGCGCTACATTATCGATTTAGTGACGAAAACCCGCAAGCATCCATCCGTCTATCTCGGTGCAAGCCCGAGGGGATCAGTAGCCCTCATGAAAGCGTCCAAGGCATTTGCGTTCCTCTCCGGACGTGACTACGTTATTCCGGATGATGTTCAGTATCTGGCTCCGTTTGCGCTTCCGCACCGTATGATCTTAAAGTCGGAAGCCCGCTATGATGGGCACACGGCTGCTGACCTTGTAGAGGAAATCATCAGCCGGACACCTGTGCCTGTGAAGAGGTCCATGACCCCTTGATGGAGATGCTGAGAAATCTAAAGTTGATCTGGAAATTAATCCTTTTGCTTTTATTAACGGCTTTAGCCTTCTGCTATGCAATGTTCCAAGGAGGATTCGTCAGCTGGTTTCTCTTTTTTTCATTCCTTCCGTTCGCTGTTTACTCCATCCTGCTGGCAATCTATCCGCTGCAAACGTTTGAGGCATCAAGAGAGATCAGTCAGGATCAGTTTTCAGCCGGCGATGTTCTCAAAGCGAGAGTGACACTGCAAAGATCCTTTCCATTTCCATTTATCTATTTAATTGCAGAAGAATGCCTGCCTCCCGGACTTAAGCAGACTCAGGATGACATTCCGGCGAGAAAATGGTTCTATCTGGGCTTAAGCCGGAAAGCTGTATTCTCTTACACCGTGCAGTCGATGAAGCGGGGGGAGCATGAGTTTTCCCAGATCCGGATTAAAACCGGGGACCTTCTCGGTCTGTTTGAGAAAGAAGCCAGAATTGAGACGAAAGAGACGATTATCGTGTATCCTTCCACGTTCTCTATGTCCTACAAGCATTCGAGGCCGCAGTACGAGCAGGGGGCAAGCGCCGTTACCCAGCGCTACATGAAAGATACTTCCATGGCATCGGGAATACGTGACTATCAGCCTGGCGACCGGATGGCATGGATTGACTGGAAAGCGACAGCGAAGAGAGATTCGTTTATGACGAAAGAATTTGAACAGACGCGCACCCATGATGCGGTGATTATCATGGACCAGCAGGATTCAGAAGCATTTGAGGCGATGATAACCTTCACTGCTTCACTTTCCAAAGCGATTATTAAAGAAGGGTCTCCTCTTGGTTTTATTCTGCTTGGCTCTACTTTGGACACTACGGCCGCATTGCCTGGGGGAAGGCAGCTTCAGACTATTTTCAGTAAGCTTGCACGGGTGAAGCCCGAGCCCAGCCAAAGCGCTTTTTCTTTATGGGAGGAGAGGATGGCGAGCCGCGGAGGCTACAGTTCGTCCAATTTGTTCATTGTATCCGTGCTTTCTCTTGAACTTGTCAGGAAGCTTGAGTACCGGGCCGGATATAGTGACTTAAAGCTCTATTTTGTCCGCAAGGACCGCGATCGCCCGACTCAAGAGGAAGAGGTATTGCTCGACCGCCTGAACAAGAGAGGGATTGTTTCTGAATTCGTATCAGAGGGGAGCTTTACCCGGACTTTAAAAGAGGTGAAAATCCTGTGAAAATTTTTGATGCTCCAAAAGGGGATTTCCTATCCAATGCGGCAGCTCTTCTTTATTATGTGTTTGCTTTCTTTTTGCTTTGGGAATGGCTTGCTCCGCTGAATGTCTACACAGATACCGCTTCCACCGGAATTTTTGTCTCGTTTATCGCACTTAACTTCATTTTGACTTACTTGCGAGTAAACTGGCTGATCTCCTTGGTGCTCCAGCTTGTTTTCGTCTTCATTGCACTGGGGCGTCTCTTTTACGAAGGGCAGCCGATGCTGGAGGGATTCCGCAGCTTCGCAGAGGAGTTTGTTTACAACATCAGCCTTATTCCGGCATCCTCTTGGATGGAAATGACTTCAGCATTCAGGACGTTTTTATTTTTTGTTCTGCTCTCCCTTCTTGTTTACCTGCTGCATTACTGGATCATTGTCCAAAAACGCATCCTATTCTTTTTTGTAATGACGCTTGTGTATGTCACCATCCTGGATACGTTTACAGAGTATGATGCCGCTCTCCCGGTTATCCGCATCGTCATTGCAGGGTTTTTCCTGCTCGGCATGCTCAATTTTGACCGGCTCACGGGGGTGGAAAAACTTAAGGTAAAAAGGTATACCCGTCTGAAGTGGACAGTCACACTTCTCGTGTTTGTGGCAGCATCGATTTTCGCCGGAGTGGCGGCTCCGAAAGCAGCGCCGCAATGGGAGGATCCGGTGCCGTTTCTGACAGCTTATGGACCGCTTGAAGGGCTGAACGGTTCAGGAATGAAGAAAATCGGCTATGGCACGAATGATCAGAGCCTTGGCGGAGCTTTTGTGCAGGATGATACACCGGTTTTTACTGCTGAAGCTATGAAGCGCCATTATTGGAGAGTCGAAACGAAGGATGTTTATACCGGGAAAGGCTGGGAGACTTCCCAGCAGGAAAATGAGCTGGAAATGACAGAGAAAAATGATATTGGCATCAGCTGGTACGAGGACGGGACGGAAACAGAATTTCTTTCGGCTGCAGTGAAAATCGAAGGGGATTACAAATACAATCATGTCATCTATCCGCTTGGATTCAGCGAATACTTTTCCGAAGAAGCTGAAGGCCTTCTTATTAATATGAACAATGAACGAATCACGCCTTCCGGAATTCCCCAAGGGGAAAAAGTAACTGAGTATGAAATGAATTATGAGTATCCGAGCTATGACATTGATTCTCTCTCCTCAATCAAAGGAACGGAAGAGGTCTCTCCGGACATGCTTGCAAGGTATACGCAGCTGCCTGAGATTCCTGACCGGGTCCGTGAGTTATCCAGAAGTCTGACCGAAGATTATGACAATCTGTATGATAAGACAAAAGCCATTGAAGAATACCTGACCGGTCCTGATTTCACATATAATACTCAGGATGTCGGAGTGCCGGGTGAGAATCAGGACTATGTCGACCAGTTTTTATTTGAAACGATGCAGGGATACTGCGATAACTTTTCAACCTCTATGACCGTTCTTCTGAGAGCCTCCGGCATACCTGCCAGATGGGTAAAGGGATATACGGAAGGGGAATACCAAAACACCAGCTCGGAAACCTCAGCAAGAACGTATCAAGTAACCAACAACAACGCCCATTCATGGGTTGAGGTATACTTTCCGGGTGCTGGATGGGTCACCTTTGAGCCGACACAGGGCTTTACGAACCCATACAGCTTTACAAGGAACACTGAAACGGAAACTCCGGAAGAGCCTGCTCCTGAGACGCCGGAAGAGCAGCCCGAGCAGCCGGAAAGACCGGATCAGCAGCCTGAACAAGAGGAAGCAGCCTCTTCCAAACAAACGTTTAATTGGAATTTCTCTATCGGCAGTCCGGGCTTTTACACAGTAGTCGCCCTAACCCTTTTTATTGCTGCCGTGATTTATTTTACGAGAAGAAAATGGATGATGCTTCTCGTCCTGGCAAAGTATAAAAACCGCAGGGACGAGGAGGCCTTTTTCTCCGCCTACCCAGCTTTATTGAAGCAGCTTCACCGCATCGGCTATGAGCGGAAGGAAGGCCAGACCTTAAGGGAATTTGCAAAAACGGTAGATTATACCTTCAGCTCACGGGATATGCTTCACCTTACAAACAGCTATGAGAAAGCCTTGTACAAAAGAGATGATGCAAAGGCTGAGTGGAACAAAGTGGCGGAATTATGGGAAAATTTAATAAAAAGAACATCATCTTGACCATACGGGGTCTGATTGTTAGAATGGTGAAAATTAAACGAATAGTTCCTTCATATATCCTCGATAATATGGTTCGAGAGTCTCTACCGGATTACCTTAAATGATCTGACTATGAAGGCAGGATACAGAGCAAGCAAAGCTGGAATTCTGCCTTCTTATATTTTTATATGAAGGCTGTTCCGGCTTTTTTATTTTCCGCAATCTATTCAACTATTTGAAAGAAGAGGTGCCGCAATGACAAAGTCCATCCAGGATCAGGAAATGATTTTAGTATTGGATTTCGGAAGCCAGTACAACCAGCTTATCACAAGAAGAATCCGTGAAATTGGAGTATATAGCGAGCTTCATCCTCATACGCTGACAGCAGATATGATCAAGAAGATTAATCCGAAAGGAATCATTCTTTCCGGAGGCCCGAACAGTGTATACGGAGAGAACGCATTCCGATGTGATGAGCGTATTTTTGATCTCGGCATCCCGGTACTTGGAATCTGCTACGGAATGCAGCTGATGACTCACTACCTTGGCGGGCGTGTGGAAGCGGCCGGTCATAGAGAATATGGAAAAGCAAACATTAAGGTTCAGGAAAACTCGCTCCTTTTTGACCGTCTTCCGGAAGAACAGCCGGTATGGATGAGCCATGGCGATCTTGTAGCTGAAATTCCGCCGGGCTTCAAAGTGGATGCCATCAGTGCTTCCTGCCCATATGCTGCCATGAGCGACGAGGACCGCAGGCTTTATGGTGTGCAATTCCATCCGGAGGTGCGCCACTCCCAGTTCGGGAATGACCTGCTGAAGAATTTTGTTCATAACATTTGCCAATGCCATGACGAATGGACAATGGAAAATTTCATTGAAATTGAGCTTCAGAAAATCCGGGAGTCCGTTGGAGACAAAAAAGTACTGTGTGCCCTTAGCGGAGGAGTTGACTCTTCTGTTGTTGCCGTTCTGATCCATAAAGCGATCGGCGATCAGCTTACCTGTATATTTGTAGACCATGGACTGCTGCGCAAAGATGAAGCAGAAGGGGTCATGAAAACCTTCAGCGAAGGGTTTAATATGAACGTCATTAAAGTGGATGCGAAGGAGCGCTTCATGGCAAAGCTTCAAGGTGTATCCGATCCTGAGAAAAAACGTAAGATTATCGGAAACGAATTTATCTATGTTTTTGACGATGAAGCGACGAAGCTTGAAGGGATTGAATTCCTGGCCCAAGGTACGCTTTATACCGATATTATCGAAAGCGGAACTGCGACGGCTCAGACAATTAAATCTCATCATAACGTTGGCGGGCTTCCAGAGGATATGCAGTTCAAGCTGATCGAGCCGCTCAATACTCTGTTTAAAGATGAAGTCCGCGCTCTAGGATCTGAAATGGGCATTCCCGATGAAATCGTATGGCGTCAGCCGTTCCCGGGACCAGGTCTTGGAATCCGTGTATTAGGAGAAATTACAGAGGAAAAGCTGGAAATTGTCCGCGAGTCCGACGCGATTCTCCGTGAAGAAGTGGCGAAAGCAGACTTAGAGCGTGAAATCTGGCAATACTTCACGGTGCTGCCGGATATCCGCAGTGTCGGCGTAATGGGAGATGCGAGAACGTATGACTATACAATCGGGATCCGTGCCGTAACATCCATTGACGGCATGACGTCCGACTGGGCAAGGGTTCCTTGGGATGTCCTGGAAGTCATCTCGACCAGAATCGTCAACGAAGTCAGCCATGTAAACCGGGTCGTATATGATATTACGAGCAAGCCGCCGGCAACAATTGAGTGGGAATAACAGGAACACGAATGAAAACGAACATTTTTTATTAAATGTTCGTTTTTTGTATTGATTCTTTAGGGATGACCTGCTAGAATGTTCATATAAGTAAATAGGAAATACGTCGTATAATATTGGGGATATGGCCCGAAAGTTTCTACCAAGCTACCTTAAATGGCTTGACTACGGCGATAGGACGGATGCGTAGTTTGCGCATTCCTTGTATCGTAAACGGTCAGGCGCTCTCTGTTTTTTTTCAGAGGCGCTTTTTATTTGGACTTATACCTCTATTAACCTCCCGATCTATACGGCGCGTTTCATATCTAGGAGGAGACATAAGATGAAAAAATACTTTCAGTTCGAAGAGCTCGGAACGAATTACAGGAAAGAGACCATTGGCGGACTTACCACCTTCCTTTCGATGGCCTACATCCTGTTTGTTAATCCAATGACTCTTTCTCTCAGCACAGTTCCAGATCTTCCTGACAGCATGAGAATGGATCAGGGAGCTGTATTCACCGCCACCGCACTGGCAGCAGCCGTTGGTACCCTGCTAATGGGACTGCTCGCCCGTTATCCGGTAGCCCTGGCGCCGGGAATGGGATTAAACGCCTTTTTTGCCTTTACAGTTGTTTTGACGATGGGGATCCCCTGGCAGACTGCTTTATCCGGTGTATTGGTCTCCGGTATCTTTTTTACCCTTTTAACCCTGTCAGGTCTCCGGGAAAAAATTATTAACTCGATTCCTTCAGAGCTGAAATTTGCGGTTGGAGCAGGAATTGGATTGTTCATCACATTTGTCGGCTTTCAAAATGCCGGAATCATTGTGAACAACGATGCGGTTCTTGTAGGTCTTGGCGATTTAAAGAACGGCTCTACCCTGCTTGCCGTTTTCGGTGTCATTATTACAGTCATTATGCTCGTAAAAAAAATCAACGGCGGAATATTCTTCGGAATGCTGATTACCGCAGCAGTCGGGATGGCAACAGGCCAAATTCCCTTGCCGGAGCAGATTATAGGGGCGGTCCCGAGTCTGGAGCCTACATTTGGCGCGGCAATCACTCACTTTGATCAAATATTTACACTTGAAATGCTTGTCGTAATCCTTACCTTTTTGTTTGTGGACTTCTTTGATACTGCAGGTACACTTGTAGCGGTGTCCAATCAGGCAGGCCTGACTAAGGACAATAAACTGCCCCGGGCAGGGAAAGCATTATTAGCAGACTCCGGAGCAACCGTGGTTGGAGCAATCCTAGGTACATCAACGACCACTTCGTACATCGAGTCGTCTGCCGGAGTAGCAGCGGGTGCCAGAACCGGATTTGCCTCCGTTGTAACAGCCGTGCTATTCCTGCTCGCGCTATTCTTCTCACCGCTGCTCGGTGTCATTACGGCCGCTGTTACAGCCCCGGCCTTGATCATTGTGGGTGTGCTGATGGTCTCTTCCCTGGGTAAAATCAACTGGGAGCGTTTTGAAATTGCCGTTCCTGCATTTTTGACCATTATTGCCATGCCTCTCAGCTACAGCATCGCAACGGGGATCGCCATGGGCTTTGTTTTTTATCCGATTACCATGATTATGAGCGGTAAGAGAAAAGAAATTCACCCGGTTATGTATGGACTGTTTGTCATCTTCGTCCTTTACTTCATCTTCCTGTCCAGTAAGGGATAATAGAAAAAACCAGAGCCGAGGCTCTGGTTTTTATTTTCTAATCGTAAGGTCTTCTTTATTGAGCGGGACTTTAAGTTCCAATTCCTCCACAACTATAGGGGGAGCGGAGGCCTGGAAGACAAGCTTTTCACTGTAGACTGTTTTAAACTTGGCAATATGAGAACGGCTGTCATCTGCTGATTGGTAATTGTAATCTTCTAAATAACCATCAGCGTTCGGATTCCCTTTATCGTACACATTGAAGAAATACTTTCTCGTTTTAGGGTCATTTCCTTTAACTGTGTAATGAACCCATACTTCGTTCCCTTTGTCTTCAAGCTTCGTAACGGTGATTCCGCCCTCTTTGTTCTGTGGCAGGTAAAGGGGAAGGGATGCGGTTATTTCTTTCTCCGCAGGCATACTGCCGTCCCGCAGATAGCGCTTTGATTGAATAACTAAGTAGTCAGGGATCTCCTTGAGCGGCTTGTATGATTGAATGTTGTGGGACAGCACCTTTCCATCCTTGCGTTCATAATCGGTATGGCCGTAATGATTTCGGATTTCTAATTCATTGCCTGTATCATCATAGACCTTATAACTAACTTGTTCTTCTCTGTTGTGCTTCCCGGTAAATTCTTCTGCTCTAGTGCGGATCTGGATGCCGGTAGGGGAAAATACCGCCTCTTCAATGAATAATTCCGCTTCTTTTTTAACGGATGCCGTCGGGCTGTAGCGGTATTCGGTCCCTTGTTTTTCGACTGGGAAAGTAAAATGCCATTTTCCTTTTATTTGTTCTTTAGATGCTGCAGGGTCCAAAGAATAGAGTGAATGGATGTTGATATCAAGCTTGAATTCTTCAGGCAGCTCCTTTTTTAACTCGATAACCTCCATTCGCAGGTTCTCAGGTGCATCTTCCGGCAAACCGTTCATATGGCCTGATACAAATTCATGTCTTAGCCGTTCTCCATCTGCTGCAAATTCCATGACTGTGTTGAGTGATTTGTATTTGTCCTTGTCATAATCCATCTCGTAAAAGATGGTGATGCGAGGTCCTTCATAAAAGACTTCTTTAATGGTGATTTTTACCCCTTTATCCTCTGCTGTCTGATTGATTATCTGCTGTTCATTCTCCTTTATAGCCGTCTTCAGCTCTTGATCACCATATTGGGAGGTGAGAGTGCCTGAAGAAGGTGGGGGAGATGATAAAATCTGCTCTTTAATCGGTGTCTGGACAAAAACCAGCGTTGCCAATGCGGCAACAGCCACTGGAGTCAGCACATACACCAATCCCTTTTTAAACCGCATGGAAGGTTCTTTAGCAGGTTCCTCATCGAGGCGTATTTTCTCAAACACCTTATTTCGGTCATGGCTGGTGAACTTCAGCTGCTCTTTTTCTTGATTAGAAAGAAAATCTCCCATTTTATATGGGTCACTCATAACGTAAAACCTCCTTTTGCAGCAAAGGACTCAATTTACTCTTCGCCCGCCGAAGCCTCGTCCGGACTGAGGCTTCCGGTATTTTCAGCACTTCTGCTATTTCTTTCGAGTTCAGATCCTGAAAATACATCATTATAAGCACTTCCCTGTATTTGACTGGAAGCTTCTCGAGAGATTGTCTGACTGCTGTGGCCTGCTCCTTTTGCTCAAAACTGCGGGATGGATTTGCTTTAGTATCTTCACTTTCACTGGTTTCCTTTGTCAGAAGCGTTTTTCTAAAAGGGGCACTCTTTAAGTAATCCTTGCATTTATTGATCGTAATTCGGTAAAGCCACGTTCGGATGCTTGAGTTTCCTTCAAAATGATCAAACTTGGTATATACAGAGACAAATGTATTCTGTACTAAATCTTTGGCTGTCTCAGCATTCTTTACATAAGAATAAGCGAGCCTGACCAGCTCATCCCCGTATTCAATCATTAACTCATTCAGATAATCTTCTTTAATAGAAGAATGGGTTTCATTTAATTCGCCGGCGTTCAATTGTTTTCCCCCTTTCACAACCTTAGACGAGGACCGGAAACAATAGTGTTCAAGTTTTTAAAATAAACCTCTGTAAACTTGGCTGTGGCTTGCGTTTCGCTTATCTAAGGGCTGGCGGTGAGTCTCCTCCCGGCCTTCGAAGGTGCAGGGGCAGGGTGTCACTTGTCCCGCATCCCCCCTCAGGTATCCCAAGCCTCGATGCTTTAACAAAGCCTGAAATAAAAAAGCTGCCGGATAATGCGGCAGCATCTCTCGTTACTCTTTATAGGAAAAATTCTCTTTCCTCATCAAAAGTCCTGCTAGATTAAAAGCAAAACGCTCTGTGTTTTTTATTCCGTCTGCCAAGGCCTGTTCAAGCGAGAGTGCTCCAGGAGAGATGGAAAAAAGGGAAGTAAATCCGTTTTGAAGAAGAATTTCTGCGTCCTCTCCTATTGTGCCAGCCATCCCGATTACCGGAATGCCTTGCTTGAGTGCGCGTTGAGCGGCGCCGAACGGTGTTTTCCCGTGCATCGTTTGGCTGTCCAATTTTCCCTCGCCGGTAACCAGCCAGTCCGCCTCTTGAATCAGACGGTCAAAGTGGATGCTGTCCAGTACTAAATCAATTCCTTTCTCAAGCTTTGCACCTAGGAATGCCATAAGTCCGGCGCCAAGTCCGCCTGCTGCTCCGGAGCCGGGAGAATCGGTGATCTCTTTCCCCAGATCCCGTTTTATAATTGAAGAAAGATGTTGCAGATGGTGATCCAGCTGCTTCACCATGTCTGAGTCCGCCCCTTTTTGAGGACCGAATACAGCGGATGCTCCTTTATCTCCGAGCAGAGGATTATCAACGTCGCAGGCAGCAATGACTTCGATGTTATGGAACGCAGAAGAAAACCCGGCGGACTCAATTGCATAAAGGTCTCGCAGTCCTCCTCCGCCAGGCTGTATAGGGTTGCCCTCTGAATTGACCAGCCTGTAACCCAATGCCTCTGCCATTCCGGCACCGCCATCGTTTGTGGCACTGCCCCCGATTCCAAGAATGATTTTATCCACTCCCCTTGAAGCAGCGTCCACCAATAGCTCCCCCGTCCCTTTTGTAGTGGTAACAAAAGGATTCCGGTCAGCAGGGGAAATGAGGTGCAGCCCTGATGCTTCTGCCATTTCAATAACAGCTGTCCGTCCATTATCGATAAGGCCGTACACGGCTTGTACCGGCTGTGACAGCGGACCGGTCACAGTTTTTTTTACGAGAGAACCGGAGGATGCACCAACCATCGCTTGAACCATTCCTTCTCCTCCGTCAGCTATGGGAATCTGGATGACTTCGGAATCAGGAAGTCTCCTTTTAAAGCCTTTCGAAAACGCAGCGGCTGCTTCTGCTGCTGTCATGCTTTCCTTAAATGAATCTGGAGCAATCACGATTTTCAAGTAGAGTCATCCTTTCTGGAAAAGCTTAATTTCAAGTTGAACGGTTATTTCTTTTTTAAAAGAAAGATAAGCAACTCATTCTCCCGGAGGAAATGCTTCGACATTCTTTTCGCACGGGCAAGCAGATTTTGTTCCCATTGAGGGAATCCCCGGCGCATGCAGGCTGATTTTAAATCCTTTCCCACATTTGGTCACCGCATTTGCCAATCTTCCCCGGCGTGTCGTTCTTTCTCTTGGAATAGGTTGATTAAGGGCCCTCAAGTCTTATTCATCTGTACTAACCA
Source organism: Metabacillus sp. 113a (assembly GCF_050107635.1). NCBI lineage: Bacteria > Bacillati > Bacillota > Bacilli > Caryophanales > Bacillaceae > Metabacillus > Metabacillus sp. 113a. The sequence goes on along the minus strand of NZ_JBNILJ010000011.1, from coordinate 740 downwards.
GCAGGTTTTATAAAGATAAAACAAATTCAAAAAAAGATTGACGGAGTACGGCAATCATGATAAAGTTTAATTCTTGCCTCAACAAAGGAAGAACAACAGCATATGAAACTCTTAAAAAACTTTCAAAAAGTTGTTGACGAATTCCTTGTAGTGTGGTAAATTAATAAAGTCGCTTCTGAACGAGGCGAACGAAACAAAATGATCTTTGAAAACTAAACAAATCGAAGTGCCAACGTTAATTCTAAAGTTTTAAACAAGAGCTAGTCAAACTACTTTTTGGAGAGTTTGATCCTGGCTCAGGACGAACGCTGGCGGCGTGCCTAATACATGCAAGTCGAGCGGACCTCTTCGGAGGTCAGCGGCGGACGGGTGAGTAACACGTGGGCAACCTGCCTGTAAGACTGGGATAACTCCGGGAAACCGGAGCTAATACCGGATAACCTTTTGAACCGCATGGTTCAAAATTGAAAGACGGTTATGCTGTCACTTACAGATGGGCCCGCGGCGCATTAGCTAGTTGGTGAGGTAATGGCTCACCAAGGCGACGATGCGTAGCCGACCTGAGAGGGTGATCGGCCACACTGGGACTGAGACACGGCCCAGACTCCTACGGGAGGCAGCAGTAGGGAATCTTCCGCAATGGACGAAAGTCTGACGGAGCAACGCCGCGTGAGTGATGAAGGTTTTCGGATCGTAAAGCTCTGTTGTCAGGGAAGAACAAGTGCGGGAGTCACTGCCCG
>NZ_JBNILJ010000010.1:0-104206 GCF_050107635.1 Metabacillus sp. 113a | reverse complement strand
GAGATCGAAAGTACATGTATGACGGGCAAGAGAACTAAGTTCTCTCCCTTTATAAATTAATACCCTATCCAATTTATAAACTTGAAAACATTGTAATGAACTTTTACACAGAAAAATGGACTTGACCCGGGTTTTTGTCGGAAATCGGCTGAACTTCATTTAAATCGTCCGAACTTCATATAAATCGACTTGGTGCTGTCGCATTTCGGTTGGAATTCATATAAATCTGCCTGGTTTTTTTATATCGGCCGAAATTCGTATATATCGATCGAACTTCAATTATATCGACCGAACTTCATATAAATCGACCGAAACTCAATTATATCGACCAAAACGTAAATATATCGACCAAAACGTAAATATATCGACCAAAACGTAAATATATCGACCATCCTTGCCAATATATCGACTTTTCGACAAAATCCGTGCAGTTTCTTCCCCGCTGCCGGAGCGAATGTCCGCTGGCCGCAGCGCAGCTATGATTCTGCTGGGTTTTTCATTACGCTGTGAGGCATTGGCCTCCTTGCGCTTATCCGGAGCGTTTACGCTTTTTTGAACTGTAAATACACCGATCGGCCAGCATTCCGGTAATGCGCAAAGCGAGAGAACGATAAGTACGTGCTGCTTTTTGAATCCTATGCCGTTTGAAACGGAATCCGCCCTAAAGTATAATAGAATGATTGAGGGGTGAAGAAATGTTAAAACCTAAAGCCCGCTGGAACGTTACTGGCGCAGATGCCCAAAGGTCAAAAGTGCTTGCGGAAAGTCTGAACATCAGCATTCTGGCTGCTTCCCTGCTTGTGAATCGGGGAATTGATGAACCGGAATCGGCAAAAGCATTCTTATATATGGACCGGCAATCCTTTCATGATCCTTTTTTGATGAACGGAATGGAAATGACCGTTGACCGGATAAATGAAGCAATAATTAAAAAGGAAAAAATTTGTGTGTACGGTGATTATGATGCGGATGGTGTAACTTCCACCGTGGTCATGCTGGAGACATTGAAACAGCTTGGCGCGGATGCGGATTTTTACATACCGAACCGCTTTACGGAGGGCTATGGTCCGAATAACCCTGCGTTTCTAAAGCTTAAGGAATCAGGAGTTTCCCTGATTATAACCGTAGATACAGGGATATCAGCCGTTAATGAAGCTGCCTATGCAAAAGAAATCGATGTAGATTTAATTATTACTGATCACCATGAAGCCGGCCCGGTTCTTCCGGAAGCATTGGCAATTGTCCATCCAAAGCTGCCCGGCAGTATATACCCTTTTAAGGAGCTTGCGGGTGTGGGTGTTGCTTTAAAGGTTTCGCATGCATTGCTCAGCACGGTTCAAGATTCGTTTTTGGAGCTGGCTGCTATTGGGACAATCGCCGATCTGGTATCGCTGCATGGAGAGAACAGGCTGATTGCCTATAAAGGCATTGACCGGCTGAAGAAGACTAAACGTCCCGGCATTAAAGCGTTGTTAAAGGCTGCTTCTTCTAAAGAAGGAGAGCTTACTGAAGAAACAATCGGATTTGCGATTGCCCCAAGAATTAATGCTGTCGGGCGCCTGCAATCTGCTGATCCGGCAGTTGAGCTGCTGCGCACATCCGATCCGGTTAGGGCAGATGAACTGGCTTTATCTATAGACAGCCTGAATCGCGAGAGACAAAAAATAGTCCAGGATATAGCACTGGAAGCCATTGAAATGACAGAGAAATTATATCCTCCTGAAGAGTATCCTGTACTGGTTCTTGCCGGAACCGGCTGGAATCCCGGAGTGGTCGGAATTGTTGCGTCCAAACTTGTAGAGAAATTTTACCGTCCTGCAATTATTCTCTGTTTGGATGAAGAAGGAGTAAAAGCAAAAGGTTCCGCCCGGAGCATCGCGGGGTTTGATTTGTTTAAAAATCTGTCTGAATGCCGTGATCTGCTCCCGCACTTTGGCGGCCATCCGATGGCAGCAGGGATGACACTTGCAGCAGAGGACGTGGATGAGCTACGGGAACGCCTTAATGCTCTTGCAAAAGAACAGCTCACAGAAGAAGATTTTATCCCGCTCACCAAGGTGGATTTATCGTGCCAATTGGAGGATGTAACCCTTGAATCCATAGAGGAAATGAACCTTCTTGCACCTTTTGGTATGAATAATCCCAAGCCTGTGATTATGATTGAGGACCTGAGCGTTTCCGGAATGAGAAAAATTGGTTCCAACCAAAATCATCTTAAGCTGACACTTGAACAGGAGATGACCAAACTTGATTGTGTCGGTTTTGGATTTGGGTATCTGCATGATGAGATATCCCCGGTTTCAAAAGTGGCTGTAGTGGGTCAGCTCTCCGTCAATGAATGGAACAATTTCCGAAAGCCTCAGTTTATGCTGCAGGATGCAGCCGTGCAGGATTGGCAGCTTTTTGACCACCGCGGTGCGCGTCAGATCAAATCGATCTTGGACAGGGTACCATCAGATAAGAAGCTCTTGATTTATTTTAGGGATCCAGCAGCCAGTGAGATAAGCGCTGCAGAAATAACTGGGGAACACATCTATATAAAGAATTCCAAAACCGCTGCCTCGATCAGTCTTGAAGGAAGGTATGCTGTATTTATGGATGTGCCAAGTGATCTTGAAATGCTCACAGCGCTCCTTTCCAGAGGGGTTCCTGAAAGAATTTATGCCTTTTTCCTGCAGACCGAAACCCACTTTTTTTCGACCATTCCAACCAGGGAGCACTTTAAATGGTTTTATGGATTTTTGCTGAAAAGGGATATGTTTGACCTGAAAAAGCATGGGGCAGAGCTCGCGAAGTACAAAGGCTGGACATCCGATACAATCAATTTTATGTCTGAGGTGTTTTTTGAGCTGGATTTTGTTACAATAAAAAATGGTCTGATCTCAATTAATCGAAACGGTTCAAAACGCGATTTAAGTGAATCAATTGCCTATAAACAGAAAACAGAACAAATGGAGCTGGAAAACAGGCTGCTGTACTCCTCTTACCGCGAGCTGCTGGAATGGTTTGATGAGCGGATAAAGAGTGCCCGGACGCCTGTTCAAGTTTGAGGAGGAAAATCGAAAGATGGATTTAAAACAATATGTAACGATCGTTGAAGACTATCCGAAACCTGGAATTCGCTTCAAAGATATCACGACACTGATGGATAAAGGCGAAGTTTATAAATATGCCACAGATCAAATCGTTGAATTCGCCCGGGAAAAACAAATCGACTTGGTTGTCGGGCCAGAGGCCCGCGGATTTATCATTGGATGCCCGGTTGCCTATGCTCTTGAAGTTGGATTCGCCCCGGTTCGAAAAGAAGGCAAGCTGCCGCGTGAGGTTGTAAAGGTCGATTATGGTCTGGAGTATGGCAAGGATGTCCTGACGATTCATAGGGACGCCATCAAGCCTGGTCAAAGAGTGCTCATCACAGATGACCTTTTGGCGACAGGCGGTACAATTGAAGCTACGATTAAGCTTGTTGAGGAGCTGGGCGGAGTTGTTGCCGGCATGGCCTTCCTGATTGAGCTGACTTATCTGGATGGGCGGGACAAGCTGGACGGCTATGAAGTCCTGACGCTCATGCAATATTAATCCTGACTGGAAGAACCGGCCTGAGCTGCCGGTTCTTTTTTTGGTTCGTTTTGTAAAGTAATTTACGGGAAATTCTGCTTTTTTAACTTTGGGTGAAAGCGCGACCACTGCTTGTATTGCAGCCTTCTTTATTTGGATTGTTTAACGGGCTTTGCAGGAAGGGGTCTTAATTATTTCCCTATCCCTTTACAGAACGGTTTTTTTTCACGATAATAGGGACAATACAGTTTTCTTCAAAAAGGTGATTTCATGGCGAATGAACAAGTCCTGACCGCTGAACAGGTGTTAGATCGGGCTAAGCGGTATTTGGCTGACGACAATTTAGATTTTATCCGGAGAGCATACGATTTTGCAGAAGAAGCTCATAGTGAGCAATATCGCAAATCCGGTGAACCTTATATAATCCATCCAATTCAAGTGGCGGGTATTTTAGTGGATCTGGACATGGATCCATCTACAATAGCAGGCGGTTTTCTGCATGACGTTGTAGAAGATACGGATGTAACTCTTGACGATATCCGGCGGGCGTTCAGTGACGAAGTTGCGATGCTGGTCGACGGGGTTACAAAGCTTGGGAAAATAAAATATAAATCCCATGAAGAGCAGCAGGCCGAAAACCATCGGAAAATGTTTGTCGCAATGGCCCAGGATATCCGGGTCATCCTCATAAAACTGGCAGACCGTCTCCATAATATGAGGACCCTCAAACACCTGCCGCAGGAAAAGCAGCGGAGAATTTCAAACGAAACCCTTGAGATTTTTGCCCCTCTTGCCCACAGGCTCGGGATTTCAAAGATCAAATGGGAGCTTGAAGACACCGCCCTTCGGTACTTAAACCCTCAGCAATATTACCGGATCGTTAATTTAATGAAAAAGAAACGGGCTGAGCGCGAAGAGTATTTAGAAGAGGTAATTAATGATGTGAAGAACAGCGTCCAGGAAGTGCAGATTCAAGCCGAGTTTTCAGGCAGACCTAAGCACATTTACAGCATTTATAAGAAAATGGTGCTGCAAAACAAGCAATTTAACGAAATTTATGACTTGCTTGCTGTCCGCATTGTTGTCAGCAGCATAAAGGATTGCTATGCCGTTCTTGGAATTATCCACACGTGCTGGAAGCCGATGCCGGGCAGGTTCAAGGATTATATTGCCATGCCTAAGCCCAATATGTATCAGTCTCTCCATACAACGGTGATTGGTCCTAAAGGAGATCCGCTGGAAGTCCAGATTCGCACGATGGACATGCATCACATTGCAGAATACGGAATTGCTGCCCACTGGGCGTATAAAGAAGGAAAAGAACTGGATGATCACGCATCACTTGAAAAGAAATTAACGTGGTTCAGGGAAATCCTGGAGTTCCAAAACGAGTCCAACAACGCTGAAGAATTTATGGAGTCGTTAAAAATTGACCTGTTTTCTGATATGGTGTTTGTATTTACGCCGAAGGGGGATGTCATCGAGCTGCCTTCAGGATCCGTGCCTATCGATTTTTCCTACCGGATCCATTCTGAAATCGGCAATAAGACGATCGGCGCCAAAGTGAACGGAAAAATGGTGACTCTTGATTATAAGCTGAAAACAGGAGATATTATCGAGATTCTGACTTCTAAGCATTCGTATGGACCGAGCCAGGACTGGCTCAAGCTTGCCCAGACGTCCCAGGCGAAGAATAAGATCCGCCAATTTTTCAAAAAGCAGCGCCGTGAAGAAAATGTTGAAAAAGGCAAGGAATGGGTCGAGAAAGAAATCAAAAATATGGATTTCGATCTTAAGGAAATTCTTGCGGCCGACAATGTTAGACGCGTTTACGAGAAGTTTAACTTTGCCAATGAGGAAGATATGTTTGCGGCGGTCGGCTACAATGGGATCACAGCACTGCAGGTTGCAAACAGACTGACTGAGAAGTGGCGGAAAAAGCGTGATCTAGAAGAACAGGAAAAAGCCGTTGAAGAAGTATCCACTGAAACAAAGCATTACCCGACTCCTAAAAAACGGGACGCGGGTGTGAAAGTAAAAGGCATAGATAACCTTCTCATCAGACTTTCAAAATGCTGCAATCCGGTTCCCGGAGACGAAATTGCCGGGTTTATTACAAAGGGGCGGGGAGTCTCTGTTCACCGCGCTGATTGTACAAACATTCAGGCTGATGATGCAAAGGACAGGCTGATACCGGTAGAATGGGAAAACCAGCCTGATGGGAAAAAAGAGTACAATGTGGAAATAGAAATTATGGGGTATGACCGCAGAGGGCTTCTTAATGAAGTGCTTCAGGCCGTCAATGAAACAAAAACAAATATATCATCTGTATCCGGACGATCGGACCGCAATAAAGTTGCCACGATCCATATGGCTCTATCTATTGCGAATATCAACCACCTTCATAAAGTAGTGGAACGGATTAAGCAGATTTCAGATATTTATTCAGTTAGAAGATTGATGAATTAAAGTGAGGGTTCCTTTTAATGAAGATGGTTCTCCAGCGTGTGAAAAAAGCAGAGGTAACGGTGGACGGGAAATCAGTAGGCAAAATCGGCAAGGGGATACTGGTGCTCGTCGGCATTACTCATGAAGATAACGAAGCGGATGCCAGATATCTTTCTGACAAACTGGCCAATCTTCGTATTTTTGAAGATTTAACAGGGAAAATGAATCACTCCATTCTTGATGTAAAAGGAGAGGTTCTCTCAGTATCCCAGTTTACCCTTTATGGAGACTGCCGTAAGGGAAGAAGGCCGAACTTCATGGCAGCAGCCAAGCCTGACAGAGCGGAACCGCTGTATGAACGGTTCAATGAAGAGCTCCGGAAGCTGGGACTCACAGTGGAGACCGGTTCATTCGGTGCCATGATGGACGTCTCGCTTGTAAATGACGGCCCGGTTACTCTTACAGTGGACAGTCCGGACCAATAGGAACCTGGAAAGCAGTCAACAAAAACCGCACGGAATTAATCCGTGCGGTTTTTTTACGCGCTTAGTTATTTAAAATAATTCTTTAGTCCTTCCGTAATGCCGGTTGCCGCGTTTTGCTGGAAGGAGCTGGAGTTCACATTCATTTCCTCTGAAGCACTGCTTAAAAATCCGAGTTCGATTAAAGCAGCCGGACGGTTATTGTTGCGGAGAACATGGAAATCCCCGAATTTTACGCCCCGATCTTTAAGTCCCGTTTTGCGAATTAATTCATTTTGCAAAGAGGAGGCTAGTTTTTGGCCTGATGAATGATAATAAAAGAACGTCATCCCTTTGACCGTTTTATTCAGATTGCTGTCATAATGAAGGCTAAGAAAAGCGTCGGCTGCTTTAACACGCGCCGTAGTTACCCTTGAGCTTAAACTGATGTATAAGTCCGAGCTTCTCGTTAAAATGACATTTGCACCCTCGGCTTGAAGCCTGCCTTTAAGCGTGTTAGCCGATTTAAGGGTGAGGTGCTTCTCAAGCGTTCCTCCTGCCCCTTTCGCCCCTCCGTCAATACCTCCGTGTCCGGGATCCACCACGATGGTTTTCCCTTTTAGAGCTGCCTGCTGCCCGGGGGTGCTGATCATTTTGCCATACGTTGTATCTTCGGCAAGCCATCCTGCCACATATCCGGTTTTTCCGCCGGAAAGGGAGATTTTATACCAGTCGTTTTGAACGCCAAGTACTTTAAATGTCTGGCCTGCTGTTCCTCTCGCAAGAATTTGGCTGTTAACAGACGGGTTTGAACGGATGTTTGTTCCGTTTGCCGTTAATCGGATGGATCCGCTTGTTTTCCCAGCTGCTTCCTTGCCGGAGGACTCTCCTTGTTTTTTCAGATACAGACTGGAGACCCAGCCTGTCTGGCTGCCGTTATAACGGATTCTGGACCAGCTGCTTTTTTCTTCGAGAATTTGAACCTTCTCGTTTTTCATCACTTTTCCGGAAAGACGTCCGTTCAAGGAAGGAGCACTTCTTACATTCAATGATGAAGCAGTAACGGTTCCGCTCGTTTCAGCTTTGTTTTCAGACACTGAGCTTTTTACATACTCCTTGCTGACCCAGCCCGTTTTTCCGCTGTATGAAATCCGGTGCCACGAACCCTCAGTCTTTAAAATGGTAACCGGAGTTCCTTTTTTGACCGAACCGAGCATAGAGGCAGCCGGATTCGGTGCAGAGCGGACATTCAGGGAGGCGGCCGTTATGTAACCTGTTGGACCTGAAGCAGGCTGTGTTTTTTCAGCAGAGCTGCCGGAAGACGCCTCAATGTATCGGGTGGAGATCCAGCCCTTCACACCATCGTATGAAATATTCGTCCAGTCTCCTTCTGTTTTTAGCACGGCAGCCTGTTTGCCTGCAGGAAATGTTCCAACAACGGAATACCCTGTACCAGGGCCCTTGCGGATCCGCAAATCACTGGACTTTGTCGAGACCATTTTGGTTTTTGAGGAGGACTGGATCTGGACGAGCCAGCTTGCAGCCCACCCTGTCCGGTTTCCGGGCAGAGAAAGCTTAACCCATTCTTTCTTTCTCTCTAATACAGGATACGTTTCGTTCTTTTTTGCAATGGCTTCAATCCCATAGCTCAATCCGGGACCCTTGCGGATATTAAGAGTATCGTTCAATATCTTAGCGGTTTCCTTTGATGCAGCTTCTGCATTATCAGGATTGGCAGGAATCATGGAGAAAAGCAAAACCATGCATAAAATCAGACTTGCAGCTTTTTTAAACATAAGAACCCCCTTTATAAATCCTAATTCTCTTTTTATATCGGCAATTCCTTGATTCATTTGAAATATTTTTTCGTCAAAATGGGCAAGATAAAATGAATCATATGAAAGGGGGAGTCTTTATGAGGTACAGTGAAAAAGGCAGATTGGCCCACCAGCATCCGGGAAATCTGTTCGCAGCGGATCTGCACGTCCTTTCTAAAACCGAACAGGATTCTGCTTCTCCAGAGATGGCTTCGGAATTTGGTCTTGCTCAAAAAGATGTTAAAAGCCTGAAAAAATATTTACATCAATCTTGACATGACATCTGCAGGTGCGTATGATAAGATAAAATTCGAACAAGATCTTTTACATAATTTTTAACCAGCGAGGAAGAAAAGTAACTGGAAGTACACATGGAAAGAGAAGAAATGCCCAGGCTGAAAGCATTTCCCCATGATGATCCAATGAACGAACACTTCTCAGGTTTCTATCTGAAAAGCATCCCGCTTAGTAGGAATAGGACGCAGCCGGCGTTAACGGTTTGAGCGGAAGCGGTTTTTTTGCTTCAACTAGGGTGGAACCACGGGTATAAACTCTCGTCCCTGCGATTTTTGCAGGGATGGGAGTTTTTTTTATTTTCAGCAAAAGAAAGGAATCGGTCTACACCAAAAAAATGCTTTATACGGGTTTTTTAAACCCGGATTATAATGACAGGAGTGATGAAAATGGCTTTTCAAGTTCCAAGAGGAACCCAGGATATACTGCCGGGAGAGTCAGAACGGTGGCAATTCATTGAAAATACAGCAAGAGAAGTCTGCAGCATGTATCAATACAAAGAAATCAGGACCCCCATTTTTGAACACACCGAGCTTTTCCTGAGAAGCGTTGGGGAATCCACTGATATTGTTCAAAAAGAGATGTACAGCTTTGAAGACAGGAAAGGAAGGAGCATGACACTCCGTCCGGAAGGAACCGCTTCTGCGGTAAGATCCTTTGTTGAAAACAAAATGCACGCTGCACCCCAGCAGCCCGTTAAGCTTTATTACATTGGACCGATGTTCCGGTATGAAAGACCTCAGGCCGGAAGATACCGCCAGTTTGTCCAATTCGGAATTGAAGCAATTGGAAGCGTGGACCCGGCTATCGACGCAGAGGTTATTTCTCTGGCAATGAGCGTCTACCAAAAGGCGGGGCTAAAGAATTTATCCCTTGTCATTAACAGTCTTGGCGACCTCGAGAGCAGGACAAAGCACAAAGAAGCGTTAGTGGCCCATTTTAATCCGCGCATCGATGAATTTTGTTCTGACTGTCAGAATCGGCTTTCTCAAAATCCGCTCCGGATCCTTGATTGCAAAAAAGACCGCGGGCATGAACTGATTCAATCCGCCCCTTCGATTCTGGAATTTTTGAATGAGGAATCGGCAGCCTATTTTGAAAAAGTAAAATTCTATTTGGACGAGCTCGGCATCAGCTACACAGTCGATAAAAATCTCGTCCGCGGACTTGACTATTATAACCACACCGCCTTTGAAATTATGAGCAATGCAGAAGGCTTTGGCGCCATTACCACCCTTGCAGGCGGCGGCCGCTACAGCGGTCTTGTCAAAGAAATGGGAGGACCGGAAATGTCCGGAATCGGATTCGCGATGAGCCTCGAACGGTTCCTGGCGGCAATTGATGCAGAGAAAGCCGAGCTTCCCGCAGAGGCTTCGATCGACTGCTTTGTCGCATATATGGGAGAAAAAGCAAAAGACCGCTCCGTATCCATCCTGAATGATCTTAGAAAAGCGGGATTATCTTCGGAGAGGGATTATGAAGATAAAAAACTGAAAGGCCAATTCAAATCCGCAGACCGGCTTAAGGCACGTTTTGTAGCCGTTCTTGGCGATGACGAGCTGGACCGGGAGGCCATTACGCTGAAAGATATGGAATCAGGCGAACAGCAGGAAGTTCCGATATCCGAACTCGCCTCGGTAATTCAGTCAAAGCGATCTTAAATGAAAGTTAGGAGAGATAAACATGTTTGGTAGGTCTTACTACTGCGGAGAAGTGACTCCGGAAGCTATTGGAGAGAAAGTGATATTAAAGGGATGGGTGCAAAAAAGACGCGACCTTGGCGGGCTTATCTTTATCGACCTTCGTGACCGGACAGGAATTGTCCAGGTCGTTGTGAATCCGGAAGATGCGAAGAAAGCGTGGGAAACGGCGAATGATGTGCGCAGTGAGTTTGTCCTTGATATAGAAGGGGTGGTTTCCAAAAGAGAGGAAGGAACAATCAACCCCAACCTGAAAACGGGGAGCATTGAAATTCATGCTTCATCTGTAGCGATCCTGAATGCATCGAAAACTCCTCCGTTTATGATTGATGACAAATCAGAGGAAGTTTCAGAGGACGTACGCCTGAAATACCGCTACCTGGACTTAAGACGGCCGGCTTTATACAACACAATTAAGATGCGGCATGATGTGACCAAGGCAATTCGTACATTCCTGGACCAGGATGGGTTTCTTGACGTTGAAACACCGGTATTAACGAAAAGCACTCCTGAAGGAGCCAGGGATTATCTCGTTCCGAGCCGGGTGCACGAAGGCGAATTCTATGCTTTGCCTCAGTCTCCTCAGCTGTTTAAGCAGCTGCTCATGGTTTCAGGATTTGATAAATATTATCAAATTGCCCGCTGCTTCCGTGATGAAGATTTAAGGGCAGACCGCCAGCCTGAATTCACTCAAATCGACATTGAGACTTCATTTATGAGCCAGGACCAGATCATTGAGATGGCCGAGAACATGATGTTTTATGTAATGAAAACAGTCAAGGGTGTGGATATCCAGCTTCCCCTCCCGCGCATGAGCTATGATGAAGCGATGTCCCGCTATGGTTCGGATAAACCGGATACCCGGTTCGGCATGGAGCTTGCAGACATTTCAGAGCTCGCTGCCTCCAGCAGATTTAAGGTATTCAGCAGTACGGTTGAGTCCGGAGGAGAAGTCAAGGCCATTTGTGTAAAAGGCGGAGCCTCTACCTATTCCAGAAAAGATATTGATGCGCTGACTGAGTTTGTAAAGCCTTACGGCGCCAAAGGGCTTGCCTGGCTGAAGCATGAAGAAGACGGATTGAAAGGTCCCATTGCCAAGTTCTTTTCCGAAGAAGAACAGAATAGCCTGACTGCATCTCTCAAATCAAAGCTTGGAGACCTTCTCCTTTTTGTAGCGGATAAAAAATCAATAACGGCCGATTCACTGGGAGCTCTCCGCCTGAAACTCGGCAAAGAGCTTGGCCTGATTGACGAAAGCACGTTCAACTTCCTATGGGTGGTAGATTGGCCGCTGCTTGAATTCGACGAAAAAGAAAACCGTTATTATGCAGCCCATCATCCATTTACGATGCCGTCCAGTGACCACTTGGATAAATTTGAGAGCGATCCCGCCGGCATGAAAGCTCAAGCCTATGACCTGGTTCTCAATGGATATGAACTGGGGGGAGGGTCCATTCGTATTTTTGAAAAAGAGATTCAGGAAAAAATGTTTGCACTGCTTGGAATGTCCAAGGAGCAAACGGAGGATCAATTCGGTTTCCTTCTCGAGGCTTTTGAGTACGGAGTTCCTCCGCATGGCGGAATTGCGCTCGGTCTTGACAGGCTTGTCATGCTGCTGGCCGGAAGAAGCAACCTTCGTGACACGATTGCGTTTCCTAAAACAGCCAGTGCAAGCTGCCTGATGACCGATGCACCTGGTGAAGCCAGTGATGCCCAGCTGGATGAATTGCATATTGCGAGAAAGTCAAAGTAACGTGAATGAGGATCGGCCGGATTCCCCTTGATTAGAAAAATCCGGTATAGTATAATTTTTAAAAAGACGGGGCCAAGTCCTGATGTGTACGTTGTAAACCTTGAGTTTTGACCGAACATTTTTTTGATTGGGAGCCCGCGTTTTTGGAATGAGTAAACGCCTTTATAAGGACTTGCGAATTTTCCAGAACAGGGCACCCACCTGCTGAGAGCGGGTTCAAAACAAAGGATGAAATTCGACGGCACGATTGGGACTAAGCCCATTTGGCCATAAACGATATCTGCATGGGCAAAGCTTGCTCATGCAGTTTTTAATGAAAAGATTATCCTTTTATTGGAGTGAGTAAATGTGCTGCACCAATTTTCCCGCAACGAACTGGCCATTGGAAAAGACGGCCTTGAATTATTAAAAAACAGTACGGTTGCCGTGCTCGGAATCGGGGGAGTCGGTTCCTTTTCTGCGGAAGCTCTGGCCCGTTCCGGAGTCGGCCGGTTAATACTTGTAGACAAAGATGATGTGGATATTACAAACGTCAACCGTCAAATCCATGCTCTTGTCTCTACGGTCGGCCAGCCGAAAGCCGATTTAATGAGAGACCGGGTTAAAGAAATCAATCCGGAGTGTGAGGTCATCTCACTGAAAATGTTTTATACAGAAGAAACTTATGAGGAATTTTTCAGCTATGGGCTTGACTACGTGATTGATGCGTCGGACACCATTTCTTATAAAATCCACTTGATGAAAGAGTGTCTGAAACGCGGCATTCCGATTATCTCCAGTATGGGAGCTGCCAACAAAACGGATCCGACACGGTTCAAAGTGACGGATATCTCCAAAACCCATACGGATCCCATTGCTAAAGTTATTCGTACGAGGCTGAGAAAAGAGCGGATCCATAAAGGGATAGAGGTCGTATTTTCAGATGAAAGCCCGATCGTGATCCGCGAAGACGTGCGCAAGGTGGTCGGAAAAGAGGATGCACCCATCCGAAAAGCAAAAATGCCGCCTTCCTCCAATGCCTGGGTCCCTTCAGTGGCAGGGCTGATTATGGGAGGACATGTCATCATGAAGCTCCTTAAGGACATTAAAATTCATCGTGTAAATGACTGAGCAGCCTTTAAGGCTGCTTTATTTAGCTGCAAGGAATATGAAAAAAGCTATCCGGCGGAAAATTCCTGCGATGCCCAGCCTGTGGTTCGATGTTCCCGTGGATTTTTAACCTTTAACAAAAAGGGTATAGATAAGAAGTCACGATATTAAAAGGAGAGATAAAATGACTTCAATTCAGGGAAAAACAGCGATCATCACAGGAGCAAGCAGCGGAATCGGAGAGGCGATTGCCAAAAAGCTGGCTTCTGAGGGAGCAAATATCGTTCTGGCCGCAAGACGAGAGGACCGGATCAATGCACTGGCGGATGAATTAAAAAGCTCCTATTCAGCTGAAGTATTAACGATTCCGACAGACGTCACGTCCAAAGAAGCTGTAGAGCAGCTTGCCAATCAGACAAGGGAGACATTCGGAAAAGTAGACATTCTCATTAATAATGCCGGAATTATGCTGCTGTCCTTCCTTAAAAATGATCATGTCGATCAATGGGAGCAAATGGTTGATGTGAATATAAAGGGAGTTCTATTCGGAATCCACTCTGTACTGCCGGGTATGCTTGAAGCAGGTGAGGGCCATGTCATTAACGTATCATCTGTAGCCGGCCATGAAGTGTTCCCATCTTCTTCCGTATACAGTGCAACCAAATATGCAGTCCGTGCGATTTCGATGGGGATGGAGAAGGAATTGGCTAATACGCCTATAAAAGTAACCAACATTTCTCCGGGAGCCGTTCAGACAGAGTTGACTAACCATATTACCGATGAGGATGTTCACAGCCTATTCAAGGATATGATGGAAGATGTGAAGCCTCTGAACGCTGAGGATATAGCAGAAGCGGTATACTATGCCCTTTCGCAGCCAGATCATGTCAATGTGAACGAAGTGACTGTAAGACCGACCAATCAGGCATAATGGCCTATACAAAAAAGACCGGTGGAGCCCGGTCTTTTTTTGTGTGCGATTTTTCATCTTCTGCTGAGAAACTTTATTGGAAGAGTCGGTTAAGCTATGAATCCTGGCCATTCAGCTTCTTATAAACCTGGGCTAGAGCCTGTTCAAATTTACCTGTAGTCTTCGGTGAATAGTAGCTTTTGTTTTTTAGAGAATCGGGCAGGTACTGCTGTCTAATCCAGGCGTTTTCAAAATCGTGCGGATATTGATAGCCTATTCCGCGCCCTAGCTTGCTGGCTCCCTTGTAATGGGCGTCCTTTAAGTGCGCTGGAACATCGCCGGATTTCCCTGATCTGATATCCGCAAGTGCAGCGTCAAGAGCCGTATAAGCCGAGTTGGATTTAGGCGATAGGCACAACTCGATGACAGCATTGGCGAGCGGAATTCTTGCTTCCGGAAATCCGAGCCGTTCGGCAGCTTCAATGGCTGCAAGCGTCCTGGCTCCAGCCTGCGGACTTGCAAGGCCGATATCCTCATACGAAATGACGAGCAGTCTTCGCGCAATGCTGACGAGATCACCGGCTTCAATTAATCGGCCTAAATAATGGAGGGCCGCGTTCACATCAGAACCGCGGATCGATTTTTGAAAAGCGGAGAGAACGTCATAATGGGCGTCGCCATCCTTGTCATGAGCAAACGCTTTTTTCTGGAGGCATTGCTCTGCCGTTTTTAACTCAATCCGGATGATGCCTTTCTCATTTTCAGGTGTAGACAAAACGGCAAGCTCAAGCGCATTCAGCGAAGAGCGGACATCACCTCCGCTCCCTGCGGCTAAATGATCAAGCGCTTCCTTTGAAACCTCGATGGATTTCGTTCCGAACCCCCGCTCTTCATCTTCAATCGCACGTAAAAGCGCGGTCTTAATTTTTTCTTCCGCCAGCGGCTTCAGCTCAAAAATCTGGCATCTGCTGCGGATAGCAGGGTTTATCGCATGATATGGATTGCTCGTTGTCGCTCCAATCAATACAATCCGGCCATTTTCGAGGTGCGGCAAGAGGAAATCCTGTTTTGCTTTATCCAGGCGGTGGACTTCATCCAGGATTAAAATGACCTTGCCGGACATTTTGGCTTCCTCAGCAACAATTTCCATATCTTTTTTATTGTGTATGACCGCGTTCAATGTCCTGAATGCGGTCCCGGTGCTCCCGGCTATAGCAGCAGCGATTGACGTTTTCCCTATGCCGGGCGGGCCGTATAAAATCATCGAGCTTAAGTAGCCGGCATGGACCATTCTCCAAATAATCTGGCCTTCTCCAGCCAAATGTTCCTGTCCGATGATTTCATCCAGTTTTCTCGGTCTCATTCTGTAAGCAAGAGGCTTCAATTCAATCTCTCCCCATCCATGCATGTCTGCTCCCCATTATAGTACGTTTTTAATTTGTTTGCTAAAATACAGATTCTTTGCATTCAGCGCCTGATTTCATTATAATATTCCAATCAGTCATGCGGTTTTCAAGCGGACCCCCTGCTAAATGTGGTATAATAGCATAGGTTTTCATGGATATATAGATTGTGCATAAAGCAGAGATCTGTTTAAGCTGTGCACATGACGAATAGATTAATGTGTGCTGGCGAGGCCGGTAAACATCTTGAGTGTAAAGGTGAGGAATATTTGTTTTTATCAGATGTCCTTTTGATACGATTCCGGGTTAGGGGTGTTTTGATTGAAAATATCGACAAAAGGCCGATATGGCCTGACAATCATGATTGAATTAGCAAAGAAGCATGGAGAAGGTCCGACATCCTTAAAAAGCATTGCCCAGACAAATGATCTATCCGAGCATTACCTTGAGCAGCTGATTGCTCCTCTGCGAAATGCAGGTCTCGTTAAAAGCATCAGAGGTGCTTACGGGGGATATGTGCTCGGAGATGAACCCGTGAACATCACATCCGGTGATATCATCCGTGTCCTTGAAGGGCCAATCAGTCCTGTAGAAGTGCTGGAAGATGAAGAGCCTGCCAAACGGGAGCTTTGGATCCGGATCCGTGATGCGGTAAAAGATGTCCTTGATAATACAACACTTGATGATCTTGCAAGCTATACGGATGGAGAACAGGAACCGTATATGTTTTATATTTAGGCGGCCGCTTCCTGCCGATCAGAACTTTGCGGCCCGGCGGAAAACCGGTTTAGACCGTACAGCCGTTCAGGCAGGCGGTGCTTATATTTAAAGAGGTGAGTTTATGTCTCGAATTTATTTGGATCATGCTGCGACCTCGCCCATGCATCCTGCTGTTATAGATGCCATGACTTCCTTTATGGCTGAAACCTTCGGCAATCCATCCAGCATTCATGCCCATGGCAGGGAAAGCAGGAGGATTCTGGACGCTGCAAGAGAAGATCTTGCAGCCATTTTGGGAGCTCAGGCGAATGAAATTATTTTTACAAGCGGCGGTACAGAGGCCGATAACATGGCAATTTTGGGAACGGCATATGCAAACCGTTCAAAAGGGAATCATATTATTACAACAGCAGTAGAGCACCACGCTGTGCTTCACACATGCCAATTTCTTGAAAAAGAAGGATTTCGTGTAACCTATCTCCCTGTTAACGAAGAGGGGATGATTTCACTTCATGATTTTGAACAGGCACTTACGGATGACACAATTCTTGTAACAGTTATGTATGGGAACAATGAATCCGGAACCATACAGCCGGTGAACGAGATTGGTGAACGGCTGAAAAATCACCAGGCTTTATTTCATACGGATGCCGTTCAGGCATTCGGAGTGCTCAAGCTTGATGTAAAAGAAATGAGTGCGGATTTGCTGTCTGTTTCAGGCCACAAGCTGAATGGGCCAAAAGGAATAGGGTTTCTTTATGTAAGAGCTGGAATCAAGCTGAAACCGCAGGTATTCGGAGGCGAGCAGGAGCTGAAAAGACGTGCCGGAACTGAAAACGCCGCAGGCGCAGCAGGCTTGCACAAAGCAGCGGCATTAGCTGAGCAGACAAGAAACGAGAAGGCTGAAGAGTATTTGGCCATGAAGCGTAAAATGCTGGACGTATTTCGTGATGAAGGGATTCTATTTGAAGTGAACGGTTCCCCGGAAAACAGTCTTCCTCATATACTGAATGTCTATTTTCCGGGCACGAACGTCGAATCCTTTCTGATTAACCTGGATTTAGCAGGTATTTCAGCCTCAAGCGGTTCGGCTTGCACAGCAGGCTCGATTGATCCTTCCCACGTTTTGACAGCTATGTTCGGGAAAGACTCTGGCAGACCGGCTTCATCCATCCGCTTCAGCTTTGGTTTTGGCAATACAGTGGAACAGGTTGAAACCGCAGCCCGAAAAACAGCCGCTATTGTAAAACGACTGACAGCATAGAAAAGAGGTGAAATTCAAATGGAAAAAGCACCAAAGGATACACGTGTGGTCGTTGGGATGTCCGGCGGCGTCGATTCCTCTGTCGCAGCGCTAATGCTGAAGGAGCAGGGATATGATGTCATCGGTATTTTTATGAAAAACTGGGATGACACCGATGAAAACGGCGTCTGCACGGCGACCGAAGACTACAACGATGTCATTAAGGTTTGCAACCAAATCGGCATTCCGTACTATGCCGTCAATTTTGAAAAACAATACTGGGACAAGGTATTTACCTACTTCCTGGATGAATATAAAGCGGGCAGGACTCCGAATCCGGACGTCATGTGCAATAAAGAAATTAAATTTAAAGCCTTTCTTGATCATGCCATGTCCCTGGGGGCAGATTATCTCGCTACAGGCCACTATGCTAGAGTGGAGAAGCGGGACGGCATCTATAAAATGCTGAGAGGCGTCGACGAAAACAAGGATCAAACTTATTTCCTTAATCAGCTTGGCCAGGATCAGCTTTCAAAAGTGATGTTCCCGCTTGGCGGCATTGATAAATCCGAAGTAAGGGAAATGGCGAAGAATGCAGGGCTTGCCACAGCTTCCAAAAAAGACAGTACCGGAATCTGCTTCATCGGAGAGCGCAATTTCAAAGAATTTCTTAGCGGCTACCTCCCTGCACAGCCAGGAGAAATGCAAACCCTGTCCGGCGCAAAAATGGGCCGGCACGACGGGCTGATGTATTATACGATCGGTCAAAGACATGGGCTTGGAATCGGCGGAAGCGGTGAGCCGTGGTTCGTTATCGGCAAGGACTTAAAACGAAATATTCTGTTTGTCGATCAGGGCTTTCACAATGATCTTCTCTATTCCGATTCCATTATCGCAACAGACATCAGCTGGGGGGCAGGCAACGCACCTGAAGGAGATTTCCAGTGCACAGCTAAATTCCGCTACCGTCAAAGCGATCATAAAGTAACAGTAACTATGCTTACTGAAACAACGGCAAAAATTACGTTTGAAGAACCGATCAGAGCCGTTACACCAGGTCAGGCCGCCGTTTTTTACGATGGAGAGGCTTGCCTCGGCGGAGGGACCATCGATGAAGTTTTCAGAGACAGCGAAAAATTAATGTACGTAGGATAAATGCACAGCAGGACTGCTCCGAAAGATGTTCAGCCAATCAGCAACCGCTGATGATCAAGGTCTGGCAAATGGCGGGCGGTCCTCTTTGCCTATTTCCAGAAACAGTTGATACGGTGCGAACGTTGCACACAGAGAGGAGCATGGAACATGGATAACAACCAATTAGGCATCCAAGCCATGAAACAAGGCGAACTTGAGCAGGCTGCCAGGCACTTCACAGAAGCGATCGAAGAGGATCCTGCCAATCCGGTCTTCTATGTGAATTTTGGAAATCTGCTTGCTTCAGTCAGCGAATTTGAAAAAGCAGAAAGCTTTTTTAATAAAGCCATTGAGCTTGACCCTAAGTCAGGAACCGCTCTATACGGCAAAGGAAATGTTTACTACGAAAAAGAAGAATATGAAAAGGCAGCCAAGGCTTTTACATCGGCTATCACTGAAGGCGTAGAGGAAGCGGACGCCTATTTTATGACAGGTATTTCTCTCGTTCAGCTGAATAAGGAAAGACTTGCGCTTCCATACTTTATGAGAGCAGTAGAGCTAAACGGCCAGGACGCCGATGCCCGCTTCCAATATGGATTGTGCCTTGCTTCACAGGGAGAGCTCAGTCAGGCGGCGAACGAATTTAAAACAGCAACAGAGCTCGATCCAAATCATGCCGATGCCTATTATAACCTTGGTGTTGCGTTTTCATTTGAAGAAAAAGCACAGCAAGCCTATGAAATGTTTGCGAAAGCGGTTCGTATCCAGCCTGACCACGTTCTCGCTTTGAATGGCAAAAAGCTGATGGAAGAAGCGTTAAAATAATGGTAATCATGGCTGTTCACCGGCCGCAGGAAATGGCCCAGGGATAAGCTTAGAGGAGCCAGGGAGGGGAGGAATGCGTGATGCAAATGTCCATAGATGAATTGGGAAATGGAGATAGCGGGGACAAACCATTTTTAAAAGGAATCATTAAAGCCGTCATATTCCACAATGAAAAAAACCTGTATACTGTTTTGAAAGCAAGACAAGTTGAATCCAATTTGGACATCGATGAAAAAGACGTCACAGTAACCGGATATTTCCCCCTCCTTTCAGAGGAAGAAACCTACATATTTTACGGGATGATCAAGCATCATCCGAAATTCGGAATGCAATTTCAAACCGAGCATTTCCGAAAGGATATTCCGAATACAGAAGAGGGCATTGTCCAATATTTATCAAGTGATTTATTTAAGGGGATCGGGAAAAAAACCGCAGAAATCATCGTGGGAAATCTTGGAACATCTGCCATCTCAAAAATCATGCAGGACCCCGCCGTGCTGCACAGCATTCCGAAAGTCAATAAAGAGAAAGCTGATATTTTAGCGCAAACGCTGAAGCAGCATCAGGGACTTGAGCAAATCATGATCTCCTTGTCGCAATTCGGCTTCGGACCGCAGCTTTCCATGAAGATTTATCAGCAGTATCAGGATGAAACGCTTCAGAAAATACAGGAAAATCCTTTTCAGCTTGTAAAGGATGTGGATGGCATTGGTTTCGGCAAAGCTGATGAGCTGGCACGGCAGCTTGGGATCTCTGGCAGCAATGCAGAGCGGATTAATGCAGCCTGCCTTTATACAATCGAACAATCCAGTTCGCAAGAGGGCCATGTATACCTGCGGGAGGATCAGCTCGCCGATAAAACGATGCAGCTGCTGAACAGCTCCGATCAGGGCGCTGTAGGGGCGGATGCAATCTCGAGGCAGATTGCTTCACTCGCCGAAAGCAAGCAGCTCATTGCCGATGAAGGCAAGATTTATTTTCCCATTCTTTATTACTCTGAAAAAAAAGTAGCGGAGCATATTCAGCAGATTCTTGACCAAACCGAATATGAAGGACTGTTCCCAGAGTCCGAATTTCTTCTTTCCCTCGGAAATCTAGAAGAAAGAATGAAGGTTACGTACGCTCCGAGCCAAAAGGAAGCCATACAGCGGGCCTTAATGACCCCGATGCTTTTGCTGACAGGAGGGCCCGGGACCGGAAAAACAACGGTTATCCGAGGAATCGTCGAGCTTTATTCAGATCTGCACGGCTGTTCTCTTGATCCAGGTGATTATAAAAAAGATGAGCCATTCCCAATCCTTCTTGTAGCGCCTACAGGGCGGGCGGCTAAAAGAATGAGCGAATCGACAGGGATGCCGGCTGTCACCATCCACAGGCTGCTCGGCTGGAATGGAGCGGAAGGCTTTGACCGCAATGAAGACAATCCGATTGAAGGAAAGCTCCTGATTATCGATGAAATGTCGATGGTGGATATTTGGCTCGCCAATCAGCTTTTCAAATCCCTGCCCAAGCAAATTCAAGTGGTTATGGTAGGAGATGAGGATCAGCTGCCCTCCGTCGGACCTGGCCAGGTGCTCCGGGACCTTCTCGCATCAAATGAAGTGCCAACGGTGAGACTGACGGATATTTACCGCCAGGCAGAAGGATCTTCCATCATCGAGCTTGCCCATCATATTAAAGAAGGCCGGGCTCCTGACAATTTAAGGACTCCAACGGCAGACCGTTCTTTTATCCGCTGCGGCTCCGGCCAAGTGAAGGAAGTCGTTCGGAAAGTCGTGGAGAATGCAAAGAAAAAGGGGTTTTCCGCCCGTGATATTCAGGTGCTGGCGCCAATGTACAGAGGTCCTGCAGGCATCGACCAGCTGAATATTCTTCTCCAGGATATTTTTAACCCTGCATCCTCCACAAAACGGGAAATGAAATTCGGAGACCTCGTCTATAGAATCGGAGACAAAGTCCTTCAGCTCGTCAATCAGCCTGAAAGCCATGTCTATAACGGTGATATGGGTGAGATTGAATCGATTTTTTATGCAAAGGAAAATACAGAAAAAGAAGACATGATTGTTGTTTCATTTGACGGAAACGAAGTCACCTATACAAGATCGGATTTTTCGCAGTTCACGCATGCATACTGCTGCTCCATTCATAAATCACAGGGAAGTGAATTTCCCGTCGTCATTCTTCCTGTTGTGAAAAGCTATTACAGAATGCTAAGGAGAAACCTCATCTACACCGCGATAACAAGAAGCAAGAAATTTCTAATCATGTGCGGAGAAGAGGAAGCCTTTAAACGCGGCATCGAAAACAGGGATCAGCTGGAACGACAGACCTCTCTGAGGCAGCGCCTGAACAAGTCAGCCGGGGAGGAAGATGATCTTCAGAAACTTCTTCCATTTGATGTTAAGGATGCGAATATCGGAATGGGGAATGCAACACCCTTTGATTTTATGTAAGATGACCAGACCCTCCGGCTCAATGAATCCAAAGCAAAAAGCCGCCTGCTGGATAACAGGCGGCTTTTGCTTTGTTCAATTAATTGAACATCGGTAAAATATAGCTGATCAAAAACCAAATGACTCCGAAAAAAATGATTAAGTATGCGGCGTATTTGATAAATGTGGAAGCAACAAGACTGGAGTCCTTTCTTTTTTCTCTAACCTCGACATCTTTATGTTCATCCATAAATTCACGTCCTCTTTTTTGTTATTAAATACCACATCTGGGGAAGTTCAAACCTGTAAGCCAGCACCGGAATGGAAAACGTTACGCCGTATGACCGGGGACAAGCCGAAGAATCCTAAGAGTGTTCGGAAAGGTGGAGATCATCTTGCGGACATACGGAACATTAAAAGGACTTCCGGTTTTTGATGCAAGAAACGCAGCCTGCATCGGCAAAGTGACGGACCTCGTCATCAGTGCAGCCGGCCGTGTTTCCGGACTGGTGATGGATGGAAAAGGCCTGTTCAAAAAAGACCGCTTCATTCCTCTGTCCTGTATTTCGTCAGTCGGAGAGGATGGAGTAATGGTCGGCAATCCCGAACTTCTGCAGCCGCTCGCCGCTGCAAAAGAGGATTACCGGTTCCAGGGACACGGAAATCTGCTGAACAAAACCGTATACTCTAAAAACGGAGTACAGCTCGGTCTCCTCGAGGACGTATATTTTTCAGAACAACTGGGCACAATCGTAGCATACGAACTGACAGACGGATTCTTTGCTGATTTAACCGAGGGGCGCAAAAAAGTGAACCCTTTAAGTGAAGAGCTCACAATAAGCAAAGATGCCATCGTCATGAATGTGATACAGGAGTGAGGTGTGCCCGGTATGCTGAAATGCCCGAACTGCCAATGCAAGGACCTGGGGAAAATAGGAGTGAACCAGTACTATTGCTGGGGCTGCTTTATCGAGCTTTCCGTCTCCAAAGGAATGATTTTGACCCACCAGGTTGAAGAAGATGGAACCTTAAGCTCATTGGACGATTTGTTTGACGAACACGACCGAACCGTAAGCTGACGAAATTAGAGGAGGAAACCGACATGAACCGCACCATGACCTCATTAATTTCAATGGGACTCGGCGCTGCTGCCACCTATGCCATGGGCAACAGAAAACGCATGAATACCCGCAGAATGAGAAAAAGCCTTCAGCGTTCAATGAAAAGAATGTTCGACTGATTGAATGCTGCATATGTACCCCCCGCCTATTTGGCGGGGGTTTTTGTGTCGAATTTTAGTGAAAGTTGAGGTATGGCTTATATTCGACAGTATGTCGCTTACATTCGACAATATCTGGATCGCAATCGACAGAAATCTGCTCATATTCGACAGAAATCTGCTCATATTCGACACCTTCATACTATCAGAGCGGACGATATATAATTTTAAAGTTAGCAGGTAGCCTCATATTTGTGTCGAATTATACCTCAGGAAAGGAGACGAATTATGATCATCAAACCCCATACTTATCCCCGTATATTAAAGCAGCTGGAAGCACTTAAACGGCGAATTCCTCCTGATCACCCGAAAGTTAGTTCTATAACCCAAAGTTTAGCAATGAGGAGTGCCGGTTACAAAGGCGAGTTGAATATGCAGCACCCGCTAAGTTTTATTAATGACTCATTGTACCAAGTTTTTTATGATGTCAGATTAGAGGATCGGGGTAACTATTTTCAAATGGATGTGCTTTTAGTATCCCGAAATTTTATTGCTATCCTTGAGGTCAAAAATATTGCAGGTACCCTGTATTTTGACACAGATTTTAATCAGCTGATCAGAATCCAAAATGGTTTAAAGGAAGCTTTTCCAGATCCATTGACTCAAATAACACGCCAGCAAGCTCAATTCTCCAATTGGCTAAAAAGCAGAGATTACTTCGGTATACCTGTAAAATCCTTTGTAGTGATCAGCAATCCCCGAACACTTCTTCAAGCCCTTCCAGACAATACTATTCCGCATAGCAAAGTGATTCATAGTTCTTTTATTCCCTCAAAGATAACTGATCTGGAAACCCTGTATACTAAGCCATATCTAACCGAAAATAAGATGGTAAATCTAACCCGGGAAATATTGAACTCTCATAGAGAAAACCACGTCAATATACTCGAACTGAATCAAATTTCCAAAGCTGAGATTATTCCGGGTATTCACTGTCCTGAATGTTTTTTACTCCCCATTGACAGGGTTTATGGAAACCGGTGGAAATGCCATAATTGCGGAGTGATTTCCAATAATGCATACATTCATTCGTTATCTGATTATTCACTATTGATAAGCCAATCGGTAACAAATAAGGATGCAAGATATTTTTTGAAAATAGACTCCCGTTCAATTGTCAGTAAAATGCTGAACTCCATGAGTATTGAAAGGATAGGAAACAATAAATCGAGTTTGTACAGGCTCTGAATAGCCTTTGAAAATAAACTTGGTGAATAATCCCCCCGCCATCCTCCCAAACTAAAAACCGGAGGAATGCCCCATGAAGGAAAAAAGGATTCTGTACAGAGCGGGGATTGTTCTCCTGTCGCTTCTGTCCCTTTATTTGTTTTTGAAGCTGAAGGTTGTCTGGAATCCAGTGTGGATTATTGCCCAGGCTATTTTCATTCCGTTTTTAATCGCTTCGTTTATTACATATCTGCTTCATCCGATTGTGGAGAAGCTGCATGAGACGGGACTGCCGAGAACGCTCTCGATTCTAATTATCTATCTCCTGTTTTTCGGGTCGATTGCTTACGGGTGTTACCGTGGGGTTCCTTTGCTGATCAATCAGCTGATGGAGCTGTCGGCGAATGCTCCGCGGATGGTGCGGCTTTATGAGGGGTGGCTTGCAATGGTTCGCGATCAGACGGATCATTGGCCGGTGGGGCTTCATCACCGGGTGGAGGACCTGCTTGGAGAGGCGGAACAATGGCTCTCCGGGATGATTGATACGATTATATTTTCGATTCGTTCATTATTTGATAATGCGGTGATTCTGACATTAATCCCGTTTCTGGTTTTTTATATGCTGAAGGATTTTACCCTTTTAAAAAAAACAGCTTGGTATTTAACTCCGAAAAAGTGGAGGAGAAGGGGCAAGGAGCTGATCCGGGATGCGGATGAATCGCTGGGAAGCTATATCCGGGGCCAGTTCTTCGTCTGTGTGATTATCGGATTGCTTGCTTTTCTCTCACTCTGGATTTTCGGGGTCAAATATCCGCTTGTGCTTGGGATAATTATTGCGGTTACTAACATCATTCCCTACTTTGGACCGGTGATTGGAGCGGTTCCTGCGCTGATACTGGCGGCCGCGATGTCAACAGAGACGGTAATTACAGTAGTCATTATTATATTGGTTCTGCAGTTTCTTGAGGGGAACGTCATCAGCCCGCTTATAGTGGGAAGAAGCCTTCATATGCATCCCATTGTTATTATGCTTGCGCTGGCTGCAGGAGGGGAGCTGGCCGGGATATTCGGCCTGATCATTGCCGTACCGGTTACAGCGGTGCTGCGGGTTATGGTGGAGCATGGAGTTCGCCTGCTCAGAGCTGATTGACAGGCGGGCAGGGTTTGACTATAATCATCAATAGAATACATAAAACATTGATGGAAACGAGTATGTTACAGTCCATTCTAAAGAGAGAATGCCTCCAGGCTGAAAAGGCATTTGATGAAGGGTAACAGAATGCTATTCCTGAGTGCAGGTAAAAGCCCTGCCGTCCCGTGACCGCGTTATGGCCGAATGAAGCTGATGGATGCCTGCATCCATAATCAGGGTGGTACCGCGAGCAAGCAAACTCTCGTCCCTGTGCAAATCAATACTGATTTGCGCAGGAACGGGAGTTTTTTGTTTTTGCAGAGTCCCCCGGCTTACATACAAAAAGGAGGATTACCAATGAAATTTTTAACGTCCGCAGAAGTACGGCAGATGTTTCTTGATTTCTTTAAAGAAAAAGGCCATGCCGTTGAGCCAAGCGCTTCCCTCGTTCCGCATGAGGATCCTTCATTGCTGTGGATCAACAGCGGAGTCGCTACCCTGAAAAAATATTTTGATGGACGGGTGATTCCGGCAAACCCAAGGATTTGCAATGCTCAAAAATCCATCCGGACGAATGATATTGAGAACGTCGGAAAAACAGCACGCCACCATACCTTTTTTGAAATGCTTGGGAACTTTTCGATAGGAGAGTACTTTAAGGTTGAAGCGATCGAATGGGCATGGGAATTCCTCACGAGTGACAAATGGATTGGCTTTGATCCAGAAAAGCTTTCTGTGACCATTCATCCTGAAGATGATGAAGCATTTGAAATCTGGACAGAAAAAGTAGGTGTTCCGGAAGACCGCATCATCCGCCTTGAAGGGAACTTCTGGGATATCGGCGAAGGTCCGAGCGGCCCGAATACGGAAATTTTTTATGACCGGGGTGAGGTTTACGGTCATGACCCGGAAGATCCTGAGCTGTACCCGGGGGGGGAAAATGAACGGTATTTGGAAGTGTGGAATCTCGTTTTTTCTGAGTTTAACCATAATTCGGACGGCACCTATACGCCGCTTCCTAAGAAAAACATTGATACTGGCATGGGGCTTGAGCGCATGTGTTCTGTGATCCAAAACGTACCGACTAACTATGAAACCGATCTTTTTATGCCAATTATTGAAGCAACAGCTAAGATTTCCGGTATGGAGTATCACGGCAGCAAGGAAAAGGATGAGGCGTTCAAGGTCATCGCCGATCATATCAGAACGGTTTCTTTTGCAGTCGGTGATGGAGCTTTGCCGTCAAATGAAGGCCGCGGATATGTGCTGCGCCGTTTGCTGCGCCGCGCTGTCAGGTACGCTAAGAAGCTCGATATTAACCGTCCGTTTATGTTTGAGCTTGTACCGGCAGTCGGAGAAATCATGGAAGCCTTCTATCCGGAGGTTCAACAAAAAACAGAATTCATTCAAAAAGTAATCAAAAATGAAGAAGAGCGGTTCCATGAAACGCTCAATGATGGACTTGCTATTCTTTCTGAGGTAATAAAAAAACAAAGGCAAGCCGGGCACCGCATCATACCAGGCGCAGACGTCTTCCGTCTTTATGACACTTATGGCTTCCCTGTAGAGCTGACAGAGGAATATGCAGAGGAAGAAGAAATGGAGATCGACACGGAAGGCTTTGAAGCTGAAATGGAAAAGCAGCGGGAGCGGGCAAGATCCGCGCGCCAGGAAGTCGATTCCATGCAGGTTCAGGGCGGGGTTCTCGGTGATCTTAAAACGGAAAGCACGTTTGTTGGATATGAAACGCTCAACGTTGAAACGGAAATTGCGGCTCTCATAAAAAATGGCGAGCTTGCCGATGAGGCGAGTGAAGGCGATGAGATTCAGCTTATCCTTGTGCAGACACCATTTTACGCGGAAAGCGGCGGCCAGATTGCAGATGAAGGAACCATTTCAAATGATAGGTTTACCGTCCGTGTGAAGGATGTAAAAAAGGCACCGAATGGGCAGAACCTTCACCGTGCAATTGTTGAGAAGGGCACCATCCATAAACATGATAAGGCTGCAGCTGCAGTGGACCGGCGTATCCGGGAAGGCGTTGTTAAAAACCACACGGCTACCCACCTGCTGCATCAAGCACTGAAGGATGTTCTTGGAGGCCATGTAAATCAGGCGGGCTCCTTAGTAAAGGCAGACCGCCTGCGTTTTGACTTTTCCCACTTCGGCCAGATTACCGACAGTGAGCTTAAACAGATCGAGCACACCGTTAACGAAAAAATTTGGGCAGGCATCGGAGTGAACATTGACCTGAAGCCGATTGACGAAGCGAAAGCAATGGGCGCCATGGCTCTATTCGGTGAAAAATACGGAAAAATTGTCCGCGTTGTTCAAATCGGAGATTACAGTCTCGAGCTTTGCGGGGGCTGTCATGTCGAAAATACCTCTTCGATCGGTCTGTTCAAGCTCATCTCTGAATCGGGAATTGGAGCAGGTACGAGAAGGATAGAAGCTGTTACAGGCAAAACAGCCTATGAAGCGATGAGTGACCAGCTGTCGATTCTTGAGGAAGCTGCGGTCAAGCTGAAAACGAAGGCAAAAGAGGTTCCGGACAGAATTGACAGCCTGGCGGCTGAACTGAAAGAGCTGCAGCGCGAAAATGAATCGCTGACCTCTAAATTGGGCAATCTTGAAGCATCCTCTTTGACAGATCAGGTAAAAGATGTGGACGGAGTAAAACTTCTTGCAAGCAAGGTGAATGCCAAGGACATGAACAGTCTTCGGGCAATTCTTGATGATTTAAAAGCAAAGCTGGGATCAGCTGTCATCGTACTGGGAGCTGCCAGCGGTGATAAAGTGAATATTGCAGCCGGTGTTTCCAAGGACCTGATCGACCGGGGGCTTCATGCAGGCAAGCTCGTTAAAGAAGTGGCAGAGCGCTGCGGCGGAGGCGGCGGAGGCCGTCCTGATATGGCTCAGGCAGGCGGGAAAGACCCTGAAAAACTTGAATCTGCTTTAAACTATGCAGAGGAATGGATTAAATCCGTTTTATAATTCCCATTCTTAGTGTAGAATGGTGATAAGAGTCAGGACGAGCAGGATTCAGTCCTCTATGTGAACTTGAGAAAGAGGTGCAGACAGTGAGCTCATTCGATAAAACAATGAAATTCAACGTGTCGGAGGATTCCGTTCAAGCAGATGTGAACGAAGTTTTGTTTACCGTATATGATGCACTGAAAGAAAAAGGCTACAATCCGATCAATCAGATTGTCGGCTATTTGCTTTCCGGTGATCCGGCTTATATTCCGAGGCACCGGGATGCCAGAAGCCTGATCCGGAAGCTTGAGCGTGACGAGCTGATTGAAGAGCTTGTAAAATCGTATCTGCAAAATAACCGCGGGGAGTAATGCATGCGAGTACTTGGTTTGGATTATGGAACGAAAACAATCGGAGTAGCAGTCAGTGACTACCTTGGCTGGACGGCCCAGGGGCTCGAAACGGTTAAAATTAACGAAGAAGGCGGAGACTATGGTCTGACGAGGCTTTCTGAACTGATCAAAACGGAAGAAGCGGACAAGATTGTCGTCGGTCTTCCCAAAAATATGAATGGCACCATCGGCCCGCGCGGGGAAGCCTGCCAGCGGTTTGCCTCTTTATTAGAGGAAACCTTCTCGCTTCCGGTCGTCCTTTGGGACGAGCGTCTGACTACGATGGCTGCCGAACGAATGCTCATTGAAGCAGACGTCAGCAGAAAAAAACGAAAAAAGGTCATTGATAAAATGGCTGCGGTCATGATCCTCCAAGGGTATCTTGACAGCCTCCGGTAACGGAGAGTACTAAACGAGGTGAATAGTTATGGAACATGGCGAAAAGCAAATTACAGTAGTGGATGAGAACGGAAACGAGCAGCTTTGCGAAATCTTATTTACGTTCGAATCCGATGAGTTTAACAAATCTTACGTGCTATACTATCCAATCAGCAGCGAAGATCAGGATGAAGAAGATGTCGAGATTCATGCATCAAGCTTTACTCCGAACGAAAACGGAGAAGACGGCGAACTTCAGCCGATTGAAACTGAAGAAGAATGGGACATGATTGAAGAAATGATGAACACATTCTTCGATAACGAAGAGGAAGAAGAATAATACAGAAGGAAGCCGGGATGGGAACCCGGCTTCCTTTTTTTCATTCAGTTTCTGAATAGAGCCGCCGGTTCCCCCTGGCCCTCTGCAGCTAAAGCAATTGGAAAAGCGCCGTATGGATACAAATTGTTAATGACGAATAAAGGGGAATTTTGTAGTATAATAATGGGAAGTGGAAGGGGGAAAAAGATGAAACATAAATCTGATAAATCATCTATACATAAGACTTTACTTGAAAGACAGGAAGAAGCAAAATCAATCCGGAAGATTGTAATCAGGATTGTCCTTATAACAGGAATTGCCCTGGCTTTGATAGCGGTCACAGGGATCATCTATATACAAAATGCATTGAGTCCCGTAGATTCAGCAGATAAAAAGGAAGTGAAGGTTTCGATTCCTCTTGGTTCTTCTGTCACAGGCATTGCTGCAGAACTGAAGGATGAAGGTCTGATTAAAGATGCCAGAGTTTTTAAATACTATGTAAAGTTTAAAAATGAAACAGGTTTTCAGGCAGGAGACTATCTGATGAGCAGGTCCATGACGATGGATGATATGATCGAGCTTCTGAAAACCGGAAAAATGTCTGAAGATGTAGCCATTCAGCTGACGGTACCAGAAGGCCACAAATTAACGCAAATTGCGGCAATTATTGAAAATAATTCCGAGTTTTCAAAGGAAGAAGTGTTAAAAAAAGTACAGGATCCAGAGTTTATCGCTTCGATGAAAGAAAAATTTCCGGATACTGTATCCAAAGAAGTGGACAGCAAATCCGTGAAATATAAGCTTGAAGGCTATTTATTCCCGGCAACCTATCCTTTCAAAGATCCAAATACTTCACTTGATGCCATTCTCGAGAAGATGATCGGTGAGACGGATAAGCGGGTAAAGCCGCTTCTTCCGCAGATTAAGGAAAAAAAGTGGACCGTTCACACCTTCCTGACGATGTCCTCTCTAATTGAAGAGGAGGCCACAGGACAAGTTGACAGACAGAAAATATCCAGTGTGTTTGTTAACCGGATCAACCAGGACATGCCTCTTCAGACGGATCCCACCGTGCTCTATGCTTTGGGAGAGCATAAAGACCGTGTAACCTATGATGACCTGAAGGTCTCTTCACCGTATAATACGTACAAAAACAAAGGCCTCCCTCCAGGACCGATTTCCAATAGCGGTACCATGTCCATGGAAGCCGCGCTGCAGCCTGATAATACAGATTATCTGTATTTCCTGGCATCGCCGGAAGGGAAAGTATATTATTCAAGAACACTCAAAGAGCATAATCAGCTTAAAGAAAAATATATTACCGGGCCGAGAGAAGAATCATAACTCAGAGAGGGAGTGAAATTTATTTCATTCCCTCTTTATTTGTGCTAAAATATATCAAGTTGTGTGCAGACACGACCGCAGATATAATGAAGGCAAGAGTTCCTAATCAGAACTCTTCTTTTTGCGCAAGGAGGCCAATTCAGTGCTTGAACCAACTCTTCATGCTTATATAGAAAGCATGATTCCCGAACGCTCCGGCCCGATCAAGGATATGGAGAGCTATGCTCAAGAGCATGGAGTTCCCATTATGGAAGCAGCAGGAATGGAAGTTTTGCTGCAATTTCTCCGTATCCATTCTCCCCTTCGCATACTAGAAATCGGAACGGCCATCGGCTATTCAGCCATCCGCATGGCGTCCGCTGTTCCGAAAGCCTCTATAGTGAGTATAGAAAGAGACCAGGATCGTTACGATCAGGCACTTTTACGGACGAAACAGTCGGATCTCAGCAGCAGAATCCGGATATATTTCGGTGATGCCCTGGAGATTCATGATCAAATAAGGAATGAAGGGCCTTTTGATGCATTGTTTATCGATGCGGCAAAAGGGCAGTATCAGCGTTTTTTTGAATTATATGAGCCCATGCTCAATAACGGCGGTATGATCATTACCGATAATATTTTATTTAAAGGTCTTGTCGCAGAAAAGCAGGACCGTATTGACAATAAACGAATCAGAAGCCTCGTGAAAAAAATTGCGGGGTATAACAGCTGGCTGATGTCACATCAGGGATTCGATACATGCATTATCCCTGTTGGAGACGGCATCGCCGTAAGCATTAAAAGAGGTGAGCAAACGTGAAAAAACCAGAATTGCTAGTCACTCCTTCAAAGCTCGATGATATAGAGGCGCTTGCGAAAGCAGGAGCAACGGCTATGATAATCGGTGAGCAAAAATTCGGTCTTCGTCTCGCAGGGGAGTTTAACCGTGAGGATTTCAGGAAAGCGGTTGAGATCGCCCATCAGAACGGGGTTAAAGTATACGCGGCGATGAACGCGATTTTTCATAACGATCTTATCGATGATTTAGCCGATTATATGCTTTTCCTTAAAGAAGCCAAGGCTGATGCCATTGTGTTCGGAGACCCGGCTGTTCTGATGACAGCCCGGGAAACAGTTCCGGATATGAAACTTCACTGGAATACAGAGACGACAGCGACCAACTACTTTACCTGCAACTATTGGGGCAGGAAAGGTGCACAAAGAGCAGTGCTTGCGAGGGAGCTCAACATGGATTCAATCGTTGAGACGAAGGAAAATGCAGAAGTGGAAATTGAGATTCAAGTCCATGGAATGACGTGCATGTTCCAGTCCAAGCGTTCTTTAATCGGAAACTATTATTTATATCAGGGAAAATCGATGGAAGTCGTGAATCAGGATAAGATGGAAAAGGGTCTGCTGCTTCATGATAAAGAACGGGAAAATAAATATCCGGTTTATGAAGATCAGAACGGCACACACATTATGAGTCCTAACGATATGTGTATAATCGATGAATTGGAAGACTTGATTGACGCAGGCGTGGATTCCTTTAAGATCGACGGGGTTCTTCAAACGAGCGAATATGTCATCGAAGTCACAAAAAAATACAGGAAAGCCATTGACCTGTGTGTAGATGCGCGTGAGGAATATGAAGAGATCAAGGGCAGCCTGCTGTCAAAAATTGAAGAAATCCAGCCTTCCCACCGGCCGCTTGACACCGGCTTTTTCTTTAAAGAAACCGTCTACTGAGGACGGACGATATAAGCAATAAAAATAAATAGGGAGGTATACGTATGAATAGAGTAACCGATTCTATTTCCACCATCATCAATGGAAAACGCGTCATTACGAAAAAACCTGAGCTTTTGGCGCCGGCTGGAAATCTGGAGAAGCTGAAAATTGCCGTCCGCTATGGAGCAGATGCTGTATTTATAGGAGGACGGGAATATGGTCTTCGCTCAAACGCAGACAACTTTTCACAGGAAGAAATGGCAGAAGGCGTCCAATTTGCCAATCAATACAACGCAAAAATTTACGTAACCACCAATATTTTTGCCCATAACGAAAATATGGATGGAATCGCTGATTATTTGAAAGGGCTTGAAGACGCTGGAGTTACCGGTATCATTGTCGCAGATCCCCTCATCATCGAAACATGTAAAACAGCCGCTCCGAAGCTCGAGATCCACTTAAGCACCCAGCAGTCTCTTTCAAACTGGAAAGCTGTTCAGTTTTGGAAAGAGGAAGGGCTTGAGCGTGTTGTTCTCGCCCGTGAGACAAGCGGGGATGAGATCCGCGAAATGAAAGAGAAGGTGGATATCGAAATAGAAACGTTTATCCACGGAGCGATGTGCATTGCCTATTCCGGACGCTGTACTCTTTCCAACCATATGACAGCACGCGACTCCAACCGTGGAGGCTGCTGCCAGTCCTGCCGCTGGGATTATGATCTTTATAAGCAGGAGGATGGAAAGGAAACACCACTGTTTGGAGAAAACGATTCACCATTTGCGATGAGTCCAAAGGATCTCAAACTGGTCGAATCGATTCCAAGAATGATTGAAATGGGAATCGACAGCCTGAAAATAGAAGGACGGATGAAATCCATTCACTATGTAGCCACTGTAGTCAGCGTATACCGGAAAGTAATTGATGCTTACTGTGCGGACCCTGATAACTTTACAATCCAGCAGGAGTGGCTTGAGGAGCTGGACAAGTGCGCGAATCGCGAGACCGCTCCTGCCTTCTTTGAAGGAGTGCCAGGGCATAAAGAGCAGATGTTCGGCGTTCACGGCAAAAAGACGAACTTTGATTTCGTAGGAATGGTGCTGAACTATGACCCGGAAGGAAAAACAGTGACGCTTCAGCAGCGGAACTATTTTAAGCCTGGAGACGAAGTCGAATTCTTCGGACCGGAGCTCGAAAACTTCCGTACAGTCATCGAAAAGGTGTATGATGAAGAAGGAAATGAGCTGGATGCAGCGCGCCACCCTCTTCAAACCGTTAAATTCAAGTTGGACCGGCCGGTTTATCCATACAACATGATGCGGAAGGGGTTCTGAGGCAATGGGAAAGAAACCCGTCGTAATAGGGGTTGCCGGAGGATCCGGTTCTGGTAAAACAAGTGTAACCAAAGCGATCTATGAGCACTTCAAAGGACATTCCATCATGATGCTCGAACAAGATTACTACTACAAGGATCAAAGCCATCTTCCGTATGAAGAACGTCTGAACACGAATTATGACCATCCGCTTGCCTTTGACAATGATCTTCTAATTGATCACTTAAAAAAACTTCTTCACTATGAAGGCATTAATAAGCCTGTCTATGATTACACCATTCATACCAGGTCAGAAGAGGTTCTGCGCATCGAACCGAAGGATGTTATCATTCTGGAAGGGATCCTTATTCTGGAGGATGAACGCCTGAGGGATCTCATGGACATCAAGATGTATGTAGATACGGATGCAGACATACGGATTATCCGCCGCATTCTGCGTGATATAAAGGAGCGGGGCCGTTCGATTGATTCTGTCATTGAACAGTATGTCTCAGTTGTAAGGCCGATGCATAACCAGTTTATCGAACCGACGAAGCGCTATGCTGATATTATCATTCCTGAGGGTGGACAGAACCACGTAGCCGTGGATTTAATGGTAACAAAAATTCAAACAATTCTTGAACAAAACGCTATTTTGTAATAACATAGCATAGATATAGAGCACTGTGCCCATATTATGTATAGATTGTTAAACGTTTCATGTAAAAATGCGTTCAGAGAGTGAACAGAAGCATTTCTGAATATGAAAAAGAGTGTGAGGGCAGGCTTGCCCTCGCTCTTGTATTATTAACAGGTCTTACATACACAAAAATTCGGGGGACAGCTGTTTCAGAAGGAGTGGATATCAATGGCACAAGAGAAAGAATTTCCGATGACGAAAGAAGGAAAAGAAAAGCTCGAACAGGAATTGGAGTACATGAAAACGGTACGCCGCAAAGAAGTGGTCGAGCGTATCAAAATTGCGCGCAGCTTCGGTGATCTTTCTGAAAACTCCGAGTATGATTCCGCTAAGGAAGAGCAGGCGTTTGTTGAGGGAAGAATTACGACACTCGAGAATATGATCCGCAATGCTAAGATTATCGTAGAAGATACATCAAACACGAACGTAGTGGCCCTTGGAAAAACCGTGACGTTCCAGGAGCTTCCAAAAGGCGATGAAGAGTCCTACACGATTGTCGGAAGTGCAGAAGCCGATCCTTTCGAAGGAAAAATTTCCAACGACTCACCAATTGCGAAAAGCCTTATCGGCAAGCAGGTTGGAGACGAAGTATCCGTTCAGACCCCAGGTGGGGAAATGCAGGTAAAAATCGTAAATATCAAGTAAATCCGATTAAACCCGAACCGCCTCGTCGACAATGTGGATGAGGTGGTTTTTTTATGCGGAAAATCAAGAAGAGAGTCAGGACGGTCTGCATTGTAATCACGGCAGGCATTGCTGTTTTAGCATGGAGATTGGCAGAGCTTCAGCTGTTCCGGACAGAATCCTTTGGCAGCCATCATATCAATTTAATAGAAGAGAGCGTAGCACAGCGGACGCAATCCGTATTAATTGATGATGGAAGAGGAACACTGATCGACCGGAACGGGGAATTGCTGTCCGCGGGAGTAAAGCCCTCCCTCGTTTTGTTTCCATTTATTAAAGGTCTTGACTGGCCCAGCGCAGAAATAGCAGATCTTGCAGGAATGTCAGATGGGATCCTTCGTTCTTTAGTATCCAAAGCCGAATCTCCGGTCATTTTATCCAGCGGCGATGGAGCTGCCCTGGACAGCGAGGACCTCGAGAAAATCAACGCTCTGAAAATCCCGGGCGTTTATGGAGTGATGGTCCAGGATCATCCAAATGAGCTGTCTGCCTCCCATATCATGGGGTATACTGCGGAAATGCCTGAAGTGCTCGCAAAAAGATACCCGGACAAAAAACTGCCGTCTGCGGTGAAAATCGGAGCCGCCGGACTTCAAAAAGCGTTTGATGAATTTCTGCTGCCTGAGTCTGAAACGAAGCTGCTCTATCACGTAGATGGAAATGGAAATCCGCTTTTTGGCGTAAATGTAAAGTACATTGCTGACTCAAGCGCCCATTTTCCAGTCAAAGTAAAAACGACATTGGATTTGGCCATTCAAAGATTAATGGAAGAAGCACTGACTGATGCCGGCGTGCAAAAGGGAGGCGCCGTGCTGATTGATATTGAATCCAGCACCCTGCTCGCCATGGCCAGCAAACCGGATTTAAATGTTAACGGAGAACAGGCAAGCCTGAAAAACTATATGCTCGAAAGCATGAAACCGGGCTCTATTTATAAAATTGTAACCGCCGCTGCAGCAGTCGAGAATGGCCTGGACCACCCGTCTGCCCGCTATAATTGTGATCTCAACCCTTATGGGGGGGCAGAAGAAGACCGGAAGCTTGGAACGCTTGATTTCGATACGAGTTTTTCAAGAAGCTGCAATTATACATTTAATGTTCTTTCAAGCCAGCTGATTCGTAAAGATGCGGATTATATGGAAAATACCGCCGAAAAACTCGGGCTTGTAAACCCGGTTGGATGGGAAGGAGCCGTCTTTCACTATGGCGCGTTCAGGCAGTTCCCTGAAGAAAAACAAGGTACTGTCTGGAGCGATCACCGCGACAAAAGCTCAGCAAAAGCCGTTGCCCAGACTGCCATTGGACAAAAGGATGTCCAGGCTACACCGCTCGCCATCGCCAACATGATGGCAACGATCGCAAGAGGGGGAAAAGGAATGGCCGTAAAAACTGCAGAAGAAATTTTATATAAAAACGGCACATCGATGTTCCAGTTTCCTGATAAAGAACTGTCAGACGTAACGCTTGACCACTACACAGCCCAAAAACTCCAAAAACTCCTTCGGCTGGTCGTGACGGATGAACAGGGAACAGGCGCAGGATTCGGGGCCCTTCCGTTTGAGGTGTCCGGAAAATCGGGTACAGCTGAAACAGGCAGAAAGGATCCGAATGGGAACAACCTCATCAATAAATGGTTTGCAGGCTATTTTCCATCCGGCAAGCCAAAATATGCGCTTGTCGTCCTGGATGCTGAAACAATCAGCAGCAGGGCAGCAGCAAATAAAGTGTTCTATCAGATTGCTTCCGGTCTGGACATCCAGGAGTAAATCTAAACTGGCTTCATTCGCACACCGGTGATAGAATAGTACAGAAGGTAAGTGGGAAAAGGAGTGAAGAGAATGAATAAAACCCGTTACGGCAATCGTGATAAGCGCAGAAAAACGAATGTTGTTCTCAATGCGCTCATCGGAATTGTGCTGATTCTCATCTTAGCCGTTGGCTATCAGCTTATCTTAGGCGGAGAAAAAGAAGAGACTTCCAACAGCAAAATCTCTGATCAGCAGGAAACTCAAAGTGAAGAGACGGCTGCAGACCAGGAAGACAATGCTTCTGATGAAGCGGAAAACAAGGATAAAGAAACACAAAATACATCCGGCGATGAACAATCTGCTGAGGATAAGGCTGCAGAGGAAAAAGCTGCAGAGGAAAAAGCGAAGGAAGAAGAAAAGCAGAAAAAAGAGAAAGAGCAGTCTGAAGATCCAAACGAAGGAGCAACTGTAACAGAAGGCGAACCCGGATCAGATGTTGCCGAAGTCATTGAAAATCCCAATTGGAAGCCGGTGGGAACTACCCAGGAAGGTGACCATACCGCGGTTTATGATAAAGGTTCGACCGATTGGCAGGAAATGACCAAGGCATTGACAGCCGCAACAGGTGTACAGGCAGACAATATGACCATCTGGCGCCTTGAAAACAACGGTTCACCTGATGATGCCATCGGCACAATCTCAGCAAAAGGTTCGGATGAAAAGCTAAGAGTATCCATCCAGTTTGTTGAAAACGAAGGATGGAAGCCGGTAAAAGTTGAAAAACTGAAATAACACCATACTGTGCATAGCAGCCCCTGAGCGCTTCTCAATCGCTATTGGGCATGTCAAGGAAACAACTAAAAGTCACATCAGAAGAAAGTGCTCTGGGCTATTACACGCTCAGAGCACTTTTTTTGATGGGAAGGTGGAGTTTCAGACAAGGGGTCATGTCAGACAACATGGTGATTTCAGACAAGAATGTCAGACATCATGGTGATGTCAGACAAGAATGTCAGACAACATGGTAATGTCTGACAAGAATGTCAGACAACGGGGCCATGTCAGACAACAATGTCAGGCAACATGGTGATGTCAGACAAGGATGTCAGACAACGGGGCCATGTCAGACAACATGGTGATGTCAGACAAGAATGTCAGACAACGGGGCCATGTCAGACAACAATGTCAGACAACGAGGCCATGTCAGACAACAATGTCAGGCAACATGGTGATGTCAGACAAGGATGTCAGACAACGGGGCCATGTCAGACAACAATGTCAGACAACGAGGCCATGTCAGACAACACGGCCATGCCAGACAATAATGTCAGACAACGCGAAACCGTCACTCAAGGAATAAGCCAAATTGGAGGTCTTATTACTTCGCTTTAAAATGAACAACTGCACTGTAAAACCTTCGACCATCCTCCGTCACATGCATTTGATGAGTAACAGAATGTACCTCCATCATAATGGCTTTGTTGTGATCAATTTGCTCTGCAATTTTTAATTCCAGGTCCTTAATGCTGGCTGCTTCGAAAAATTCGACTTTGTCTTTTAAATAATCAAGCTGAAAATTCATGTTTGATGCTCCTCCTCAAATCTCTATGTTCAGTTTACCAAAAACCTTGTTCCAGTGGGATATGGAAAACATTTATATTGAGAATAAGAACTCTTTATGATACTATTTGAACAGTTATTCGGCTTAATTCATACTATACACATAGGAATTATATAGTTTTGATAAAAGGGAGAGATGGTTCATGGGCAGAGAGTTTTTGGAATTGTTCGAAGGATGGGCCTCTGATTATGACAGCACGGTTAGCGGCAAGACAAGAGAATATAAAGAGGTTTTTCAAAATTATGAAGAGATTCTGAACCAGACAGCAGCAAGTACGGGCCATGTTGTGCTGGAGTTTGGAGTGGGGAC
Source organism: Metabacillus sp. 113a (assembly GCF_050107635.1). Classification (NCBI taxonomy): domain Bacteria; kingdom Bacillati; phylum Bacillota; class Bacilli; order Caryophanales; family Bacillaceae; genus Metabacillus; species Metabacillus sp. 113a. The sequence goes on along the minus strand of NZ_JBNILJ010000010.1, from coordinate 65,350 downwards.
TGGAAATTTAACCGCTATACTGCACGGACTCGGCAGAAAGGTTTATGGAATTGAGCCTTCGAGCGCCATGCGTGAGAAGGCAAAAGCAAAGCTCCCTGCAGAGATTATGATAAACGATGGAGACTTTCTGGATTTTCCAGAGCCTCCTGAGCAGGTTGATTCCATTGTAAGCACGTATGCATTTCACCATTTGACTGATGAAGAAAAAGAGAAAGCCATCGGCAGATATGGAAGCATGCTTGCCAATGGTGGTAAAATAATCTTTGCTGATACTGTTTTCACAGATCGGGATGCGTATGTGAAAAAGATCGATGAGTCAAAAAGAAGGCAGTTTACGGGCCTTGTAAAGGATCTTGAAACAGAATATTACACGACCCATATTGTGATGAAACAGATTTTTCTGAAGCATGGGTTTTCTGTTTCGTTTACTCAAATGAATCCATTTGTATGGATCATGGAGGCAGTAAAACAGTAATTTTAAAAAAAGAGGGTTGTTCTAATGAAAATCGCTATTATCGGAGCAATGGAAGAAGAAGTGACGATACTGAGAGAAAAATTGGAAGGCAGAAGCAGCGAAATGATTGCCGGAAGTGAATTTACCCAGGGTGTGTACGAAGGAAAAGAGATTGTCCTGCTGAAATCCGGAATCGGCAAAGTTAACGCCGCCATGAGTACATCCATATTGCTTGACCGCTTTAAACCGGATTATGTCATCAATACCGGTTCAGCCGGAGGTTTCCATCATTCTTTGAATGTAGGAGATGTGGTTGTTTCGGCGGAAGTGAGGCACCATGATGTGGATGTAACGGCATTTGGGTATGAATACGGCCAGGTTCCAGGTCTTCCCCCTGCCTATCTCCCTGACCAGCGCCTATTGGAAATTGCGGAAGAGCAGGCAAAAAACATCGAAGGCATTCAGGCCGTAACAGGGATGATTGCTACGGGAGACTCATTTATGAATGATCCTGAACGGGTTGAGTACATCCGGACAAAATTTGATAATCTGTACGCGGTTGAAATGGAAGCAGCTGCGATTGCTCAAGTATGCCACCAGTTTCAAGTTCCATTTGTCATCATCCGGGCATTATCTGATATTGCAGGGAAAGAATCAGATGTATCGTTTGATCAGTTCCTGGAAAAAGCAGGCCTGCATTCTGCAGAGCATGTGCTGAGGATTGTCCGTCATTTAAATTAATTAGCTTCCGACAGAGAAGGTGCATGGAATGAAAGTTATTAAAGGAATTCATGAATTAATCGGGTCTACTCCCCTTATGGAAATTCAGCATTTTCCTCTTCCTAAAGGTACACGTCTTTTTGCGAAGCTCGAGTTTTGCAATCCCGGCGGCAGCATTAAGGACCGGCTCGGGAAAGAACTGATTGAGGAAGCCCTTCGGACAGGAAAGGTGCAGAAGGGCGGGACCATTGTAGAACCTACTGCGGGGAATACAGGAATCGGCCTGGCCCTTGCTGCCCTGAATAAAGATTTGCAGGCGGTGTTTTGTATTCCTGAAAAATTCAGTATGGAAAAACAGGAAATCATGAAGGCGCTCGGCGCCAGGATTGTGCATACTCCCACGGCAGACGGAATGAAAGGCGCCATCAAAAAAGCCCAGGAGCTCCTAGAGGAGATTCCCGGTTCCTATTGTCCGCAGCAGTTTGCCAACCCTGCGAATCCGCTTGCTTATTACAAGACGCTCGGACCGGAAATCTGGGAGCAGCTTGACGGGAAGGTGGATCTGTTTGTGGCAGGCGCAGGAACAGGCGGAACCTTTATGGGAACGGCTGAATATTTAAAGGAACAAAATCCTGAATTAAAAGCGTGTATTGTCGAACCCGAGGGCTCTATATTGAACGGAGGGGAATCGGGTCCCCATAAAACAGAGGGCATCGGGATGGAGTTTTTGCCGGAATATATGAATCCCGATTATTTCGATGCCATCCATACAGTATCTGACGAAGACGCCTTCCGAAGAGTGAAAGAACTCGCAAAGCGGGAGGGGCTTCTTGTCGGAAGCTCTTCGGGAGCGGCTTTTCACGCGGCCCTTCTAGAAGCTGAGAAAGCAAAAGAGGGAAGTATAATCGTTACAGTCTTCGCAGACAGCAGCGAACGCTACTTGAGCAAGAAAATTTACGAAGGGGGTATCTGAATATGAAGAAACTTACGAAGATGATTCACGGCGGGATTACGGGCGATGTCCAGACAGGAGCTGTGAATGTTCCGGTTTATCAGGTAAGCACGTATAAGCAGGACCGTGTAGGCGAGCATAAAGGCTTTGAATATTCCCGTACGGGGAACCCCACCAGACATGCTCTCGAGGAATTGATTAAGGATCTGGAAGAGGGACATGCCGGATTTGCATTCGGTTCCGGTATGGCGGCAATCTCAGCTGTCATGATGCTGTTCAGCAGCGGAGACCACGTCATTATGACGGATGATGTTTACGGCGGAACGTACCGTGTCATGACAAAGGTTTTGAACCGTCTTGGGATTGAATCTACCTTTGTGGATACAAGTAAACTTGAAAACATAACTGACGCCATCCAATCCAATACGAAGGCTCTTTATTTAGAAACGCCTACAAACCCTCTGCTGAAAATTACAGACATTGAGGCTTCTGCGAGGCTCGCTAAAGAAAAGGGTCTGCTTACCATCGTGGATAACACCTTCAGCACGCCTTACTGGCAGATGCCGCTTACTCAAGGGGCAGATATCGTCCTTCACAGTGCCACGAAGTATATAGGGGGGCACAGCGATGTCGTAGCGGGTCTTGTCGCGGTAAACACCCAGGAGCTTGCAGATGAGCTTCACTTCGTTCAAAACTCTACAGGGGGCGTGCTGGGGCCTCAGGATTCCTGGCTTTTGATCCGGGGAGTGAAAACGCTCGGTTTAAGGATGGAAGCCCATGAGAAAAATACAAAGCAGATTGTACAGTTCTTGAAAGAACACCCTGCTGTCTCCACAATTTATTATCCCGGTCTTGAGGATCACCCGAATCACGATATCGCCAAGAGACAGGCGAATGGATTCGGCGGAATGGTCTCTTTTGATGTAGGGAGCGGGGAAAAAGCAGACGAGGTGCTCAGCAGACTGAAATACTTTACCCTTGCAGAAAGTCTCGGAGCTGTTGAAAGCCTGATCTCGGTACCTGCCAGAATGACGCATGCTTCGATTCCTGCTGACAGAAGAAAAGAGCTCGGCATCACAGACGGGCTGATCAGAATTTCTGTAGGAATTGAAGACGCAGAGGATTTGATTGCCGATTTAAAGCAGGCTCTTTCCTGATTTCCTGATATTACAAGTCAAATAGATTGTCAGACTATGTTATCCTAGTATTTGTAAAAACATTTTCCGGCAGGTGATTGGCTTGAAAAAACAGTGGGAGAACTTAGTGAATGATTTCAAAAATTATGCTTTTGTCCTCTTAGCATTAGGGACATTTTTCTATATTGGTGTGTTCGTTGCTTCCAGTCAGACAGCCGAGCAGTATGCGATGATGGGCACATCAGGCGTTATGCTTGCTGGAGCGATGGTTTGCTTTAAAATCTCATTAGCTTATAAAAAGAAGCTTCAAGAAGAAACTGATTAGCCTGCAGATTGACTCTGCAGGTTTTATTATGCTTGGCAGCAAAAAGTACAAACGCTGAGTTATTTTAAACTTTAGCCATGGCTCTACATAGTAAGAACTCATTCTAGTGATTTCTCTTTCTTGTCCAAAGCCTGCAGATGCATCAATCGCCTGAACTTCCGCCTTGATATTTACGGAGATAGAGCGTTTAACATTGAAGACCCTTTGCGCACATAGTTCATTTTTTTTCAAAAAAGTTTGAATTTAGAGTTCACAAAAGTTGGTTTTGTGGATATAATTACCATGTACTTATAAAATGAATGAAAGGAGACCGGTTAAAATGATGTATACAGAGATGACCAAACAGCAACTGAATAGGAAGTTCAAATCGATTTGGCCGGTATCCAGCTAACGTATTTCTTTTTTTGTGCATTTATTAGACAATACGCCGCAGGTTGAGCGATTTGCTTACTTGCGGCGTTTTATAGTATCTGTAAAAGCGCCCGGGGTATCTTCCTGCGGCGTTTTTTATGATAATTCAAATCTTGTGCTGCTGAAGAACCACCGGTGAGGGTCTCTTTTTCAGGATATCAGGCTAAGGAGCTTTGATTGAAAGGAGGTGATTTTTATGACCATTCATTTATTATTCTTGAACATAACGTTCCATAGAAATGTGAAAACAAGAGAAAAAACCAATTATGATCAGTAGGTGAAGATCATCATGGAAAGTGTGAAAAACAGGCAGCTGATGCTGTAGGAAAAAGGAAACCATATACGAAAGGAGCGGATTGTAATGATAAAAGAAATGACGAACTACCTCACTGTGGAGATAGACAGCGGCTAGCTGAAAAAAGATAAGGAGAGAGGGAAGCACCCTTTCTCCTTATCTTTTCTTTTTTTTATTGTTCTTTTCTTTTTCGGCACGGTAAAATTCATGAAACATTTTCATAAGTGCCCTCTTTTCGATCCGGGAAACATAGCTTCTTGAGATACCTAGTTCTTTAGCGATTTCGCGCTGTGTTTTTTCTTTTTGAAGGTCGAGGCCGAATCTCCCGACGATGACTTCCTTCTCCCGCTCATCCAATACATCAATAAACTGTTTGACTTTCTCGAGCTCCATATTCAGCTGGATCGTATCGATGACATCCTCGCTTTCCGATTTGAGAACATCGATAAGGGAAATTTCATTGCCCTCTTTATCCTGGCCGATCGGATCATGAAGGGAGACGTCCTTTTTCGTTTTTTTTAAGGCTCTGAGATGCATCAGAATTTCATTTTCGATGCACCTTGCGGCATAGGTGGCAAGCTTTGTTCCCTTTCCCTGGGAATAGCTTTCAATCGCCTTAATAAGCCCGATTGTTCCGATGGAGATCAAGTCTTCTGCATCCTCTCCGGTGTTCTCGAACTTTTTGACGATATGAGCGACAAGCCTTAGATTATGTTCAATAAGAAGGTTTCTTGCATGCTCATCGCCCTCTGCCATTAATTGCAGGTATTTCTTTTCATCGCTGGCGGACAAAGGCTGCGGAAAAGCGTTGTTTTTCACATAGCTTACAAGAAAAACCATTTCCCTTAACACGTAGGCCAGAGCTGTAAATAATCCGGACAAATAAGCACCCCCGCGGTCGTTATGTAGGCAATCGCCTATTAGTTATGTTTATGTAGCGGGAAGCCTGCCCGTGTCTGTTTACGTGCATAAAGTTCAGAAAGTGGGGAACCCCGCCTGCAGCAGTTGAAACACGGGAAGTTCTATATTATAGTTTGGTATAGCTTACGGAGGTGCCAGAGTTGAAGAAAGTTTTCATGATGATCAGTCTCCTGTTCGCCGCCGGATGCGGTGCAGGAAACAATGAATACAATGCGGTCGCGTTTGGAGACAGCAATACAGAGGGAGCCAATTACCCTGTAAGGGATTATCCGGAAAACGAAAAATGGGTAAATCTGCTTGCCTTGGCTCAGCAGGGTACAGCCAATATTTACAATGCGGGGATTGGCGGAGAAACAACAGAAGACGGAAGGAAACGGTTCAAAAAAGATGTGCTGAACCGGAACCCTGAAACGGTGTTTATCATGTTCGGGACGAACGATGCTGTTGTTCTCCCAAATGGAAAGCCGCGTGTGTCAAAGCAGCGGTTTGAGCAGAATCTGCTGTATTTTGTAAATGAAATTAAAAAGCACGGAGGCCAGCCTGTGCTTATGACGTGCCTGCCAATCGCAGAGGGCAACGGAACGGACAAGCTGTATTACTCCCGCTACGATAAAATTTATTATGATGCCGGAAAAGGTGCCCGCAACTGGCACAACTCCTACAACGATATTGTAAGAGAAATAGCCGGCAGAGAGAAAGTCCCGCTTATCGATCATTGGCGCAATATGGTGAGAGAGGCAGGCGGAGATACAGATAAAGCCCTCATTGCCTCGGGCATGATCGACCCCTCAGGTAATCATATGACGCCTAAAGGGGCCAGAGTGCTGTATGAAGCCATAATGGACAGCGGATTATTAAAGAAATAGACAAATTCCTAAAAGAATGGGACACATGCCTATACCCAGTGATATGTACATACATACTATGCTGTTAAGAATGGTGAAGGAGGTCTTTCGGATGTCTGCAGGCTACTATCCGTGCAGTCCCGGATGCGGTCCGCTGCCGTACCCGTATCCTTATATCCCCCCCTGTGCGGGTTATGGTTTCTGGTATGCTGTTTTGATTGTGGCATTTATTCTGCTTTTGATTTTCGGAGCTTACTATTGGTATTATGGCGGTTTTTACAGCTAAAGCACCTCTTGTGAAGGGGTGTTTTTTTCTGTGCATGCAAGCCGGGTAGAGGAATAGGGTGCGGGCATGGTATAATAGCTTGCATTCATGATTTGAGAGGCTGGCCGATTGGGTATGGCAATAATAAAAGAAAAGCGCTAAGCTCTTGATGCTCAGGAGTTCCTTAAAAAGTGAGCAAGAGACCGGCGCTTGATTTCTGATTCGATTAAAAAGATAAAATCGTTGCTTAATTTTAATTCAGTCGCTTTATAATACGATTCAATCAGCAGTTCATCCGATAATTTACGCATACTGGAAGGCCAAATAATTGGCACGTCACCTCCTGAAAAAACTGGTCTATCCCGGTCCTTTTCTGAATAAGATGGCAGGTTGGGTTTATTTGATTTTAATCTAACATGTTTTGGAAAAAGGAACAATCGTTCTGTTATCCACAGGGAAAAGTGGATAACCTGTTAACAGTTTGTTTATAAACTAGAATGTTTTTCGAGAAAACAGGCTGTTTGTTGTGTATAGAGTTATCCACAGGCGGAAGATTCAGCCGGATTTTGTCGAAAAGTTTTCTTCCGGGTTGTTAAGATGCAGTATTTTTTTGAAAGATGTGCCGAAATTCGGTAAGATGGAGACTGGCAAAATTTGATTACAGAGGTGTGAGCCCCTTGCTAAAACTGTTTTTACCAGGTGAATTTGTAAAAAGCATATTCGAGATTAACCCATACAAGCTTAAGGAAAAAAATATAAAAGGGATCATCACGGATTTAGACAATACGCTCGTAGAGTGGGACAGACCGAGTGCGACTCCAAAGCTGATTGAATGGTTTAAAGAGATGAATGACTGCGGAATTAAAGTAACAATCGTTTCCAATAACGTTGAAAAGCGGGTAAAAGAGTTCTCGGATCCCCTTGAGATCCCTTTTATCTATAAAGCGAGAAAGCCAATGGGACGGGCATTCCGCAAAGCCATTCATGATATGCAGCTGAAAAAGGAGGAAGTGGTCGTTATCGGTGACCAGCTTCTGACAGATGTACTGGGGGGAAACCGAAACGGGTTTCACACCATTCTCGTTGTTCCCGTTGCTTCCACAGATGGGGCGGTGACAAAGTTTAACAGGAAAATAGAGAGAAGAATTATGGATACATTAAAGAAAAAGGGTATGATTCAATGGGAGGAAAAGCAGTGAATGAAGAAATTGTGTGTGTAGGCTGCGGAGCCGTAATCCAGACGGAAAATCCGGAAGAAATCGGGTATACGCCTTCGAGTGCGCTGTTAAGAGATCCTATTATTTGCCAGCGCTGCTTCCGTCTGAAAAACTATAATGAAATTCAGGATGTGTCGTTAACCGATGCTGATTTTCTTAAAATTCTTCACGGGGTAGGGGAAACGGATTCGCTGATTGTTAAAATCGTAGATATCTTTGATTTCAGCGGCAGCTGGATCAGCGGTATTCAGAGGTTCGCCGGCAATAACCCGATTCTCCTGGTGGCCAATAAAGCGGATATCCTTCCAAAATCGGTTAAGAAGGAAAAGCTGATTCATTGGATGAAGCGCGAGGCGAAAGAAAATGGGCTTAAGCCTGTTGATATCTTTCTCGTGAGTTCTTCCCGCGGGCAGGGTGTCCGGGAGGTGATGGAAGCCATTGATCATTACCGGGAAGGCAAAGATGTGTATGTAGTGGGATGTACCAATGTAGGGAAATCAACATTCATTAACCGGATCATAAAAGAGGTAGCGGGTGAAAAAGATTTGATTACGACCTCTCATTACCCGGGGACTACCCTTGATTTAATTGAAATTCCGCTTGATGATGGATCTGCTCTCTACGATACACCCGGTATTATCAACCATCACCAGATGGCTCACTATGTAAACAGGGATGATTTGAAGCTGCTGTCTCCTAAAAAAGAAATTAAGCCGAAAGTGTTTCAGCTGAATGAAGAACAAACGCTGTTTTTCGGGGGACTGGCACGCTTTGATTTCCTGCATGGCGGGAGAAGCACGTTTACCTGCTATATTCCGAATGAGCTTTATATTCACCGGACAAAACTAGAGCAGGCGGACCACCTTTATGAAACGCACAGAGGGGAACTTCTGTCTCCTCCGCGGCCGGAACAGCTCGATGATTTTCCGGAACTTGTCCCGCATACATTTACGGTTAAAGAAGAGAAAACGGATATCGTCTTTTCGGGGCTGGGCTGGATTACAGTTAATGAACCAAATAAAAAGGTTACCGCATATGCCCCTAAAGGTGTTTATGTAGGGCTCAGGAGCTCGCTGATTTAAGGAGGGGGACCTTTCCATGACAGCAGACGTATATGGAATCATCGGATGTCCTGTAGGCCATTCCATGTCTCCTGAAATTCATAACCTGGCGTTTCAGGATCTTCTCATCGATGCCGTTTATCATAGGTTTCACGTGGAAAAAAGGGACTTGGAAGCCGCGGTTAAAGGAATTAGAGCGCTTGGCATTAAAGGTGTGAATGTGACCATTCCGCATAAAGAAGACGTCATCCCCTTTCTTGACGCTATTGACGAAACAGCTGCCAGAATGGGAGCCGTTAACACCATCGTGAATGAAGATGGAAGGTTAAAAGGATACAATACGGATGGACAAGGGTATGTAGAATCTATCCTGCCGTATTTGGATAAGGAGCTATCCGAAATATCCTGTCTGATCATAGGAGCCGGAGGAGCGGCCAGGGGAATATACTCAGCTATGGCCCATGCTGAGACCGGAAGGGTAGATTTAGCGAACAGGACCAGTTCCAGAGCGTATGCGATTCTGGAAAGCTGCAGCGCCCCTGTTTCGAGCAAGGTAATCACTCTTAATCAGGCCCAGTGCTCACTTGCTGATTATGATTTAATCATTCAGACGACGTCTATTGGCATGTCACCGAAGGAACAAGCAAAACCGATCTCTTTAGCTGGCATTGTTCCTGGGACAATTGTGAGCGACATTATTTATAATCCCGTAAAAACCGCGTTTTTACAAGAAGCTGAAAAACATGGATGCCGCATCGTTTCCGGTGTGGGCATGTTTATTTATCAAGCTGCGCTATCATTCCGCCATTGGACAGGGAAAATGCCTGATGTAAAGGCAATGGAGGCTGTAGTGCTGCAAAAACTAGGAGGCAGCAAGATATGCTAACAGGTAAACAAAAACGCTTCTTGCGTTCAGAAGCACACCATTTAAACCCGATTTTCCAAGTTGGAAAGGCCGGCGTAAATGAGAATATGATTAAGCAGATTGAGGAAGCACTTGAAGTAAGGGAACTGATCAAAGTAAGCATACTTCAAAACTGTGAAGAGGATAAGGACACGGTAGCAGAAAAACTGTCCAAGGGTGCCCGTGCGGAGCTTGTTCAGGTGATCGGTCATACGATTGTCCTGTATAAGGAATCAAGGGAGAATAAGCAAATTAAGCTGCCGAACTGATCTGGACAATCCTCCATACCGCAGTTTTCCCCATACTAGATGGAACCGCGATCCGGCAGCCATGCATGATCGCTGCACCACCGGGACTTTCGCTCAGCATTTCCGTCCGTCTATTCTTTTCCCGGAGCTTTAAACGAGGATCGCACGTGCGGTAACGGAGAGACAAAGGGGATTTTCACATGAAAGAAATTGGTATATTAGGAGGGACCTTTGACCCGCCTCATTATGGACATCTTTTAATGGCGAACGAGGTGAAAGCGGCACTCTCATTGGATGAGATCTGGTTTATGCCTAACAGCCTGCCGCCGCACAAGCAAGATGAAGACCACTCCAGTCCGGCTCACCGCTATGAAATGCTTAGACTTGCGATTAGCGGGGAGGAAGGATTCAAGATAGAACCGATTGAGCTGGAGCGCTCCGGCCCTTCTTATACATACGATACGATTGTGCTGTTGAAGGAAAAGTATCCGGAACACCGGTTTTCCTTTATTATTGGTGCGGATATGATCGAGTACCTTCCCCGCTGGAATCGGGTGGAGGAATTATTGTCCCTTGTCCGGTTTATCGGAGTCGGGCGGCCCGGCTATTCTTCAGAAGGAGAATACGGCATAGTTATTGTGGATGTTCCGCAATTTGATGTGTCATCCACATTGATCAGACAGCGTCTCGAAAACGGGGAAACGACCAACTTTTTGCTTCCGGAAAAAATAACGAGGTATATTAAGGGGAAGGGACTGTATGGAACGTAAGCAGGCTTTAGAACTGGTAAAAAAACAGCTGACCGACCATCGGTACCAGCATACTTTGGGAGTAATGGAAACAGCTATAGAACTTGCCGGAAAGTATGGAGCGGATATTAAAAAAGCAGAGACCGCAGCCATCTTCCATGATTATGCGAAATTCAGACAAAAAGAGGAAATGAAACAGATTATTCTTGCGCAAAATATGAAGCAGGATTTGCTTATTCACAATACGGAGCTGTGGCACGCGCCGGCAGGGGCATACCTGGTCCGGACAGAAGCGGGAATTGAAGATCCTGAAATATTGGATGCGATCAAGTATCATACCTCCGGCAAAGCAGGTATGAGCCTGCTTGAAAAAGTGATTTATGTAGCGGACTACATTGAACCCGGGAGAAGGTTTCCAGGTGTGGAAGAAGCGAGAGAAGCTGCGGAAAGAAGCCTCGAGGAAGCGATGATGCTTTCTCTGCAGAACACGATAACGTTTTTGCTTAAGAAAAATCAGGCTGTTTATCCGATGACAATCGAAGCCTATAATGACTTAGTATTTTCTAAACGGGAGGAATCCATTAAAGAATGAATGAAAAAGATATATTAAAACTCGCTGCTGCTGCTGCAGATGATAAACGGGCAGAGGATATGACGGCCCTTCGCATGAAAGGCCTATCACTCATTGCAGATTATTTTTTGATCTGCCACGGAAATTCTGACAAACAAGTACAGGCAATCGCCCGTGAAATCAAAGACCAAGCTGATATAAATGGCATTCATGTTAAACGGATGGAAGGCTATGATGAAGCACGCTGGATTTTGATTGACCTCGGTGATGTTGTCGCCCATGTATTCCATAGAGATGAGCGAATTTACTACAATCTTGAAAAATTATGGGGAGACGCGCCGTCAGAGGATTTGGCCAAACTTCTTGAAGCATGATTTATACCGGATTTGCCGGAATCTATGACCATCTGATGAAGGATGTTCCCTACCGAGATTGGGCGGATTTGCTCGACCGCCTGATGAAAGAGCATGGAAACGGCGGCAAGAAAATTATGGATATGGCATGCGGTACCGGAGAAATTACTGTTTTGCTTGCGCAAAAAGGCTACATGGCAGCCGGTGCTGACATTAGTGAGGACATGCTAGCTGTCGCTATCCAAAAGGCTGAGGCGAATAAAGTAGAGATTCCTTTTTTTAATCAGGATATGAGGGAAATGGAAGGGCATCACCAGTCCTATGATGCTGTGATGATGAATTGCGATTCCCTGAATTATCTGCTTGAGGAAGAGGACGTCCGGCAAACGCTGCATTCTGCGGCGGCCATGCTCCATGCCGGAGGCCTCCTGCTCTTCGATGTTCATTCCCTTTACAAGATGGAACACATTCTGCAAGGTGCTACGTTCGCAGACGCAGGAGAAGATGTAAGCTTTATCTGGAATTGCTTTGAAGGAGATCACCCTTATTCTGCAGACCATGAACTTAGTTTTTTTATCAAGGATCCGGATGGCCGCTACAGCCGAATCGACGAGTTTCATCAGCAGCGGGCGTATGCGCCGGAACAATTGCTTTCCTGGCTTGAAGCTGAAGGCTTTGAAGTGCTTGAGCATTTTTCTGATTTTACCCCGGGTACGCTTTTGGAAAAATCTGAACGGCAGTTTTATGCCGCCAAAAAGAACCGGGTATAGTTCACCCAATCGCCTAAAATGATGAGGAAAACCCAAGAGTGCCCGCTATAAGTGGGGTTCCTGGGTTTTTTCTTTCGTCTTATGAAGGCATGGAAGGACGGAAAAAAACGCAAATACGAAATAAAAAAATCTGTCTGCTCTTGAAGGAATCTATCGAAACGCATCGAATCATATTAGTGATGGCTCCTGAATTGATCCCCGATAAGCGAAAGATCCTCATCGAACTTCTCATGTGTTTTCTGAAACAAATGCTCAAACACATCTCCAAGCTCCTTCTCAAGGATATTAATTCCTTCACCTGTTACTCCGCCCTTTACACACACTTTCTTTTGCAGTGCCGGAAGCGTATAATGTCCGGTTTCAATTAGTTTCCCCATCCCGGTAATCATCCCGGAAGCAAGCTGTTCTGCCATTTCTTTGCTAATGTCGGTTTCCTTTACTGCAGCATCAGTAAAACGCTGAATCAGGTAGCTGAAAAATGCAGGACCGCAGCTCACGATATCGGATGCTGCCCGTGTTACCGTTTCTTCGATCAGGACAGGCTCGGAAATGGATTCAAAAAGCGTTATGATGGTTTTTCTCCATTCATCCGAACAGGCTGCTCCAAAGGTAACAAGCGAGACCCCGCTAAGCGCCCGGTTGGTGATGCTCGGAATGACTCTTGCTGTCTGGCAGGGAGAGATGGTTTCAAGCAGACTGGCGGATACTGGACTCGTAATCGAGACTAAGCAGTGGTTTTCCGTGAGGTGCGGTTCCAGCTGTGTGACCAGTGGATAGAGATCAAGCGGCTTAACACAAAGAAAAATAAGGGAACAGGCCTTTACAATTTCCTCGCTGCTCTCCGCAACCTTGATGCCGGGAATAGCAGACTGTATAGGATAAGCTTTTTCCAATGTCCGATTGGTGATAAGTATGGACGGGGGTTTGATCGCTCCGGATTCAGCGAAAGCTTCGATTAAAATTCTTCCCATGTTGCCCGTGCCGATAAAGCCGACATTCAATGCCTTCCCCTCCTTCACTTCCCTATTCTCCTACACAGTATGAAAATCAATTTGTATTTATTCCTAAAACTGTTTACATGAGGTGATGTATGAATTGGCTGCATAAATATAAAATTCCGTTATTAGGAGGCGCTTTAATTTTGCTGATCGCAGGATTCATTTACCTAAATGGACTTCCGCAGAAGGAAGCCCTGCCTGTTCAGGAAAACATGGAAAATCTTGAACCTCCGGAAGCGCAGGAAACAAAGGAGCCGGACGGGGGTTTAAGGGTATCGCCAGATGATCAGCGTACTCCGTTCATTGTAGATATTAAGGGAGCTGTAAAAGAGCCGGGAGTTTATGAATTTTGGGATGGAGCAAGGGTGAAGGATGCTGTAGACCGGGCGGGAGGGCTGCTGGAGACCGCAGATGGAAAACAAATTAATCTGGCGGGGCTGCTCATAGATGGAACGGCTGTCTATATCCCGGCAGAAGGAGAGGACCCTGAGAGCCTGCCGGCACCGCCGGGCAGCTCAGGAGCACCCGGTCAGACAGAGCCTGTGATTGATTTAAACAAAGCGACCCTTGAAGATCTTCAGACGCTTCCTGGAATCGGGCCGTCGAAAGCTGAAGCCATTCTTAGCTACAGGGAAGAAAAGGGGGCTTTCAAAACAAAGGACGAATTAAAAGAGGTGTCTGGAATCGGTGATAAAACGTTTGAAAAGCTGCAGGATTCTATCCTGGTAAATTAACCTTTGACGGGAGATTTTAAACCTGTCTAAAATGGGAGAAGGAAAAGAGCGGAGGGATACTTTTGAATCGCATATCATGGGATCAATATTTTATGGCGCAAAGCCATTTGCTGGCTTTGAGGAGCACGTGCACACGTCTTGCAGTCGGTGCAACCATCGTAAGGGAAAAGAGAATGATTGCAGGCGGCTATAACGGTTCGATTACTGGCGGAGACCACTGCATAGATACCGGCTGCTATATCATTGAAGGCCACTGTGTCAGAACCATTCATGCAGAAATGAATGCGATTCTGCAATGCGCGAAATTCGGTGTGCCAACTGAAGGAGCAGAGATTTATGTGACTCACTTTCCCTGTCTGCAATGCTGCAAAGCCATTATTCAGGCTGGGATTCGTTCCGTTTTTTACTCTGCGGATTACAAAAATCATCTCTATGCTGTAGAACTTTTTCAGCAAGCCGGGGTCAAAGTGAGGCAGGTGGAGCACAAGCAGCCGGATTACAGCCGTAATGGTGAGAAGGATGAATTGCTTGCCGACCTTTTGAACAGGCTGAAAGAGCTCGCAGATGATGAATCCGAAATGAGCGAGCTGACAAAAAGAGCAGACAGGCTGATGTCAGGGACATGAACATAACTGGAGGGGCCGGATTTGAACTATGTATTATGCGCGGCCGCTTCTGCAATTGCGATCCTTTCTTCCAAGTATTCAGCAGAATGGGCAGGCTTTTTAGCTGTTTCGGCAGGAAGCCTGCTTCATTTTCTGAAAAAAAGGGAGATGGCAGCTATATGGGCGCTTGCCGTTTTTTTTCTATTTCTCTATCTGTCCTCTTATCATGAAAGCCACTCAAACAGCATGCTGAAAGAAGGGGGTTTTTCCGGAAGGGGAATGCTTACCGTTCATCCGGATGTGGATGGAGACAGGTTTAAATCATTCATTAAGCTTGAAAATGGTGAAACAGCTGTGCTCAGGCAGTTTATTGAAAGTGAAGAAATGAAACAAAAGCTCTTAAAAGTAAAAAGCGGCATGTCCTGCAGGACTGAAGGCAAGCTTGAGGCACCGCTGAATCCGACGATCCCAAACAGTTTTCATTATAAAGCGTATTTGGAGTCTCAAGCTATTTACTGGGTCATGACTGCCTCGGAAATTACGGATTGTAAAATGGAACCCTCCCTGGAAGCGGCTCTTCTCAGCTGGAGATCATCCGGCCTTGAGCGGATCCTGAACACGTTTCCCCCGGAATCTGCTGGGATTGCACAGGCGCTTGTTTTTGGAGAAAGGGAATGGATCAGCCAGGAGACGGAACATGCCTATCAGCGGATCGGTATTATTCATCTGCTGGCCATTTCTGGCATGCAGGTCGCCATGATTGCGTTTGCCGGACGTTACATCCTTATAAGAGCAGGTGTCAGCAGGGAAGTCTCAGCGCTGATTCTGTTTATTTTCCTTCCTGCTTATCTCATTTTAGCCGGCGGCTCACCCTCTGTTACAAGAGCCGTATTGGCAGCGGAACTGTACTTGCTTTGCGTGATTTTAAAATGGAAACTGCACCCCCTCAGTCTGCTGTCCGTCTTATTTATGATGTGGCTTGGCTTTTATCCTCTCCATTTATTCCTCACTGGTTTTCAGCTCACCTTTTTAATCAGCTTTACCATTTTGCTTTCCTTCCCCCTGTTAAACGCATGCAGAGGAAATATTCACAAGCAGAATTTTGCTCTCACAGTTCTCTCCATGATTTGTACCCTGCCCCTTATCCTCCATTCCTTCTGGGAAATTTCCCTCCTCAGTTTGCCCGTCAACTTTTTTTATGTTCCCCTTTACTCCTTTGTGATCATGCCAGCATCTCTCATTTCCTTCACCATGTCACTTCTTCAAATCCCTTTATGGAAAGAAGCCGTTTCCGCTGCGCACACAGCGATTGTTTGGACAAATCAGCTGGCTGAATTCCTTTCGGTGAAGGACCCGTTTTTGTTAAGGCCTGGAAAGCCACCTGGATGGCTGCTGGCCGGCTACTCAGGGGGAGTTCTATTCAGTCTGTGGTCTTCAGATAAAGGCTTTTGGAAACGCATAATCGCTTTGGCTGTGCTAAGCAGCTTAGGAATGGTGCATTTTATGCTTCCTTATGCCAACCCTGGGGGTGCGGTAACCTTTTTAGATGTTGGACAGGGGGATTGCATCGTGATTGAACTCCCATACCGGAAAGGGGTCTATGTCATAGATACAGGCGGGAAATTTACTTTTGAAAAGGCTGGGGAAGAGTGGAGAACGACGAGAGAAGAAGCAAAACTCGCTGAATATACCCTGCTATCTTATTTAGCTTCCCAGGGGATCAGCCGAATTGATGCGGTTTTTCTGACGCATGGTGATCATGATCATACAGGGGAATATGAAACGCTGGCGGAGGCTGTAACCATTTCAAAGCTGATAATCCCGGAAGGATTTGTGCGTGATGACTCCGATAGGAGGATCATCAATGAATCGTCCAGGCGGGGTATTTCTGTCCAAACTGTGAAGGGGGGAGAGCTCATTATGGAGGAAGGCATTCATTTTCAAGTGCTTTGGCCGCTGCAGTGGAGCGATAGCAAAAATGAAGATTCCCTCGTTTTGCGGTTCACACTTGGAGGACAGCGGTGGCTCTTAACGGGGGATTTAGAGAAAGAAGGGGAAGAGGCTATGCTTCGCGCTTACAGGGATATAGAAATAGATGTGTTAAAAGCAGGCCATCACGGAAGCAGATTTTCAACAGCACCGAATTTGCTGAACCGAACCACTCCTTCGCATGCGGTCCTGTCTGCCGGCAGGAAAAACCGGTATGGCCATCCGCACAAGGAAGTATTAGACCGCTTAAAGAAACAAAACGTAAATGTATATCGGACGGATGAACATGGGTCGATCCAATATCTCTTTAAAGGCGAAAGTGGAACCTTTAAAACGTTTCCTCCATAAGATGAAGTATAAAGCGGGGAAAGAAAAAAGAGACTGCTTTCCAGCCTCAAGGATCGGTACGGACTTTTTTTGTTAAGAAGCAGCCAGTTTAATCACTGTCGCGATGATGAAAAGGGTTGCAAAAAAGCCGAATGAAACAGCAAACCCTACTCCGGAATCAACAGCGTCATTCCGTTTGCTCTGTACATTTTTTTCAAATTCATTCATATTTACCCCTCCCGATTACTTTTCAGTATAAGCCAGACTAGAAAAAAAATCCATCCTCTCAGAAGAAGAGGCCAACCCGCTGCCTGCTTAAATACGGGCAGTGGTCATGTCCTCGGATAGAAGATGTTAACAGCCATACAATTAAAGTCAGGGTGCAAAATAATAGGAAATAAACGGTGGCATCGTTTTTCTGCAGAATGAACCCGGGACCTGCAGGAGAACGTTTATTATATATGGCAGGAGGGGTTCACCCTCCTCCGTTCTATTTTAGTTGCATCCCGTTGGCAAACTCTATACGATGAGTATAGAGTTTTTTACATAGGAGCTGGATGGATGTGCTGCAATTCTGGAAGCAACTTCGCAACGGAAACCTTTCGCCCGTCTATTTGTTGATTGGGACTGAAACCTACCTGATGGAACAATCAGTTAAGAAGCTGGTTGATGCGGCTTTGCATGAAGAAGAAAGGGATTTCAACCTTTCAGTTTATGATTTAGAAGAGACGGCTGTCGAAACGGCCGTCGAGGACGCTGAAACTCTGCCGTTCATGGGAGAAAAAAGGGTCGTCCTTCTTAAAAATCCTTCCTTCCTGACTGGCGAAAAAAAGAAGGAAAAAATCGAACATCATGTTGAAAGATTTGAACAATATGTAAAAGAGCCTGCCCCGTATACCGTCTTAATTGTTCAAGCCCCATATGAAAAATTGGATGAACGGAAAAAAATTTCAAAAACGCTCAAGAAAAACGCGGTTATCGGGGAAGCCAGAGCTTTATCAGGCCAGGAGCTTGTTCAGTGGATTCATTCCCTGGCTTCCGACGCTGGGGTGGTTATAGAGCAGGATGCAGCAGAGCATTTAGCCGCTTTGACAAATGGGAGCTTAATGCTGATGGATCAGGAGATTCAAAAGCTTTCTTCTTATACGGGGCCTGGCGGTTCAATCACGAGGTCATTGGTGGATCAGCTTACTGCAAGAACTTTGGAACAGAACATATTCGAGCTCATTCACCACGTAACGTCAAGAAAAGCGGATAAGGCGCTTGAAGTTCTTCACGATCTATTAAAAGCAAATGAAGAACCAATCAAAATACTTGCGCTTATTGCTGCACAGTTTCGCCTTTTCCTTCAGGTAAAGCAGCTTACAGCAGCAGGATATGGCCAGCCCCAAATAGCAGGAACCTTAAAGGTCCACCCGTTCAGGGTCAAGCTGGCCTCCCAGCAGGCTTCATCCTTCCGTGAAGAGGATTTAAAGCAGTACATAAATCGGATTGCTGAAGCGGATTATTCGATGAAAACCGGGAAGATGGACAAAGTTTTAATATTGGAGCTGTTCCTGATGCAGCTCTCCAGCCCGCCCGGACAAGCCCGTTAACCAAAACTGATTGTACGTAAAAAGCCGCTGGTCATAACGACCAGCGGCTTTATGCTGCAATCATTTGCTTACGCAGACAATCCGTTTACTTGTTTAGTCAAGCGGGATTTGTAGCGGGAAGCAGTATTTTTGTGGATGATTCCGCTTTGAGCAGCTTTGTCAATTCTTTTAGCAGCTTCTTGAAGAGCAGCTTTAGCATTGTCAGCTTCATTGTTCACAACTAGTGACTCAACTCTTTTCATTGCAGTACGCATTGAAGATTTAAGTGTTGCGTTGCGAGCGCGGCGCTCATCATTCGTTTTTACACGTTTAATCGCAGATTTAATATTTGGCATCCGATTCACCTCCTATAAAAAAGCAATCGAGATCTATTTAACTCGATATATTTCCAACATAGAGAACAAGAGATATTCTATCAGACACCGCGCGGTTATGCAATACCTCTGACAAGGAATTTTCGTTGATAGCAAAGTTCGCGAATGGCAGCTCCTTGAATTGGAAAAAATAAAAGCAGACATTTCCGAGGAGGGGATTAAGGATGAGTGAATCATTGGATTTAACAAAGTATACAGTCCGGACGGATCTCGCGATAGAAGCACGTGATATGGCTCTTGAGGAGCAGAAGAAAAATCAGGATCCAAAAGCTGCGGATGATCGCGGGGACGGCGAAGTAAAGGGCATCATTGTCAAGGAAAGAACGGAAGGCGATATTACACTCACTTCGGTGGAAATTAAGAAGGAAGGCGAAGAAGCGACAGGCAAAAAAGCGGGGCATTATTTAACCCTGCAAGCTGATGGGATCCGGCAGAAAGATACGGATCTTCAGCAGCAGGTGATTGAGGTGTTTGCCAGGGAATTCAGCCGGTTTATTGAAAACCTTGGAATAAAAAAGGACGCTTCATGTCTTATCGCAGGACTTGGAAACTGGAATGTAACCCCTGATGCACTCGGACCGATTACAGCAGAAAATCTGCTGGTCACCCGTCATTTATTTGAGCTTCAGCCCGAAAATGTACAGGAGGGCTATCGTCCGGTAAGTGTGATCTCCCCAGGAGTGATGGGGCTGACCGGGATCGAAACAAGCGATATTATTTTAGGGGTCGTTAATCGCATTCAGCCTGATTTTATCATTGCCATCGATGCACTGGCAGCAAGGTCGGTGGAAAGGGTCAACGCCACCATCCAAATATCAGATACAGGCATCCATCCAGGATCAGGGGTCGGCAATAAAAGAAAAGAATTAAGCATGGATACTCTGGGAATTCCCGTAATAGCGATCGGTATTCCAACGGTAGTGGATGCCGTGACGATCGCAAGCGATACCATCGATTTTATCCTTAAGCATTTTGGAAGGGAAATGACACAGGGGGACCGACCGTCAAGATCGCTCGTTCCGGCCGGCATGTCCTTCGGGGAAAAGAAAAAACTAAAGGAAGAAGACCTGCCCGGAGAAGAACACCGCCAGACTTATTTAGGGATTATAGGGACACTCCCTGAGGAAGAAAAGCGGGCGCTGATCCATGAAGTGCTGAACCCTCTCGGCCATAACCTGATGGTTACTCCAAAGGAAGTGGACGTGTTCATCAGTGATATGGCCAATGTGATTGCAAACGGCCTGAATTCTGCCCTTCACGGTCAAGTAGGACATGACAATAGGGGCACTTTCACACACTAGCATTTTGGTTCTAACTCTCGCATTTTGTCCATAGACTGTACAAGACAAAGGCGAGAGGACGGATAGGCATGAAAAGGACAGGCTCCCCTCCAATTCTGGCAATTAGCGGGACAAGTATTAAAAAACTTCTCTTTACGGCCTTTTTGGGTCTGGTACTCATTTTTGTTGTATCTGGAGTGCTGACGTCCTTAAAACCCCAGTACAGGCCTGCATCTTCCTCCCTGCATACACTGGCCGGCGGAATTGCAGGCGAGGCCTTCATTTATTTAATGAGCACGGAAAATCACTATTTTTCACAGGCTCTTCCTGAAGAAAGCGGACAGGCTGACTGGTCTTCTATGTTTTTAAAGCTTGCCGCAAGCATCAACTTAAATGACCCGCGAAGTTTACTAGGACGGGAGCTGCCGGGTTTCGCCATGTACGACAGTGAGATCATTGTAGCTGCTGAAGGTGCCAATTATAACAGCATTATCCCGTATGAATCGGCTCCCCCTCCTGAAGTTCAGCTGCAGGAAAGGGAAGCATCGATTGAACAGCTGCAAAAAGCTTCCGAGAAAACAGAGGAGACTGGAAAACCGCCTGCAGCAACAACGGGAGGACGGAAAGTAGTCTATCTGTACAACACACATAATACCGAGTCCTACCTTCCATTATTTAAGGACCCTCCTAAAGATGCAAATCAGGCTTTCCATTCATCAGCCAATGTCACACTCGTGTCGAGGATGCTGGCCGATGAACTCAAGGCCCAAGGGATCGGATCGCAGGTGGAAACAACAGATATACAAAAAATCCTGAAAGAGAAAAAATGGAACTACACAACCCAGTCCTATTCGGCTGCCAGACCTGTTGTGCAGGAAGCGATGGCTTCAGGAGAAGATCTCGAATATTTCATCGATATTCACCGGGATTCACTGGGACGTGATCGAACAACGGCCGAAATCAACAGCAAGCCATACGCTCAAATCGTTTTCGTCGTCGGAGGGAAAAATGTGAGCAGGGACAAAAATATCGAACTTGCCAAAGAGCTTCACAAGCGGTTCGAGAAAAAGTACCCCGGACTGTGTAAAGGCGTCATTCTTAAAGATAAAGGCTCAAACGGCCTGTTCAACCAGGATCTGTCCGGAAACTCACTATTATTGGAGGTTGGCGGTGTAGATAACAATATGGAAGAGCTCCGCAATACTACAAAAGCCGTAGCGGATGTGTTTAGTGAATTTTACTGGCAGGCTGAAAAGGTTCAAGGTGCAGGCGGAGCAGAAAAGAAATAACCAGACTAGAGGGATACGGATGGGTAAATTCATGATGAAATCCATAGGTGCAGCCGCTCTTCTCTTTATAGGGGTTCTGATTGGGATGCAGGCCGCAGGCAGCGGAATGAAAAGCCTTCAAGGCTACGATGATCCGGATATGAAGGGAGCATTTACGATCAAAAACAGCGGCGGGCAGGAGATGGAGGCCTCGATTCTTGGCCATTCATTATCAAGCCATGATTTAGAAAAGAAGAGATTGGAACTGGAGAAAGCGGATGCTTTCAATCCGCTCTCCGAAGCTGCAAGAGGCATCACCTCAACTGTGGAGAATCTGTTCCAAAAACTGATAAATGCCATTAAGGGCGGAAAATAATTTTCGCCGGCATGAAATATCCATGTGATCCCGGACCGCTGTAAGCACTCCGGGATTTTTACGTAATCTGAAAAGGCGGCAGCTAAGAGGAGGGAAGCAGTTCTGGTAAGAACAGACACACTGCCAGGGGAAATCTGACTGTCATGCGCCCGCCTGACGCATTAGTTTTTCCTGCCATCTCCTCTCTGCTAACCTGAAATATGGACTCCTAAAAAAACATGATTCCAAAGACCGGAAATTTCTTTCGTCAAAAGATTTGTTGAATGTTGATTTTCCAATTGATATAATCAATGCTAGCGCACTGCGCAGTTTTGTAGGAGTGATAGATGATTATGAATAATGAGGATAAATTGAAAAGACAATCTAAAATCCGTAATTTCTCGATAATTGCTCATATTGACCACGGCAAATCTACGTTAGCAGATCGGATTCTCGAAAAAACGTCTGCCATTACCCAGCGGGAAATGAAGGCTCAGCTTTTGGATTCCATGGATCTGGAGCGGGAGCGTGGAATTACGATTAAACTCAATGCTGTACAGTTAACGTATAAGGCGAAAGACGGAGAAGAATACATTTTCCATTTAATTGATACACCAGGGCACGTCGATTTTACATATGAAGTGTCCCGAAGCCTGGCTGCCTGCGAGGGTGCCGTGCTTGTCGTGGATGCCGCACAGGGGATCGAAGCCCAGACATTGGCGAACGTTTACCTTGCCCTTGATAACGATCTCGAAATTCTTCCGGTAATCAACAAAATTGACTTGCCGAGTGCAGAGCCTGAGCGTGTGCGCAAGGAAATTGAGGAAGTGATCGGGCTTGACGCATCCGAAGCGGTCCTGGCTTCAGCTAAGGCCGGCATTGGAATTGAGGAGATACTCGAACAAGTCGTTGAAAAGGTGCCGGCTCCAGCCGGAGACCCGGAAGGTCCTTTACAAGCGATGATTTTTGACTCTCTGTACGATTCCTACAGAGGAGTGGTTGCCTATATCCGAATCGCCGAAGGTACGGTCAAGGTGGGCCAAAAGATCAAAATGATGGCGACTGGAAAAGAGTTTGAAGTTCTTGAGCTTGGTGTTTTCACCCCAAAGGCGGTCATGAAGGACGAGCTGACGGTAGGGGATGTTGGTTTCCTGACGGCAGCCATTAAAAATGTCGGGGATACCCGTGTCGGGGATACAATCACAAGTGCAAAAAACGGGGCATCCGAGCCGCTGCCGGGATACAGAAGACTAAACCCGATGGTATACTGCGGGCTCTATCCAATTGATACAGCAAAATACAATGACCTGCGTGAAGCGCTCGAGAAACTGGAGCTCAATGACTCAGCCCTTCAATATGAACCTGAAACCTCTCAGGCTCTTGGATTCGGTTTCCGCTGCGGCTTCCTCGGACTGCTGCATATGGAAATCATCCAGGAGCGGATTGAACGTGAATTCAATATCGACCTGATTACGACCGCACCGAGTGTTATCTACAGTGTGTTCATGACAGACGGTGAAGAAATCATCATAGACAATCCGTCCAACATGCCTGATCCCCAAAAAATCGACAGGATTGAAGAGCCTTATGTGAAAGCAACGGTGATGGTGCCTAATGATTATGTAGGAGCCGTCATGGAGCTTTGCCAGGGGAAACGGGGAATCTTTATCGACATGCAGTACCTGGACGATATCCGGGTCAGCATCGTTTATGAAATCCCGCTGTCTGAAATTGTCTATGATTTCTTTGATCAGCTAAAATCGAGTACAAAGGGTTACGCTTCCTTTGATTATGAATTGATTGGCTATAAAACATCAAAGCTTGTGAAAATGGATATTCTTCTTAACAGCGAGACGATTGATGCGCTTTCCTTTATTGTGCACCGCGACAGTGCATATGATCGGGGAAAAGCCATTGTTGAAAAGCTGAAAGATCTTATCCCGCGCCAGCATTTTGAAGTGCCGATCCAAGCGGCAATCGGCCAAAAGGTTGTGGCGCGTTCAACGATTAAGGCGATGAGAAAGAACGTTCTCGCCAAGTGCTACGGCGGAGATATTTCCCGTAAGAGAAAGCTTCTTGAAAAGCAAAAAGAAGGGAAAAAACGCATGAAAATGGTAGGGTCCGTTGAGGTTCCTCAGGAAGCGTTTATGGCCGTTCTTAAAATGGATGACAACAAATAATCAATCAGGGATGCCGCAGATTTTCTGCGGCATCTTCCTTTAAAGGAGAGACCGGCATGGTGAAAGCAGCGTATGTGCATATTCCATTTTGCGAATACATCTGCCATTATTGCGACTTTAATAAAATATTTATACAAAATCAGCCAGTTGAGCGGTACCTCGACTATTTAGAGCGGGAAATTTCCAACGTTATGGCGAACCATGACAAGCAAAAGCTTGAAACCATTTTTATAGGCGGGGGAACCCCCACTGCATTAAATGAAAATCAGCTCAGACAGCTTATGCAGACAATAAATAAGAATCTCTTACCCCAGGGGAAAAACATTGAGTTTTCCGTGGAAGCGAATCCCGGGGACCTTTCCTATGAAAAGATGAAGCTTTTAAAAAGCTTTGGCGTTAACCGGTTCAGCATAGGGGTCCAGAGCTTTGAGGACCATCTGCTCGAAAAAATCGGCCGTGTCCACCGCAGGGAGGACGTCCTTTGCACGGTAGAGGACGCAAAAAGAGCGGGCTTTGATAATTTAAGCCTTGATCTTATGTTCGGACTGCCCGGGCAAACCGCTGAAGATTTTGAACATACATTGGACCTTGCTCTAGAGCTCGATGTGCAGCATTATTCAGCCTATTCGCTGATCATTGAACCGAAAACGGTATTTTATAATCTGATGCAAAAAGGAAAGCTTGCCCTGCCTCCGCAGGATGCAGAGGCAGGTATGTATGAGCTGTTAATGGAGCGCATGGAGCAGGCGGGCTTCCGGCAGTACGAAATCAGCAATTTTTCCCTTTCCGGTATGGAAAGCAGGCATAACCTGACATACTGGGATAATGAAGAGTATTTCGGATTTGGTGCCGGAGCGCATGGATATGTAAACGGGATGAGAGAAGTGAATGCCGGACCGCTCAAAAAATATATGTCATTGCTGGAGGAAACCGGATCTCCAATCACAGCCAGCCACCTGGTTACGGACGAGGAGAAAATGGAGGAAGAGCTTTTTCTCGGACTCCGCAAAACCGAAGGCGTCAGCAAAAAGGGGTTCAGTCAAAAATTCGGGAAACCTCTGGAAAAAGTATTCCGGTCCCCGATTGATGAGCAGAAGCGGAAAGGGCTCCTTGAAGAGGATGACCAGTGCATCCGTCTTTCTGTAAATGGAAGGCTTCTTGGAAACGAGGTTTTTCAGTCATTTATAGGTCTTGCCTGACAGCTGGAAATAAAGACATTTGAATTGACTTTTCTTTTTGGTTTTGATAATTTGTTTATAGTATTAGCACTCAACTATTACGAGTGCTAACAGAGGTGATGACAGATGCTAACCAATCGTCAATTGCTGATTCTGCAAGTAATTGTTGATGATTTCATCCAGTCAGCTCAGCCTGTCGGTTCAAGAACACTGTCCAAAAAAGAAGAGATATCCTTTAGCTCAGCTACCATCCGAAACGAAATGGCAGATCTCGAAGAATTGGGCTTTATTGAAAAACCGCACACTTCTTCAGGGCGTATTCCTTCCGAAAAAGGGTACAGGTATTACGTCGATCATCTGCTTTCTCCAAAACGGCTGGCAAGCAAGGAGGTACGGGTGATTAAATCTCTTTTTGAGGAACGGATCTTTGAACTGGAGAAAATGGTCCAAAAGTCTGCTCAGATTCTATCTGATATGACAAACTATACGACCATTGTGCTGGGGCCGAAGGTGAATGAAAATCAGCTGAAACACCTGCAAATCATCCCGATAAGTGATAATGCTGCGGTTGCCATTATGGTGACGAATACGGGTCATGTCGAAAGCAGGCCGATTTCCCTGCCTGACACAATACGGCCGGGTGATATCGAAAAGGTGGTCAATATCCTGAACGAACGCCTGGCAGGGGTTTCACTTTCTGAACTTAAGGATAAAATGTACAAGGAAGTAGCAAGCCTTTTAAAACTGCATATTGAAAACTACGGCATGTTTCTTAAATCATTTGAGGACAGCCTGCTGCCGGATGATCATCAGGAAAAGCTCTTTTTCGGCGGTAAAACGAATATGCTGAACCAGCCTGAATTCAGTGATCTTGAAAAGGTAAGAACCCTTTTAAGGATGATTGATGAAGAAAGGCTGTTCTATAAATTGCTCAGCAGCAAAGAGGCGGGACTCTCTATTTCCATTGGGAAAGAAAACGAAATATCAGCAATGGAATACTGCAGTCTCATCACAGCGGCGTACTCGATTGATGATAAAAAAATCGGCACCATTGCCATTCTTGGGCCAACAAGGATGGAATATTCCAGAGTAGTCTCTCTGCTTCAGAAGGTGGCCGGCGGATTATCAAAAGCAATGTCCAATCAGTATTACAGCTGAACACACATCGTTTTTAAAAATGAAGGATGGGGATCGGCAAAACCCATCCCCTTTCTCATGCATTTAAGGGAGGTGAAAGATTGTGGAAAATGAAAAGAAATTCAATGACAGCCTGCAAGCAGAGGAATCAGAAGAAAAATCCGCTCTTTCAGGGGAGGAAATTCTTGACCATGAAGACGTTCAGGAAAATGAACCTGAGATGGATGAATTAAAGGCTGCGCAGGAAGAAATTGCTTCCCTTGAGGCAAAAGCGGAAGAGTTTGAAACCAAGCTTCTCCGTGTCCAGGCAGATTTTGAAAACTATAAGCGCAGAGCAAGAATGGATGCAGAATCCGCTCAGAAATACCGGGCTCAAAACTTAATTTCAGAAATTCTTCCCGCATTGGATAATTTCGAAAGAGCGCTTAAAGTCGAAGCATCGGATGAGCAGACTAAATCACTTCTTCAAGGGATGGAAATGGTTCACCGCCAGCTCGTTCAAGCGCTGAAAAACGAAGGTGCAGAAGAAATCGAGACAGTTGGCAAGCCATTTGATCCTCATTTGCATCAAGCTGTCATGCAGGCTGAAGAAGAGGGTTTTGAACCAAATACAGTGATCGAAGAATTTCAAAAAGGCTACAAGCTGAAAGACCGGGTTATTCGCCCATCTATGGTTAAAGTAAGTCAATAAGATATACATATTTTGAGGAGGTAGCATTATGAGCAAAATTATCGGTATCGACTTAGGTACAACAAATTCTTGTGTCGCTGTGCTTGAAGGCGGCGAACCAAAGGTTATTCCTAATCCTGAAGGCAACCGCACAACTCCATCTGTTGTATCATTCAAAAATGGCGAGCGTCAGGTAGGGGAAGTGGCAAAACGCCAGGCCATTACAAACCCTAACACAATTATGTCTGTTAAGCGTCATATGGGAACAGATTACAAAGTTGAAGCAGAAGGCAAGAACTTCACGCCACAGGAAATTTCAGCTGTTATTCTTCAGCACTTGAAATCCTATGCTGAAAGCTACCTTGGAGAGACTGTTACAAAAGCTGTCATAACGGTTCCTGCTTATTTCAATGATGCAGAACGCCAGGCTACTAAAGACGCCGGCCGTATTGCGGGTCTCGAAGTTGAGCGGATCATCAATGAACCGACAGCTGCCGCTCTTGCTTACGGTCTGGATAAACAGGATGAAGATCAAACCATTCTTGTTTATGATCTTGGCGGCGGTACATTTGACGTATCCGTTCTCGAATTGGGAGACGGCGTGTTTGAAGTTCGTTCTACTGCAGGGGATAACCGCCTTGGAGGAGACGACTTTGACCAGGTAATTATTGATTATCTTGCGGCTGAATTCAAAAAAGAAAACGGCATTGACCTTTCTAAAGATAAAATGGCGCTTCAGCGTCTGAAGGATGCAGCAGAAAAAGCGAAGAAGGACCTTTCCGGAGTTTCTTCTACTCAAATTTCTCTTCCTTTCATCACGGCAGGGGAAGCGGGACCTCTTCACTTGGAGATTAACCTTTCAAGAGCAAAATTCGAAGAGCTTTCTTCAGATCTTGTTGAACGCACGATGGCTCCAGTACGCCAGGCACTACAGGATGCAGGCATTTCCAAAGAGCAGCTTGATAAAGTTATTCTTGTCGGAGGATCCACACGGATTCCAGCAGTTCAGGATGCAATCAAGAAGGAAACGGGCAAAGAGCCGCACAAAGGAGTAAATCCTGATGAAGTGGTTGCTCTCGGCGCTTCCATCCAGGGCGGTGTAATCACAGGTGACGTTAAAGATGTCGTTCTTCTTGACGTAACCCCTCTATCCCTTGGAATTGAGACAATGGGCGGTGTATTCACCAAGCTTATTGAACGGAATACGACAATTCCTACGAGCAAATCACAGACGTTCTCAACGGCAGCTGACAGCCAGACAGCTGTTGACATTCACGTTCTTCAAGGTGAGCGCCCAATGTCAGCAGACAACAAGACGCTTGGCCGCTTCCAGCTGACGGATATTCCGCCGGCACCAAGAGGTGTTCCTCAAATCGAAGTAAGCTTCGATATTGATAAAAACGGAATCGTAAACGTGCGTGCGAAGGATCTTGGCACGAACAAAGAACAGACCATCACCATTAAATCTTCAACTGGTTTGAGCGACGATGAAATCGACCGCATGGTGAAAGAAGCGGAAGAAAATGCAGACGCGGATAAAAAACGCAAAGAAGAAGTAGAAGTCCGCAATGAAGCGGATCAGCTTGTTTTCACTACTGATAAGACACTTAAAGACCTCGAGGGCAAAGTGGATGAAGCAGAAGTGAAAAAAGCAAATGATGCTAAAGATGCTTTGAAAGCAGCGATCGAGAAAAATGAACTCGAGGAAATCAAAGCGAAAAAAGACGAGCTGCAGGAAATTGTCCAGCAGCTTTCCATGAAGCTTTATGAAGAAGCCGCGAAACAGCAGCAAGGCCAGGAAGGCGAAGCTGGCGGGCAGGACGACAATGTAGTTGACGCGGACTACGAAGAAGTTGACGACAACGACAAAAAATAAGAACGGTTAAGACCCAGAAAAGTCAAAGTCAGGCTTGCCTTGACTTTGACTTTTTTTACGATTGGCCGGTACAGTGCAGAACAGCAAGCTATCACCCTCCGTTTCTCATGCATTTGCGGCAAAGCACCGCGCATGGGACCAGTTGGACAGCCGGCGTGAGCAAGACTCCATGAATAGGAACCGGGGCTTCTTTTTGCTGTTGCTACATGAAGCTTGAAAATGATACAATTTACTTTATGTGAGAATTCGGGAGTGAGAGGATTATGAGTAAGCGAGACTACTATGATGTACTTGGAGTCGGGAAAGATGCTTCGAAAGAGGAGGTCAAGCGAGCCTACCGTAAGCTTTCGAAAAAGTATCATCCTGATATTAACAAAGATGCAGATGCAGATGATAAATTTAAAGAAGTCAAAGAAGCATATGAAGTGCTGAGTGATGATCAGAAACGCGGCCATTACGACCAATTCGGTCATACAGACCCTAATCAGGGCTTTGGCGGCTTCGGCGGTCAGGGTGGAGATTTCGGCGGAGGCGGTTTTGGCTTTGATGACATCTTCAGTTCCATTTTTGGCGGCGGAGGCGGACGGCGAAGAGATCCTAATGCCCCTCGTCAGGGAGCGGATCTTCAATACACCATGTCCATGAGTTTTGAGGAAGCAGCGTTCGGCATTGAAAAAGAAATTGAGATCCCTCGGGACGAAACATGCAGTACATGTACAGGTTCTGGAGCAAAACCGGGGACCTCTCCGGAAACATGTTCCCATTGCGGCGGCTCCGGCCAGCTGAACGTAGAGCAAAATACACCTTTCGGCAGGATTGTAAACCGCAGGGTGTGCCACCATTGCAGCGGAACTGGCAAAATGATTAAACATAAATGCTCTACCTGCGGCGGCGAGGGCACAGTGAAGCGCCGCAAGAAAATTAAAGTCAACATCCCGGCGGGAGTCGATGACGGTCAGCAGCTGCGCGTTTCAGGACAAGGGGAGGCAGGCATGAACGGCGGACCTGCAGGAGATCTTTATGTCGTATTCAGCGTAAGGCCTCACGATTTCTTTGAGAGAGACGGCGATGATGTATATTGTGAAATGCCGCTAACCTTCTCCCAATCTGCACTTGGTGATGAGATTGAAGTGCCGACGCTTCAGGGTAAAGTAAAATTAAAGGTCCCGGCAGGCACACAAGCCGGCACAAAATTCCGTCTCAAAGGCAAAGGAATTCCAAATGTCAGAGGCTATGGTCAAGGCGATCAGCATATCGTTGTCCGGGTGGTCACACCTACCAATCTGACAGAAAAACAAAAGGATCTTCTCAGAGAGTTTGCGGAAACGACTGGAAACCGTCCGGATGAAAATGAAGAAAGCTTTTTTGATAAAGTAAAAAGAGCAATAAAAGGCGATTAAATTTAAGGAGTTGGCAGAGGAATGAAATGGTCGGAAATCAGTATCCATACAACACAGGAAGCAGTAGAACCAATCTCAAATATTTTACACGAAGCCGGAGCGAGCGGAGTCGTAATTGAAGATCAGATGGACCTGCTTAAAGACCGGGAAAGCGTTTATGGAGAAATCTACCATCTCGATCCGCAGGATTATCCCTCAGAAGGGGTCATCGTCAAAGCCTATCTGCCAATGAATAGTTTTTTAGCCGAAACGGTTGAAGGCATCACCGATTCAATTGAAGGCCTTACAGAATACGGCATCAACGTTGGATCTAAGCAGCTGACAACGAGTGAAGTCCATGAGGAAGACTGGGCAACAGCCTGGAAGAAATATTATCACCCGGTGAAAATATCTGAAAAATTTACCATTGTGCCAACCTGGGAAGAATACGAACCGGTCCATTCAGACGAACTGATTATCGAGCTTGATCCCGGAATGGCATTCGGTACAGGAACCCATCCTACAACTGTCCTGTGTATTCAAGCTTTGGAGCGCACCGTTAATAAAGGAGACCGGGTTATTGATGTCGGTACCGGATCCGGGGTTCTGAGCATTGCTTCCGCCCTGCTTGGTGCATCACCCGTTCAGGCCATGGATCTTGATCCCGTGGCTGTAGAGAGCGCCAGACAGAATACGGTGCTGAATAAAGTAGATGACAAGATCTCCGTCTTCCAAAATGATCTTCTTAATGGAATTTACGACCAGGCGGATGTCATCGTTGCCAATATCCTTGCAGAAGTCATCGTGAAATTTACGGATGATGCGTTTAGATTGGTGAAGGATGGCGGGTGGTTCATCACCTCGGGCATTATCCTGAATAAGAAAAGTGAAGTGAAAGATGCACTGGAAAAAGCCGGATTCACTATTGCCGAAACGCTCGTTATGGAGGATTGGGTCGCTTTTCTTGCAAGAAAAAATGCTTGAGTATAATGGATTTGAGTGAGGGAAGAACGGGGCAGGCTCCTTTTAGCCCGCCCCCTTTTTTCTGATCCTGACTGGAAGGAAGATGGCTATGCAGCGATATTTTACTGACCGCACCAAAAAGGATATAGGAGATGACATCCAGGCTGCCGGCGACGATCTGCATCACATACTGAAAGTAATGCGGATGAAAGCGGGAGACCCAATGATCTGGGTGACTGCGGATGGAGAGGAAGCACTGTGCACCCTTGCCTCCCATGAACAGGATCAAGCAGTTTGTAAGGTTAAGGAATGGGTGACAGTAAATAAAGAACTCCCTCTTCACGTAGCCATTGCATGCGGGCTGCCTAAAGGGGATAAACTGGAGCTGATTATTCAAAAAGGCACAGAGCTCGGAGCTGCCCGGTTTATCCCTTTTAATGCGGCTCGTTCTGTAGTAAAATTGGATGATAAAAAAGCAAAAAAGAAAACAGAGCGCTGGCAGAAGATTTCAAAGGAAGCAGCTGAACAGTCTTACCGAAATCAAATCCCTGCAGTCCATGATCCGGTTTCCTTAAAGACTCTGGCCGACATGGCCGAATCATATGACAGAAAGATCGCAGCCTACGAGGAAGCGGCCAAGCAAGGGGAGAAAAGCACCTTTGCACGCATTTTGGAAGACCTCTCACCTGGCCAGTCCCTTTTCATTGCCACAGGGCCGGAGGGAGGATTCACTCCCGAAGAAATTGAATTTTTAAAGAGCCGCGGTTTTGCTGATGCAGGCTTTGGACCAAGAATTTTACGGACTGAAACCGCTCCGCTTTACGCTTTATCGGCGGTTTCCTACCATTTTGAATTAATGAGGTGAAGATATATGGCATCTGTTGCGTTTCATACATTAGGCTGTAAAGTAAATCATTATGAAACGGAGGCCATTTGGCAGCTGTTCAAAGAAGCAGGCTATGAAAGAAAAGAATTTGAAGGTACAGCGGACGTGTATGTCATCAATACGTGCACGGTAACCAATACAGGAGATAAAAAGAGCCGGCAGGTGATCCGCCGCGCCATCAGGAAAAATCCGGATGGGGTGATATGTGTAACGGGATGCTACGCTCAAACATCCCCTGCTGAAATTATGGCAATACCGGGTGTGGATATTGTGGTCGGCACACAGGACCGGAACAAGATGCTCGGCTACATTGACCAGTTCCGGGAGGAAAGACAGCCGATTAACGGTGTTGGCAATATCATGAAAGCCAGAACATATGAGGAACTGGATGTACCTGCTTTTACAGACCGTACCCGAGCGTCTCTGAAGATCCAGGAAGGCTGCAATAATTTTTGCACATTCTGCATCATCCCCTGGGCACGCGGCTTAATGCGCTCAAGAGATCCAAAAGAAGTCATTAAACAGGCTCAGCAGCTGGTGGATGCGGGATATAAAGAAATTGTTCTGACAGGCATCCATACCGGCGGCTACGGCGAAGATATGAAGGATTACAATTTCGCTGCCCTGCTTCGCGAGCTTGACGAGCAGGTGAAAGGCTTGAAAAGAATCCGTATTTCCTCGATTGAAGCGAGCCAGATTACAGATGAAGTCATTGAAGTGCTGGATCAGTCTGATAAAATCGTCCGTCACCTTCACATTCCAATTCAATCAGCTTCCAATACGGTCCTGAAGAGAATGAGAAGAAAATACACAATGGAATTTTTCGCAGAGAGACTTGTGCGTTTGAAGAAAGCTCTTCCGGGTCTCGCCGTTACCTCAGATGTTATTGTCGGTTTTCCGGGAGAAACAGAAGAAGAATTTTTGGAAACCTATCATTTTATAAAAGAGCATAAATTTTCTGAGCTTCATGTATTTCCTTACTCCAAACGGACAGGCACTCCTGCCGCCAGAATGGACGATCAAGTGGACGAGGAAGTTAAAAATGAACGGGTTCACCGTTTGATTGGGCTTTCCGATCAGCTTGCAAAGGAATATGCCTCTGCCTTCGAAGGGGAAGTTCTTGAAGTCATTCCTGAAGAAGAATTTAAAGACGCTCCCGGCAGCGGAATGTATGCGGGCTATACAGATAACTACATGAAAGTCGTTTTTAAAGCCTCTGAAGAAATGGTAGGGAAAATTGTACGCGTGAAAATAGAAAAAGCTGGTTATCCTTACAATGAAGGCCAAATTGTAAGAGTTTTGGAAGATCAGCCCGAAGGCATCCGCTTAAGCTCTTAACATTCATGGAAATCCGGTCTTCGGATTTCTTTTTTAATTTGCGGTGACTGCAGCGAAAACCAGCAGCCGGTTTTTCAGGAGCTAATACAATTGCAGCGCTTAGTATAGTGGAAATCCGTTGCTTTTTTTCGAGAGGATGACGGAACTTGTCCGACTATGTATAATATAAGAGCAAGAAGTCAGACGACTAGTTGAGAGGGGTTACAGCCATGACTGAAAAATTAGCTAAAATGATAGATCACACCGCATTAAAACCTGATACAACAAGAGCGCAAATTGAAAAATTATGTGCGGAAGCAAAGGAATATCATTTTGCTTCCGTTTGTGTAAACCCGGCCTGGGTAGAAACCTGCGCCCGTCTTTTAGATGGTTCAGATGTAAAGGTCTGCACAGTAATAGGATTTCCCCTGGGAGCCTCTACTCCGGAAACAAAAGCATTTGAAACGATGGATGCGATTAAAAAAGGAGCAGAAGAAGTTGATATGGTTATCAATATCGGCGCGCTTAAGGATGGAGATGCAGAGCTTGTTGAAAAGGATATTCGTGCTGTGACCGAAGCAGCCAAAGGAAAGGCGCTAACAAAGGTTATTATTGAAACCTGCCTTTTGACTGACGAAGAAAAAACGCTTGCCTGTGAGCTCTCAGTTAAAGCTGGAGCGGATTTCGTTAAAACGTCTACCGGCTTTTCTTCCGGCGGAGCAACAGTTGAAGATATCCGCTTAATGAGAAAAACAGTCGGTCCTGAAATTGGAGTGAAGGCATCCGGAGGCGTTCGGGACCGCCAAGGTGCTGACCTGATGGTTGAAGCCGGTGCGACACGTATTGGAGCCAGTGCAGGGATCAGCATCGTAACCGGCGGCGCTTCCCAGTCCGATTATTGATGTAAACACGGTTTAAAACCGAGGTTTCAAGCGTGTTTTTGGTTGACCAGCTACTTCGATTATATTATAATGGCAGAGTACATGTTTAAATAAGCATGACAACTTTGAAGCATTCGTCGATTGGTGTATTCGGAGGGAGGGAAATAGCATGTCTAGAACAGTAGTTAAGAAAAATGAATCGCTTGAAGAAGCTCTTCGCCGCTTTAAACGTTCCGTTTCAAAAACAGGCACGTTGCAAGAAGCGAGAAAGCGTGAATTTTATGAAAAACCTAGCGTAAAACGCAAAAAGAAATCAGAGGCGGCTAGAAAACGCAAATTCTAAAAGAGGGTGTATTGCATGAGTCTTCTTGATCGTTTAAATCAGGACATGAAGCAAGCGATGAGAAATAAAGACAAAGACAGACTCACTGTTATACGGATGGTCAAAGCTTCCATGCAAAATGAAGCGATCAAGCTTAACAAATCCGAGTTGTCTGAAGAAGAGGAATTAACCATCCTCTCTCGTGAACTTAAACAACGTAAGGACTCCCTCCAGGAATTCAAAAACGCTGATCGTTCTGATTTAGTAGATAAACTTCAAGCTGAAATTGTGATTGTAAATGAGTATATGCCTGAACAGCTTTCAGATGAAGAGCTGCTGGCGATCATCAATCAAGCGATTGAAGAAACCGGTGCTTCTTCCAAGTCTGAAATGGGCAAGGTAATGGCTGCCATCATGCCAAAAGTAAAAGGCAAAGCAGACGGATCCCTTGTCAACAAGCTCGTACAGCAGCAGCTATCATAAAATTAGCAGCAAAACACCCTGTCAATCGGCAGGGTGTTTTTACTATTCATTAAAGCTATGTAAGAACTTCCTATGCAGCGGCTTCAGTCAAAGACAGCAGTTGATAACATGAATGAATAGAAGCAGCCGATCCCCAGTTAGAACGTAAGGGATTAAAAAAATAAGAGGCAAACAATCAATCGGTAAAATCATTCGAAATCGGCTGCAATCCTGGTTGTGCACCCGCAATGTCAATTAGGAAAGGCCCGCAAGCAGATGATGCCTGACAGCATCTTAATGGTTGACTCTAAGCTGTCGATAAGGCAAAAATAAAGGTGAAAAAAACTGCCTCCCGAATTACTGAATGTCCATATTCAGAAATAAAGTCATACGTGCCGCATTGGGAGCGCAAATAATATGGCATGATAAAAGATGCATTTCCTTATGCGGTGCCCGGCAGCTTTTCCTCACTCTTTAGCCCGTTTCACGGCATCGCCGTGCAGCCCAATGCTCTTCAATAGGTTTAGTTTTGTAAAAATTGACCGATAATATGAATCTTTCAAGGATTTAAAACGTAGTACCATTAAGGGAGGCCCTGGAAGGAGGAGATGGAGCATAAAAGCGGGAAGAATTGTAATCGTTTGCGTTTTCTTCTTTTTAGTCAGTTTGACAGCTGGGGCGATTTTCCCCGCTAAGGGAGCAGAGACAAAGGGCGGAATGGTTATTCCGGTGAAAGATGAAGTAGACTCAGTTATGGCAGGTTTTATAGAGCGCTCCGTCACTAAGGCAGAGAATGACGGGCTCGCACACATCATCTTGGATATGAATACGCCGGGCGGTTCCCTGCAAGCAGCTTTGGACATATCGGAGCAGCTCAGAGAAACGAAGATTCCTGTAACTGCGTTTGTTAATACAAGGGCGCTTTCTGCGGGGGCATACATCGCGCTCAGTGCAGATTCCATTTATGTGAAGGATCAGTCCAAGATGGGGGCAGCAGCTGTAATCAGAGGGAACGGAAGCGATGCCGACAAGAAAACGCAATCGTTTTGGCTCGCTGAACTAAAAGAAACCGCTGAAAGCAGCGGACGCGATCCTAAATATGCGCTGGCCATGGCAGATGATTCAGTTGATCTTCCTGAAGTTAATGCCGGGAAAGGCAAGCTGCTGACGTTAACTGGAGAACAGGCGCTGGAAGTCGGATATGCAGAAGGGAAGGCATCTGCTTTAAAAGATGTTTTGTCTAACCTGAATGTATCTGATTCAGGCACGCAAACTGCTGAGATGGGTTTTGCTGACCACGCAGCCAGGTTTCTTACGAATCCGGCAGTGATCCCCATCCTGCTGACTATTGCCTTGCTGGGCCTTCTGCTGGAGCTTTACACTCCAGGCTTCGGTATTTTCGGCTTCATTGGATTATCCGCCTTGTTTCTATTCTTTTTCGGCCATTTGGCTGCCGGTCTTGCCGGTATGGATGCTGTCCTGTTTTTCATAGGAGGGATTATCTTATTAATCCTGGAATTATTTCTTCCGGGCGGAATAGTCGGGCTGGCGGGAGCAGGAGCAATCGGCTATAGCTTTTATATATCCTCAAGCAATCCTGCCTGGACGATTTATTCAATCGGCATTGCACTTGCCGTATGTGTCATTGCTTCTATTCTAATAACGAGGGTGTTTGGGAAAAAGATGAAATTTTTTAAAAAGTTTATTCTTTCAGACTCCACTGATACGAAGAGCGGCTATATTTCAAACCGGACCAGATCAGAATTAATCGGGAAAACAGGTGTTTGTCTTACTTCACTTAGGCCATCGGGTACCATCCTGATCGATGATGAGCGAGTAGATGCCGTTTCAGAGGGTACGTATACAGAAAAAGGAAAGACTGTAAAGGTAGTAAAAACTGAAGGAATGCGAGTAGTGGTTAGAGAAGTAGAATCAGCACAATGACAGGAGGATATGTATGGATCCATCTACTTTATTAACGATTGGATTAGTAGCTGCCGGAATTGTTGTTTTAGGGATATTTTTTACATTTGTACCCGTCATGCTCTGGATCTCGGCGCTTGCTGCAGGTGTAAGAGTCAGTATATTTACACTGGTTGGAATGAGACTGAGAAGGGTCACGCCAAGCAGAGTTATTAACCCGCTGATCAAAGCCTATAAAGCGGGCCTTGGAGTCACGACAAACCAGCTGGAAAGCCACTATCTTGCCGGGGGAAACGTTGACAGGGTCGTCAATGCGCTTATTGCTGCCGAAAGAGCCAACATTGAGCTGAGCTTTGAGCGCTGTGCAGCCATTGATCTGGCCGGCCGTGATGTGCTGGAAGCCGTTCAAATGAGCGTTAACCCTAAAGTCATAGAGACCCCGTTTATTGCCGGGGTCGCGATGGATGGAATTGAAGTGAAAGCAAAGGCCCGTATCACGGTAAGAGCCAATATTGACCGTCTTGTAGGGGGAGCGGGTGAAGAAACCATTATAGCTCGTGTAGGGGAAGGAATCGTAAGTACAATCGGGAGCTCGGGAAACCACAAGAAGGTATTGGAAAACCCGGATATGATTTCTCAAACGGTATTGAACAAAGGGCTTGATTCAGGCACAGCCTTTGAAATTCTCTCGATTGATATTGCAGACGTGGACATCGGCAAAAATATTGGAGCCATCCTCCAGACCGATCAGGCGGAAGCAGATAAGAATATTGCCCAGGCTAAGGCGGAAGAGCGAAGGGCTATGGCCGTTGCTCAGGAGCAGGAAATGAGAGCGCGGGTAGAAGAAATGCGTGCGAAGGTAGTAGAAGCAGAAGCTACGGTTCCACTGGCAATGGCAGAGGCGCTTAAACAGGGCAACATTGGTGTAATGGATTACTTGAATATCCAAAACCTGTCCGCCGATACAGATATGAGAGATTCACTTGGAAAAATGAACAAACCCGATGACTCCGATTCCAGATAGGAGGGACCAGCATGCAAGGGGTAGAATCGCTGATTAATGCTATTGCAGGCAATCCGATCATTTCAGCTGCCGTTCTTTGGATCGGGGGAGTATTGCTTTCAAGGATATTTAAAAACAAAGAAGAGAAACCCTCCGAAGGCGCTCTTCCAGCATCAGGAAGAAAACCAGAACCGCCGCCTGCAAATGATTTACCTGAAAAGGCGGAGCGTACCATGCAGGATATATACGAAAAAGCTAAGGTACAGACACGCGAGAACCGGCAAAGCAGTATCAATAGACGCAGGAAAGAAGAGCTGACGGTTGTAAAACTGGAGGAACCTGAGAAGGGCAAAAGGAAAACGGGAGCTGTCCATAACCCTGCCCTGAACGGAATCATCTGGGCTGAAATCATCGGAAAGCCAAGATCCATTAATCCGCACTATACGAGAAAGCCAAAAATAAGACCGTAAGATTCATGTATTAGAACCCCGCTTCGCTCATACATATGAGATGAAGGGGGGTTCTTTTTTATGGCGAAAAAATGGAGCAGCCGCATTGCAAATTGGATTACGAAAACCATTGAACTCCCGCCTGATGTCATGATGGATTTGCCGCGGATTACGATGGTCGGGCAGCTGCATATTTACATTGAGAACCACCGGGGCCTGCTGAAATTTACCGATCAGGAAATCAGGCTTCTCCTCAAACAGGGGCAGCTTCTGATAAGAGGAGAAAGCTTTGTCATAAGAACGATTTTACCTGAGGAAATCATGCTTGAAGGAAAAATCGAGCATGTCCAATACGTTGAACAGTAACGGCAAAACGGGAGTGGAGGAGAAGGGGTTTGAAAAACAGCTGGACAAACTTCTGGATTGGCTATGTACAGGTAAAAGCTGCAGGAAAAGGGCATGAGCGAATGATCAACGAC
The DNA here is from genome assembly GCF_050107635.1 of Metabacillus sp. 113a. Taxonomy (NCBI): domain Bacteria; kingdom Bacillati; phylum Bacillota; class Bacilli; order Caryophanales; family Bacillaceae; genus Metabacillus; species Metabacillus sp. 113a. Next base: position 26,523 of record NZ_JBNILJ010000010.1, on the reverse strand, counting down.
TGCATCCGGAATGATATAATGATCTGGAATGCTAAAAATGAAGGGGATCAGACGATTTCCTTTTTTATTCGGCTTAAAGATGTACATGCCTTCAGGGCAGTGCAAAGAAATCATGACTGCAAATGCACGTTTATCAGCAGAAAGGGTCTTCCTTTCGAAATGAAAAGAGCATGGAAGAACAGCGGTTTTGCCGGAGGTATTGGATTGTTCCTTGCTGCCTTGTTTATGCTCTCCAATATGATCTGGTCGATTGAAGTGCAGGGGGCTAAACCGGAAACAGAGCACCTGATTGTGAAAGAGCTGGACAAAATGGGAGTTAAGCCGGGAGCTGTTCAATTTCTGACACACGATGCAGATGACATCCAAAAAATCCTCACAGACCGGATTCGCGCCCTTACATGGGTTGGCGTCGAGCTGAAGGGAACATCCTATCATTTGAAAGTGGTGGAAAAAAACACTCCGGAGCAGGAAGAGTATGCAAGCCCGAGACATATTGTAGCCAAAAAAAAGGCTGTCATCACAAGGATGTATGTAGAGCAGGGCAAACCCGTAGCAATGGTTCATGACCACGTGCAGAAAGGACAGCTCTTAGTATCAGGCTTAATAGGCGGAGAAAAGACCAGTAAAGCTGTACCGGCAAAAGCGGAAATTTTCGGGGAAACGTGGTATGAATCAACGGTAGAAGTGCCTTTAAAGACTAACTTCAGCGTATTTACCGGAAATCAATCCGTTAAACATTATGTTTCAGTCAGCGGCCTTGATTTGCAGGTATGGGGTTTCAGACAAGAAGAGCCTGGGGAATACGCCGCAGAACGGGACAAAAGAGAGCTGATGTTCCTGGGATGGAAAACACCGTTTGCGTATATGAAAGAGACAAAAAGGGAAAAGGAAGAAGTAAGCAGAAGCTACAATGAAAAAGAAGCCCTTAAGGCCGGGATCCAAATGGGGAAAGAGGATCTTTTGCAAAAAATTGGAGAAAAAGGCCGAATCTCCGGCCAAAAAGTTTTGCACCAAAGGAATGAGAATGGTAAAGTAAAATTGAAAATACTTTACCAGGTAATAGAAGACATTGTGAAAACTACGCCAATCATTCAGGGAGACTAAAGAATGCCAGAAGACTTAGTGTCAATGAATCAGAAATTAGAAAATCCGAATGAAGCTGTTATGCTGTTCGGAAACCAGGATATTCACCTGAAAAGGCTCGAGGAAGAGCTTGAGGTCACGATTGTAACCAGGGGTGAAGCGCTTTACGTTTCAGGAGATTCAGTAAATGTGCAGCTTACTGATGATATATTGCAGGCTTTGCTGAACGTGATCCGCAAAGGAATCGTCATTTCCGAAAGAGATGTCATATACGCTGTTGGCATGGCGAAAAGACAGAAGCTGGATGAGTTTCAGGCTCTGTTTACTGAAGAAATCACTAAAAATGCCAAAGGAAAGCCAATCCGGATTAAAACACTGGGCCAGAGACACTATATTTCTGCTATCAGGAAGGACGATCTTGTATTTGGGATTGGTCCGGCGGGGACGGGCAAGACCTATCTTGCAGTAGTAATGGCGGTTAACGCTCTTAAAAGCGGAGCCGTTAAACGAATTGTTTTGACAAGACCCGCTGTAGAAGCCGGAGAAAGCCTCGGATTCCTGCCAGGAGACTTAAAAGAAAAGGTCGACCCGTATTTGCGTCCGCTATACGACGCTCTTCATGATGTACTGGGAATGGAACATACAGAAAGGCTGATGGAGAGAGGCACAATCGAAATCGCTCCGCTCGCGTACATGAGAGGCCGTACACTGGATGATGCCTTCGTTATTCTTGATGAATCACAGAATACGACACCTGCTCAAATGAAAATGTTTCTGACGAGGCTCGGTTTCGGCTCGAAAATGGTTGTTACCGGGGATATCACCCAGGTGGATCTTCCAAAAGGCGTTAAATCCGGACTCGCCATTTCACGGCAAACCCTTAATCAAGTCAATGGAATTTCGTTTGTTGAACTGGAGCAGTCAGATGTAGTCAGACACCCTCTTGTTGGAAAAATCATTCAAGCTTACCAGAATAACGAGAGCTGATGACAGATGATCCGACCGGGTCATCTGTCTGTCTATAATCAGCGATTCGGCCTTTAACTTTAGCTGCAGGGAGGTGCCGGGCATGAAGAAAAAGAGGACAGGCTTAAAAAAACAAATCGATGTGATTAACCAGTACCGCTTTTTGCATTATATCGTGTATGTTCTCTTTGGGGCTGTTTTATTTGCTACCCTGTACGGGAGTGTAAAGCCGGAGAATCTCGATATAGAACTCCTCGATATTTCAAAGCAAACACTGTACTCCCCGATTACAGTAGTGGATACAGAGGAAACGGAACGGAAAAAAACGGAAGCGTATCAGCAAGTGGAGGATCAGTATAAGCTTGTTGAAGAGTACTCAGAAAGCCGGGTCACCCTGGTTAATTTTATTTACAATTCAGCTATTGAGGTAAATGAAGAGCCTCAGAAAACCGGACAGGAAGATCAGCAGGAAGATGCTGAAGTGAAACCGTTTACGGAAGAAGAAAAGCTGACTATGCTTGAAGAAAAGCTTGCAGATGGCCTTAAACAGAAAGTTTCCAGAGACACGCTGGTTCCCTTGCTCAGCGCTTCTCCTGAAGAGCTAAAAGTAGCAAAGGAATCTGTAGTTACTACGGTTAATAAAGTTATGAGCCGGGAGATATCCACAGATCAGCTGGATGATGCTAAGGAGCAGGCAGAGAAAGAGCTTCAATATTCCCCTCTTACCTCTGAAGTTTTGCAGTCTGCCATCGAAATCAGCCAGTATGCCATTATCCCCAATTACATATATGATGACGCAGCGACTACACAGAAAAGGCAGCAGGCGAAGGATAGTGTTAAAGAAAGTGTCATCAGGCAGGGGCAGATCATTGTTTCCGAAGGGCAGACTATTTCCCCTGAAATTTATCACAAGCTGGAACTTGCCGGCCTCGTGAATAATAAACAGTCATTTAAGCCGTTTTTAGGACTTTCCATCTTTGTCCTTCTAACGGTATCGGTCTTGATCTATTATTTTGAGAACCAGAAGAAGGCTTATGAGAACAAAAATCTCTCTCTTCTCCTGTTTTTCCTCGTGTTCACTATCGCCCTTTTGTTTATGAAAGCAATCAGCCTGTTCCAGCAGCTCGATATCGCTTACATCGGCCTGATCGTTCCTGCTGCTATGGGTCCTATGCTTGTAAAGCTGCTCATAAGCGAGCGGCAGGCGATCCTATCAAGCATCATACTTTCTGTATGCGGAAGCATCATTTTTAATGACGGAATTACAGGGACCTTCAATTTCAGCATGGGAATCTATTATCTCGCCGGCAGCCTGGCTGGTGTGCTGTTTTTAAATAAGCATAATCTCCGCTCGAGAATTCTTCAGGCAGGACTGCTCGTTTCCCTTGTGAACATTTTGATGATCACTGCGGTAACCATGATGCAGAACGGAAATTATTCGAATCTGGAGATTGGCAGCTATTTCATTATGGCAGCAATATCCGGGGCAGCTGCTTCGGTTTTGGCATTGGGAATTCAGCCGTTTTTTGAAACAGGCTTCGGCTTGCTTTCAACTTTACGCCTGATTGAGCTTTCCAATCCTAACCATCCATTGCTCCGGAAAATTCTGACCGAGACCCCGGGAACGTACCATCATAGCGTCATGGTAGCCAATTTGTCTGAGTCAGCCTGTGAGGCGATAGGTGCAAACGGGCTTCTAGCCAGGGTGGGAGCCTACTATCATGATATTGGCAAGACGAAGCGTCCGCAGTATTTTATTGAAAATCAAATGAAGATGGAAAACCCGCACGATAAGCTTTCTCCGCAGCTGAGCAAAAACGTGATTATTGCCCATGCTGCAGATGGTGCTGATATGCTGAGAAAGCATAAAATGCCGAAAGAGTTTGTCGATATTGCGGAACAGCATCACGGAACGAGCCTTTTGAAATATTTTTATTACAAAGCAAAAGAACGCGGCGATGAAATTCTTGAAGAAGAATTCCGGTATCCCGGTCCAAAACCGCAAACCCGCGAAATTGCTGTCATTTCAATTGCAGACAGCGTAGAGGCTGCCGTTCGTTCCATGTCGAGTCCGACTCCGGAACGCATCCAAAAGCTGGTGCGGGGGATTATTGCGGACCGGCTCCAGGATGGACAGCTTAACGAATGTGATTTAACATTAAAAGAACTGGATATTGTGGCACAATCCTTTTGTGAATCACTTAAAGGGATTTTCCATTCCCGAATTGAATATCCTGAACTAACAAAGCAGAAGGTGAAACAAGCATGAACAGCAAACGGCTTATAATAGACTTATCGGATGAAACGGCACTGCTGACCCCGGATGATCTCCTGATTGTAGAGGAGCTCTTACAGTTTGCTGCAGTCGAGGAGCAGGTGAAGGACGGGGCGGAAGTATCCGTTACCTTTACGGATAATGCCGGAATTCAGCAGATAAATAAAGAGTACAGACATAAAGATCAGCCGACGGATGTAATTTCCTTTGCTATGGAAGAGCAGGGGGAAGATGAAATAGAAATCATTGGTGTGGACATGCCTCAAGTTCTTGGAGACATTATCATTTCCGTTGAGAGAACAAAGGAGCAGGCCGAGGACTACGGCCACAGTTTTAAAAGGGAGCTGGGTTTTTTGGCGGTACACGGCTTTTTGCATTTGCTTGGCTATGATCACATGACAGACGAAGATGAAAAAGTAATGTTTACTAAGCAGAAGGGGATTTTAGATTCCTATGGGCTTACGAGATCAGAAAACCTCTGAAAGCAAGCGCCTTATACGGAGCTTTGTCTGCGCCTGGGATGGGATTATGGATGTTTTCCGTCATGAAAGGAATTTTCAGATTCATTGCTTTTTCACACTGGCAGCTGTCACTGCAGGGATCGTTTTCAGGATTTCAGCGGTCGAGTGGTTTATGATTACCGGGTCCATAGGGGCTGTGCTCTCACTTGAACTGATGAATACAGCGATCGAACGGACTGTGGATCTTATTACGCTGGAAAGTCACCCGCTGGCAAAAGCAGCGAAGGATGCGGCGGCAGGAGCTGTACTCATCGCAGCCGTCACAGCCGTCATTATCGGCCTGCTCATATTTGTCCCTAGACTTCTGGGTATTTTTTAGAATATTCTAATTATTTATTTTAATTTTCCCTGTGCAGACGTGAAAAAGCAGACGCAATAGGGTAAAATAAAAGCAGATACGGCTGATTTGAAGATGAAAGGATGACTCGCGGCATGAACATAGAACAATTAATCACCGAAGCAAAGGCAGCTCGGGAAAGAGCGTATGTGCCCTATTCTAAATTTAAAGTTGGCGCAGCGCTGTTATCCAAATCAGGTAAAATATTCGGCGGTTGCAACATAGAAAATGCCGCGTACAGCATGTGCAATTGTGCGGAGCGCACTGCATTGTTTAAAGCGTATTCTGAAGGTGAACAGGATTATGAGGCAATCGCGGTTGTAGCGGATACAGCAAGACCTGTACCGCCGTGCGGGGCATGCCGGCAGGTAATTTCTGAGCTTTGCAGCAAAGATATGAAAGTAATATTAACGAACATGAACGGGGATATCGAACACCTTACAGTGGGCGATCTATTGCCTGGAGCATTTTCAGCGGAGGATTTAAATGACTAAAAATGGCTATAAATCAGGGTTTGTTTCCATTATTGGCCGTCCGAATGTAGGTAAATCAACATTTCTTAACCGGGTAATCGGACAGAAAATTGCCATTATGAGCGACAAGCCCCAAACAACACGCAATAAAATTCAAGGGGTTCTCACAACGGATGATGCTCAGACAATCTTTATCGACACACCGGGTATTCATAAACCGAAGCATAAGCTTGGCGACTTTATGATGAAGGTAGCCCAAAATACCTTGCGGGAAGTAGATTTGATCATGTTTATGATCAATGCAGAAGAAGGGTACGGACGCGGCGATGAATTTATCATTGAAAAGCTAAAAGAAGTAAAGACACCGGTCTTTCTTGTCATCAATAAAATTGATCAGCTTCATCCGGATCAGATTTTTCCTCTGATCGAAAAGTACAAAGCCCTATATCCTTTCAAAGAAGTGGTGCCGATTTCCGCTCTGCAGGGAAACAATGTGGAAACCCTTCTTCAGCAAATTCAGTCGTATTTGCCTGAAGGACCGCAATACTATCCGGCAGATCAGGTGACAGACCATCCGGAACGGTTTATTATTTCCGAGCTGGTCAGGGAAAAGGTTCTCCATCTGACCAGAGAGGAAATTCCCCATTCCGTAGCGGTCGTTATAGATGCAATCGAACGGCGGGAGGAAAATGCTTCCGTTTATGTAGCTGCGACGGTAGTTGTGGAGCGCGACTCCCAAAAAGGAATCGTCATCGGCAAGCAGGGAAAGATGCTGAAGGAAGTCGGGCAGCGCGCAAGGGTGGATATTGAAGCACTCCTCGGTTCCAAAGTATTTCTTGAACTGTGGGTAAAGGTTCAGAAAGACTGGAGAAATAAGATGAACCAGCTGAGAGATTACGGGTTCCGGGAAGATGAATACTAATTTTAATTTTGTAAAGCACAAATTAACAAATATTGTTTAACATGATAAGAAGGAGCCGGGGTCATCCTATCAATAAGAAAATTGGTATAAGCTTTTCTGTTCTTCTAGACGAAAGGTGGGGGTAACATGAAGGATTTTACCTGGCAGGTATTTTATCAGACAGGTAATATTGACACGTATCTTCTTTTTAAGGAAATGGAAAAGGAGCATGCTGATGGACCCGAGGCACAGGAGGATGAGCTGGCCAGTCCCGATTTTCCGCTGATTTGATAACCGGCCCTTCCGAATGGAGAGGAAAAGGTGCTCCAAAAATGCGAAGGAATCATCATACGATCCTCCAATTACGGGGAAAACAATAAAATTGTAACGATTTACACGAGAGAGCTGGGTAAAGTCGGAGTCATGGCTAGAGGGGCGAAAAAACCAAACAGCCGTTTATCTGCCATGACCCAGCTTTTTACTTATGGAATGTTTATGTTTCATAAATCATCCGGTCTGGGCAGCCTGCAGCAGGCTGAAACGATTGCATCCATGCGGTCGATCAGAGAAGATCTATTTCTGACCGCTTATGCATCCTATATGGCTGAACTTCTGGACAAAGGAACAGAAAATCTCCAGCGCAATCCGTTTCTTTTTGAGCTTTTTCTTCAACTCTTTCAGCATTTGGATGAAGGGCTTGATCCAGATATATTATTGCGCATGTTTGAGCTTAAAATGCTTCCCGTTTTGGGAATTACCCCTCATTTAAACGGGTGTGCAAATTGCGGAAGTACAGAGGGCACTTTCCATTTTTCTGTCCGTGAAGCAGGCTTTTTGTGCCATCGCTGTTTTGAAATGGATCCTTACCGCCTTCCCATTTCACAGGGAACTGTGAAAATGCTGAGGCTGCTCTACTTCTTTGAATTAAACCGCCTTGGGAAAATATCGGTCAAAGAAGAAACCAAAAAGGAACTGAAGCTCGTCCTGGACAGCTACTATCAGGAATACTCTGGTCTGTACCTGAAATCCAAACGGTTTATGGACCAGATGGAGAGTTTGCGTGATCAGCTCTAAGCCGGTTGACATCCTGTTCAATTTTCATTATGATTCGTATATAATCAATCGATAAACATCCATGCGAAGAAGGAAAGAAGTATCAGCATCCGCTTGTATGAAGCGAATCCGGGACGGTGAAAGCCGGATTGCAGGCAGCTGGGAAAGGCATTCCGGAGCATGTTCAGTTAAAAGAGGGGAAGACAGGGGCGAATTTCTCCCGGTCTCCCAAGTAGGGTGGAACCGCGGGTAACTCTCGTCCCTATGTCATGATTGAATGGCATAGGGGCGGGAGTTTTTTCTCGTTTCGCTGCCGCTTTATAAATTGGAGGGAAAAGAAATGAACATTCAAAATATGATCTTGACGCTGCAAAAGCACTGGTCAGATCAAGGCTGTATTTTAATGCAAGCCTACGATACTGAAAAAGGTGCCGGAACAATGAGCCCTTACACATTTTTACGGGCAATCGGACCTGAGCCCTGGAATGTTGCTTACGTTGAACCTTCAAGACGCCCGGCAGACGGACGCTATGGGGAAAATCCGAACAGGCTTTATCAGCATCATCAGTTCCAAGTCATTATGAAGCCATCACCGGATAACATTCAGGAGCTTTACCTGGATTCATTGAAAGCATTGGGGATTGACCCGTTAAAGCATGATATCCGTTTTGTTGAAGATAACTGGGAGAACCCTTCATTAGGCTGTGCAGGACTGGGCTGGGAAGTCTGGCTGGATGGCATGGAAATTACCCAGTTCACCTACTTTCAGCAGGTTGGCGGGCTGGAATGCAAGCCGGTTTCTGTGGAAATTACATATGGCATTGAGCGGCTGGCCTCTTACATTCAAGACAAAGAAAACGTGTTTGATCTCGAGTGGACAGAAGGATATACAGTGAAGGACATTTTTGGAATGCCGGAGTATGAACATTCCAAATACACGTTTGAGACGTCTGATCCCGAGATGCTCTTTCATTTATTTACAGTTTACGAAAAGGAAGCACACCGTCAGATGGATGAAGGTCTTGTCCATCCCGCGTATGATTACGTGCTGAAGTGCTCTCATACGTTTAATCTGCTGGACGCAAGGGGAGCCATCTCGGTGACGGAACGGACCGGCTACATCGGCCGGGTCCGTAACTTGGCGCGTAAAGTGGCAAAGACGTTCTATGATGAAAGGGAAAAATTAGGCTTCCCTATGGTAAAGGATGAGGAGGCGGAAATTCATGAATAATCGAGATCTGCTGCTGGAAATCAGACTGGAGGAATTGCCTGCCAGGTTTGTTACCAGCTCGATGAACCAGCTTGGAGAAAAAATGGAAGGCTGGCTTAACGAACTTGCCATTCCGTATCAGTCCATTCACCGGCTTTCAACCCCCCGCCGGCTGGCCGTTCTTGTCAAAGGACTGGCTGAAAAGCAGGAGGATGTTACAGAAGAAGCAAAAGGACCATCAAGAAAGATTGCTTTAGATTCAGAAGGGAATTGGAGTAAAGCTGCAATTGGGTTCTCCCGCGGCCAGGGTGCTGCCGTAGAGGACATTTATTTTAAAGAAATAAACGGGGTTGAATACGTTCATGTCCAAAAGCATATAAAAGGCAAGCTTACCTTTGAGCTGCTCAAAGGCCTTGATAAAGTAGTATCCAGTCTGACCTTTCCCAAAAATATGAGATGGGGAACTCAGGATATGCGGTATGCGCGCCCGATTAAGAGCATAACCGCTTTATTCGGCTCAGAGGTTATTCCTTTTGAGCTTGCAGGGGTGCACAGCAGCCATACGACAAGCGGCCATCGTTTCCTTGGCTCGAACTCCATCCGCATTGAGAGCCCGTCAAGCTATGAGGATCAGCTTAGAGATCAATATGTCATCGCTGATCCGGACGTGCGGAAGGATACGATCCGAAAGCAGCTGGACCGCTTGGGCTCTGAAAATAGCTGGGTAATTCCGGTTGATGAAGAGCTTCTTGAGGAAGTAAACAATCTCGTTGAATATCCTACTGCTCTGTATGGCAATTTTGAAAAGGATTATCTTTCCCTTCCTGAGGAAGTATTGGTCACCACAATGAAGGAACACCAGCGCTATTTCCCGGTAAAGGATCAAAACGGAGTCCTGCTCCCGCATTTTGTTACCGTCAGGAACGGGAATGAAGAGTATCTTGAGCAGGTGGCGCGGGGGAACGAAAAGGTTCTGAGAGCCCGTCTGTCCGATGCTGATTTCTTCTACAAAGAGGATCATAAACTGCAAATTGATGCCGCACTCAGCAAACTGGAAAAAGTCGTTTTCCACGAAGAATTGGGTACAGTTGGAGATAAAGTGAGAAGAGTTACAGCACTTACAGAATCCCTGGCTATGAGATTGGAACTGGATGAAACGGTTCGGTCAGATGCAAAACGGGCGGCTCAAATCAGCAAATTTGACCTGGTTTCCCATATGGTTTACGAGTTTCCGGAGCTGCAAGGGGTTATGGGAGAAAAGTATGCAAAAATTCTTGGCGAAAAAGAAGCGGTCGCCGCAGCCATCAATGAGCATTACAGCCCAAGACACTCGGATGACCCTGTTCCTGCATCTCAGGCTGGAGCTGTTGTATCCATTGCGGATAAGCTGGACACAATATGTGCGTTTTTCTCGATCGGCATGATCCCAACAGGATCTCAGGACCCTTATGCCCTAAGAAGACAAGCAAGCGGCATCGTCCAGATCCTTCTTGCTAATAACTGGAAGATCTCATTGCCTGAGCTGTTCCAGCTTTCCAACGGGCTTCTGCCATCCGCTCCATCTGAAAAACGAATAGAGGATTTAACAGGATTTTTCAAAATGAGAGCGAAATATGTTATGGATGAGAAGAAAATCCGCTATGACATAGTGGAAGCGATTCTTCAATCCTCTGATATGGAAGTTACCTCTATGGTTCAGCGTGCAGTCTTGCTGGACGCCGAAACTGCCGGTAAAGGATTTAAAGAAACAATTGAAGCCTTCTCACGGGTATTGAACATAGCAGGGAAAGCAGATGAAACTGCTGTCGTAAACCCAGAGCTATTTGAAAATGAACAAGAAGCAATCCTGCATCGAAAAGCAGAAGAAGCCATTGCCGGCTATCATCAAGCCACGGAGGCGTCCGATTTCCGAAGGGCATTTGCCTTCCTGAAGTCAATGACCCCTGAGATTACAGCTTATTTCGAGCATACAATGGTAATGGCAAAGGAAGAGGCAATCAAAACAAACCGGCTTGCCCAGATGAAGCAAATCGCCGAGGTGATCCATTCATTTGCCGAAACCAACGTAATCCTTGTAAAATAATGGGGGAGCCGGATCCTGTTTTTCAGGATCCACTGCTCTATTTCATGCCTTTTTTCTGCGGAGTATCATATATAATAGGTATGGTATCGTTTCATTCTTTACATAATCTTTGCGGAAGCAGCTGATCCGCAGAATGCCGGAACTGGTGGTGAGTCTAATCGAACTGAACAAGCGGCAGGAAATCATCCTTCAAATCGTGAAGGAAAACGGGCCGATAACCGGGGAACATATAGCGGATCAATTAAATCTGACACGTGCTACTCTGCGGCCTGACCTTGCCATCCTCACAATGTCTGGCTATCTCGAAGCAAGGCCAAGGGTGGGCTATTTTTATACAGGAAAAACGGGAAATCAATTGTTAAGTGATAAGCTCAAAAAGCTGCAGGTAAAGGATTTTCAATCCATCCCTGTAGTCGTAAGTGAAGGTGTCTCGGTGTACGATGCGATTGTCACCATGTTTCTGGAGGACGTAGGCACTTTATTTGTTGTAGATAAAGATTCACTGCTTGTCGGAGTACTCTCCAGAAAGGACCTTTTGCGCGCAAGCATTGGCAAACAGGAGCTTGCCTCCATCCCTGTAAACATCATCATGACACGGATGCCGAACATAACCGTCTGCCGGAATGATGACTATATCATGGACGTGGCAAAATCCCTTATAGAAAAGCAAATAGACGCCCTCCCGATCATCCGGGATACAGATAAAGGGTTTGAGGTCATTGGCAGGATCACAAAGACCAATATGACAAAAATTCTGATGAGGCTTGCAGATAACGATATTATTTAGCTTAAGGGAAGCGGGGGAACGGGATGAACAACCGAGTCATTTATGTAGTATCCGATTCAGTAGGGGAAACAGCAGAACTTGTCGTAAAAGCGGCAATCAGCCAGTTCAACGGTACAGCGGCGAATACCGTCATTAAGCGTATTCCGTATGTCGAGGACAAAACCACTCTTGAAGAGGTCGTATCCTATGCGCAAATGGACGGAGCCATCATTTGTTTTACACTCGTAGTCCCTGAATTGCGCCATTATCTGATCCAGCTTGCTTCGGTCAGAAACGTGCCGATTCACGACATCATCGGTCCGCTGATCGATAAAATGGAAACATCCTATGGCATTCAGGCAAAGTATGAGCCGGGCCGGGTTCGCAAGCTGGATGAAGATTATTTCAAAAAAGTAGAGGCGATTGAATTTGCCGTAAAATATGATGATGGCCGCGATCCGAGAGGACTTCTCAAAGCGGACATCATCCTGATCGGGGTATCAAGGACATCTAAAACCCCGTTGTCCCAATACCTTGCTCATAAACGCTTTAAAGTAGCCAACGTTCCAATCGTACCGGAAGTAGAACCGCCGGAAGAACTTTTTAAGATTCCTCCTAAGAAATGCATCGGTTTAAAAATCAGTGCTGAAAAGCTCAACAATATCCGGCGGGAGCGCCTAAAATCACTCGGCCTGAATGATCAGGCGATCTATGCAAATATTGACCGGATCAATGAAGAAATACAATACTTTGATAAAATCGTAGACCGAATCGGCTGCAACGTCATCGATGTATCCAATAAAGCGGTAGAAGAAACAGCAAACATCATCCAAACCATCATGAGTAAATAAGAAAAGCGGAGGGCGCTTGCTCAGCGCTGAGAGACGGTGGAGCTCTCGACCGAAAGGCGCACTTTGCCTTGACCGAGAGAGCGAAGCGGCCGAAGCGCTAGCGCCTGGAGCTGGACAATAAGAAAAGCGGAGGCGGCTTGTGCAGCCTCGACAAGCATAAGACAATCAGCCGGAGGAAGGCGTCCTCCCTTCCGCAGGATGAGTGGCTTATGACCTCGAGAGGCTAGCCGCCGGAGCTGGACAATAAGAAAAGCGGAGGCGGCTTGTGCAGCCTCGACAAGCATAAGACAATCAGCCGGAGGAAGGCGTCCTCCCTTCCGCAGGATGAGTGGCTTATGACCTCGAGAGGCTAGCCGCCGGAGCTGGACAATAAGAAAAGCGGAGGGCGCTTGCCCAGCGCTGAGAGACGGTAGCGCCCGAAGCTGGACAATAGCAATAGCGGTTGGATAAGGGAATTCTGCTATCCTGCCTTAAAGGTGCATTCAAAGCATTGTTGACAAATGAATGATGAATGAAGCCCAGCTGAAAAAAGTTCAGCCGGGCTTTCATTTGAATAAATACAGGACGAGCAAAAATCCTTCTGCGAAATTAAATCAAAAGGATAGAAAAAGTAGAGACTTTGTATTATAATAAAAAATTGTGATAAAATTACACTTTTTAGGTTTAGACTTTGAAGCGGTAGAATAAACTATTTACTAGTATCTGTCAAGTGGATTCAGCAAAAATAAATCGACAAAGACTGATTTAACTGGAAGCTGAAGCAAGCAGGCTGGACTTGTTTTCCGGTGCTGCATGTTCAGTTGCAGGATTCTGCTTTGAAAGAAGGATTTTAACGGAGTGATGGAGAATAGAGAAAAATGCCGAAAAAAAGCTGAAAATAGTTGTCGATGCCGATGCTTGCCCAGTTAAGAATGAAATCGTACAGCTGGCTGATGCTTATCAAGCGGAGACGGTGTTTGTAGCATCGTACAACCACATGACGATGGAAACACTCGGAAAAAAGTGGGTGTATGTGGATGCTGAAAAAGAATCGGCAGACCTCTATATCGTTAACCACACAAGACCGGACAATATTGTGGTCACTCAGGATATTGGATTGGCAGGCTTGCTCCTGAAAAAAAACGTTATGGTTTTGACGCCACGGGGTAAACATTATACAGAGCAAAATATAGACACGGCTTTACAATTCCGGTATTTATCTGCTAAAGGCAGAAGAGAGGGAATCCATTCCAAAGGACCGAAGCCTTTTCTGGATGCAGACCGCAAAAATTTTGCAGATTCCTTAGAAAAAATCTTGTCGAAACTTGCAGGGATTGAATCCTAAGTCTCGAATAATTGAAACACGGGGATGTTAGTATGGCTCAGAGAATTCCTGAGGATGCTGTCAATAAAATTCAGCAATCCGTGGACATCGTCGATCTGATCGGAGAATACGTTCAATTAAAAAAACAGGGCCGCAATTATTTTGGGCTTTGTCCGTTTCATGGTGAAAATACACCATCTTTTTCTGTTTCTCCAGATAAGCAGATCTTTCACTGCTTTGGCTGCGGAGCAGGGGGAAACGTCTTTTCCTTCCTCATGCAAATGGAAGGCTATGAATTTGTTGAAGCGGTTCGGCAGCTGTCAGAAAAAGAAGGGATCGCCCTTCCGGAAGATACCCCTAAGCTCTCGGAACCTTCAGGAGAGGGCCGTGACCAGGATTCTGCTGTCATGCTAAAAGCCCATGAGCTTCTAAAGAAATTTTACCACCATTTGCTGGTAAATACAAAAGAGGGCGAGACTGCCTTGGAATATCTGATTCAAAGAGGGTTCACCAAAGAATCCATCGAGCATTTTGAAATCGGGTACTCGCTTCCTTCCTGGAATTTTGCAGCGAAATTTCTGGCCAAAAGAGGTTTCAGCCTCCCGCTGATGGAACAGGCAGGGCTGCTGGTGAAAAAGAACGACGGATCCGATTTCCTGGACCGCTTTCGAAACCGGATCATGTTTCCTATTCTTGATCATAATGGGAATACGATCGCCTTTTCAGGAAGAGTGCTCACGGACGAACAGCCCAAGTATTTGAACAGCCCTGAAACGAAATTATTTAATAAAAGCAAGGTGCTGTACAATTTCCATAAAGCAAGGCTACATATAAGAAAACATCAGCAAGCGGTGCTTCTTGAAGGCTTTGCTGATGTGATTTCCGCTTCAAAAGCAGGAGTGGAGCAATCCGTTGCCGCAATGGGAACAGCGCTGACAGATGAACAGGCTAAGATTTTAAAACGCAACAGTCTGGAGATCGTGCTTTGCTATGATTCCGATAAAGCCGGACTGGAAGCCACGCTGCGCTCTGCTAAAACGCTGATTCAGGCTGGTGCGGCTGTTAAAGTAGCCATGATCCCGGATGGCTTGGACCCTGATGACTACATCAACCGGTATGGAGCTGAAAAGTTCCGCCAGGATGTAATAGGGGCGAGCGTCTCTGTTATGGCCTTTAAGATGAATTATTTTAAACGCGGGAAAAATCTTCAGAATGAAGCGGAAAGAATTCAGTATATGGAGCAGATTCTTAAGGAGATTGCTGAATTATCCAATCCGCTTGAACAGGAGATCTATCTTAAACAGCTCTCTCAGGAATACTCAATAGGAATGGAGATCCTAAAAGAGAGGCTTGGTGAGATTGCGAGAACTTCCGGAAAGCCGAGAGGCAAACCGGAGCAGAACAGGGCGGCTGCTGATAAGCCTATGGCACCCCGAAAAAAGAAAAAGCTGCTTCCGGCCTATCATAATGCTGAACGGATGCTGCTTGCCCATATGCTGAAGAGCAGGGACGCCGCCCAAAAGGTGCTGGATACTCTCGGGATCGAATTTAATATTGAAGAGCACCGCGCAATTGCCACTTATTTATTTGCTTATTATGAAGAAGGATCCGACGGAAACATCAGCACCTTTCTCCAAAGGCTCCCAAGCAGAGAACTGATGTCTGCAGCATCAGATATAGCCATGATGCAAGTCAGTGATGATCCTGCCCCTGCCGAAATCCAGGATTACATGAAACAGATCCTGAACTATCCAAAAATCCGCGATCTGCAGGAAAAGGAAGCGGAGAAAAACGAGGCAGAGAAGCAGCGCGACTTTGTAAAAGCAGCGAGAATTGCCATGGAGATCGTTCAGCTCAAGCGCTCTTTAAGGGGCTGATCCTAAGGGAATACACCGGTTCATTGTTCAGCAGCAGGCTGCTGCGCAATGATCAGGATACTGAAAAAATGACCATCCATTTTACATGGAGTTCATCTATAGCACACTAAGCCGTCTTATGATAAGGCAGCGAAAAATCTAACTGCCTGAGAAGGCTTCAAGTTTTGGAAGGAGGGGATCCAATGGCTGACAAACAAACCCATGACACAGAACTGACGCTGGATCAAGTAAAGGATCAGCTTACCGAGATCGGTAAAAAGCGCGGTTCATTGACATATGAGGAAATTGCTGAACGTATGTCAAGCTTTGAAATGGAATCAGACCAAATGGATGAGTATTATGAATTTCTTGGTGAACAAGGTGTTGAGCTTCAAGGAGAAAATGGTGAAGCAGAAGACCCTAACATACAGGATTTAGCGAAAGAAGAAGAGTTCGACCTGAATGATCTGAGCGTTCCGCCGGGAGTCAAAATCAATGATCCTGTCAGAATGTATTTAAAAGAGATCGGGCGTGTAGACCTTCTATCGGC
This sequence comes from Metabacillus sp. 113a, assembly GCF_050107635.1. Classification (NCBI taxonomy): domain Bacteria; kingdom Bacillati; phylum Bacillota; class Bacilli; order Caryophanales; family Bacillaceae; genus Metabacillus; species Metabacillus sp. 113a. The sequence goes on along the minus strand of NZ_JBNILJ010000010.1, from coordinate 10,295 downwards.
CAATGAAGAAATTGAACTGGCTAAACGGATCGAAGAAGGCGATGAAGAGGCTAAACGCCGTCTTGCTGAAGCAAACCTTCGTCTCGTTGTAAGTATCGCCAAGCGCTATGTCGGACGAGGCATGCTGTTCCTTGACCTGATTCAGGAAGGAAACATGGGACTGATGAAGGCTGTTGAAAAATTCGACTACCGCAAAGGGTATAAATTCAGTACGTATGCTACGTGGTGGATCCGTCAGGCCATTACAAGAGCGATCGCCGATCAGGCCCGTACAATCCGTATTCCTGTGCATATGGTCGAAACCATTAACAAATTAATCCGTGTTCAGCGGCAGCTCCTTCAGGATCTTGGACGTGAGCCTTCACCGGAAGAAATTGCAGAGGATATGGATTTAACTCCTGAAAAAGTAAGGGAAATTCTTAAGATTGCTCAGGAGCCGGTATCACTTGAAACGCCGATTGGTGAAGAAGATGATTCCCACCTCGGGGATTTTATCGAAGATCAGGACGCAACCTCACCTTCAGAGCATGCTGCTTATGAACTTCTAAAGGAGCAGCTTGAAGACGTTCTTGATACGCTTACAGACCGTGAAGAAAATGTCCTTCGTCTCCGTTTTGGACTGGACGATGGCCGTACACGGACACTGGAAGAGGTCGGCAAAGTGTTTGGTGTTACCCGCGAGCGTATCCGTCAAATCGAAGCAAAAGCTTTAAGAAAGCTTCGGCACCCAAGCAGAAGCAAGCGATTAAAAGATTTTCTGGAGTAGGAAGGAAAGGCGGATAACCGTCTTTCTTTTTTTTATCCAGCACTTCTGCGAATTAATATGAAGCTCCCTAATCTCTCCATCCCTATAATAATTCCGGGGTAAGCGCTTACTAAAATAATTTATGTTTACGAAGAATGCAAACCTCATTACAATAAAGGTATCATAGACCCAGTGAGGTATGACTGAATGAACATGGATAGAAAAAAAATCATTATTGACGAGATCAGGCACTGGAAGTCAAGCAAGCTTCTTCCGGATACATACTGTGATTTCCTTCTTGCACTTTATACAGAGGGAGAGCAGGAGAATGATGCAAAGCGAAGAAAAAAGACGGGTTTCTATATCCCAATTTTTATCATGTTGCTGATGCCTGCATCACTTTTTATCTATTTTACTGAAATGAACTCTTCATTGCAAATGGCCCTGTTTGCTGCTTTTCTCCTCGGGATGCTACCCGCATTATATTTCAGCAGAAAACAGAAACTCGTTTTTTATTACATGGGAGTTGTGTTTTCGATCCTGTTATTTAGTTCTCTTACAGGTGCAGACTTATTGGGTTGGCCTAGAACACCTGCATATGCAGCAGCTGTCGTGCTGAACAGTCTTATGTGGATCCTGTTTTCCGTTCGTTTTAAGCTGCGCTCCTTCTTTGCCGCAGGGACTGCAGGAATCCTGATGACTGCTGCTTCTTTTATCCTCTAGCTGCTTTTAAAGAGGAATAGAATATTAAATATTTTAAAAGTTGTGAAAAAACCCCTTTCCTCTTATACTGTTATTGTAAGCGTGTTCATTATTCAGGGGGGATTGGATGAATTTTGAGTTAACGGCTGAACAGAAAATGGTACAAAGAACGATAAGGGAGTTTTCCATTGCTGAGGTTGCACCTGGGGCAGAAGAAAGAGATAAGACAAAAGAGTTTCCGGTGCACGTCTTTAAGCAGCTGGGCGAGATGGGGATGCTTGGACTTCCTTTTCCGGAAGAATACGGCGGAGCCGGAGCGGACACGGTGAGCTTTGCTATAGTGACAGAGGAGTTAAGCAGAGCGTGCGCATCTACCGGAATTACCTATTCAGCTCATATCTCACTGGGAGGAGCGCCGATCCATCTCTTTGGGACGGAGGAGCAAAAAAGGGAATATCTTTCTAAAATCTGTTCAGGGGAGTCTTTAGGTGCTTTCGGTCTGACTGAGCCTAACGCCGGCTCTGATGCAGGGGGTACGGCTACTGAAGCCGTTTTAAAAGACAGAAGCTTCGTCATTAATGGGAGCAAGTGCTTTATTACTAATGCTTCCTACGCTAAGTTCCTGGCCCTTACAGCCATCACAGGCAGAAAAGAGGGCCATAAAGAGATCAGTGCTATTATCGTTCCAACGGATTCACCCGGTTTTACAGTTATTGATAATTATGACAAGATGGGACTGAATGCATCAAATACAACCGAGCTGGTCCTTGAGGATGTAATCGTTCCTGAAGAAAATTTGCTTGGAGAAAGAGGGAAGGGCTTTAAGCAGTTTCTCATTACACTGGACGGAGGACGAATCGGGATTGGAGCAATGGGAGTGGGAATTGCCCAGGCCGCTTTCGAAAAAGCGCTGGCTTATGCGAAGGAGAGAAAGCAATTTAACAAAAGCTTATCCGCATTCCAGTCTATTCAGTTTAAGCTGGCAGATATGGCCATGAAAGTTGAGCTTGCAAGAACAATGGTTTATAAAGCAGCGTGGCTGAAGGATCAGGGGAAAGCCTTTACGAAAGAAGCGTCCATGTGTAAGCTTTATGCTTCCGAAATCTGTTCAGAGGTTACGAACCAGGCTATTCAGATTCATGGCGGCTATGGGTACATGAAGGATTATCATGTAGAGCGGTTTTTACGCGACGCTAAATTGCTTGAGATTGGCGAGGGGACGAGTGAAGTCCAAAGAATGGTTATTGCCAGGCAGATCGGATGCTGAGCTGATTATTTGGAAAAAGATAAAAGTTTTGGATGAAATTTGATTCCTTCTCTTTTCCTTCCCTCTAAGATAAAGTAAAATGAAGGAAGTTTATGGCGATTACTACATACAGAGAGAGACGAAGTCTGGGAGGAGAAATAATGAAACGGAATCCGCTAATACCTTTTGTCTTAATTGCTGTTTTCGGTATAGGGCTCATGCTCTTTTTCTCGGTTAAAGGGCTTGGTGATGCTGAAAAAATGGCTGGCGGAGATGAAGAAAAGCCTAAGACAGAAAATGTCGCAAACCTTTCTCCAGAAGAAATCTATAAGGGAAAGTGCATCTCCTGCCATGGTGAAAACTATGAAGGCGGGGTAGGGCCGAAGCTTGCCGGTACAGGATTAAGCGTAGATGAAATTAAAGACAAAATCAAAAACGGCGGCGGCGGAATGCCTCCAAACCTGGTACCTGACGAAAAGAAGCTGGATGAAGTGGCAAAATGGGTTTCCGAACTTAAATAATGTGCTCAATGCCCCTGCTGAAGGGGTTTTTTGTTTGGCTGCGGCAGCCGTTGGACATCGTGATTCACTTCACCTAAAATAAAAGGAGTATACATAAATTATAGGCAAAAGGTGACGGACATGAATGAATTAAAATTATCGAGAAGATTAGAAGCGGTAGCAGATTATATTCAGGAGGGCTCTGTCCTTGCTGATATAGGGTCAGACCATGCCTACCTGCCATGCTTTGCGGTTATGAATGGCAAGGCTCAAAAAGCCATTGCCGGAGAAGTGGTGGAGGGTCCCTATCGATCCGCTGTTAAGCAGGTGGAGCGGACTGGTTTGCAGCATTTGATCGACGTCCGAAAAGGGGATGGTCTGTCAGTGCTGAAGCCGTCAGAAGCCACTTGTGTCACAATTGCCGGAATGGGCGGAGGCCTGATTGCCAAAATCCTGGAGTCGGGAAAAGACAAACTGGATGTGGCAGAAAAGCTGATTCTGCAGCCAAATGTAAATGCGAATCTCATCAGATCGTGGCTGATAGAAAACGGCTGGGAGCTAACCGGCGAGAGCATCCTGGAAGAGGATCAGAAAATCTATGAAATTCTTGCCGCTGAAAAAGGGAATCCTTTAAAGCCTTATGAAGGAAAAGAACGGGAACAGGCTATTCTGTTTGGTCCATTTTTAATGGAAGAAAAAAATGAAGTATTTAAGAAGAAATGGACACATGAAATGCTCCACTGGGAAAAGGTGGCTGCTCAAATAGGGAAGGGAAAACAAACCGAAGAATCCTTGAGCAAACGCCGTGAAATGGAACACCTAATATCGATCACCAGGGAGGTACTGGAATGAGCAAAATACCGAATGGTTTTGAAATTATTGAGCTTTTTGAGCAGTTTTCCCCTAAAAAATACGCGGTGGAGGGGGATAAGATAGGACTTCAAATCGGAACGCTTAATAAACCCGTTAAGCAGGTTATGATTGCATTGGACGTCCTGGATGAAGTGATTGATGAAGCGATCGAATCCAATACTGATCTGATTATCGCCCATCATCCGCCCATTTTCAGGCCGCTTCATTCGCTGAGAACGGACCAGCCGGCAGGCAAGCTTCTGGAAAAATGCATCAAGCACGATATAGCCGTCTATGCAGCCCACACAAACTTGGATGTCACAAACGGCGGTGTGAACGATCTTTTAGCTGCTGCCTTAAATATGCAGGATACGAAGGTGTTATCCCCTGTAACTGAAGAGAGATTGAAAAAGCTGACTGTATTTGTTCCCGCAGATCATGCTGAAGCGGTCAAAAAGGCGCTCGGTGATTCGGGAGCAGGAAATATCGGAAAGTACAGCCATTGCACATTTGCAGCCCGGGGAACAGGGACATTTTTGCCGCTTGAGGGAGCCTCCCCATTTCTAGGTGAGACAGGCAGGCTGGAAAAAGCCGATGAGATCCGGATTGAAACCATTATCCCTGAATCAATTGAGAAAAAAGTCATTTCTGCCATGCTTAAAGCTCATCCGTATGAAGAAGCCGCCTATGATCTGGTTACACTGGATCAGAAAGGACTTCCTATGGGACTGGGAAGGGTCGGCAAGCTGGAGAAGGAAATGTCCCTCAGAGAATTCGCTGAGTTTGTAAAAAAAGCTCTTGATGTTGAAGCTGTGCGGGTTGTTGGAGATCTGGATGCCGTAATCAGAAAATGTGCGGTGCTTGGCGGGGACGGAAACAAGTACATTAAAGATGCGAAATTCAGCGGGGCGGATGTTTTTGTTACAGGAGATATGTATTACCATACCGCTCATGATGCAATGATGATGGGCCTGAATATTGTGGATCCCGGCCATCATGTGGAAAAGGTAATGAAACAGGGAGTGACAGATGCCATGCTCTCATTATGCGAAGAGAAGAATTATGAAGTCAGCATCATTCCTTCAGAAATCCATACAGATCCGTTCAAGTTTATTTAAGTCAGGCAGAAAAGGGGATGGGCTTCATGGATCTGAACACTGCAAGAAATCAGCTGGCTTTAAACAATAAAAAAGGAGTACCGATGATCACGGGCGCTCTTTTATATTGGTTCATTATGCTGATATTCAGTTTTGTCATAAAAAATGAGAGTACTCTTGCCATTATTTATTTGTACGGAACAGGACTGCTTTTCCCCGCCGGCATCCTGATTTCCAAATGGATGAAGACGGATATGTTCAAAAAAATTAATCCGCTGTCAGGACTCTCTGGTATTCTTGCAGCGGTGCCTGCTCTGATGGGACCGCTTATGGCATATATTTGCTTTACCGATCCGGGAGCACTTCCCTTTACCATTAGTGTCATCACAGCAGGTCATTTTTTTCCTTTCGCCTGGCTGTATCAGTCTAAATCTTATATATACCCTCCTTCCGCCATGCTTATACTAGGACTGGCTGTTATCCTGTTCGCAAGAGATATTCAATTTACAGCTTTTCCAATCCTGATGATGACTTGCCTCGCCCTGCTAATAGCAGGTGCCTGTTATGAAATGAAGAAGGAGGCAGAGCGGGAAAACAGGCTGGATGCTGACACGGTATAGCAGTATAGAGGATAGAAAAAGGAGTTCCGTCTCACCGGAACTCCTTTGTTTATTTCTTCGCCCGGACCTTTGGGAGAATTTTATTCAATGGTACAGCATGGACTACCTGCCAGTCTTTATCTGAATCTTCTTCATACCCCTCAAGGAAAGAGATGACTTCCTTGGTGATCGGTGTCGGGGTGGATGCTCCGGCAGTAATGGCGACCTTCTTTACGCCCTTCAGCCATTCCAGCTTAAGCTCGGAAAGGTTCGAAATTCTGTAGGCGGGTGTGCCCGCAATTTGCTCGGAAACCTGTGCAAGCCTGTTGGAGTTATTGCTTTTTGGGTCACCTACAACGATGGTCAAATCGGCATCCTTTGCCTGTTCAGCCACAGCCTCCTGCCGAACTTGAGTGGCGAGGCAGATTTCCTGGTGAAATTCCACACGGGGAAACTTCTCCTTCACCTTTTCCATAATGTCATACACGTCCCATTGGCTCATCGTCGTCTGATTCGTTACGATGATTTTCTCCGAATGAATTTCCAGAGCTGCAGCATCATCGACGGTTTCAATGAGATGAACGATATCCGGGGCCACTCCGACGGCACCCTCTGGCTCCGGGTGCCCCTTTTTGCCGATATAGATGACCTCGTAGCCTTTTGCTTTTACATCACGAATCAGATCGTGCGTTCTTGTCACATCTGGACAGGTGGCATCAATGCTGACGAGCCCTTTTTCTTCCGCAATGCGGCGGACTTCCGGAGAAACTCCATGGGCTGTAAAAATGACAGTGCCCGTATTTACTTGTTCCATGATTTCAAGACGGTTCGTACCGTCAAGAGTAATGATTCCTTCTTGTTCAAATGCATCTGTAACATGTTTATTATGGACGATCATACCTATAATGTAGATCGGTCTTGGCAATGTTTTATCCATTGCGGCATTCTTGGCAATGACCATCGCATCTACGACGCCATAGCAGTATCCGCGTGGAGCAATTTTAATTACATCCATATATCTTCCTCCTAAACAGGAAACGAATAGAAAAAAGCCGGCTTCCGGCTTTTTTTATAATACCCTGCTCCCATTATAACGAACTGGAGGAAAGACTGCAAAACTCTTATACATAAAGTCTAGGTTTTGATGCTCCCTTGGGGGAAGTCTTTTTTTCCTCAGGACTTATTTCCGGAACGGACTCCGCACCATCTGATACAGGTTCTTTCTTCTTCTTAGCTGTGCCGGCTGCGGGTGCCTGTTTTACCGCCTTGTTTTCTTCTGCAGGTGTGTCTTCTTCCGTATCGTCACTATTCATCTGGCTGAAAATTTTAATCATAGCAGGCAAATTTCTGACGAGGGGACCATATTGCTGAACCATAGGTGTAACCTGCTGAGCCATGCCCAAAACCTTTTGGACATTGCCGAGCATCCCCGTGATATTTGCTGGATTTGCGAGCCCCTGGATGCCTTGCTGTGCCGCTCCGGCAACATTTCCGGCCCCGCCTGCAGAAGGTAAAAAGCGCGATAGCAGGCCTTTTATTCCGCCGCTCCCGGCAGCCTGCTGAACTCCCTGAACCGGTCCGCCGAACCCTCCAAATCCTTGTGAACCGCCAAAGCCGGCCGGCCCTCCGCCAAAAGGACCGCCTTGAAATAACCCGCGGCCGCCTGGCACCTGCCCATTAAAAGGCTGTCTCCCCATAAAAGCCGGGCCTCTTCCAGCCATCTGTCCGCCTGGAAAGGGTCCCTGCATAAATCCTCTTCCAGGATTGCCGCCCGGCGGCATTGGTCTTTGTGGAAACATCGTCTCACTCCTTTCTGACTTCTTGCCTCTTACAGAATATGCGCCAGGCTGAAAAAGGTTTTTCATTTGCCGGGAAAGGGCTCAGGAAGATTGGTGTTTTGCCTGGATTTCGTATATAATGTGAAAATGGTTAAACCTGTCCGGATACGGAACATCCGAAATCAGGAATGGCAGATTATTAAGGAGTTATGAAAACTATGGAGAAATTTGAACGATTGCAGCTAAAGCCGTTTCTAATAGAAGCAGTGAAAGATTTAGGCTTTAAACAGCCAACAGAAATACAGGAAAGAATTATCCCTTCAATCATAAAAGGAGAAAGTGTCATCGGGCAGTCTCAAACAGGGACTGGAAAAACCCATGCATACCTGCTTCCTCTGCTAAATAACCTGGATCCCGCTTCCCAGACTGTTCAAGTTGTTATTACGTCCCCTACAAGAGAATTGGCGAATCAGATCTATAAAGAGGTTCTTAAATTAATTGCTCATCATGAAGAAGACATTACTGCCAAGTGCTTCACCGGCGGAACTGATAAGCAGCGGTCTATTGATAAACTGAAGCAGCAGCCTCAGATTGTCGTCGGAACGCCTGGAAGAATCCATGACCTGCTGAAGGAAAAGGCTCTTTTTGTTCATCAGGCTAAATCCTTAGTCGTAGATGAAGCTGATATGATTCTGGATATGGGCTTCCTGGAAGATGTAGACCGGATTGCAGGCGGTATGCCGGAAGAGCTTCAAATGCTCGTATTTTCAGCAACCATTCCCGAAAAGCTGAAGCCTTTCTTAAAAAAATACATGGCAAACCCGAAATTTACGCATGTTGCACCGAAACAGGCAGCAGCTGCAAAGATTCAGCATGTTCTTGTTCCTCTTAAACACAGAAACAAAACGAGACTTGTCTATGAAATGCTTCAGTCTTACAACCCGTATTTGGCCATCGTTTTTACAAATACAAAAAAAATGGCTGATGCAGTTGCGGACGAACTCGCTGCCAAGGGCCTTAAAGTCGGGCGCATTCACGGAAACCTGCCGCCACGCGAACGGAAAAAAGTGATGAAGCAGGTCAATGATCTTGAATTTCAATACGTAGTAGCGACAGACCTCGCCGCCCGCGGAATCGATATTGAAGGCGTGAGTCACATCATTAACTTTGAACTGCCTCAGGATCTGGACTTCTACATCCACCGTGTGGGAAGGACTGCACGTGCAGGCTACTCAGGGATCGCAGCTACCATTTATGAAACATCCGATGAAGACGCTCTGGCGAAACTTGAGAAAATGGGCATCCAGTTTGAATACAAAGACCTAGACGGTTCTGAATGGAAAGAAGCGGATGACCGCCACCGCAGGAAAAACCGCCCGAAAACCGACCGTGATGCTGACGAGCGTGCGAAACATGGAATCCGGAAGCCGAAGAAAGTCAAACCCGGCTATAAACGGAAAATGAAATGGGAAATGGATAAGGTCAAAAAGAAACAGCGGAGAATAAAAAGAAGAGAAAAATAGGAGGGCAAGGAATGCTTAGGATTGGCTCTCATGTTTCAATGAGCGGAAAGCACATGCTGCTGGCTGCAAGTCAGGAAGCAGCATCATACGGGGCGAATACCTTTATGATTTATACGGGCGCTCCTCAGAACACGAGAAGGAAAAAGATTGAGGATCTGAATATTGAGGCTGGACAGGCACATATGAAAGAAAACGGCATCGGCGAGATCATTGTTCATGCCCCATACATCATCAATATTGGAAATTCTGTTAATCCAAGCACATTCGAACTCGGCGTAGAATTTCTGCGTTCAGAAATTGAACGGACCGCAGCTCTCGGCGCAAAACAAATTGTGCTCCATCCAGGGGCCCATGTCGGAGCGGGAGCAGAAGCGGGCATTAAAAAAATCATTGAGGGACTTAACGAAGTGCTCGTTAAGGATCAAACCGTACAGATCGCCCTTGAAACAATGGCAGGAAAAGGGTCTGAAATCGGTTCGAACTTTGAAGAACTGGCACAGATTATGGAGGGGGTTCACTACAGTGAGCATCTATCCGTGTGCTTTGATACGTGCCATACACATGATGCCGGATACGATCTTATCAATAACTTCGATGGAGTGCTGGAGGAATTTGACCGCATCATTGGATTGGACCGTCTAAAGGTGCTGCATATAAATGACAGTAAAAATCCGATCGGTGCAAGGAAGGACCGCCACGAGAATTTTGGGTTCGGACATATCGGATTCGATGCGCTGGTAGACATCGTGCATCATCCGTCCCTGAGCGGGCTTCCTAAAATTCTTGAAACACCATATGTTGGCGAAGATAAGAAAAACAAAAAGCCGCCGTACAAATTTGAAATTGATATGATCCGATCAAAAGAATTCGATAATGAAGTATTAAATAAGATCGTCAGTCAATAACAAAGAGAGAAGAGGCTGAGACAAAAGGTTCCCGGTTAATTAAAAAACCGAACTATTATTTGAAACTCTAATATAGAGCTTCGTAATCGTTCGGTTTTGTTGGTTTTCATGTTTTTTTTCAAAGGCTTTGTTCATGTATGTTGTTGATTTATTACCACCTGTTGTTTGGAGTGGAAGGCATGAGACTCCTGCGGGACCAGCGGGAAAGGTGAGACCCCGCAGGCGCAAAGCGGCGAGGAGGCTCACCGCCCGCCCATGGATAAGCGAATGCCTGCTAACTGCAATCAACAGCCGAGTTAAAGAGCTTTTTCAAAAGAAATATTCGGCTTTAATGCTAAAATTGATGTC
>NZ_JBNILJ010000009.1:0-110788 GCF_050107635.1 Metabacillus sp. 113a | reverse complement strand
AATGAGATGCCCCTGTCTTGAAGGCTGTTCAAAACAGAAATGGACTGCGAACGTTTAGTCATTCAAGAATCCCACCCGTCACACCGTAAGGTGTAGGGCTTGCGGCTTTAGCCGTGGGAGTCTCAAAGAGCCTGATAAAAAAAGAAACGTAAGAAGGGGGTAAACCGTATAAAAGGGTACAAGACATCGAGGAGGATGCAAATTGCTGAAAATTATGTTTATTTTAATCTTTGCCGCAGCCATTTACTGGCTCATTCGCCACAGACTTCATGTCAAGCTTGCAGCTGACCTGGCAGAGAAAGCCTTGTACCCGGTTTCAAAGGATGAATTCGATACATTGCTGATCCCTGCAGACTGGAAAGAGATGAAGCCGATTACGAAGCAATCGAAGTCCTATCAGATGGTGAAGTGGGGAACCGCCGTTCTTGCGCTGTGTATGTTTGGAGCCGTTTGGCTCATATTAACGGCAGATTCTCCTGAATACTATGTTTTAAATATCGTATACGCTTTTATCTCAATTATTCATCTTGTTAAGCACCCCGGAAACTTGTATATGTTGCCGGAAGGAATGATTTTAAATGGCCGATATTATGCTTACCGTAAAGTAAAAGGGTTTAGTGCAGAAGAAATCGATCGTCCTCACGCGCTATATGGGCTGGATTCACGTATCAATGGAGCCTTCAAGCTGACGGTCCGTTTAAAAAACCACTACAGCGGTGAGCGATTCGCTGTTGTTGAAGACGAGGAGCATCTGAATAAAATAACCGGTCTGCTCAAGCAAAAGGGGGTACCTGATTTATCTGTTTCACCCGTTCCTCCTGCAGAAGCAATCAAAAGCCGATTTTGAAAATGGTTTATCCCTGCATCAGCATTCTCTGCACTAGCTTCCTGTTTTTTTCTTTGAATCTTTCATTGTGGGATGAAACCATAGCGTGCTGCTGTGCGTCTGGCTGGACAAACTGCTTTGCCTTGTTCACAGCATTGGCCGCATCCTGAAAGGCCCCTGCAATTAAATGGAGTTTTCCATCGTGCTTAAGAATATCACCAGCCGCATAGAAACCGGGAACAGACGTCTCACTTGAAGCGTTACCTGAAAGATAAAAGCTGTCAGCGATTGCAAGATCCAGGCTGCTGTTTTGGAGAAGTTCGGCATCCTGCTCATACCCGTGACTGACAATCACTTCATCGATAGACAGAGAGTAAACGTTCCCTGATTCCTGATGGCTTAGTTCAACACTGTCAATTTTTTCGTGGCTCCGCTCTGCGATTAGTTTTGTGATAGCGGTATGAGGCAGGCATTCGACCAGGCTGTTCATGACTTGGGAGGCTTGGGCTTCATGCCCGGCCAAAGCTTCTTTACGGTACGCCAAATAAACCTTCTTGGCAATGGGCTCCAATTCATTTGCCCAATCGATGGCTGAGTTTCCTCCGCCTGAGATGATCACCGTCTTGCCTTTAAACTGCTCTAACGATTTCACCGTGTAATGCAGATTGGTAACCTCGAATTTTTCAGCGCCGTCAATGGCCAGCTTCTGAGGCTTTAGTATGCCGCTTCCTACCGCGGCAATCACCGTTTTTGAATAATGAATCCTGCCTGAAGCAGCACGCAGAACAAAAACCCCATCTTCCCTTTTTGCAACAGCTTCAATTTTCTCATTCAGAACAACTTCAGGATTAAACGTCAGCCCTTGTTCGATGAGCTGGTTCATTAGTTTAGCGCCTGGGAGCGGTGTAAGACCTCCTACATCCCAAATCATCTTTTCGGGGTATACATGGATTTTCCCGCCTAATTCCGGCTGGAACTCAATAATCTTAGTCTTCATTTCTCTTAAACCGCTATAAAAAGCAGAGTAAAGGCCCGCCGGCCCTCCTCCAATAATGGTAACGTCAAACAGCTCACCCATGAGTACCTTCCCCCGATTCAATGTGATTGATTATCATTCTCACTCAAATATACCTGTAATAACGGTGCTTGACAACAAATTAATGATTGACAGTGTTATAAAAATAGATGAAAATGAGAAAAGATGCGACATTGATAATCATTATCAATGTCATTTGCCTATTTTGCTATAGAAAACGGGGGTTTCCATATGGTTCGCCTTTACACAGATAGCTTACAAATCAGCTATGGTGAACGAATGATCGTAAACAATCTCAGTGTAGAAATCCCGGACAAAAAAATCACAGCGATTATCGGTCCAAACGGCTGCGGGAAATCTACCCTTTTAAAAACCATCACGCGTGTAATAACCCAGCAATCTGGTGCTGTAATATTAGATGGAGGAAACATTTCCCAGGAACAGACGAAGGTTTTGGCAAGGAAGATGGCGATTCTGCCTCAAACACAGGAAAGCGCAAGCGGGCTTACTGTGGGTGAGCTTGTTTCTTATGGCCGGTTTCCTTATCAGAAAGGGTTCGGAAGGCTGTCAAAAAGGGATTTGGAAGTCATAGACTGGGCGCTTGAAGTTACCGGAACAAAGGATTTCAAATACAGGCCGGCAGATGCTTTATCAGGCGGACAGCGTCAGCGGGTATGGATTGCCATGGCTCTTGCCCAGGAAACAGACATCATCTTCCTCGATGAACCAACAACTTATTTGGATATGGCTCATCAGCTTGAAGTCCTGGAGCTGCTGCAAAAACTGAATGCAGATCAGGGAAGAACAATTGTTATGGTTCTTCACGATTTGAACCAGGCAGCCCGGTTTGCCGATTACATGATTGCCTTAAAAGACGGGGAAATTGTAAAATGCGGGGAATGTGAAGAAGTCATCCATCCTGATATTCTAAAAAAAGTGTTTCAGATCGATGCAGAGGTAGGGCGCGATCCGAGAACAAACAAGCCAATGTGCTTAACCTATAATTTAATATAAGCAGGTTAAGGATCCGCTGAAAAAATTCCGGCGGAAGCAGCGGGAAGACGGCGCCGCTTTTTCGCCAGGTTCCTGAAGTGAAAGCGAAAGAGTTCTGGTTATCTGCCCCTCTCGACGATTAGCTGTAATTCTATAAAAGGATTTTTGAAAGCACACCCAAAATTTGAGCAGAAAAGATGAGCAGAAATGAGAGAGAAAGAACGAAAATTTCCATATTTTTATAAACTGCTGATTGCTTTGGCTGTTTTTGCTTTTGTGTTTATTTATGCTATGGTCTCCGGGGCGGCAGAAACGACATTTTCCGATGTATGGAAGGCTCTGTTTACAGATGAATCCGGCGGCAAGCTTTCGATTCTTAGGGAAATCCGATTTCCCCGTGAACTGGCAGCCATCTTTGTCGGAGCCGGTTTGTCTGCAGCAGGTGCGATCATGCAGGGTATGACACGCAACCCTCTCGCAGACCCGGGTCTGCTCGGTCTGACAGCAGGAGCCAATGCAGCCCTGGCCTTGACATTGGCGTTCATTCCTGGAGCCAATTATTTTGTTATTATGGGCGCCTGTTTTGCCGGAGCAGCAGCAGGTGCAATGATGGTTATGGCGATAGGTGCCTCTCAAAAAGGAGGTTTTTCACCGTTTCGGATTGTACTGGCCGGAGCAGCGGTATCGGCCTTTCTATTCGCTATAGCGGAAGGGCTTTCCATTTATTTTAAACTATCAAAGGATGTTTCAATGTGGACCGCAGGCGGGATGGCCGGAACAACATGGACACAGCTTCAGCTTGTAATTCCAAGCATCACCGTCGGCATCCTGATCGCGATCCTCCTGTCGAAGCAGCTGACGATTCTCAGTTTAAGTGAAGAGGTTGCGGTTGGCTTAGGGCAGCGGACCGGTCAAATAAAAGCGATTTTGTTTATCGTGATTATCATTCTTACAGGTGCCGCTGTGGCGCTGGCTGGAAATATGGCCTTTGCAGGATTAATGGTCCCTCATATCGTCAGATGGATTGTCGGTACGGATTACCGCTATATCCTTCCAATGTCTGCAATTGGAGGGGCCGTATTCATGCTGCTGGCTGATACAGCGGCCCGCTTAATCAATGCCCCATATGAGACTCCTGTTGCGGCCGTCATTTCCATACTCGGATTGCCATTCTTTTTATATATCGTTCATAAAGGAGGGAGAGCTTTTACGTGATTCCTTCATCCCTTCTCAAAAAACAGAAGCTTGTGCTGATTGGGCTGGCTGTATGTATTTTCTTAACTGTATTTACAGGAATGGGGTTAGGATACTCCTCCATTTCTTTGGATCGTTTTGTCCCGGTCCTGCTCGGTCAAGGGACGTTTAAAGAAGAGTTTATCCTTTTCTCGATCCGTCTTCCGAGAATCGTGATCACCTTGCTTGCCGGTATGGCTCTGGCTCTTTCAGGCGTGATCTTACAAGGCGTTACGAAAAACGATTTAGCTGAACCAGGTATTATCGGAATCAATTCGGGTGCCGGTGCCGCAATCGCCATTTTCTTTTTGTTTTCTCCAATAGACCCTGGTACGTTTATCTATTTGCTTCCGTTTGTTGCATTTATGGGAGCCATGCTTACTGCCTGCCTGATTTATCTTTTCTCGTTCAGCAAACAGGAGGGCCTCCAGCCGGTAAGACTGGTACTCGTCGGAGTTGGTTTCTCTGCCGCCCTGTCAGGATTGATGATTGTCCTCATCTCGTCTGCAGAGAGGGAGAAAGTCGATTTTATCTCAAAATGGCTTGCGGGAAGCATATGGGGGACAGATTGGCCCTTCGTGTGGGCTCTTCTTCCATGGCTGGTGATTCTAATCCCATTTTCTTTATATAAAGCCAACAGGCTTAACATCCTCGGGCTTAACGCCCAAACGGCAATCGGACTTGGGATTTCACTTGAGAAGGAACGGGTTGTTCTGCTGCTTGCAGCTGTAGCACTTGCAGCCTCTGCCGTTTCTGTTACAGGAGGAATCGCTTTTATAGGTCTGCTCGCCCCGCACATCGCAAAAGCAATACTCGGCCCAAGACACCAATTGTTCATGCCTGCTGCGATTCTTTTAGGCGGCTGGCTCCTGCTGCTGGCTGATACAATAGGCCGGAATGTAATCGAACCAGAGGGGGTACCGGCAGGAA
The DNA here is from genome assembly GCF_050107635.1 of Metabacillus sp. 113a. NCBI lineage: Bacteria > Bacillati > Bacillota > Bacilli > Caryophanales > Bacillaceae > Metabacillus > Metabacillus sp. 113a. The sequence continues at coordinate 105,770 of NZ_JBNILJ010000009.1, read as the reverse complement.
TAGTGGCAGCCATCATTGGAGCCCCGTACTTTATGTATTTGCTTATGAAAAAATAACAAAGAGCCGTACTCAAGGCGAGTACGGCTCTTTCATGACCAAATTCCGTGGACTGCTCCAAGCAGGGTGAAAATAATGAGATGGTCACCGGCCGCGATGAAAAGAGCTCTTCTGCTCAGTAAGCCGAACAAAGAATTTTTCAAGTAAACGAGAGTGATGATCAGCCCTACTATGAAACCTGCAGCGGCTCCCGAAATCCATGTTTCGGCACCGGCCGAAACGACAAGAATGCCAATTAAAAGTGAACTGATGAACGCGATTGCAGCTGAGGCGGCATACTTGCCCGGCCCTTTGCTTTCATTAGCGGCAAATTCACCTTTATTTTTTAGTAAAATAGAATAATAAATGGCTCCATAGATCATGTATAGTGCACCGCCGGCTAAAATCGCCCAAACATTCATCTGTGTCCAGTCAATTCCCATATATTTTTCCTCCTATCCTATTTAGGTTCAATAGCAAGTGCGATGGCTTTGATCCTGCAATCAAGCTTGAGGGTTCCTGGCAGAGGTCTCACCTGAACCAGTTCAACAGGTTTTCCTAAGTATTTGAACCCGCTCCCGGGAAGCCAGAAGCTGTATAGTTCAGAATAACACTCAATCAGCATTCCCCGATCGCTGTATGGTACCGGCTCATCAAATTCATACAGCACATGCTTCCCTCCATGAAATGAGGACAGGTTCACACCCTCTGCGGTCCTGCTTTCAAGCTCTATATGACATTCATACCGGCTCTTCTCTGGAGGGGTAATGTAAGGGTTATTCTTCGGATAACCAAGCATCAGCGCATCTTGATGTATAAGGTCTCTCGCATTAGCCCAGTGATAGAGTTCCCCCCAAGTCTGGGGAATTCCGCTGATGTAAGAACCCATATGATGTCTTTTTTCAGTTTTGCAGGAAGGGAGATGAATGATCTGAACCTTGCTCAAGTCAAGCCATCTAAACTGATTATAGTGGTGAGGGGTCCATATTGCTTCTCTATTCTTGCTGAAAAGTTTCGATTTCTTGCTATCTTTATACTCACGCGGAAAGCGTGCCAAATAAGATCCTTCACGCCATTCTTTCGGACTGCTTTCAAATGCTTCCCTGAAAGAAGAGGTAAAATAAGATAATGATGAAAATCCGCACTGATGTGCTACATGAGTTACAGGAAGGTCTGGCTCATAAATAAGCAAATGGGCAGCATCCTCCAGACGAAGCCGCTTTACATAGGTGGCAGGGGTTTCGCCTGTCATCCTCTTAAACAGCCTCTGAAAATGAAAGGCCGAATACGTGGAAACGGCTGCCAGCTTTTCCAGCGGTAGAGCCTCCTGGATATTCTCTTCTATATAATCGATGACTCGTTCTAAATGCTTCTGCTGATCATGTCGGATGTTCATATCGGTTCCCTTCCTTTAAGAATTCATATCCATTATGGAGGTATGTGAACATAAACTCTACTCTTTTTTAATCTGATTCAAAGCTGCTTCCACTGCTTATGAAGCATGCCGGCATCTAAAATATGGCTAAAATGTAAAATGTATAAAGCCATTGACCTTCACGCTGCGTCAAGGTGTAATCTGAACTTATCAGGAGGTGAACACAGATGGAATATACTGTGCAGAAGCTTGCGAAGATGGCGGGAGTTACAGCCAGAACCTTGCGATATTACGATGAGATCCGCATTCTAAAGCCGGCTAGAATGAACTCGTCGGGGTACAGAATTTATGGGGCTGCAGAAGTAGATCGGCTGCAGCAGATTCTCTTCTACCGTGAACTGGGCATCAGTCTCGAACAAATTCAGGCAATACTGGCTGACCCTTCCTTCAGCGGAGCCAAAGCCCTTATAGAACATCGTGAAAAGCTCCTGGAAAAACGGAAGCAGCTCGATTTGCTCATTTCCAATGTGGAAAAGACAATCGCAGCGGACGAAGGAAGAATAACCATGTCAGATCACGAAAAGTTCGAAGGCTTTAAACAAAAGCAGATAGACGAAAATGAGGAAAAGTATGGAAAGGAAATTCGCAGTAAATACGGAGAGGATGCCATTAGGCGGTCAAATGAAAAACTGAAAAACATGTCCCAAGAGCAGTACGAGGAAGTAACCCTGCTTGAACAGAAAGTGAAAACGGCATTAGCTGAAGCCTACAAAACAGGTGATCCTGCTAGCGCTGAAGCGCAAAATACAGTCCGCCTCCACAAGCAATGGCTCAATTACTACTGGGCAGAGTACAGCAAAGAGGCACATGCGGGACTGGGGGACATGTATGCAGAAGACGAACGGTTTAAAGCGTATTATGATGAGCAGCAGCCCGGACTCGCTGAATTTTTGAGAGATGCTATTTATGTCTATACCGGCCGGAAAAAGTAATTTGACATGAAACAATACGGGGCCTTAGGCCTCTGTACCTTTAAGTCCTGTTAAACAGCGCCGAAGCGAGGCCAAAAAATAGCCGGCAGATTAGTTTAGTCACCCAGCGCTCAGGCAATCTTGTCAGGCAAACAAGGTGCAGAGGGGCCATGCCATTCTTGCTGAAACCCTTATAGAAGACGAATAAAAAGGCCGCGCGGCATCAAAAGCCGCGCGGCTATTTTAAATAAGCAAACCGACAATTGCTGCTGATAAGAAACTGACCAAGGTAGCTCCGTATAGCAGTTTCATTCCGAAGCGGGCCACGACGTTTCCTTTTTGTTCGTGCAATCCTTTTACGGCACCGGTGATAATACCGATGGAGGAGAAGTTTGCAAAGGAAACGAGGAAAACGGATATGATCGCTGTCGTCCGTTCGGAAAGCTCTGTCATTTTCGACAGATCCAGCATGGCGACAAACTCATTGGAGACGAGCTTGGTTGCCATTATTGTACCGGCTTGTACAACTTCTGCTGCAGGTACTCCAATCATGAAGGCAAATGGAGCAAATACATAACCAAGCATCGTTTGGAACGTGATACCGAAAATAATGCTGAACAGGTCATTAATCGCTGCAATAAGAGCAACAAATCCAATCAGCATAGCTCCAACGATAATCGCTACTTTGAATCCGTCCATGATGTATTCGCCAAGCATTTCGAAAAAGGTCTGCTTTTCCCCCTCTTGAACCTGGACGAAGTCCTCTTCATCTGTAACCTCGTACGGGTTGATAAGATTTACGATAATAAATCCGCCGAAAAGGTTAAGCACCAAAGCTACAATGACAAACTTCGGATCGATCATTGTCATATATGCTCCAAGGATAGAGGCCGAGACCGTTGACATAGCTGATGTGCATAATGTGTACAACCGGTGATCCGGCAGGTATCCGAGCTGTTTCTTAACGGATATAAATACTTCAGATTGACCGAAAATAGCTGAGGCAACTGCATTATAAGACTCAAGTTTGCCCATACCGTTTATTTTGCTCAGGACCAATCCAAGGTATTTGATGATAAGCGGAAGAAGTTTAATGTGCTGGGCAATTCCGATTAAAGCGGAGATAAATACGATCGGAAGCAGGACATTCAGGAAAAAAGGCATTTCTTCTGCGTTTGCGATTCCGCCAAAAACAAAGTTGATTCCACTTGCGGCATACTCTAACAGTTTCGTGAATAAGGCAGAAATTCCTTCAATGATAAACAAACCAATGCCTGTATTTAAGAGGATGAAGGTTAAGATTATTTGAAGTACAAGCATGACGATGATCGGTTTATACTTAATTTGTTTTTTATTGTTGCTGACTAAATACGCCAGCAGCAGAACGACCGCAATCCCTAGTAGCGGAATGATGATATTCAATGCTGAAACCTCCTTATGTAGTAAACGAATGATGACAAGGGACCGTATAAGCAATTGCTGCATGTACTTATCTTTACCCAAACTTTCCCAAGCTAGCACACGGCTGCTGAAAAAACTGTCGATTGATGACGTCGAACGCCCTTTCCTATTATACTGATTTCCAACTAATAAAAAAGGGGTTAATTGAAAAAAATGAATTCGGTTTCTTAATAGGAACAAGCAGAAGCCATAATCTTCCGCAAAAGTATGAATTATAGAGGAAATTCCGGATATTGGAACGGCAATGAATCACAGGCTGGCTTATAGTAAAAATCTCACATTTACATAGGGCTATGGGTGGGAGTAATATAGACATGAAAATGTAAATGGCTTAATCCCGCACAGCGGGAGCGGAGGAACCAATTTTCAGGGGCTAATTCTATTTATAGAAGGGATGAAAGAACTCTTTCGCCATCCTGCCCGTCAGCTAACTTCGCAGGCTAAAGCGAAGGAGGTCACGAGACCGCCTTGTTCTAAAGGGCTTTTTATGCTGTTTTTTCTGCAGCTTTTGCCTTTTGGAAATCGACGGTCTTTTTGTATTGCCGAACTATATACGAAATCAAAAAGGGGTTAATATGCAAAATGAACATAGCGTTTTTCTTGCTCCCAAAAAAAGAAGTCATTCACTTGCCCGTTCAATCGACCATGAGACAGGCGCTGGAAAAGATGGAGTACCACCGTTATACGGCCCTTCCGCTTTTAGATGATGCAGGAAGATATGTTGCCACCCTTACGGAAGGCGACTTGCTTTGGAAATTAAAAAATACTCCCAACTTAACTTTTGACACGACGAATAGAATTAGTATCAGTGAAATAGAACTGCACCGAACGAACGAACCTGTTCCCATACATGCCAAAATGGAAGAGATTATTTCCAGGGCAATGGAACAAAATTTTGTTCCTGTAGTGGATGATCAGGGGATATTTATCGGTATTATCCGCAGGAGGGAAATTATTGAATATTGTGCGGAGCAGCTCTTTAACAAAATCTGAACATTTATGGATGTATTTCATATAAACCGATAGCTTCGCACTTGTAATGGGTTAACTGGCATCTATATGGAGACACTAATTCTCATAATCATTAGCTTACTGGGAGGATTATCGATGTCTGAATCTGAGTTCCGGACCTACTGCGAAACCGAATTTGCTCCATTGAAGCATGTTTTATTGTGCCCTGCGAAATATTTGAAAATTGAAGAGGTTATTAATGAGACACAAAAACATTATCAGCATGAACCATTAAACACAGAAAAGGCTGCCAGGCAGCATAAAGAGTTTGTCCGGATTCTTGAGTCTCAGGGTATCAAGACGCACCTTCTGGAACCGTCTGAAAAGTACCCCGAGCAAGTGTTCACGAGAGATATAGGGTTTACGGTCGGAAGGAAGATATTTATTGCCAATATGGAAATGGACATCAGGTTTGGAGAAGAAGCTTTGTTAAAGGAATGGCTGACAAACGCAGATGCTGAATTCGTGGATTTGAAGGGGGCTGGAATTGAGGGGGGAGATGTCCTCATTCATGGCCGGACCGTTTATGTAGGGATCAGCGAAAGAACTTCCTCTGAGAGTGTTCCACTGCTTCAAAATTATTTGCCGGGGTATGAAATCGTTCCTGTTCCGATTAAAAAAGAATACCTCCATCTGGATTGTGTGTTTAATATTATTTCGGAAAATGAAGCGCTTTTATATCCACCGGCACTTAATCAGGATGAAATTGATAAGCTGTCGGCACGATTTAACATGATTGAAGTAAACGAAGAGGATCAATTCAGGCTGGGTGTGAATGTGCTCTCGATCGGCTATAAGAAGCTGATCGCCCTTCCAGGTAACAAGCACACAAATAATCAGCTGAAGAAACTTGGTTATGAAATCATCGAAGCCGATCTATCGGAAATTATTAAATCAGGTGGCGCTTTCCGATGCTGTACTCTTCCGCTGTTAAGGGGATAAGCTGCGCCTTTAGGCTATGCAATAAATAGCGGCTGCACCCATTTTCTTATTTCACACTTAAAGTAAATCCAACGTATCCCTCCCTCATGAAAAATCAACTCTGATATGGATCAGTGTTTTACATGTAACGCATATGATCTACATAAAGAGGGGGGGAAATGTTTATGAGGCGCCGTTTCACTGCTTTTTTGATTGACTACATGATCATAGTGGGATATGGGGTGGTATTGGGTCTTTTATCTCCTCTGTTATCGCCTTTGTTTACGGATAATGCGTTTACTGCGCATCTTAGCAGCTTTTTTATTTTAACGTTGCCTGTGTATTTGTACTTTAGCATTTTTGAAGCTTCTCCATTTCAGGCGACCCTGGGAAAAAGAGCAGCAAAATTAAGAGTAGCGGGCTCAGTAAATACAGGGGTAAGTCTATCCAGGTCACTTGTTCGATCGATGATAAAATTTTTACCTTGGGAGATGGCTCATTTTGCTGTTTGGAGATTTTTTTTGCCGACCGATTTGCCAGAGCTGGTCATAATCATGATTGCCTACGCTGCAAATGGTGCCGCATTAATATATTTGATTGTCCCTTTTTTAAATCATGACAGAAGATTCATTCATGATTGGGCATCAGGAACCAGAGTGGCGGTGAAAGAAAGGAACTGATCTGGATTAGGCACCTCCGTTACTGGGTTTTGCAGTGGACTATGTCCCTTTTATAGGCTTAGCCTCCTTTTTCCATTGCTTCATACAGTATATCTGCAAGATGATATGCCTTCATTTTATCGCTGAGCCCTTCCCGTTCAATCCCGAGCTGCATTTGCAGAAGGCATCCAGGGTTGGCGGTTGCGATTACCGCTGCATGTGAGGCTTTTGCCTGCTCCATTTTATGATCAAGAATTTGCATACTCATCTCTGATTCAACAATATTGTAAATTCCGGCTGACCCGCAGCAGCGGTCTGCATCCTTCATCTCCCTGAGCTCGGCTCCTTTAATGGCATGAAGCAGTTTTCTGGGAGCGGAGGAGGTGCGCATGACATTCTTAAGATGGCAGGAATCCTGATAAGTAATTACCCTGGAGGAGAGAGAAAGAGGGATGCTGTGATGAAACCCGCACTCAATCAGCACCTCTGTAAAATCCTTAAGTTTTTCGGAAAACGCTTCTGCCCTTTCACGCCAGTCCGGTTCATCTTGCAGGAGATGACCATATTCAATAAGAAAGGCCCCGCAGCCGCCTGCATTGGTGATGATATAGTCTGCATTCAGATTCTCAAAAGCCTGAATATTTCGTTTTGCAAGCTCTTTTGCTTCCGCTTTTTCTCCGCTATGTCCGTGAAGGGCCCCGCAGCATGCCTGGTTTTTCGGAATGACGATCTCACAGCCAGCTGCCTGAAGGAGCTTGGCGGTCTTATTATTGGTGTCCATAAACATCGTATCCATTATACAGCCGCTGAAAAAGGCCACACGTTTAGAGGCCGCTCCTTGAGAGGGCAGGAATTCAGGACGATTTTTCAATTCTTTCATCGGCGGTACGGGAGGGAGCACTTTCTCCATCGTCGCCAGCGTTTCAGGAAACAGCTTCAGAACCCCGATATTCCGGGCAATCTTCTGCAAGCCCGACCGCTGATAAAACCCAAGCAGACCGGTGATATTTCTCATCCTGCTCTGATGGGGGAACAAATGGTGGAATGCAGCCTTCCTCAACACCCTGACAGGAAGGGAATGCTTTTTATTTTGATTGATAATATCGCGTGCTTCCTCCAGTAAATGTCCGTACCTCACACCTGATGGACAAACCGGCTCACATGCCCGGCAGCCAAGGCAAAGATCCAATGACCGCTCCACATCTTCATCAGGTTCGATCAATCCATCGACGACGCCCTTCATCAAAGCGATCCTTCCTCTTGGTGAGTGGGCTTCGTCAAAGTCTGACTCGATATATGTCGGGCAGGAGGGAAGACAGAAACCGCATCTCATACAGTTCAGCAGTTCATCTTCATTCATGCGCTGCTTGAACTGGTCTTGTATTTTTTCCCTTTCCTGTTCTGTTGTCATGATGACACGACCACCCTTTTTCTTGTGTCTTTCGCAAATACTTTCCCTGGGTTCATGATGTTGCCGGGATCCAGCGCGTTTTTAACAGCTTTCATTGCCGATATGCCAGCTGCCCCTAATTTTAATTCGAGATAAGGTGCCTTCATTTCACCGACTCCATGCTCTCCGGTAATGGTCCCGCCGAGTTCTATTGCTTTTTCAAATATTTCTGCAAATGCTTTTTCAACCCGTTCCATTTCGTCATGGTCCCGGGCATCGACTGCAGCAGTTGGATGGAGGTTCCCGTCGCCTGCGTGTCCGAACGTACAAATCTGAACCCGGTATTTCAACGCAATTTCATTGATGGCTCTGACCATGTTTGCTATTTCAGATCTTGGTACAGTCGCATCCTCGAGAATGGTTGCAGGTTTCAAACGGGCAAGAGCGGATAAGGCTGACCGCCTCGCAGTCCGCAGTGCTTCTGCTTCCTGGTCCGTTTGCGCAAGCTGAACCGAAACGGCCTGTTCCTTTTTGCAGATGTCCGCCATTTTTTGCATATCCCTTGCTACAAGATCTTCAGGACCGTCCTGCTCTATAAGCAGAACCGCTTTCACATCCGTCGGCAGTCCAATATTGGCGAAGTCTTCTACTGCCTTCAAGGTCGGCTGATCTAAAAATTCAAGCGTTGCAGGAATGATTTTGCCGGAGATAATGGCTGAAACGGATTTTGCGGCTGCTTCCAGATCCTGATACATGGCGAGCATAGTGCTTTTTGATTCCGGCATTGGGATCAGCTTCAGTGTTGCCTCAGTTACAATTCCAAGTGTTCCTTCAGAGCCGACAAACAAACGGGTAAAATCATAGCCTGCCACGTCTTTCGCAAGCTTGCCCCCTGTCCGGATGATGTCTCCATTAGCGAGAACAATCTCTAAAGCCATAACATAATCACGGGTAACACCGTATTTCAGTCCGCGCAGTCCTCCGGAATTTTCACTGATATTCCCTCCGATTGTAGAAATTTTCATAGAGCTGGGATCTGGAGGATAAAACAGTCCAAGTGCTTCAACTTCATGGATGATATCCAAAGTAAGCGCTCCAGGCTGAACTGTGACAGTCAGGTTTTCTTCATCGATTTCAAGAATTTTGTTCAAGTGCTTAAATAGGAGGACAATCCCTCCTTCTGTCGGGCAGGTTCCGGCACAAAGGTTCGTACCGGATCCTCTAGGCACAATCGGGACACTGTATTGTCCGCAAAGCTTGACTACTTGGGATACCTCTCCAGCAGATCTGGGTGATACGACAGCTTCCGGAAGCGCCTGGAAATTCGGTGTCGCATCATAGGAATAGACAAGGCGGCTTGCGTTCGAGTCTTCTACGTTGCTTTTGCCGACAGCGGCAATCAATCTTTCTTTGAATTCTGCGTTCAGCATATCAATCCCACCTTTATAAGTAAGCGCTTTCTAACAGTATAAAAGAAAGCGGGCTCAGCCCGCTATGTAGATTCCTATAAAAATAGATTAGAATATACCATTAGGTTTTGGATGATCATCCATGAGCAGAACAGCGAGATAGAGAATAAGGGCATCATTGATACTTGATGGGTTCAAAGACGTCAGCTCTTCTATTTTCTTCAGCCTGTAATGCAAGGTGTTGATATGGATATGCAGTCCTTCTGCTGTTTTTTTGAGTGAATGGTTTTTCTCAAAAAGCATGATAAGGGTGTGGTACAGGTCTCTCTCAGGCAGCAGCGGGGATAGAATCCGTTCAATGTACTCTTCCTTTGTTTCCGGCCGGACTTCGCACAGCAGCATTTCGATCGTCAAATCTTCATCAAAAATCACTCTGCGCTTTACTCCCGAAGATTTTAGGGCTCTTTCAGCCTGGATATAAGATTCTGATAGCCTTTGGGGTTTGACAGTTTTTCCAGCACCGAGATAAACAGGCTGATTGAGCTGTTCCTCCAAGTAAGTGTGATATGCCGCGATTCTGCTTTTGGTATAGGCTGGACTTTCTGCTTGAAAAAGCATCACAATCCGGTTGTGACCCCATCGTACGAAGATATCCTCCTGGTGGCTGTTCTGCCACGTCTGCAGAATCGCGGAAATTTTTTTGTGGAAAAGGGCTTCCTCTTGAAATACAGCAATCGCCGCCATTCTGTGAGGCAGCAGATCAATATGCAATACATGAGCCCGTCTGATAAACGGATCAGACCATTCTTTCAGCTGGATCCAATCAAAGATGAAGGCTTCCCTGCTGCGGGCCTCCCAATTGAGCTGCTCTGAGTAATAGTTTTCTCTTATAAGCAGCTCTGTCATTTTGCGGACTACTTCCCCTAAAGGCAAGATGCGCTCTGGCGACCCGGTAATTCCGATTACACAGGCAACCTCCCCCTGAAAGAAAACCGGCAGATTCATGCCAGCCTTTACTCCGGAAAGCTTCTTCTCATCTTCTGTTGAGATGATGACATTCCGTTTCCCGACAGAGGCTGTTCTGGCGCCTTCATGAAAGCTTCCTTTTCTTCTTTCGTCTGTACTGGCAATAATGGTTCCTTCAGAAGAAACGACAATGACATCTTCATGAATTACTTTTTTGACTTCTTCCACAATTTTGTCCGCTAATTCAGGCAACAGCATCGATTGCACTCCTTTGATGGGTTTAATAGAAGGATAGTCCCGGTACTCCATTTCCTTGCGCATCAGCCTGTTAAAATCTTTTACCATTCCTGATAGTCCTTCGGTGTATAAAAGTGAACAAATCCATGATCAGCTGAATATTTTGCACTCTTTGCTTTCTCTTTGCTTGAAACGGTAAAAATTTTGAACCCGTGCTCATCTGACAAGCCGCGCATTTTTTTTATCCAATTTAAAGACCATTGATCCTCCCTGATTTTTGTATACTGAAAACTCTCCCACATAAAGCCATCAATATAGGGTGCAGTTTTGGCAGCGGTATTCATCCCCCAGTTTTGGATAATGGAGAGGCCGCGGTTTTCCAGGTCCTGAAAGAGAAGAATGAGCCCTTCCTGCTGAGCATTCAATTCTTTAGGATCATCTGCAAAATAATCATCAATATCTCCCACAGTATCCATAAAAACACCGTCAAGCTGTTTATCAGAAATCTGTTTGTCTGCTTCGTTCAGTAACTTCGTACGGTATCCCGTTGATTTCATATCCATTAAATAGGCATCCCATTCTTTTATATAGACCTTTTTGCCATCCTTTTTAAAAAAGTCCTGATCTGTGAATTTCTTAAATAGATCATGATTCCAGCGGTCGGCTTCCATCGAGTTTATGTAGCCGTATACCAGCGTGCCATCTTTTTGTATCTCGCTGATTTGCTTCCCGGAATAAAATACAGGCTCAATGATCACCAGAGGGAACTCAGCAAGCTTTTTAATAATTTTTTCATTGGGAGATCCATAATAGATTTTATAGCGGGTTACATCCGCAAGCGGATTGACGGGTTTTCCTGAATGAGAAAAGAACCAGAAAGAAAGCATGAGAACAGCTCCTGTACATATGAGTACGATTATTTTCTTCTTCAAATTGCCACTTCCTTTTGGAATGCTTACTTCTCTTTCTAACCTACCATACTTCCCACTGGAAAACTTGATTGCTTCGCAGCGGGTGACTGAAGCTGTAGAATCTGAAACAAAATAGACAAATATCTTCGTTTCTGCCTATTTGAATTTTCCAATATAAGGTGTAAAATGAACATGTGAATTAATTCACAATGAAGCGAAATTCTTGAATAAACTCTCGATTTCTGAAAGGATGAGTCATTATGGCAAGCGAAAGAACAAACCGTGTTGTTTTGATTGGAACAGGATTTGTCGGATCTAGCTATGCTTTTGCACTTATGAATCAGGGGATTGCAGATGAATTGATTATGATTGATATGAATGAAGAAAAAGCTATGGGCGATGTAATGGATTTGAATCATGGAAAGGTTTTTGCTCCATATCCGACAGCGATCAGGCAGGGCAGCTATGAGGATTGTTCAGGTGCAGATTTAGTGGTGGTGTGTGCCGGTGCCAATCAAAAGCCAGGTGAGACCAGGCTGGATTTAGTAGAGAAAAATTTAACGATCTTTAAAAGCATTACAGATCAGGTAATGGGAGCGGGCTTCGATGGGATCTTCCTTGTGGCTACGAATCCTGTCGATATTCTAACCTATGCTGTCTGGAAATACAGCGGTCTTCCGAAGGAACGGGTGATTGGTTCTGGCACGATTCTCGATACAGCGCGGTTCCGGTTTGAGCTGGGCGAGTACTTTAAGGTTGCTCCTCATAATGTGCACGCGTACATCATTGGAGAGCATGGAGACAGTGAACTGCCGGTATACAGCGCAGCAGATGTGGGCGGGGTGCCGGTTTTAAAACGGATTGAACGCGATGAAGCTTGTAAAAAAGAAGATCTGGATGAGATTTTTGTTCATGTACGCGATGCAGCGTATGAAATCATAAAAAGGAAGGGAGCAACCTTTTACGGCATTGCAATGGGCCTTGTCCGGATAACAAAGGCCATCCTTCATAACGAGAACAGTGTATTGACGATATCTGCTCTGCTTGAAGGGGAATACGGAGAAAAGCACGTATATATTGGGGTTCCTGCTGTCATTAATAGACGCGGGATCCGCGAAGTCATTGAGCTGGATCTGAATAAGGAAGAGAAAGAGAAGTTTGCTCAAAGCGCTGCTGTCCTAAGAAAAACTCTTGCGCCTTATTTTGAAGAAGTCCATGTTAAATAATAGCTGCTAAAGAGTAAAACGCAGCTTGTGCCTGCCGGGCACAGCTGCGTTTATATTTATTTTAGCGTTCCGATTTTTTCAATGGGAGAGAACCTGAATTTAGCTTCCCCGACTACCGATTCTTTTGAAATGCAGCCGAAAACTCTGCTGTCCATGCTGCCGCGGCGGTTATCCCCCAATACATACAGGTATCCATCAGGAACCGTTACTTCTATATTCTCCGTAAGATTCTCGCGCGGGGCAAGTCCTTCTTTGTTGGATTCGAGATAGGGTTCACTATACGTTTTCCCGTTGATGGTAAGATTGTCATTTTTAATTTTAATTGTATCCCCGGGAAGACCGATGACTCTCTTAATGTAATCATCCCGGGTTAGAGGTGAATGAAAGACAATCATGTCGAAGCGGTCAATTTGACTAAGCTTGGAAACAATAATCCGGTTATTGTTTTCAAAAGTAGGCATCATTGATTTTCCTTCTACGGTAACGGGGGTGAAAATAAATTCCCGGCATATAAACGCCACAATAACAGCTGCCAGTAAAGAACCCGCCAGTGACAGTAACTCTTTCGTGCGTTTTTTCATACGGCCCCTCCTCAAGCGGATATTTCCAGCTCCTATTCTACACCTTGGAAGACAGGAAGTGTATTCTTTTTTTCCATTATTTAGAGGGTGTTTGCTTCCTTATGAAGAGTTGGCCTCGGACGCGCTGCTTTATACCATTGGAAGCAAAAGATGACTGCTATAAAGATGTCAATTGCATCACCGCCGTAGTACATGAGCATTCCGCCGATTTCTGCATGGTCCTTGCCTACACCGCTTGGCGGGTGCGCGTATACATACTTAGAAAGAATGCCATGGCCTGCAAAAGCCAGTACCAGTACAATGCTTCGGAATGTATATGAGGACCGATGAGCGAGAGGATCGATCGCAATAAATGAAATGGTAAACAGATAACCGGCTAGAAAGATATGAAGGTGGATAAGGATATGAAGCCATAATAGCTGGTGCATCCACCCGTAAAGATCAGTAGTATAGAGGATCCACAAGCCTCCGATGTTCAGCAGGGAGGCGGTTATAGGGTTTCCAAGCCATCGGATTGGAGCGCTTCTAAGATTTGCGGATAGCTTTCTGCCGGTTTGGACAGGGACTGATCGGAAAACGAGAGTCAGAGGTGCAGCAAGTGCCATGAGCACCGGTGCCAGCATGCCCAAAAGAAGGTGACTGATCATATGAGCAGTAAAATCCGATAATGCACGCTCAGCCAGGGGACCAGCTACAGAAAAGAGTGCTGCGGCAGATCCTGCTGCCCAAAGCCAAATCCTGTAACCCGGCCAATTCTTTTGCTTACTGGCTGCCAGCACATACAGAACCAAGGAAGCAAAAAAAGGCAATGCCAGCAATATCTGAACTGCCAAATAAAGGTCTGGGTTTGCATAATGGTGATGCATCAGCCGCCGGCTCCGCGATTTCTCTTTGTTTTAATCAGCAAATACGCTCCCGCTGCCAGCATAAGAAGAGCAGTTATGTTCCAGACCAGATCATAAGGCAAAATGTTCACGTTGTACCTAATTTGATGCAGGCCCATCACTTTATGCTGTATCGTACCGTCATAAAGCTGAAAGAAACCGGCTCCGGTTAAAACCCCGCCCCACCAGCGCTTGACCCGCCATGAGTTCCTTCTTCTCAAATCTGCCACCATAAATAAAGAAGCTACTGTCGCAAACCAGCTAAAGGAATGAAACAGGCCATCCGATACCAATCCGGCATTCGTAGTGGATTTATCGTAAAAATGATGCCAATGAAGCAGCTGATGGAAAATCGTTTCATCAATAAAAGCTACCATTCCAAGACCGAACAGGACTCCAGACCAGGCATTCCGGCCGGAAAGCGAGATTCTTTTTTCCATACTAGTCCTCCATTCCGCTGTTAGCCGTTATTTTTTGTATATCCTTCTAAAAGTGGATGTAAACGTCCATAAAGAAAAAGAAAGATTTCCCCCCCATGAACGGGGGTGAAACGCCTGCAGCAAAAGCGGGAGGACAGGTAGTGTGAGGTGAAAATTGTTCAGCAGGCGGTTTGTCCAATTTTTTACAGGGTATAGACTAAAGACTTTACTATTAATAGGGGTGATGAAATGTTTGCAAGATTTGATAAGCTGCTTATTGATCTTCCTGCCGCTAAACATCCAGACCCGGAAGGCGCCGCTGCCGCACAGGAATTATTGGGGGGGAAGTTCGGAGAGATGTCGACTCTGAACAATTATATGTTTCAATCCTTTAATTTCCGCGGCAAAAAGAAGCTGCGCCCATTTTTTGACTTAGTCTCAAGCATTACTGCCGAGGAGCTTGGCCATGTCGAATTAGTAAGTCACGCGATTAATTCATCATTAGAGGGTGTTACGAGTGAGGGAGAGCCTGACAGTGCCCCGTTAAAAGCAGCAAGTTCTATGCCGAATAAATTCCACTTTGTCCCTGCTGCACAATCCGCATTGCCGGTTTCATCTTCCGGACAGCCCTGGACAGGAGACAATGTGTTCAACAGCGGAAATCTGATTTTGGATTTGCTTCACAATTTCTTTTTGGAATGCGGAGCACGCACACATAAAATGAGAGTATACGAGATGACTGAGAGCCCGGTAATCAGAGAAATGGTCGGCTACCTTCTAGTCCGCGGAGGTGTTCACGTTGTAGCCTATGCAAAGGCGATTGAGGCTGCTACAGGAGTGGAGATTGGAAAATTACTGCCGATCCCCGACTTGGATAATAAACGCTTTGACCATGCCAGAAAGTATGAAGAAGAGGGCCGGCATACAAAGTTATATACATGGAGCGAAGCAGATTATCAATCAATCGACCAGATTTGGAAAGGGACTCATCCGATTGACGGGCAGCCTTTATCGGTGCACGCTGGCATGCCGGAAGGATTTGAAATCCCGGAGTATCATGAGCTGCCGCAGGAGTTCGCCCCTGGTATCGGGCCTGATGAATTTATGCAAATTGCAGACCGTCTGAAAAAATCTGCAGGAATATAATAGAAAAGAATAGGTTTGAAACACCTCCCAGACATTATAAAAAAGACCCCGCTGAATGCGGGGTCATTTTTTCTAGGCATCGGACTGCGGCCTCCGGATGTAAGATTCAGCCGTGGGAGTTTAAAAGAAATCACTTACACCTTTTCTACATAATAGGTTCTTTTCTCAGTAAATCCACTGCTGCCTTCGTTTTCTTTATGCTCAAAAAAACCTTCCATTTCTTTAACCACTTTGTATTCCCTATCCGGATCTTTGAACAGGCTGCTGTTATTGCTGGAAACCAGGACTGCGTCATTCTCTGAAAGGTACGTTTCCAGGCTGCGTGCAGTATAGTTCTGTCCCTCATTTAACGTTTTTTCACTCATGCCTGATTCCTCCTCATTCTAAGGTTGTTTGTCTCTTCCCGTCTGTGGCTCACTTAAACCGGATGATGTGCTGAGACCTGTTGTTTGGAAAATAAACAGAATATCAACATTGCGTTAAAAATCCCCAGATTGGGTACTGAGCGGAACGTCAATGGATGCTGGAGTATTGAGTGAAAATAGGTAAAAGGGCGCAATTCCCAAAAACAGGTTTAACATTCGCTTCCAGTGGTTATGCAAAGTTTTTATCTGTGTTATAATAGAAACGAACGTTCGGAAATCTTCGGACAGATAGGAATGATGCAAATGAACACGGCTCTTGAAAAGATGGTTTTATCCGGTAATCGGGTAGCCGAAGTATTTTTGCACCAAACAGCCACTGGACAATATGTTGCAGCAGTCCCTGATATTCACTGGTCAGCAAAGTTTAACCAAATAGATGATCTTCATGAGCAATTTGTGCACCTTCAATCCTCGTTAAACTTTCATATGTTTGAAGGGAATACGGATGAGCTGGCAAAAGCCATCATTGGTATGGTCAAGAAATTCAATACAATGAACGAAGTACTTTAAGACCGGGATTCCGGTCTTTTTTTTGAAATTTCCCCAGCGGCTGATTGTTGATGAAAGGAGCATACTGATGGAAAAAGAGCTAAGCGGGCATATTAAAATTCTTGAAGAACGGCTGCTTCAGCCTGAAACACGCCAGGACATCCTGGAATTGAACAGACTGATCGCGAAGGAATTCATCGAAATTACCAGCTCTGGAATGATTAAAAACAAGCAGGATTGTTTAGACGGACTGGAAATTCCAGCTATGAAGCTCTCAGAATTCACATACCGTCTCTTAAGCGAAGAGATGGTACAAACCTTCTATAGAATCTTGCATGAGGGGCAATTCAAAATAACCATGCGAAGCTCTATCTGGAAAAAACATAACGATACGTGGCAGATGACTTTCCACCAGGGGACCATCATAAAGGAATAAACATACAGACCGAAATCAGTTCATGAATGCAATGGCGTAAACTGTTTACGATCATGTTCATTTTTGCCAGATCAAGGAGAATATTAGGGAAAACACTAAAAAAGGTGAAGGACAATATGGGACACAATCATGATCATCAGCATCATCACGGAACAAGCAATAAAAACGCTCTCTTACAGGCGTTCCTATTAATAGCCGTTTTTATGCTGGTCGAAGTTGTCGGCGGAATACTGACCAACAGTCTGGCTCTGCTTTCAGATGCCGGACATATGCTTTCCGATGCCGCAGCACTTGGATTGAGCTTTTTTGCCATTCAGTTCGGCGTGAAAAAGGCAGACGCATCCAAAACCTATGGCTACAAAAGATTTGAAATTCTGGCTGCATTTATAAATGGGCTCACTTTGATGATACTCTCTCTTCTAATTATCTGGGAGGCTGTCAAAAGATTCTCTTCGCCGCCTGAGATTGCCGGTACGGGAATGCTTGTTATTTCGTTTCTCGGTCTCCTTGTAAATGCCGCAGCCGCCTTTATTTTGATGAGGGGTGATAAAAAGGACAATTTAAACGTCAGAAGTGCATTTCTCCATGTGCTAGGAGATCTCCTGGGTTCAGCGGGGGCCATTATCGCCGCATTCCTCATTCTCTTTTTTGGCTGGGGAGCAGCAGATCCTGTTGCCAGTATTTTCACAGCCGGATTAATAGCGGTCAGCGGATGGGGAGTAACAAAGGATTCCTTCCATGTATTAATGGAGGGTGTGCCGCCGAATATACCGATAGATGCGGTAAAAGAAAGGCTGGTCAAAATAGATGGTGTATGCGGTGTATATGATTTGCACGTCTGGTCCATCACATCCGATTTCCCTGCCTTGAGCTGCCATTTGGCGGTTCGGGAAGGATCCAGCGGGAAGCAAATCATTAAGCTTGCAAATCAGCTTCTGCGTGAAGAGTTTGATTTGCATCATACAACCATACAAATAGATGAAGAAAACCAAACCAGCCATGACCATTGCAATTAGGGAGGGAGCAAATGAAAACAGAAAAAGAAAAAATGCTGGCGGGCGAATTATATAAAGCCAATGACCCGCAGCTGATGGAGGAACGCCTAATCGCCAGACGGCTGACCCGGCTGCTGAATGACACAGAAGATTCAGCAGAGGAGGAAAGAGTCCGCATTATAAAAGAGCTATTCGGTTCTACTGGAGAGGAAATCTGGCTTGAGCCGTCCTTTCGCTGTGATTACGGCTATAACATTCATACAGGAGAAGTCTTTTTTGCTAACTTCAACTGTGTCTTCCTGGATGTATGTGAGATTCGCTTTGGCAGCCATTGCATGCTTGGTCCCGGGGTCCATATTTATACGGCTACCCATCCGCTCCACCCTGCAGAGCGCAATAGCGGAAAAGAGTATGGGAAACCGGTTTCCATCGGGGACAGCGTATGGATTGGCGGGGCGGCAGTCATTAATCCAGGTGTCACGATTGGCGATCATGCGGTTATCGCAGGCGGGGCCGTTGTCGTGAAAGACGTGCCGCCGAATTGTGTTGTCGGCGGAAATCCTGCAAGGGTGCTGAAAGAGATTGAGCTTTAAGCAGGAATCAGGAATCAAAAAAAGGACCTGTTTTCAGGTCCTTTTTTCATGAAACAGAATCATCGCTCTCTTTTTCTTCAAACAGCTCTTGAATGGTATCCCGGTTTTTTTTAGAGACAAGAATGTAAAGAGTATCTTTCCCTTGAAGAATGGTATCTCCACGCGGGGTGATCAGCCTTTCCCCGCGGATAACTCCGGTAATGAGCGTATCTGTCGGTAAATCAATGTTTTTCAATTCAATGCCCGCATAGGGGGTTTCCTTCGGTATTTCCAGTTCAATCAGTTCATTATTTGTTTTCCCGATGGAGACGAGCTCAAGCGTATGGCTTTGCACCTTCGTTTCCCCTTCTGAGAGCTTAAGCCTGTTTGCAAGGGGAGAAATCGTTGCTCCCTGTAGCAAGGCGGAAAGCAGGACGACGAAGAAAACGACATTGAAGATGAGATTATCGTTTTCGATGTTGGCCATAAGCGGGTAAGTTGCCAGAACAATGGGAACCGCTCCTCTAAGCCCCGCCCAGGAAATAAACAGCTTTTCCTTAAATGAATATTTACTGAACATCATACTGATAAAGACACCTAAAGGCCGTGCAACGAGCATGAGAAGGAATGCGAGCAGAATTCCGGACCACGTGACTTCGACCAGCTGTTCAGGAAACACAAGCAGACCGAGAAGAATAAACATGAGAATCTGCATCATCCACGCAAATCCTTCGTGGAAACGGATGATGCTGTGCCGGTAGGAAAGTGGAGAATTCCCGATGATAACCGCTGTCACATAAACGGCAAGCAGCCCGCTGGCATGAAGGGTCGTTGTTACACCATAAGCAAAAATGGCCAGTCCGAGTGTCAAAACGGGGTAGAGCCCTGAGGAATCAAGGTCAATTTTATTAATCAGCCATACCGATCCCTTCCCTACTAAGTACCCCATGATTAAACCAAAGCCCATTTCCCAAAAGAAAGTCAGGATCAGTGTTCCGAAATTAGTCTCGGGGTGCTGGATCAGCCCAACGAGTGTTACGGTCAGAAACAAAGCCATAGGGTCATTGGATCCTGACTCTGCTTCAAGCGTGGAGGTAAGTTTTTTGCGGATATTTTTACTGCCCAATACGGAAAATACAGCTGCAGCGTCAGTTGAACCTACGATTGCACCAAACAAGAGCCCTTCCAGCCAGCTTAAATCCAGTATGAATTTAGCGAAGAACCCTGCAGCAACAGTAGTGACTAGGACTCCTACCGTTGCAAGCGAACCTGCAGGCTTAAGCACGCTGCGAAGATCTTTCCACCTTGTTTGGATTCCGCCTTCAAAAATGATGATGATTAATGCTAAAATACCAAATAGCTGTGTAATTTTTGCGTTATCAAAATAAACGTAGCCTCCAAGGCCCATTCCGACAGCTACGAAGAATACCAATGCAGGCAGTCCGAGCCTTGTAGAAAATTTAGCTGTCAATACACCAATGATGAGTAATAACGCAAGTACAAAAATAATGCTGTCTATAGAAAAATTCAATCTAACCGAACACCTTTCTTTCCAAAAATCCTGCTGTTCACTCAGAATCAGTCTGCAGAGTAATTGATGTAATGCTGGTAAATGAATCGCACATTAGCCGCAGAAGCGGCTTAAACGCTGTATAGCAGAGGGTTAAGGAAGGAGCATCATGAGGGAAGGATTCCATTTAATTATACACAAACTTTCAGTGGAACACTCCCCATTTGCTCAAGGCAAAAAGCACGGATAAAAAAAGCCTGTGAAAAATGATCTGTTATCATTATTTTCCCGTTACCTATATAGACCATTCCATTTCCACTTTAGGTATTATATATGGTATTTTTTTCTTAGCCCTAACGATAAAGGAGATAACTATGGTCGAAAAAAATGACGCAGAACTTTACGAGCGGCTTGCTGCAAAAGATAAGCAGGCTTTTGAAACTCTCTATGACCGCTATGAAAAGCTGCTGTTTTCCTTTGCTTACAAAATAACTAAAGATCATGGTTTAGCGGAGGAAGTGATGCAGGATGTTTTCGTAAAACTATGGAATGGGACCCACGCCTTTGATTCAAAGAAAGGAAAGTTTTCATCCTGGCTGCTTACTATTACACGAAATAAGGCGATTGATATGATAAGAAAATATGCAAAACACGAACATTATGAACTGCAGGATAAGGATGCCTTGATCAGCGATGAAAAGCCGGTTGATATAATGGCAGAGTGGAATGAAGAAAAAGAAGGAATCCGGAAGGCCGTAGCCAATCTCAATCCAGATCAGCAAAAGGTTATCGACCTCTTTTATTTTAAAGGCTTCAGCCAGCAGAACATCTCCGAAAAATGCGGGATTCCGCTTGGGACAGTTAAAGGAAGAATCCGCCTTGCACTAAAACATCTAAGGGAAACAATGGAGAAAGGAGGGAGGTCCGATTATGAAGCATGAAAGATGCCATGATTTAATTGATTATTTTAATGGAGCCTTAACGCAGAAAGAGGCGGCAGAATTTGAACACCATCTGGCAGATTGCAAAGAATGCAGGGAAGAGCTGGAAGAGCTGCAGAATCTGACTGAGGACCTTCCTTTCCTTTCTGAACCAGCTGATCCGCCAGCAGGTCTCAAAAGCAGAATATTAGAGGCGGCATATGAAGAAGAACAGCAGGAAGGAGCACCTTCAGAGTTTGAACAGCAGCTTTTGAATAAGACAATTCATAATGAACCTGAAGTAAAGAAACCAAAGCGCAGTCATGCTCTGCTGATCGGCAGTCTGGCAGCAGGTCTGGTGCTATCGCTTGCAGCGAACGTCATACAGCTTACAGAAGATGAAGGAGAATCCATTCTCCAAAGCGAGGCCCTCCAGAAAAACGTGACGCTGGCGTCCATGGAAGGACAGGATTCAGTAAAAGCAACTGCTTCTTTTCTTCAGGAAAAAGATAATCAATTTATGGTTCTTCAGGCAGATGGCCTGCCTGAAATAAAAGAGGGAGAATTATACCAGGTCTGGCTTATTAAAGGCAATCAGCCAGTTCCAGCCGGGCATTTTAAACCGGATGAAAATGGAAACGGTGCACTCGTATATGAGGTGGATAACGAAGAATTTGATTGGGATACGGTTGCAATAACGGTAGAGAACGAACCGAACCTTCCCGCCCCGAGAGGAAAAGTTCTATTAGCCGGGAAAAGTTAGGAAATGAAAACAGAAGGCAAAGCCGGCCTTCTGTTTTTTCTTTTTTGAGGATATGTATAAAGAAAATACCCCTGATTCCATGTGCCTAAACTAATGAACGAAACTGGTTCAAACGGCTCTTTTTTACTTGATGCGGTCTATTCCGAAGCCTCGGTCCATACGTAATACACAGAGGTGATGAAATGAAGGTTCTCTTATTCTGCGATCCCGGAATCGATGATTCTCTTGCGATTATTTATGCGCTTATGCATCCTGATATTGAGCTGCTCGGAATAGTAACAAGCTATGGAAATGTATCGAAGGATCAGGCTACTGTGAACGCAGCTTATTTGGCAGGTCTGGCAGGCCGTTCTGATATACCGGTCATATCCGGTGCAGAATTCCCTTTATCCGGAGAGAATACGGTGTATTATCCGGAAATTCATGGTTCACAAGGACTTGGCCCGATCCGGCCGCCAGTGTCTGTACAAGGAAATTATCAGGAATTTCACTATTTATACAAAATCATTGAGGGGAATATCCAGGATTTGGTCATCGTTGATGTTGGCAGAAGCACATCCTTGGCTGCAGCCTTCAACTTAAATCAAAGTCTCATGACGAAAGTGAAAAAAATCAGTCTGATGGGCGGAGCTTTTTTGGTGCCGGGAAACGTAACCCCGATGGCGGAAGCAAACTTTCATGGTGATCCGATTGCAGCCAATGTAGTGCTGAAATACGCTGCTGAGGTGGTGATCTCCCCGCTGAACATCACCAATTCAGCAATCGTCACAAGAGAGATAGCCAATTTTATTTATAACCAGTCTGCTTCACCTTTCAAAAATCTGATCCCGCCTGTTACCGATTATTATTCTGCCTACTATCAAAAAATGAACCCTGGAATGAAAGGAGCCCCTATCCATGACGTGATCCCGTTTTATCAATTGATGAACCCTGCCTTTGTCCTGACAAAAGAACGGAAAATTACCGTTTTAACCTGCCAGGAGGGACGCGGAACAAGTGAAGCAGATTTAAGAAGCTCCAGCCGTAATGACGGAAGCAAACGATTCATCGGGCTGCAGTTCGACTATCGCCATTTTATTTCTGATTTTATAAAAATCATGGTGAATAAGGTATAATGAATGAAAAAACGGAGGAAACATGAATTATCTTGTCATAGGTCTCGCAGGTGCTGCAGGGTCTATCCTCAGGTATTTGACCGGTCTGGCGGGAAATGCATCAGCCTTTCCTGCAGGCACCTTTACAGCCAATATGATCGGCTGTTTCCTGCTGAGCTTTTTAACCGCCGGGGTTTTTCGTCTGGACAAGTTCCCGAAGCAACTTGCTGCACCAATTGGAACCGGGCTGATTGGATCTTATACGACCTTTTCAGCTTTTAGTGTTGAAGCGGTTCAGCTCCTTGAAAAAGGGAAGCTGGGAATAGCAGTCCTATATGTCTTATCCAGTGCAATTTTAGGGTTTTTGTTTGCCTCAGCAGGATTTATAATGGGAAAAAAACTCACTGAAAGGCAGACCCGTTTATGATTTACTTATACATCGCAGCCGGAGGCTTTCTCGGGGCGGCAGCCAGAGCGGCTATTAGTAAAAAAATGAACAGAAAAACCTTTCCATTCGGCACCCTACTTGTCAACTGGCTTGGATCCATCATACTGGGATGCATGACTGGAGCAGAAATAGCGGGGCACGCATCCTTTTTTGCAGCAGCAGGGTTTCTGGGGTCCTTTACAACATTTTCTACGCTGAATCTTGAGCTGTGGATGCAAAGAGAAAGCAAAAAAATAAAGGTGTTTCTCCTGTATGCGGCTGCATCTTATATAGGTGGGATCTCCCTGGCTTTTGTTGGTTACTGGGTAGGAAAAGGCCTTTGACACTCCCGCAGCCTGGGAGCTGAGGTGCTGCTGAATAAGTTGAAACAACCCCCATTATCCGGGGGTTTTCTTTTGCAAAAAAATCATAAAAAGCTGGGTTAATTGGAACCAAAAGTTAAGGAGAGGCCGCTGCTTTTGGAAATTACACAAAAAATAGACAATCTGAGTGCTGATATTTTACTATTTCAAGGAACGTTCAAACAACCATTTGACTATACTGAAAATACATACTAAACTTATATTCAAATAATCGTTTGAATAAAGGGGCCTTTTTTATGGAAGAATTAAAGGATCAATGTACAGACGTTTGCGGAACGAATGAAAAAAATGAAAAAATAAAACAGAATCTTCAGGTGAAAAATCCAGGGGCTGTAGCCAATTTGTTTAAAGCTTTAGCCGATGAAACAAGGATGAAGATTGCCTATGCCCTGCTTTTGGAAGGTGAGCTTTGCGTTTGCGATGCGGCGGAAATTACCGGATCATCCACTGCAACGGCTTCCCATCATTTGCGTCTTCTAAAAACAATGGGATTGGCCAGATTCCGTAAAGAAGGAAAGCAGGTTTATTATGCTCTTGATGACGACCATGTGAAACAGCTGATCGAAATTGCGTTTGCCCATCAGGAAGAGGTGACTGCCCGTGGCTGAAGCTCAGAATAAAAACGTATACAGGGTTCAGGGTTTTACGTGTGCTCACTGTGCGGGGAAATTTGAGCGGAATGTTCAGGCGATCAGCGGAGTGGATGAGGCAAAGGTTAATTTTGGGGCTGCAAAGCTTACCGTGTTCGGATCAGCTTCAATTGAAGAAATTGAACATGCAGGTGCTTTCGAAAATTTAAGAATCCAGCCGGATCGCTTTCGTGCAGCGGCTGAAGAGGAACCGGAACGGCCTTTCTGGAGACGATATTTGCTGCTGCTTCTTGCCGGAGCCTTTCTATTTGCTGCTATTGTGCTCCAATACAGGCTTGGTGAAGATAACCTCCTGACGATCTTAAGCTTTGCTGCTTCCATTATAATTGGAGGATCCGGCCTTTTTTTAACCGGCCTGAAAAATTTGGTCCGGCTGGAATTTGATATGCGGACCTTAATGACCATAGCCATTATCGGAGCAGCGATAATTGGAGAGTGGAGCGAAGGGGCAATTGTCGTTATTCTGTTTGCAATCAGTGAAGCACTTGAACGCTATTCAATGGATAAAGCAAGGAATTCAATCCGTTCCCTCATGGATATTGCACCTAAAGAAGCCTCCGTTAAAAGAAACGGCAAAGAATGGATTGTGGACGTAGAGGACATAGAAGCAGGCGATATTCTGATCGTCAGACCCGGCCAAAAAATTGCAATGGACGGAGTCGTTGTACACGGATCGTCTGCGGTTAATCAGGCCGCGATAACAGGAGAATCCATGCCGGCCCTAAAAAATCTAAGGGACGAAGTATTTGCCGGGACCCTCAATGAGGATGGGGTACTCGAAATTCAGGTGACAAAAAGGGTCGAAGATACAACGTTAGCTAAGATTATCCATCTTGTTGAGGAAGCCCAGGCAGAGAAAGCCCCATCGCAAGCATTCGTTGATCAGTTTGCGAAATATTATACACCTGCCATTATGCTGATTTCGCTGTTCGTCATGATAGGGCCGCCATTATTCGCCGGTGCTGACTGGAACACATGGGTCTACCAGGGTCTCGCTGTCCTTGTGGTCGGCTGTCCTTGCGCACTTGTAGTGTCTACCCCTGTTGCCATTGTAACGGCCATCGGAAACGCAGCAAAAAACGGCGTACTCATAAAAGGCGGCGTCTATTTAGAAGAAATGGGTTCCCTTAAAGCAATTGCTTTTGATAAAACCGGGACTTTAACAGCCGGTAAACCGGAAGTTGTCCATTTTGCGTCATTTGGAAATGCTGAAGTGGATTTTGCTCATTTCGCTGCATTAGAACATAAGTCCCGCCATCCTCTTTCTGCCGCCATTTTGAAAAAAGCGGACCTTGACGGGGTTATGTACGAAAAAATTAACGTGCATGACTTTATTTCCATAACGGGTAAAGGAATCAAAGGAACGATTGAAGGAAAAGAGTACGCGGCCGCAAGTCCTTCTTTCTTTAGCACCTGGTCCAGCGGCTTTCACGCCGCCGATATAAAAGAACAGGTTGAAGCTCTTCAGCGGAAGGGAAACACGGTCATCCTGTTTGGCACGAAGGAAAAGATCCTCGCCATTTCAGCCATTGCCGATCAGGTAAGGGAGACCAGTGTGGAGGCAGTGAAAAAACTAAAGGAGCTTGGCATCGAAAAAACGGTTATGCTCACCGGCGATAACCGAATGACAGCAGAAGCGGTCGGAACTGAATTGGGTATAGACGAAATCCGTTCGGAACTGATGCCAGAGAGCAAACTGGAGCTTATAAAAGATATGAGAAAAAAAGCCGGACGGGTTGCAATGGTCGGAGATGGAGTGAACGATGCTCCCGCATTAGCTGCTTCCACAATTGGAATCGCAATGGGGGGCGCCGGCACGGACACCGCTCTTGAAACCGCCGATGTGGCTCTCATGAGTGATGATTTGAAAAAGCTCCCTTTCACAATCAGCTTGAGCAGAAAAGCATTGCGCATTATAAAACAAAATATAATCTTCGCTCTAGGAATTAAACTGGCCGCCCTGTTTCTCGTCGTACCAGGCTGGCTGACGTTATGGATTGCCATTTTTGCTGACATGGGAGCTACTTTGATTGTCACATTGAATGGATTGAGGCTTCTGAGGGTCAAAGACCGTTAGGCTGGAAGGATAGGACCATCAACAAAAGAGCTTGCCTTTTACTCATAGGCAGGCTCTTCTTTTTGAGGGGTGAACATTCGGCCAGGCGGGTGAAAAGAAGAGGGGCTCGGCTGAAAAACATAAGACGGGTGCTGATTTCATCATGTTGAAGTGCCTTAAGCATTCTTTGCAGAGCTGAATGACTATGTGAATATAAAGCAACTGTAATCAATGGTCCCCACCCGATGAAAAGAACTTAGCTTGAAGATGGCTGAAGCAGAAGGAAATGCAGCCCTGCTGAAATATGGTATACTGACGGTAAGGAAGGTGAAGATTATGAATAATAAAACATCCATTCTGAAAAAGGTCGTGGATTACGCCAAGAAAAATCCTGATCAAACCAAAAAAGCCATAAACCTTGTTACAAAAGCGCTGAAAAATAAAAAGAGATGAACTCCGGTGGTCTATTCTAAGGCCACCTTTTTTAATTTCTTAACATAAAAACGCCTCTTAATGGAAAAATAACGGTATCTATTTTTACTGAAATGAGGCCGGCTTCATGAAACCAATGTCTTCTTCTGAATTAGCTAACCTATGGTCCACGTACCAGAAAAAAACGATGCTTCTCCGAATTTTAGAACATGCTTCAGATGTAACAACACAGAAGGACATCACCTCCATTTTGCAATACGCGTATCAGGAAGAGTCGAAATTCGTAAAAGAAATCGCACAGCTTCTAGAACAAGCAGGCGCTGCAGTTCCAGAGGGATTTAACGAAACCGATGTGAATCGTAAAGCGGACAGGCTGTTCGACCAGTATTTTTATCTCCGGCTATTGCGTATGATCATGAAGCTTGGAATCGGTCTTAACGCTGTGCATCTCTCAATGGTGTACAGAAATGATATCCATGACTTTTTTTCAAGAACATCTGCTCATTCCAATAAAGTATTCGGGATGTGTACGAATTGTCTTCTGCAAGTAGGGAATGGGTCCATTCCACCTGTTATACAGATGCCTGATCATCCTAAATTTGTCGTAAACGACAGCTATTTATCCGGCTTTCACTTTAAAAAGAGAAACTTGAACGCGATAGAGCTTGCGATTATTTACCATATTGTTGAAAATAATAATTTTGGCACCCAGATGATGAAAGGCTTTGCCAAGGTTGTAACTCATTCTGAAGTCAGGAACTATTTGAAAAAGGGAGAAAAGCTCGCATTTGATTTGAATGTATCGTTCGGAAAATTAATGGAGCAAAGCGGGATCCCTGTATCGGCTTTGCCAGGAGCAGTGATTACCGAGACGAAAACTGCACCTTTCTCCGACAAGCTTATTATGTACCTCGTCAACCTTTTCAGCAGCCTGGGACTGACAAGCAATGCCCTGGGAACGACATATAGCCTTAGACCCGATCTTCCTCTTAAAATGGCACTGGCCGCCAGAGATATTTATTCCTTCGCCAAGCAAGGCGGAAGAATGATGATTGAACATCAATGGATGGAAGAGATTCCGGAAGCGGTTACCAAACGATAGTTGAAGTTTCTCCTGAACATGGTATGATAAAAATGGAAAATAAAATACCGCATTGCCGCTAGGGGAGCCTGTTGAGGCTGAGACCGGAATGACCCGGGACCCTTTGAACCTGATCTGGTTAATTCCAGCGGAGGGAAGCGGGAGATTGGCTTATTCTAATCTTTCCCGCTCTTATCCGCTAAGAGCGGTTTTTTTATTTTTACTTAGCAGCAATAGGGGGAACGGTTCAATGAAATCATTTACACAGCATCTAAGAGAAAAAACAAATTCAATTTGGGAAGCAAACTTCAGGCACCCTTTTGTCAAAGGAATCGGTGACGGCACCCTTCCATTAGAAAATTTTCGTTATTATGTAAAACAGGATGCGTATTATCTATCGCACTTTGCAAGAGTACAGGCGCTTGCAGGCAGCAAAGCCGATGACCTTCATGTAACGGCCAGGATGGCATTTCATGCTCAAGGAACGTATGAAGCAGAGCTGTCCCTCCATGAAAAGTTCTCAGCGCTATTAGACATATCTGAGGAGGAAAAGCTCGCTTTTGAACCGTCCCCAACCGCCTATGCCTACACCTCCCATATGTATCGTTCTGCTATAAACGGGGGCCTCGGCGAAATCATCGCCTGCATATTACCGTGCTACTGGATTTATTACGAAATTGGAGAAAGATTAAAAGAATGCAGACCGGAAGAGCCGATCTATCAGGAATGGATTGCAGCATATGGGGGAGAGTGGTTTAAAGAATTAGTAACCGAGCAGCTTGACCGGTTAGATGAATTGGCGCTTGCCGCATCCGAAAAAGAAAAAGAGAAAATGCTTCATCATTTTACCATCAGCTGCAAGTATGAACTGGCTTTTTGGGAAATGGCTTACACTATGGAGCAATGGCCCGACGCTTCTGCCATCGCCGTAAGGTAGGAGATCTTCTGAGAGAAGCGTCTGGAGGGTCGGTTTGTCTGGCTGGAACTGACCAGTATATGCTTCTGGCCTCAGGCCACTCAGGAGAGAAAAAGCAGCACAAAGAAAGGGCCTGCCCTGTTGCGGGGGCAGGCCCTTTTTTTAATTTACTTCATCATCGTCAAACGGGTTGATTACGTAAATATAAGCGTGGGCTAAGTCTATGCGGAGAATCCATTCCCATGGAACATCCAGTCTTTTATAAATGCTTTTCCAAAACTCAGCGGATTTTGTTTCGAATTCCAGATATTCCTGCATGAGATCCTTATAGGATGCTCCTTGAATCTGAATATTCGAATCCATAAGACGCATATGGGCTAGGTGCCTGCACTCCAAGTCCTGGGCCATCTGCAGTTCATCCTGGGTAGCTGTTCCAATAACGGTACCGTCTTCAGGGATGTCTGTAAAAACGTTTACATTCTCGTTTATCGCTGGTGGCTGATCGTCAAAGCGCATGAGTCATTTCCTCCTTGTTTTGGAATTTTGGTGGAGCCTCTATATCATACCGTAACAATGCTCTCCTGTCATTTTGTTTAAGGTATGAAAAATGGGGAAATAGCCATTACAGCTTAGATTCACAATAAGGAGGTAATATTCATGTTCGAGTTGAAAGACGTTTTAACACTGCTTTGGTCCTTATGCATTGTGCTGCCGATTGCATCCTTCGTTCACCAGCTTGGACATACGGTGATGGCGCTGGTATTCGGCGGAAAAGGAACATTTACGATTGGGAGAGGCAAGACGCTTTTTTCGTTTAAAAATCTGACGGTCAAACGTCTTTACTTTTTAGACTCTTTTTGCCAGTATGAAGGACTGAGATATGACAACCGGGCAACCCACGCCCTCGTATACGGCGGGGGAGCGCTTTTTAATTTACTTTCAATACTGCTGGTGAATTTTCTGATTGTACAAGGAGTGGTGGAGCCTCATTTGTTTTTCTACCAATTCGCCTATTTTTCCAGCTACTATGTCATATTTGCCTTGCTGCCTGTCCGTTATTCTGATGACCATCCAAGTGACGGGATGGCAATCTATGAAGTGCTGCGGCATGGAAGAAAGTGCGACCCTATTGATTAAGATAGGCTGTTAAAATCACAATTAAAAAACCGCCTTCTGGCGGCTATTGGCTTATAGCTTTGTTAAATAATAGAGGAACCAAACAGAATGGTTTTGTTCATCGGCTGCCGCTCTTCTGAAAATACGTTTCATATAGGCATTTGTGGACTTATCGGACAGGTCAAAATCAAAATCACCTGTTTCCGGTTCATCCTTGAATGCAGCATATAAACCTTCTCCGTATGCCGGCGGACATCCTTCCAGTTGTTTCGGCTTATGCTGCCTTCCTGTCAACGAAACATAAATTTGCGAAAATTCGTAATGTCTTTTCTCATCATTCCGTATTTCCAGAATCTGATCTTTTGAGCCTGATCAGGGGCTTGTTTTGCCAAAACCTCATAGCAATTTATGGCACTGTACTCTCAACTAACGCTTTAGCAATATCTTTTGCAATCAGCGCATTCTGCCTCATTTGCCGCTGATACTCCTGTTGATTAGAATACTGCATGCACATATCCCCTTTCAAGCCAGCTTCCATAAAACATATGACAGAAATTTTGAAATAGTAGTGAAAAAGAACGGGATAATCCATATAATAAGAATCACATAAGTGTGGATGCCAACGGAGATTAGATGTGAACGGGATTGGCAGCAGGCATAAAAAAAAACGGTCAAGTGAGCAAACAGGATGATCAGAATACAGGATACATATCGAATTTGGGCTGCTTCTGCTGCGGCCCATGACGGAAAATCGAACATTGAAATGAGGGCAGCAAATTAAAGCTTAGGGAGGGCAAGGGATGATCAGACAGCTGACGGCAAAGGATCATGAGCAGTGCTATGCTTTTGTAGCGAAAAAGCCTGCTGAAAATCTTTTTTTTATAGGAGATATTGAAGCATTCGGCTACAGTGAACCTTTTCAGAAAATATGGGGTGATTTTGATGACAAAGGAACCTTGAGAGGAGTGCTCTTAAAATACGAAATCAACTATATTCCTTATGCGGAAGGCGATTTTGATGCGGAAGGCTTTGCAGAAATCATGAAAGGCGATCCGGAATGGAGAATGCTTTCAGGTCTTGAAGAGGTAACACGAAAGCTAGAACCATTTCTAGATCGGACCATTCAGAAGCGGGTGCTGTATTATGCGAAATGCGATAAGCTTGAGCAAATTGCTGAAAGGGAATCCTATGTAGCGGTGAAAAGGGCTGTACTCGAGGATGCGGAAAGAATAATTGATTTGTACAGACAAATCGAAGAATTTACTTCAGGAAGTGATAATGCAGAAAGCCGGCGCAGAAATATGGAAAAGGGTGTTTCCAGAACGTGCTATGTGGAGGAAAATGGATTGATGGTGAGCGCGGCTTCTACTGCGGCTGAAAATACACTGTCAGCCATGATTGTCGGAGTTTGCACCTTGAACGAACATAAGCGGAAAGGCTATGCGACCCGGTGCATGCTAAAGCTTTGCAAAGAAGTGCTTGAGGAAGGCCGGGAACTTTGCTTGTTTTACGATAATCCTGAAGCAGGGAAAATTTATAAGCGGATTGGATTCAAGGATATAGGCAAGTGGACCATGTATAATTGTTCATGAACCGGCTGTTGCCATAAAGGGCGAAAGCCGGCTGTATGAACAATCGGGGAATACTGTTTATTTGTCAAACCACGCTTTTCTCAATAACAGCATCCCAGTTTTAATCTCCTCCTCTGTCACCCCTCCAAATCCAAGGAAAATCAGCGGGCGATCCGGCTGTGAATGGATGTAATAGGGGGAGGTCGGGTAGACTTTGACCCCGTGTTGCGAAGCAGAGGCAATCAGTTCTGCTTCGCTCATCCCATTCATGACTTCAAGCAGAAAATGGGTGCCTGATTTTTCCCCAATGAATCGGACATCTCCTTTGAAAACCTCGTTTACGTGCTTCAGCAGCAGCGAATGCTTTTTCCGGTAATGGGTTCTCATTCTGTTTAAATGCTGCTCCCACCATCCGTTTGCCATAAAAATAGAAAGGGCGTGCTGATGAAACCTGGATACCGTTTGCTTTTCCGTCATAAGCTCCTCCTGTCCCGACTCCAGCAGTTTTAGGGGAAGAACCGCGTAGCTAATACGCAGGGAAGGGATGAAGGTTTTTGAAAAAGTGCCTAAGTATAGAACATCCCCGTTTTCGCTTAAGCTATGTAAAGAGGGAATCGGTTTTCCTTCATACCTGAATTCTCCGTCATAATCATCCTCTATAATCCATGCATTGCTTCGCAGTGCAGACCAGTTTAGAAGTTCCATTCTTCGCTGTACAGGCATTACTGTGCCCAGCGGGAATTGATGGGAAGGAGTTACATACACAGCAGATGCCGGGGTTTTTGCCAAAGCCTCTGCTTGAATGCCGCTTTCATCAAGAGCGATCGGTTCGATCCGGTGATTACTTAGCGTCTGCCGTGTCCGGTGGTAACCGGGGTCTTCTACTGCAATGCAGCTATCCTTAAGCATGCGTGAAATTTTTCCGAGAAGCATTTGTGTGCCGCATCCTACTATGACTTGATTTGAACGGCATCTTACCCCTCTCGTCTGGTGCAGATAGCGGGCTATTTCCCTCCTGAATGCAGCTTCGCCAAAGGGATGGCCTGTATGGTAAAGCTCCTCATGGTCAAGAGCCTCCGCTGAACACTTTTTCCATTGGGCGTAGGGGAATTTTGCAGTATCCACTGTCTGGCTGAAATCAATGACGTTTCCATTTATCACGGTCTCAGGTTCAGAATCAGCAGGTGCCGGTTTTTCTTCAAAGCAAATGACTCCGGGTTCAAACTCAAGCACGAACCAGCCTCTTCTGGGAATGGATTTAACATACCCCTCTGCCTCCAGCTGGGTGTATGCAGACTCTACTGTATTAATACTGACATTTTGAAGAAGAGCCAGTTTTCTCTTTGAAGGGAGCTTTGCCCCGGGGTGCAGGCTGCCGTTGGCAATATTCCTTTTAATATGATCATAAATTTGGATGAACATGGGCTTATTTTGATGAAAAAATAGAGTTTCCATAAACAGCTCCCTCCATCTCTGGACCTGCCGAAAATGAAAAAACTGACTCTCCCGGCCATTCCAGATTCTTGTTATATTCATCTTATCATAAAGGAGGAATGAGAAATGGAGAGAGTAGAAGAGCTTATCGGAGAGTCTGAATGGATAAAGGGTTACCCAATCATTAAACAGCTTCGGCCGCATTTGGATGAAAAAACGTTTATTGATTTAGTCGCTTTAGCAGCCCGGGAGGAAAATTATCGTGTGAAGCTTATGTACAGCGGATTAGAGCCAGTAGCCTATATTGGATTCCAGCCGATGATTACTCTGTATTATGGAAAATACATCTGGGTTTCAGATTTAGCAGCTGATCAGAATCACCGGTCCAGAGGATTTGGAAAACGTCTCCTTGAGCACGTGGAATATGAGGCAAAAGACAATGGCTATGAAGGGATTGCACTCTCTTCCAATCTTCAAAGAACAGCGGCCCACCGGTTTTACGAGGAGAAGATGGGGTATGAGAGGTCGGGCTACACGTTTAAAAAAGGATTTTGAATGGCACGTAAATTCCAAAAGGAACTTTGGAGAATACAGCTTCCTGTTCCGCTGCCCTGGTCCAGGCTTCATAAAGAAAACAGGGAAACGCTGATTTGCGTCTCCCTGTTTTCAGATAGTCCAATTGTTTATAACCCATTCAGAAAATCGCGGCTCGCCTTGTTTCCAACCAGTGCTTCTGCTCTTTGGGGGTCTGCTTCTTCCGGTTCATTTGATGAAAGCTTATAAATGAGGATGCGCTTTACAGCTTCATCTATTCTTTCCTGTTTGATTTTTCCAGATTTTATTGCTGCCACGATTCCGTCATACACTTCCACCTGATTTTTGTATTCGTGACAGACCAGTAAAAGATCTGCCCCTGCATTTACGGCTTCTACTCCCATATCTTTGTAGGTGTAGTACTTATTTACGGCACCCATTTCCAAATCATCCGTCACTACAATTCCTTCGAAGCCGAGCTTTTTCCGCAAGAGATCTTTTATAATGACGGGAGAAAGGCTTGCTGGTTTTTCTTTATCATAAGCCGGATATTTTATATGCGTAACAAGTGTAAAAAAGTTTTGGTTATCTGTTTCCGCAATGATCCGTTTAAACGGATAAATGTCTGAATTCTCCAAATCAAGCTGATCTGCCTCGACTGCTGAGGAATCCTTGTGAGGATCCACCTGGCTTCGTCCGTTTCCGGGAAAATGCTTAAGTGCACCCGTTATTCCGGCATCATTCAGTCCTTTTATGGAAGAAGTACCATACTCATATGTTTTTTCAGGATTTTCTCCAAAGGACCGGGTATCTGTCGAAGATAAATCTAAAACAGGTGCAAGGTTAATTGTAATTCCCATTGCTGAAAGCTCTTTCCCGTTTAAATTGGCTACATCGTATACATCTGCTGCAGTCGATGTATGCCCCAGCTGCTGCTGTGAAGGAATTGGAGACACCTTTTCTTTCATCCGGGTAACCATTCCGCCTTCCTGATCCACAGAGATCATTAGAGGCAGGGATAACGGGCTCTTTTTGGCAGCGTTTTGCAGGGAATTTGTCAGTTCAGCCACTTGTCCGGGAGACTCCATATTGCGGTCGAATAATATAATCCCGCCAGCTGAACGGTTGTTAATAAAATCAGCGGCATCCCCAGCAGCTTCTTTTCCTCTGATGCCGACCATCATTATCTGCCCCGCTTTTTGTTCCGCCGTCATGGAAGAGAGGATTTTTTTTGCTTCCTCTTCAGGAGGCAAGGTTTCTTTCTCAGGCTCAGGTTTATTTGAAGAGAACCCTTCTTTTTTTGTGTGAATGGAAGGGCTTTTTTTTCCTTCTGAATGATTTGACGCCATCCAATACCAAATTCCAGCTGAAAGTCCAATCAGCAAAATCAAAATTGCCGGAAGGATAAAAGGTTTGTTTTTCATCTATTCTGTTCGTGAACCTGTCTGATCAATGCTCGGTGACTTTAGTTTCCATGCCCCATCTTCATTAACAAGCGTCCAACTTCCTTTCCAAGACTGAACAAGCACGGAACCGTCCTCCTGCTTATCCCGGGAAATCATTTCAAAGCTCGCAGAAGCATTGATCCCATCGTCTTCGTCAACCGAAACATAGAGGATTTCGTTAGAGATATTATCTTTCATGCCTTTTGCCCAGTTGTCTACTGTATATTTTGCTTGTCTTGAAGAATCAAACAGGTTAAATGCTGCTTCGTACTCACCACTGGAAATGCTTGTGTAATGAGACCGGATCACGTCTTCAATCTCGCTTGTGCTGCTTGCAAATTCCGGATCAGCCTCATAATCGTCAAACAGGTCTTCTGCAGCTTCTTCTTCAAACCATAGGTCCAGACTTTCTTCTGCATTCTTTACCGGCTGGATGCTGCTCTTGAACGTCTTACCATTTTTCTTGCGCTCTGCGTGAAGCTTTAATGACCCATCGGCTGTAATAGGACCGAATTCGTACGCTTCCTCTATCGTCATCCCGGTAGATTTCCCGTTTACAAACAGGATGGCATCGGAATAATTAGAAGATACATACACTTGATCCCCTGACATATCCAATTCTGTATACAGTTTTTCGCTATCATTCCATGATTCAAGGACTTCGCTTTGCTCTACCTTTGCGAATTTTGTTTCACGCAGTCCGGAAACCGTGTGTTCTCCCGGGAGATAAGGGCCAAACGTTAACGCTTTTTCTTTCGAGGCAGTCTTTTCATTCTTTCCATCAATTTGAACGAGTGTGTCGTCTTCATTTACTTGAACCTCAATATAGACAGGCTGGGCATATACAGCATACTCGTCAAATATCATCCACTTCTTCCCTTTTGGAATTAGGTGTATTTGACTTTCTTCAAACCCTGCCGTTCCGCCATTTTCTAAAGAGCCGGATTCTAGGGTTTGAGCGGATTCAGTTAGGGAATTGATTAAACCGTCCTTCAAATCTGGATTATTGTCCAAATAGGAGAGCCATAGCGATGCCTGGGCTGCATCAGCGGTTTTAAGCTGTGCGTTCCCATGCTGAATCATTTCAGCTATTTGCTTTGCATCTTTTTTCTCGATTGCCTGAATGAATTGTTCGGCCGTTTTAACAGGAGAGTACATGGAGTCCAACAATTTATAAACCCCGAAGAACAAAATCGCTGCCGCGGCAATGCTTATTGCCATAACCTTGGTTTTTTTGCTCATCGGCTGTCTTGGTGCTCTCTGAGGTGCAGGCTGTTTAGAGATAGTCTCTTGCAGGGATTGTCCACAATTTGTACAATACTCCGTTTCTGAAGTCATTTTGTTTCCGCAATTTTTACAAAATCTCACGATGATTCACTCCTAGTGTATGAAAGTATAAATTACCTATAAAATAGTAAGCATAATTAGAGTTAACCACAACTATTTACTTATGAAAAGTGAAATATATGTAAAAGAGGAAAAGATATGCATTAGGTTGCGCAGACTAAACAAGGCTAAGAAAACGAACCGCTTGTTCAATTAAAATAATTTTGGATGCTATCTATGCGCCATGCCTGTCTATTCACCTAGAAAAATAGACCCTTTTTTAAAATATATTAAGGCATGTTTAGCTGCCTCCATTCAATGAAATTCCTGAATATTCAGCATTTATCCCCAAATGGTGCAAACGAAGGTCCTTCGAATTTTGCTAAAGCATCGGGTTAATTTAGGCATTCTGTTTCATTTACTAAATATTCTGAAAAATTTATGATATGGAAAAGGAGGCGAGACAATGGGAAAGGGAAGAATCAGAGTGGAGGAGCGTATTAAAGTTGAGACTAATGAAGAAATGTACAAAGCCACCCTCGTTGACCAGAATAGCACAAAGGAAAAGAAATAATCCCAATTCCATGAATCAAAGCCGCACTGCCTTTTCACTAAACGATATTTAACATTCCGTCCTTGCTTTAAGCTGCCAGCCCCCGAAACTGGCAGCTTTTTTCAATCCATCTGTTTACTATCCTCTAAACAAGGTATATAAGAAAAAAGGACAGGATTCCAGCACTTGTAACGAATGCTATAGTATAATTCTGTTCGACGAACGCGAAAAGGAGAGACGAAGGAGTGCCGGAATCACTTTTTACATATGAGAACTTAACACAGATGGGAATCAGCATTGGGATCCTGGTGTTGTTTTTAATTCTGAGAAAGCTTTTTACAAAATACATTTTTCACTTAATTATGAAAATCAGCAGGAGAACTCCGACAGAATTTTTCACCCATGTCCTCCTGTCATTTGAAAAACCGCTGCGCTGGCTGTTTGTATCAATTGGTGTCTATCTGGCCATCGTATACTCCCCATTCTTTACAAACAGCATGGAAATTGTCCATGAGTTGTACCGTTCCGCCATTGTCATTGTAATTTCGTGGGGTCTGTATAATCTGACAGGCTCATCCTCACTGTTTTTCAATAAGGTGAATACAAGATTCGATCTCGGTATTGATGATATTTTAGTCCCGTTTCTTTCAAAACTCATGCGGTTTGTTATCGTAGCGCTAAGCTTCAGTATCGTGGCCCAGGAATTTGATTATGATGTGAATGGTTTCGTGGCAGGGCTCGGCCTCGGGGGGCTTGCTTTTGCCCTTGCCGCCAAGGATACAATCGGAAACTTTCTTGGGGGAATCGTCATCATTACTGAAAAACCTTTTACAATCGGGGATTGGATTAAAGCTCCAAGTGTGGAAGGCGTTGTAGAGGATATTACGTTTAGAAGCACGAAAATCCGTACGTTTCCGCAGGCGCTGGTCACCGTACCGAATTCAACTCTCTCAAATGAACCGATCACCAACTGGACGAAAATGGGGAAGAGGCAGATCAACTTTTCCATCGGAGTTACTTATGGGACAACACAAGAACAGCTTAAGGATTGTGTCCGAAGAATTGAAAAGATGCTGATCGATCATGATGGAATCGATGATGAAATCGTGCAGGTTACATTTAACGCATTTAGTGCCAGCAGCCTGGACGTGCTGATTAATTGCTTTACGAAAACAACCATATACGGGGAGCATTTGAAAATTAAGCAAGACATTAACTTGAAAATTATGAGTATATTGGAAGAGGAGGGTGCAAGCTTCGCATTCCCAAGCCAGACACTGTATATCGAGCAAACCTCTCAAAAGGATGATAGTCAAGCTAAAGAAAAGCAGTATTCTTGAAAATTCTACAGCATAGGGGCAGGTTTTTGCTTTGAATCCAAACGTTCATCAATTAGCCGGATGGCTGAGAGAATCAAAGGTCATTTCAGTAATGACAGGAGCAGGTGTCAGCACGGAATCCGGCATACCGGATTTTCGTTCTTCCAGAGGATTATGGACGGAGGATTTCTCCCGTACAGAGGTGATGAGCCGGTCCTATTATGAAAAAAATCCTGAACTCTTTTGGAAATACTTTAAGGAAATTTTTCAAACAAAATTAAGCATGCAGCATCAGCCAAATAAAGGACATTTGTTTCTGAAGGATTTGGAGCTTGCCGGGAAAGAGGTCCATGTCTTTACTCAAAACGTGGATGGACTCCATCAGAAAGCCGGAAGCAGATCCGTTTACAACATGCACGGTTCCATTCAGACTGCTGCATGTCCTAAATGCGCCGCAGCATATGATCTGACCAGTATTCATGAGGAGGATGTGCCGAGATGTAATGCCCGCTTAGAAAGCGGAAGCAGGTGCGGCTCTATCCTGAAGCCGGATGTTGTTCTTTTTGGTGACATGGTTCAGCATATAGAGGACATTTATCATACAGTCGACCGATCGGATCTGCTGCTTGTAATGGGCACATCACTGGAAGTCTATCCAGTCAACCAGATTCCAAAGGACTTCCGTTTCAGGGGTAACAAAAGGATGGTGCTCATCAACCGTGAACCAACAATGATGGATAATTTATTCGATCTCGTCATTCATGAATCCATCGGTGAAATAGCAAGACAGCTTTCTGTAAAGCTGGAGCTGTAAAAGTCATTGTAACGCCTCTGGATTTTACAGAGGTTTTTTGTTTGGCTCTGTTAGAATGTCAGACAACGCGCCTGAGGGGGGTGAATGTCAGACAATGATGTCAGACAAGAATGTCAGACAACGCGCCTGAGGGGTGTGAATGTCAGACAATGATGTCAGACAACGCGCCTGAGGGGGATGAATGTCAGACAATGATGTCAGACAACGCCTGAGGGGGGGTGAATGTCAGACAAGAATGTCAGACAACGCGCCTGAGGGGGGTGAATGTCAGACAACAATGTCAGACAACGCGCCTGAAGGGGGTAAATGTCAGACAACAATGTCAGACAACGCGCCTGAAAGGGTAAATGTCAGACAACAATGTCAGACAACGCGCCTGAAAGGGTGAATGTCAGACAACAATGTCAGACATAATAAAATGGTCTCAATCTTCCCTGATCAGCTCAGCCTGGCTCAAACGTTGACTTCATGTCTGCCGCGGCAAGCAGCATAGATTAGCGGATGCCTGTTACCATTTAAACAAACAGGCTTTCCGTATTTCTGATCATTCATTTGACTAAAATGCGATTACCATGTATATTAAGTTCGTAAGATTAAACGTTTAAAATGTTAAACATAATGAAAGAGGAGGATAAACGTATGAACTCAAAAGATTATACATTGGTAACAGGTGCTTCCGGAGGGATTGGGTTAGAGCTTGCCAAACTGGCTGCCAGTAAAGGCCACAGCCTTGTGCTGAGCGCCAGAAACGAACAAAAACTCTATGAAATTAAGCAAAGCTTTGAAAAAGAGTACAATGCCCAGGTGATCATCCACCCGGCGGATTTATCTAAGCCTGAGGAAATCAGCCAGCTGGGAGAGGTGCTTAAGAGCAGAGAAATCCACGTCTCCTATTTAATCAACAATGCAGGCTTCGGGCTGTATGGAGAATTTCTGGATACAGATCTTCAGGATGAATTAAATATGATTGATCTAAATATCAGGTCTCTTACTCATCTAACCAAGATGTTCCTCCCGGGGATGGCAGAAAAAAACAAGGGAGGAATTCTAAATGTTGCATCCATAGCTGCTTTCCAGCCGGGGCCATTAATGGCTGTATATTATGCTACAAAGGCATATGTTCTTTCCTTTACAGAGGCTCTTGAAAATGAACTAAATAAAACAAATATCCATATATCTGCACTTTGCCCCGGTCCTACTGAAACCGGCTTTTTCGAAAGAGCAGAGCTTGAAAATTCTAAGCTGTTTAAAAATGGAGTGATGCCGGCTGATCAAGTGGCAAAGATTGGATTTGATGGGTGGATGAATGGAAAAACCGTGATCATCCCAGGGATCCAGAATAAACTTCTGGTTGGTTCTGTCCGTTTTATGCCGAGAAAAATGGTTACATCTGTTGTAAGGAAGGTTCAGGGAAAGGATCAATAACGATGCCAGGAAGATCTGCACTGGTGTATAATAAATGAAATTGATTGAAGAAAGGCTGATTTGCATGTCAGAATCCGTTTTAGAAATTTTTCGCTCTTGTACACCAATTTTTCAAGCGCTTGGAGATCCTGCAAGGCAGGATATTATTTTACTGCTGGCAAAACACGATACACTTACGGTAAATCAAATCGCTGAGCAGTCCCATCTTTCCAGACCGGCAATCTCGCACCATCTCAAGGTTCTACGGGACAATCACCTTGTAGAGATTGAGCAAAAAGGAACCCAGCGGTATTATTCATTGTCATTGAATCAGTCTGTCAATCTGCTTAAACAGCTAATATCTAAAATAGAAGAAGAGTGTGATCTTTAAGTAAACATGATTCACTCCGGGCAAAATGTTTATACAATTAAACGTTTGAACATTTTGCAGGAAGTGGGGGGCTTCTCGCCAAAGAGGATAAAGAAACACGATGAACGAAGGGGACGGCGTCAAATGGACATGCTGTCCCCTTCGTTTTGTCGAAAAATAGTTTATTATTCAGCACATCCTGCGACGACAATAGGACTTTTTTACGATATATTCATAACTACATAAAAGCATCACCGATATCTTATAGGAGGATTTACCTTGATCGCATCCAAAAACAGACTCATGCTATGGGTATCCGCTGCAGGAATCCTGATCGCCTGCGGTATACAAAGCATTCATCGTATTTCGCCCATGCATTGGGAAAAGCAGCATGCTGACCATTACTCACCCATTATACTGGCCTCTATCCTTATTCCGGTTATTTTTTTGCTATTCGCTATCTCTTTCTATAAAAAGCACAGCAGCCACAAACTCATTCCGCTCTTCATCATTCTAACGCTTACGTTTACCAGCATTGTGATGATTGTTTCAGGTGAAGGAATGGTTGTTTATCATTTTTCAATCTTTTTAGTGGTTGCACTGGCTGCATACTATGACACTATTAAACTTATTTCAGTGATGACCGTGTTATTTGCCATTCCGCATCTTCTTGCCATGTTCGCCTTTACGGATCTGTTTTTTGGGGATCACGATTATACGTGGTTCATGTTTTTTATACACGCTTTCTATCTGGTCCTTACCTCTGGAGGGATTTCATGGCAAATTTATACGAAGAATAAAATGACCGAGGAGCTCCTTCGGAAAAACGAATGGCAAAAGCAGTCCCTCGAGCGTTTGACTGAAGAACTTGGCTATACTGCGGGCCGGATTGTAGAAAATGTTGATAAACTGACCGAGCATGCCGAAGAAACAACGGCAGTGAGCAGCTCCATTGAAAAGACAGCGGCTGAAGCAGCTGCAGGTGCAATTGCAAATGTGGCAGAAGCCAAACAGAGTGAGAGAAAAATGCTTTCCATGCAAACGGGAGCCTCGGAAATTGCCAGCGCCGCATCAGAGATTCTGAACCGGTCAATAAAAGCCAATCAGCTTGTAGCGGCAGGTAAAGAGTCACTTGGAAAAACAGAGCAGCAAATTCAGACAATTCACCAAACCTTTGAAAAACTTGCCCTGTCTGTCCAGTCCCTTGAGGGACAATCGATTGAAATAGGAGGCATTGTTTCTGAAATTTCTTCCATTGCAGATCAAACCAATCTTCTAGCGTTAAATGCTGCCATTGAAGCGGCACGAGCGGGCGAATCGGGCAAGGGCTTTGCCGTAGTTGCTGACGAAGTCCGCAAGCTCGCAGCTAAATCAAACGAGTCAACAGAGAAGATCCGGTCTTTAATTGAAACGATTCAAACCAACATTGGGAAAGTAACAGAGGAGATGAACAGCGGTACCTCGGTAGTAGAAGAAGGTTTGCTTAAAGCGGAAACTGCAGCTGCTGCGTTTGAGCAGATTGATGCCGCTTCAAATGAGGTGGCTGCCGGGACAAACAGGGTGGCGGAGGAAGTCGGCCGTTTTGTCCAGCACATAACCGAGGTCAGCCATTCTATTTCAAATATGTCGGCTGCTCTTCAGCTAAGCCAATCAGCAAGCGGAGAGATCGCTTCTGGCATGGAAGGGCAATTACAGGCCGTTCATCATGTGCGAAGCATCATCGAATCGTTGGGAGAGCTTACAGTCAGTATGAATGGACTGGTAACGACCCTCGGAAAAAACAAGTGAGAAGCAGCGGCCACGCTGTTTTTTTCTGTTGATCCATTTCTTCTGCAGCCGTCCGCTTTATTGACGAATCGCCTTGCTCCTCAAACGCTTTTCCTGGAGTCCATCTGTCCCAAAGGGTTTCATAGTTCTTCAGCACACGAAAGGGTTAAAACATCCCAAATTAAGCGTGAAGAAGAATACTCATCAATTTTACCTGTTTAAAGGATCCTTGTTGACTTTCCAGGCATCTGTGTATTACAATTGCAATTAACAAAATGTTAATTAAAAAGTTGGTGATCGATTGG
Organism: Metabacillus sp. 113a; assembly: GCF_050107635.1. Classification (NCBI taxonomy): domain Bacteria; kingdom Bacillati; phylum Bacillota; class Bacilli; order Caryophanales; family Bacillaceae; genus Metabacillus; species Metabacillus sp. 113a. The sequence goes on along the minus strand of NZ_JBNILJ010000009.1, from coordinate 63,060 downwards.
AAAAAAAGAACCCGAATCATGAAGCCTTAGAGCATTACCGTGTGAGCGACTACAGAACGCCGGATGGCTATACATCCGATATCGCAGTGTTTACCCTTCACTCAGAAAAAATGGAGCATAAGCCCCCGGTCGTCAGTTTAATGCTATTGCTGATTAAAAGAACAGAAATGACGGCAGAAGGAATCCCGAATATTGAGGGCGGCAAATGGGCACTTCCGGGAGGTTTTGTCCAGCCGGATGAGACCGCGCTTGAAGCTGCGCACAGAGAACTGCTGGAGGAAACAGGTGTACGCGGGATCCATATGAAGCATTACGGGATGTATGACAGACCTGGCAGAGACCCGCGCGGCTGGATTTTATCCAACGCTCATTACGCCATTGTCCCGGAAGATGCCCTTAAAGATAGACGGGCTGAGGATGATGCGGCTGAAGTGCAGCTTTTCCGACTCGAGGATTTGGATTCCATCCAGCTTGCTTTTGATCACAGCCGGCTGATCACTGATGCCATCAGGGAAATAAGATCTGATTTATTGCAGACTACAGCCGTAAAAAATTTTTTGCCGGGCGAATTTACTTACTCCGAGCTTCAGGCCGTTTTGCTTACAGTGACCGATGATCCGGCCATCAAAAGCGATCAATCGTTTGCCAGAAAAATAAAGACCCTGCCTTTTATTAAAGAAGCTGAAGGGAAAATGACAGCGAGAACATCGAAGAAACCTGCCAAACTGTACCGGTTCACAGATATGGACGTTATCAAGCCGATTTATACAGCTCGCTATTGAACAGGAGGAATGAAAATGACCAAAGCTTTACTTGTGATTGATTACACAAATGATTTTGTAGCTGAGGATGGGGCGCTTACTTGCGGAAAGCCGGGTCAGTCAATCGAACCGGAGATCGTCAGAATTACCGAAGAGTTTATAGAGTTAAAGGAACCGGTGATTTTTGCTGTGGATGTTCATAAAAGGAATGACCCGTTCCATCCGGAGACGGCTCTTTATCCGCCGCATAATATCGAAGGGACAGAGGGAAGGCACCTTTACGGCAGGCTTCAAGAAGTTTACAGCAAAAACAAGCAGGCTGATCATGTGATTTGGATGGACAAAACACGGTACAGCGCATTTGCAGGAACAAATTTGGAAATCCTTCTCAGAGAGAGAGGAATCAACGACATTCATCTTATCGGCGTATGTACGGATATATGTGTTCTTCATACGGCTGTTGATGCTTACAACAAAGGATTTAGAATCACCGTTTATGAACAAGCAGCTGCAAGCTTTGACCAGGAAGGCCACAAATGGGCACTGAGACATTTTAAAGGCAGCTTAAACGCACAAATTCTGTAGCTGGATGGAGAGGAGATCGTTTCAATGCAACACAAATATGAAGATGACAGCATGGCGCTTCACACGGATCTTTATCAAATTAACATGGCGGAGACGTACTGGGAGGATGGAGTCCATAACCGGAAAGCTGTTTTTGAATTGTTTTTCAGAAGGCTGCCATTTGGGAATGGGTATGCGGTTTTTGCAGGACTTGAGCGCGTCATTCAATACCTGGAAGAATTTCAGTTTACGGAAAGTGATCTGGAATTTTTAAAAGAACTTGGCTATCAGGATGATTTTCTGACCTTTTTAAAGGATATGAGGTTTACAGGATCGGTCCGTTCGATGGAAGAGGGGGAGCTGGTTTTTGGAGGCGAGCCAATGATTCGGGTCGAGGCTCCGCTTGCAGAAGCTCAGCTCATTGAAACGGCACTTTTGAATATTGTAAATTTCCAGACTCTCATTGCAACGAAGGCATGCAGAATTAAGCAGGCTGTGGGAGACCAGACCGTCATGGAATTCGGATCCAGAAGAGCTCATGAAATGGATGCGGCTCTTTGGGGCACAAGGGCGGCCTTTATTGGCGGTCTTGAAGCGACTTCGAATGTACGGGCGGCAAAGCTATTTGGAATACCGGCAGCCGGCACCCATGCCCATGCTCTCGTTCAGGCTTACCGTGATGAATATACAGCGTTCCATAAATACGCGCGGCGCCACAAGGATTGCGTGTTTCTTGTTGATACATATGATACGCTGAAGTCAGGCGTTCCGAACGCGATCAGGGTTGCCCAGGAGCTTGGGGATCAAATCAACTTTAAAGGGATCCGCCTTGATAGCGGCGATATGGCATACCTCTCAAAAAAAGCCAGAAAAATGCTGGATGAAGCCGGATTTACCGAGACACACATTATTGCATCAAATGATTTGGATGAAGACACCATTATGAACCTAAAGTCTCAAGGGGCTCGGATCGATACGTGGGGAATCGGCACAAAGCTGATAACTGCATACGATCAGCCGGCTTTAGGCGGGGTATACAAACTCGTTAGCATAGAGGATGAAAATGGAGTAATGGCGGATACGATCAAAATAAGCGGTAATCCCGAAAAAGTGACTACTCCGGGGATGAAGCGGATATATCGGATCATTAATACCAACAATCATAAATCAGAAGGCGATTATATTGCACTTGAAGAAGAAAACCCGAATGAAGAGGAACGGCTGAAAATGTTTCATCCTGTCCATACGTACATCAGCAAGTTTGTAACTGATTTTGTGGCCCGCGACCTTCACAAGGATATTTTCGCTAATGGGAAAATGATTTATGATCTCCCATCTATTCAGAAAATACAGAGCAAAGTTAGGGAAAATCTGGAGGAGCTTTGGGATGAGTACAGAAGAAAGCTTAACCCTGAGGATTATCCGGTGGACCTTAGTGAGAAATGCTGGGAAAATAAGATGAGAAACATACGGGAGATTAAGGATAAGGTCGAGCAAATCAGAAAAGGGTGAGTGATGAATGGCTAAAATCGGTATCTATGGAAGCTCCTTTGATCCCGTGACAAATGTTCATTTATGGACGGCAAGCACGGTAGCACACCGCTGCAAGCTGGACCGTGTTATTTTTCTTCCCTGCTCGAGCAAAAGAAAAGATAAGCGGCTGAATACGACAGATGAACACCGTATTTCCATGCTCAAGCTCGCTCTCAGGAACAATTCCAAATTTTCACTTGATGACTATGAAATGAAGCAGGAAAGCTGGAACGTCTACACCTATCATACGATGCAGCATTTTCATACGGTTTTTCCGGATGATGAACTGTCGTTTATTATGGGAGCAGATCTGCTTGAAGACATTGCGGGAGGGAAATGGAAGTATTCCGATGAACTAATTGCCAATAATAAGTTTATCGTCATGGCCCGAAATGGTATAGATATGTTAAAGACAATTTCCCGCTCTCCCTTTTTGCGCAACTATGATGATGGAACCCGCTTCCATTTGATTGATAAGGGTTTAGCTATGGAAATCAGCAGCACCTATATAAGGGATGAGCTTGCAAAAGGCGGAGAACCGCGTTACCTGCTGCCTGATGCCTGTTATGACTATATAAAAGAGCATGGTCTTTATCAGTCTTAATTTCCAGAAGGAGGACGTAATAGTGAGCTTGCAGAAACAAATCATGAAAGCATTAAACGTGCAGCCTGATCTTGATCCGGCAAAGGAAATCAGGAAACGGGTCGATTTTTTAAAAGAGTATATTAAGGCCACGAAAGCAAAGGGCTACGTACTTGGCATCAGTCTTGGCCAGGATTCAACTTTAGCCGGAAAACTGAATCAGATGGCTGTAGAAGAGCTGCGCGAAGAAGGCTATGAAGCAACATTTCTCGCCGTTCGGCTTCCCTACAACGTTCAGCATGATGAAAAAGATGCGGAGCTTGTATTCGATTTCATCAAACCGGATAAGGTTGTCAGTTTTAATATTTCACAGGCCGTTGACGGATTTACAAGTACATATAATGAATCCGATGAAGAAAAGCTTGCCGATTATCATAAAGGAAATGTCAAAGCACGGATTCGGATGACCGCTCAATATGCATTCGGAGGTCAGCACGGTTTACTTGTAACCGGTACGGATCATGCTGCAGAGGCAGTTACCGGCTTCTTCACAAAATATGGAGATGGCGGTGCCGATGTTCTCCCGCTGACAGGGCTGACAAAAAGGCAGGGTAAAGCTCTTCTAAGAGAACTAGGCTGCCCGGAAAGCCTCTATATGAAAGCTCCTACCGCGGACTTGCTTGATGATAAACCTCAGCAGTCTGATGAGACGGAGCTCGGAATTACGTATGATGAACTGGATGACTATCTGGAAGGCAAGGAAGTGTCAAAAGTAACGGCTGAAAAAATTGAAAATCGCTATTCCGTCACTGAGCATAAGAGGCAGCTGCCTGCGACAATGTTTGACGGCTGGTGGAAAGAATAATAAAAACAGACCGGGGCGACCTGGTCTGTTTTTTTTGAAGGGGGCATATGAATTGAGCTCATAATAGCATCTAAGATATAGCCCCATCAATATGTGGAATATGGTAAATATATGGCATCGTTAAAAAGGGAGGTGCTTGAATTGAAAAAAATTTTAATTGCTTTTCTGAGTTTTGCAGGAGCAGCTGCACTGTTTACAGCAATCGGCCAACTATATAGGATCCCATGGCTAAGCTTTGAGTTTAGTTTAATTATTAATGAGAATGGACTTTCCCTTTCCGCTGGCTCCTTTATGCCTTTGCTGATCGGGCTGGCAGCAAGTTTTCTGGCAGAAAAACTTTATGAATTCAGGATTTCACATTCTGTGTCCCGTATAACAAAATAATGTATCCAGTAAAGGAAATAACAACTAGATTATTCTTTCACCGCATCCACTATAAGGGAAGCAAATTGCAGCTGCTCTCCCTGGTTCCTCGGATCGTATTTTTTTGAACGGAAAATTATGCCCTTTTCTCCATCCCAATCCGTAACATGGGGGGTGCCTGTTTCGTCAAAGTACTCAAGCAGTTTGACCATAAATCCGGCTTTCTCAAACATCTTCGCCAGAGTGTTATAATAGTAGACGATTTGATGAGAGGCGCAAATGTGATCTGCCGGTCCAGGCCCCCCGATTTGCACAAGTCTCTGATAGCTTTCATCCGGAAACAAACCATCTGGAACGGCACACCGGATGTAGCCGTTTTTTTTTCAGGAATCGCCTGCACAGCTTTGCTGCTTCAACCCCTTCTTCAAAGGTTAAATGCTCCCAAACATGCTCTGCGAGGATTGCGGTGACAGAATCAGGCTCAAACCATTTTTCCCACTGATGGGGGTTGAAGGCTGAGCTCTTCTTCCTGTGTATGCAGCCAGCCGGGATTATTATTGTAGGGACCTGCCCCGATAACAACCCGGATCTCAGTTGGAACCAACATTTCACACTCTCCATTTTTTTCCTCTACGCAGACTCGCTGACCGCAATGGCTGGTTTCTTTTTCCTTGTGGAAAGATACACGCCGGCTAAAATGACTAAAAGTCCCCAAATAGCATGAGAGCTAATTGTCTCGTGTAAGAGGAAAGCTCCCCAAAGCAAGGCGGTAACCGGAATCAGGAAGGTCACAGAAACCGCAACCTCCGGACCGCCTTCTTTCGTGATGTAATAAAAAAGAAGCTGGGCAATGCCTGATCCAAAACAGCCGAGGCCGATCACGGCAAGAATAACCTGACCATTTGCGAGCCCGGAGAGTTCCATTGGCTGAGAGAATAGCAGGCCAACCAGACCTACGAGCGCTCCAACAAGTAAAGAAACAGACGTGGTAAACAGCACCCCGCTGTTCCCCAGATACTTTCTTGTAAGCTGGGCTGAGGTTCCATAGCATAACGTTGCAATCAGCATGGTGCCGACGCCCGTAAAGTTTTCCTGTGCAAGCTTCAAAACGTCAAAGTCTATGAAAATCAGGATACCGATCAGTCCCATAAACAGTCCGATCCACTGTCTTATGGCTAGAACAGCCGAAAAAAAGAGCAGGCCGATCAATCCGGTCCACAACGGAGCAGTAGCGTTCAGGATCGATGCGGAGCTGCTTGATATGACCGTTTCACTAAGGGCGATTAAGCCCCATGGCACCCCGGTATTTAAAACCCCGACTATGAGGAGCGGAACCCACGGAATGCTACGCGGAATCGTATTTCTTTTTGCCAGCAAAATCGGCAGCAGGAGGACAGCACCTGCTGCACATCTTAAAAAAACCGTCCCCCACATGCCGGCCGGTCCAACCAGCATTTTTATAAAAACAAAGGAAAGCCCCCATATAAGGCTGAGGCCTCCAAGAGCAGTGTATATCCGAATCATTGCGGCACCTTCTGTCTGTAATAGGATGGCGGAGCCCCGGTGACCCGCTGAAAAACTCTTGAAAAATGTGAAGGGGTTTTAAATCCGGTCATGCGGGAGATGTCCATGATCGAATAAGAACCTTCTTTAATAAGAGGCATAGCTGCATTGATCCGGGTTTCCAGTACATAGCGGGAGGGGGATTTTCCCTCCAGTTCCTCGAATATCTTCCGGAAATAATAAGGGCTGATATACAGCATGGAAGATAAAGCTTTTAGAGTCAGATCCTCATTATACCTTTCATGAATGAGCTCTTTAGCCTGGTTTATCAGCTGCAGTTTCGGTCCCCAGTCTTTTTTCGCGCCAGGCCTGCACCTTTTGCATGCACGGAAATTGAGATGAATGAAATAACTTGAAGAGGGGTGGGTTAGAACATTTTCTTTTAGTGGAGTTTTAGACCGGCATGACGGTCTGCAATAAATTTTTGTTGTCCGTACCCCGTAGAAGAACAGTCCGTCATAGGAGGGGGTCACATGTCACGATGGCTTTCCATTCTTTCTCCTGCATACATCAACCCCCTTTGAAACAGATTCTACCATATTAGTCGAAGCAAAACTGCTGTTTAAAATGGAATGGCAAAAATAGATAAGCATGTTTGCTGAGAGAAGGATGTTACTATGAAAGGCTCCAAACAGGTTTTCCATCATTCACAGGATCCTGATCCCAGACATATAGTAACGTAAACTCGCAGGATAGAAACGGAGGTTTGGAGAATGCCGGTATCCGTCGTATTTAATCAAATTAATGTCGTAAGCATGGCGGCAAATTCTATTATATCTTCTGGGCAGAACAGCCAGCCTGATTGGAACGCCCAAGGGAAGTTCAATTCAGGTAACGGAAATTACGTAAACTCATGTGCAATTGGCTGTACGAATATCATTAATGACCAGGATCTTTTCGATATGGCGATTTCCCAGCCTGAAAATATAAATCCGCAGCCCGTGTCCCAAATCTAAGCATGAAAACCTTAACGATCCATTTTAACAGCATCAATATTTCAGCGCTGTCCGCCAACTCAGGAGTATTTACCGGCACCAACTCGCAATATGATTGGACCGTCAGCATGAAGAGCAATGCCGGATTCGGAAAAATCATCGGAGAAAACAATGTATCCATAAACAATGTGAATATTGTGCAGGATGACGATGTGATGGATTCAGATTTTACCCAGAACGAGGAATCGAATAATCAGCCTGTTCATCAGAGTTAAGGCAAAAGCCATCCGATCTGGATGGCTTTCCTTCATGTGTCTGACAATCTTCGTAATGCAGGCAGTTTGAGGGTATACTTTTGCATCATAATCTATATAAATGACTAATAAGGAAAAGATTTCTTCCGGGACAAGCTAAAAAGAGGAGTTTGCAAATGCCTAAAATTCATTTCAAATCCATAAGCGTTAAGCTTATTCAGAACAGCTCAGGAGTATTTTACGGAGAAAATATTCAATACAAATGGAGGAATAAATCAAAGTCCTATGAAGGATTTGGAAGAATAAGCGGAAGCTCAAACAAAATTTCAAATAACCTGACAATAGGCGGTACACAGGAAAAAAAGGAGACTTCTTAAACAATTAGGTTGAAGGTCCGGAATTTTTCCATAACCATGTACTGATCCTTTTTAACATGCGATTTTTCAATAGGGCTGTTAAGGACAAGGTGTGTATTACTCGATAGTTCGTTATGATTCCCTGAAACCGTACCGAATCCTGAACAATGGCTCTCCAAAGAGGTGTTCCAATGTATTTGCCGGTTTCTCCCAATAAAAATGCCTGCATTATTGGCTATTTCCTGTACGTCGAGGTTGTGAAAGAGGATTTCAGGGAAATGAATGTTTTTTCTCATAATTTCTCCCGTCATGTTAAATGTAAGCCCAGCCGGCCCATTCAATTATATGCGGATGAGCGGCAGGATGTGCTAAAGGCTGAAACTGCATGAAAATGGATGAACAGGCCTATATAAAAAGGATCCGGCAGCTGGAAAGCAGAGTGGAAGCATTAGAGCAATCAATCGAAAATAATCAAAGCCGTGTACACCAATCCTTTCATATTGAACACATTGAGACGATGAATATTCAGGAGCTTGCATATCATCTGGGAAAAGTCGATGTTAAGCAGCTGAGCGGGACCATGAATATCGGCACCACCTTTCCGCCTGCTAAAACCAGACACCAGGCAAAGGCTGGGCGGAATCCCCCTGATGAGATTTCTATTCAAATAAACGGCAAGCAGCTTCCATATAAAATACGTCACAATCATCAAGAGTCTCCGGAGCCTGAGATGCCGCTCTCTGCCACATTCAGCATCGGCGATATTCAAATCGGGGCCGTAGAAGATGCATCCGCCGTAAACTTCGGAAATAATTTTCCAACCGGTTTTAAAAGCCTTAAAAAGCATAACCAGGGATTTGGAACCATTCTCGGAGATGGTAATGACATTCATGATATTTTTTCCCATCAGGAGGAAAGCGGATCAACCGAAGTCTTCAGCGAGAACCCGGATGAGCCGCAGCCGGAATGGCTGAATTGGCTAAAAAATGAACAAAAAAACGAGGAAAACGAAGAAGATGAAACAGGGGAACCGGAATAATAAAAAGTGCTGTTTGTCACAGGGACATTGTTTACATGCCAGACCGCGGCCTATATAGGTACAGGAGCCGGAGCATTGAGCCGGCTGTGGACTGCGGGACTGGCATATAAGTAGGGGGCAAGTAAAAAATGAAGCAATTACAGCACTTAGTACAGCGCGAATATGCATGACGACAATGGGGTGATTTTCCGCACTTAGGAGGGCGCGAATATGCTCGAACTTTGCCGAAAAGTCTTTATATGAAAAGTACGGACAATAAAAGTATAAGTACGGACAATAAAATCAGAATACGGACAATAAATCGGAAGTACGGACAATAAAACCAGAATACGGACAATAAATCAGAAGTATGGACAATAAAACCAGAATAAGGAACATATATGAATATGCAGGACAACACTGGGGTGAATTTCCGCACTTAGGATTGCGCGAATATGCTCGAATTATGCCGAAAAGTCTTTATATGAAAAGTACGGACAATAAAACCAGAATAAGGAACATATATAAATATGCACGACAACACTGGGATGAATATCCGCACTTAGGACAGCGCGAATATGCTCGAACTTTGCCGAAAAGTCTTTATATGAAAAGTACGGACAATAAAAGTATAAGTACGGACAATAAAATTAAAGTACGGACAATAAAATCAGAATACGGACAATAAATCAGAAGTACGGACAATAAAACCCGGCCACGGACAAAATCGTCAAATCTACATGGGATTTATAAGGGTGTCCCAGCGATCTGATTGACTTTCCGCCCGAAATCTTCGTTGTTCACCGCCAGAAACAGCTAAAAAAGGAATGTAAACAGACCGAACCGAGACCCTCAAGTCCCAAACACCCTGCTGAATGGGTCTGAACGGTCGTAATATCCTGAATAGCTTCAAAAAAAGATGTGAGAAAGGCGTCACCGCGAATAGCGATCAAAGACACCCGTTAAAGTCTCACATCTTGAACATAATGCATTTTTTTCGTTATGCATAACTCTATTGGTGCCGAGCAGTATTGACATGCCCATCCGGCCCGCTTAGGTTCATTGGAATCAATTACAAATCATCAAACCCATTATCCACATTGTTTACTTTTGTATACTGTCTTGATTTCTGCTCAAAGAAATCAGATTTGCCGAGGTCGACGTCTTCGTATGCTTTAATCCACTTGAGCGGGTTCGTCCGGTAGCCTTCAAAAGGCCGGTCATAGCCGAGCTGGTTGGAACGGACGTTGGCGTAGAATTTAATGTAGTCTTCAACATCCTTCATGCTGATGCCCTCGATTTTGCTGCCGATAATTTCCCGGCCCCACTCTATTTCAAGCTCGGCAGCTTCCACTATTGTGCTTTCCACGAACACTTTCAGCTCAGGAGTATTATACTCCGGGTATTGAACAAGGACCTCTCTGAAAATTTTCACAAACAAATCGACGTGAATTTGCTCATCCCGGTTGATGTAATTGATCATCGTGCTTGTGGCGACCATTTTCTGATTGCGCGCAAGGTTGTAAAAGAACGCGAAGCCGGAGTAGAAGAACAGCCCCTCAAGGATGACGTCGTATACAAGTGATTTCAGCAGGTTTTCTACATTTGCATTTTCTGCAAAGGCTTTATAGCCGTTTGTGACAAAGTCATTTCGTTTTCTTAAAATTTCCTCACTGCGCCAATACTCGAACACTTCATCCTGCTTGCTTTTCGGTACAATGCTCGATAGCACGTATGAGTAGGAATGATTGTGAATGACCTCCTGCTGGGCAAGCATGATCATGAGTGCATTGATGCTCGAATCGGTAATATAGTCCGCTACTTTTCCGGCATAATCGGTTTGGATGCTATCGAGAAGGGCGAGGAGCCCGATGATTTTTAAAAAGGCATCCTTTTCGTGCTCCTCGAGATCCTTAAACTGCTTTACATCCTGGGACATATTGATTTCGAACGGTGTCCAGAAGTTGGAGAGCATTTTTTTATATTTGGCATACGCCCATGGATAAGCTACATCATCCCAGTTTAATATGTTAGAGCTTCGGCCGTTGATCAGTGCCGTGGAACGGTTCGGCGCTTCAGGATCCATAATGGTCCGCTGAGATAGTGCGATGTCTGTCATCTGTTTCTCCTCCTAGCTCGCGCAGGAATCGCAGTCTTCGATGAGACTGGAAGTGGACCGGACGTAATACGTCGTTTTCAGCCCGGCCTTCCAAGCGCTCATATGAAGATCAAGCAGTTCCTTTGCTTTGATTGTGTTCAGAACGTAAAAATTAAACGAGATCGATTGGTCGATATGGCGCTGTCTCGCCGCATTTTGCTCTATGCTCCAATGCTGATCCGTGAAATAAGCGGATTTATAATACCAGGTCGTTTCAGGACTCAAATCAGGGGCTGTTACAGGAATCTTATAGTCTTTCTTTTCTTCCGAATAGACCTTCTGGAAAATTGGATCGATGCTTGCCGTGCTGCCCGCAATAATGGATGTGGACGCGTTCGGTGCGACGGCCATCAAATAGCCGTTCCGCATGCCGTTTTCAGCGATTTGCTGCTGAAGCTCCTGCCATTGGTCTGATCGGTAGCCGCGGGCGTCAAAATACGTGCCGGTTTCCCAGCCGGATCCTTCAAAGGCTGGATAAGAGCCTTTTTCCTTTGCCAGCTCCGAGCTCGCCTGAATGGTTAAAAAGGAGATTTTTTCATAGAGCTTATCAGCGTACTGCACCGCTTCCCCGCTTTCCCACTTAATGCCTTCAAGGGCAAGAAGGTGATGCCAGCCGAAGGTTCCAAGGCCGATGGCACGGTATTTGGAATTTGTAAGCTTTGCCTGCAGAACCGGAATGTCATTTAGATCAATTACGTTATCAAGCATCCTGACCTGAATCGGGATGAGGCGTTCGAGCACATCCTCTCTCACGGCTTTAGCCAGGCTGATGGAGGAAAGATTGCAGACAACGAAATCGCCTGGTGTTTTTACGGTGATGATTTTTCCATCCTCGGTATATTGTTCGTCCATCGTCGTGGCACTTTGGTTTTGGGTGATTTCTGTACAAAGATTGGTGCAGTATACCATTCCGGCGTGTGCGTTCGCGTTCATCCGGTTCACTTCGTCCCGGTAGAACATAAACGGTGTTCCGGATTCCAGCTGGCTGATCATGATCCGCTTCATAATATCGATTGCAGGAACTTTCTCTTTGGCCAGGTCAGGGTGTCGGACGCACTCCCAATACTTTTCCCGGAAGCTGCCGCTGCCTTTTTTCTCGTCAAAGTAATCTTCAAGACTGTAGCCAAGTGTTTTTCTCACTTCATGAGGATCGAACAAATACCAGTCGCCGCGCTCTTCTACCTGTTCCATAAATAAATCGGGAAGACAGACACCTGTGAACAAATCATGGGTTCGGAGGCGTTCGTCCCCATTGTTCAGTTTTGAATCGAGAAAAGAAAAGATGTCTTTGTGCCAAACATCCAGGTAGACCGCAATCGCGCCTTTTCTTTGGCCGAGCTGATCTACGCTGACCGCTGTATTGTTGAGCTGCTTCATCCAAGGGAGCACACCTGAGGAAACCCCCTTGAATCCGCGTATATCACTGCCCCGGCTGCGGATCTTGCCAAGATAGACACCAATTCCGCCCCCGCTTTTCGAAAGGTTTGCAATATCGGTGTTGCTGTCGAAAATCCCCTGCAGGCTGTCATCAATCGTATCAATAAAGCAGCTGGACAGCTGTCCCACAGATTTTCCGGCGTTTGAAAGAGTAGGGGTGGCAACGGTCATATAAAGATTGCTGAGCGCCCAGTACGCTTCTTTCACAAGATGGATTCTGTGCTCAGCGGGCTCGTTTGCCATCAATGTCATCGCAATCACCATGAACCGTTCCTGAGGGAGCTCCATTACGTTTTTGCTGTAGTCACGGGCAATGTAGCGGTCAGCAAGTGTCCTGAGACCAATATAGGTGAAAATCAGATCGCGTTCCGGATCAATCTCTTCACCAAGCTCACAGATTTCCTTTGCTGAGTATGCATCGGGAATCAAGTCGCCATAAATGCCGATGCTGTGAAGTGTATCGATCAGCTCGAGAAAAGATCCATATCGAACAGTGGAGTCATAACCGCGGTTTCTTGCTGCCTCTGTATAGAGCTGGTCCAAATACAGGCGGGAGCAAAAGTAAGTCCAGTCCGGCTCAGATTCTGATATGTTGGACAGGCCCTCAAGGATACAGAGGTTTTTGACCTGCTTCTCTGTATATGTATCTCTTGTTGAAATGGAATGAATGATTCTCTCTATATAGGAGTTTAAATCAAGTTCAGGGAAGCCTTCCCCTGTTTTTTTGATCCATTTTGTAAATTCTTGCTCGTCAAACGGCCTTTTTAAGCCTTGTTCATTTGTTATCATCGTTACGGTTTCAGTAGTCATAGCCATCCTCCTCCAAGGAAAAATAAAAATCCGCTCTTGGCAATTGAGCGGATCAAACGATAGAATAAAAGAGGATTCTTTTACTTCCACCGTTTCATCTTCCCAATCCCCGGGAAAAGCGAAACATATACAGCATCGGCAGGTCTCCTGACTTGTGCTTTCTCCTACTTTGAGCCCTTCCCGTACGATATCGTACAGTGGTTTGCCCATTTCGTCACACTTACAGTTGCGGGGACAGTTCCGGAATTTTACCGGATTCCCTTTTAAGCTTATTAGCACCGTTTGCTGCGGAATATAATCAATATATAGTGGCTTTTATTTTCGTAAACTTCTATATGTTGTGTTTGGGTATAGATACATATTATAGGACAAGAATATGAATTACAACTGATAACCCTCAAAAATATTCTTTTTTATTTGCCGGGATAGTCTTGACAAGGGCCAGTCAGGCCATATGTAATGATAAGTACAAATCCTATACATTCCGAGGTGCTCTATGAAAATTTTAATGAATGATGAACTGATTGATAGAGAGCAGGCGAAAGTAGATATTGAAGACAGAGGCTATCAATTCGGTGACGGGGTGTATGAAGTCATCCGCGTTTACAATGGAGAAGTTTTTACAATCGATGAGCATTTGGAGAGGTTAAAAAGAAGCGCGGGGGAGCTCAAAATCTCACTGCCTTATGAGTTAGAGACGCTTAAAAATCGAATCAGGGAATTGGTCTCGGTCAATCAGGTGCGGGATGGCGGCATCTATATGCAAGTGACGAGAGGTGTCAGTGCAAGGAATCATCTTTTTCCAGGATCTGATGTTTCAGCCCAGCTGGCCGCTTATCCAATTCCATCCAAACGTCCGGCGGAGCTGCAGAAATCAGGCGTTGAAGTGATGACAGCGGAAGATATCCGCTGGAAACGCTGTGATATTAAAAGCCTGAATCTTCTGGGGAATGTCATGGCTAAACAGGCAGCGGCGGACGCAGGGAAGTATGAGACCATTTTTGTAAGGGATGGTGTTGTCACAGAAGGCAGCTCCACCAATTTTTATGCCGTCAAGGATGGAACGGTCTATACCCACCCTGCAAACCATTTCATACTGAATGGCATCACGCGGCTGAAAATTATGGAAGCATGCCAAAATGCAGGTGTGGATACAGTGGAAAAAGAAATCATGGCATCTGAGCTTGGGCAATATGACGAAGTGTTTATCTCCTCGACAACCATTGAGGTGATGCCTGTGGTCAAAATTGATGACAGGTCATACAGCGAAGGCAGGCCCGGCCCGATTACGTTACTAATTCAAAAAGCGTTCCGGGAGCTTTTGCCGGACTAAAACAGGGACAGCGTTTTATAATGTCCTGAAGTCTGATGTCAAAAAAGCTGCATTGATAGGAAACATCCTCATTTACAACCCGCAGTTGCTCGCTGTAAGAGTGATATCCGGGTTGTTTTTCTATTCCTCGATTTTTTCAATGCAGCTTCCCGGGGAATCTCCCGGCTTCCGCTTCAATCAGGTTATCCGGAGAAAGCACTCAAAGAAGCATTCCATAAGTGATAAAGGTACAATGGAACTATCAGAAATTTGACGAAAGGTGCCTACAATTCCTATGAAGAGTGTAAAAATAATGGCGGTTATTTCTCTTGCAGCAGGACTATTATGGATGGGAAGTTTAGCGTTTACGATTAATAGCCAGTTTTTTCAAAATAGAGAAGCTCCTCCTCCCGCTGTCTCTAAGAAGGCTGAGCTCGAAAACCCTCAGAAGAAGGATGAGGAATACAACATAGTCGGCTTGGGTGATTCCCTCACTAGAGGAATAGGGGATGAAAGCGGGAAAGGCTATGCCGGTTATGCAATAGGCCAGCTGCGGGACAGGACAGAGCAGAAGCTGCAGCTCACAAACCTCTCCATCAGCGGCCAGACCTCCGTTCAGCTTGAAAAGCAGCTGAATCAGCCGGAAATTCAGCGTCAGCTCAGCAAGGCGGATGCCGTCATTATGACAATCGGAGGAAACGATTTATTCGCAGGCGGACAGGTGATGGAGGATTTATCGGATGAATCCATCAAAAATACGAGAGCAGCTTTTCTAGAAAGGCTCGGAAGTATTTTTCAGCAAATCCGCTCGGTAAACCCCCAAGCAGCCGTTTACTATATCGGCCTTTACAATCCGTTCAATGATCTTTCAAACAGCAAGACAACTTCCGGTATCGTCCGGGAATGGAATTTTTACACAGCAGAAGAAGCAGCCAAGTATAAAAAGACCATTGTGGTCCCCACCTTCGATTTGTTTGAACAAAATGTGAATGACTATTTGTACAGCGATAAATTTCACCCGAACAGTGAGGGCTATCAGCTAATAGGGGAGCGCCTGGCTTCGCTCATCCTATTCAGCGGGGGAGGGGAGGAGCAATGATGAAGGATGTAACGCTGTCTGTGAGCGGTCTGAAAAAAAGGATCAAAAAAAAGGAGATTATTAAAGGTCTCGATTTTGAGCTGCAAAAAGGAGAGGTATTTGGTTTTCTGGGACCGAACGGCGCAGGCAAAACCACAACGATCCGCATGCTTGTCGGTTTGATAAAGCCCACTTCCGGCAGGATCTCCATTTGCGGGTATGATCTGGAAAAGCATTTCACAAAGGCAATCCGCAATATCGGCTGCATTGTGGAGAACCCAGAGCTCTATTCTTACTTAAGCGGACGGGAGAATCTTGATTATTTTCGCCGCATGCTTCCAGGTGTGTCAAAACAGAGAATCGGGGAAGTCGTTCGCCTCGTGAGACTTGAACACCGTATAGATGACCGGGTCAGTACATATTCGCTTGGAATGAAACAGAGGCTTGGAATTGCTCAGGCGCTGCTCAGCAGTCCAAAGGTGCTGATTCTCGATGAACCGACTAATGGTCTGGATCCGATGGGGATTCGGGAAATGCGGGAATTTATCCGCTACCTTGCAGAGAAGGAAGGCTTGACGGTTCTTGTTTCCTCCCATCTGCTCAGTGAGATCCAATTAATGTGCGACCGGGTTGCCATTATGTCGAAAGGAACCATCCTGCGCATTGATGCCGTGTCTTCTTTGCTGACTGAAAAGGAAAGGGTGATATGGAATGTGGACCCTCAAGAGAGAGCCAAGAAAATTCTGGAGCAAGAAACCGCCATCCTTTCAGAGAATATCCATGGACTTATTACAGCAAACGATGAAAACCGGATTGATCAGTGGAATGAAAAGCTTGTTCATGAAGGAGTTAGGGTGAAGGGGATTGAAGTGAAGCTTCCGACACTTGAGGATCTCTTTATCGAATTGACGGAAGGTGAAACCATTGATTAATCTTATTTACAATGAAATGATCAAGATTGTCCGGAAAAAGCGGCTGTTTATTATAATGGGAATAATCGCTGTACTGGCAGGCCTTTTTACATATGCTCAGGTCAAGCAGCATGAAGAAGCCGTAAAAGAAGCAGGGACAGAGGATTGGCGGACACAGGTGCAGCAGGAGATCATCAACACGCAGAACAGGCTGAGTTCGGGGGGGATTTCGGGAGAGTGGAAGGAATTCCTCCAAATTCGCGTTAATCAGCAGCAATACTACCTGGATCGCGATATTAACCCTAATGCACCTGGAGCCCCAACTTTTATGAAAACTTTTGCAGAGAACTCCATTGATCTGCTTTTGCCCCTGATGGTAATGGTCATCGCAAGCGATATCGTTTCATCAGAGCATACAAATGGAACCATTAAGCTGCTATTGACGAGGCCGATTAAACGATGGAAAATCCTATTAAGTAAATATGTGACGCTGCTCCTGGCCATTTCCTTTATTGTTCTCTCCGTTGGGGTGATTACGTATCTCGTTTCAGGGATTGCATTAGGCTATAGCGGCTGGGACGTGCCTGTGTTAACGGGATTTGCGGTTGAAGGAAGCGAGCTGAATACTAGCAATGTCCAAATGATGAGCCTTTGGCAGTATATTCTGATGGATTTCGGCCTGTTATGGTTTGTAGCAGCCGTCGTCGGTACGCTAACCTTTGCTCTTTCCGCTTTAATGAAAAGTACGGCATCGGTCATGGGTGTGATGCTCGCTTCTCTGATTGCAGGAGCAATCCTGGCCAATATGGTTGCATCCTGGGACTCAGCTAAGTATTTGTTTATGGTAAACCTGAAGCTTACGGATTACATTAGCGGCATGGCTCCGCCGATAGAAGGGATGACGCTGGGTTTTTCAATGGCTGTGCTTTCGGTTTGGGCTATAGCAGGCCTATTGGTTTCCTTCTTTCTGTTTACTGGAAAAGATGTTTACTGATGGGGAAACGGCGGTGTTCTGGCTGCCTATCATTTTTCAGGAGCAGCTTTCACCAGCCTTGTATTTTCGATCTCTCCATAACAAAAAACCTCTGTTAACTTGGCTGGTGATCAGCTGGCAGGCGTTTGCTTTTCCAATGGGGGGCGGTAAGCCTCTTCCTGCTGCTCACAGCTCGAGGTCTGACTCCTTTCCCTCTAAACAACAGGGGTGAAAACAACACGCTGCATTTACAAATCCAGCCAAAAAGAGAAGCAGCCAGTTTGGCATGCTTCTCTTTTTGCTACGCGGTCAGCTTTTCCTTTCTGTCAGGAAGAAAGCCAAATACGATTGTAAAAATTGGAGAGAGGTACAAAAAGAACGCAAATGGCAGGTATTGAATGACATCAACACCGAGCGACTGGGCGAAAAATGCTCCGCTGACTCCCCATGGAATGAGCGGATTGACAAGGGTACCCGCATCCTCCAATGTCCGTGACATGTATCTGCCGGGATAATTGAGTTTTTCATAGAGTGCCTTTAAAGACTGCCCGGGTATGAGAATGGACATATACTGTTCCCCGGTTGCAAGATTCACACTTACAGAAGAGGCTGCCGTAGAAGCAATCAGCTGGCCGCGTGTTTTTACCTTTTGGATCAGCCCGTTCATTAAAGCCCGGATTACACCGAGCCTATCCATTAATCCCCCAAGGGCAAATGCAATCATGATCAGAGATACAGACCACATCATCGATTGCAGTCCTCCGCGGTTGAGGATGGATGCAGCCTGCTCATTGCTAATATCAAATTTTGTGCCATTCTGAAGAACACCAAGGAATTGGCCGAACTCCCCGTTACCGGAAAAAATTCCTGTCATCCCTGCCGTAGCGATGCCAAAGATCAAGGTCGGAATAATAGGCTTTCTCATCACAGCCAGTATAATGACCCCAATGGGAGAGAGCAGGGTAAACCAACCGATCGTAACCGTTGAAACGATGGTACGCATAATTTCCTGCATTTCACCTGAACCCGCTGGATTAATTGTCAAAGAGCGGCCCATGATGAAGAAGATGACCACTGTAATCAAAATGGCCGGAATCGTCGTTTTACTCATATGGCGAATATGCTCCACAATGGAAACAGATGCCACACCCGCTGCAAAGTTTGTTGTATCAGACATAGGAGACATTTTATCCCCAAAGCAAGCCCCGCAAATAACGGCTCCTGCTGCCCATTCCAGCGGGATTCCAGAAGCCGCCGCAATCCCCATCAGCGCAACTCCCACCGTACTGACCGTAGTAAAGCTGCTGCCTACCAGAATGGACACAATCATGCAGCAAATCAAGCCGGTTAGTAATAGAAATTGAGGCTCAATAACAGATAGTGAAAAATGAATGACAGTAGGAATGGTACCGCTGAACATCCAGGCCGCAATCAGCATCCCGATGAGAGATAGAATTAAGATTGGCTGGATACCGTTCTGAATTCCGCCGGCAATCCCCTGTTCAAGATCTTTCCACTTAGTGCCTTTAGCTGTCCCGAACAGAGCGAGAAAAACTAAGCAAAGAAAAAGCGGCAAATGAGGTTCAGTTTTTATAAAGAACAGGCACGTAAAAATCGTACCGAGCATACCAGTAAGCAGGATAATAGATGTACTAAATCGAACGCTTTCCCTTTCCATGAAGTCGTGCTCCTTCTTTTTTACTTAAACGCTTTTGTGCTTTTGTGCATAAAAGTATTATAGCAAGCTATCACTATATGTCAATGCCGGGCATGGGGAAAATGCAGGGGAACTGATATGCGCCGATTAGGAGTCAGAAGGCTGGTGCAAGGAGCAGCTGCGATTGAAAAAGTCAGGAAACGGCTCTGAAGGAGGAGTTCTGAGTGTATACCGGCTGGGAAAAATGGTTTCATTATTATCCGGCAACAGCATCGGCCTCCATGATGAACCCCGTGCTTTAAAATGAAAGCTGTTCAGACGCATGAAAAAGAAGCTGACAAGGGGCCAGCTTCTTTTCATTTTCGCTAATTTACTTTGCAATCAGAACCGGAATAACCGATTCATTTGCGACTTTATCGCTCACGCTTGAGGAAATCAGTTTTCTGAATCCGCTGATGTTTCTGTGGCCTACGACAATCAGATCTGCTCCGATTTCTTCTGCATAAGAGATGATCGCATCTGACGGGTTTCCATCTAATACTTTTACTTGACCGGGTATCCGGTTTTCCTGCAGGATTGACTGAACCTCAGCTGTAATTCTGCCTGAACGGTCATTCTGGATATGATTTTCTTCTTCATTTATTGCACTGCGGCTATCAGCCGCAGGGGGAACAGGATAGTTAGTCAGACCATCCCCGCTCATCCGGTTGGCAAAAAAAGGCTGGGTGGACGCTGAAGTCATAGGCGGTTCTGTTTCATTTTCAGACACATGCAGGACGGACAAATCTGCGTTGAGCTGTTTGCTTAAGGCCATTCCTGCTGATAATGCTTCCTTGCTGTCTTCCGTATCATGGAAAGCTACCAGTAAATGCCGAATCGTATTCAACTTCTCCACATCCTCTGTTCGTATTTGTAAAACAATACCCCATTTGGCAATAATTAATCCTTGCTGCGTGACCCCTATGAATGAGCAAAGCGTTTCGTATGATTTATCATTGTGTTTTTTTAAAGGTAATAAGCAAAAAAGCCATACGCCTAATTTCAATAAAGAATGCGGGGATATTATGAAGAAAAAATTTATCGCTAAACTATCAATCGCTGCTGCACTGGCTGTTGTCCTTGCAGGATTAATAGCCCATCAGATGCTGATTGCTTCTGCAGATGTAAGCAAGCTTGAGAAGTCGGT
This sequence comes from Metabacillus sp. 113a, assembly GCF_050107635.1. Classification (NCBI taxonomy): domain Bacteria; kingdom Bacillati; phylum Bacillota; class Bacilli; order Caryophanales; family Bacillaceae; genus Metabacillus; species Metabacillus sp. 113a. Next base: position 42,743 of record NZ_JBNILJ010000009.1, on the reverse strand, counting down.
TACGCAGCCGACAGCCATTTATGATCAGGATGGAAAGCTTGCGAGCAAGCTGTCGTCCTCCAAGGTTGAATGGATGGATTACGAAGAAATGCCTAAAAATTTCGAGGAAGCGCTCGTTGCTACTGAAGATCGCGATTATTATAAACATAAGGGAATCGACTATCTGGGTATTGTAAGAGCGGCCTACAAGAACGTTACAGCCGGAGGAGTAGTGGAAGGAGGAAGTACCATTACCCAGCAGCTGGCCAAGAATGCATTTTTATCACAGGATCAAACCTTTACCCGCAAGTTTGATGAATATTTTTTAGCGAAAAAAATTGAGCAGGAGTATTCAAAGGAGAATATTCTTGAGCTATATGCCAATCAGGTTTATTTTGGGGAAGGAGCCTGGGGGCTGAAAAATGCTGCTCAGACATACTTCGGAAAAGCTCCCAAAGACCTGTCTGACAGTGAGTCCGCCATTTTAGTCGGACTGATTAAGGCCCCATCAAATTATTCGCCGGTTAAAAATTATGACAAGGCGATTGAGAGACGCAACGTGGTCCTCGATTTGATGGAAAGCCAGAACTTCTTGACGAAAGATGAAGCTGACCAGGCCCGCGGTGAAGAACTGGTATTAAGAGAAAAATCAACAGATCCATATAAGGGGAAATATCCTTCTTATGTAGATCAAATCATATCAGAAGCCAGCAAGCGCTACGGAATTTCCCAGGAAAAGCTTCTTGCCGGCGGTTATAACATTCACACTGAAATGAATCAGGATATGCAAACGGGACTTGAAGAAATATTCAAGGATGACAGCCTTTTTCCAGAAAGCAGCACAGATCAGCCTGTGCAGGCAGGATCCGTGCTTATTGATCCGAAAACCGGGGGAATTCAGGCGCTGATCGGAGGGAGAGGAGAGCATTCCTTCCGCCAGTTTAACCGCGCAACGCAGTTAAAGCGGCAGCCAGGTTCCATTATGAAGCCAATCGCGGCCTATACTCCCCTCCTGGAAAAAGGGTACTCCCTTCATTCAAAGCTTGCCGATAAAGAAATGGATTTTGGAGATTATTCACCTGAAAATATTGATGGACAGTACAGAGGAGCCGTTTCGGTGTACGAGGCCTTTACACAATCCTATAATGTACCAGCTGTCTATGCGCTCAGCAAGGCGGGCATCAGTTCAGGACTAGATGCGTCTAAGCGGTTTGGCATTCCGGTTACAGCTGAGGACCGTCAGTTTGGTCTTGCACTCGGAGGGCTTCATGAAGGCGTTTCGCCACTGCAAATGGCTGAAGCCTTCTCAGCCTTTCCGAATAAAGGTGTCCGGAATGAATCCCATTCAATTACAAAGATTGTGGATGAAAACGGAAATACCGTTGGGGAATGGAAGGGCGAAAAATCAAGAGCAACAAGCCCTGAAACGGCAGACAAAATTACACAGCTTATGCTTGGCACCGTAAAAGAAGGAACCGGGGAAAATGCAAAAATCGATGGCTTGGAAATGGCAGGAAAGACGGGTTCAACCCAGGATCCGCATGGCGGTGACGGAACGAAGGATCAATGGTTCGCCGGTTATACGCCGAACCTGGCAGGCGCGCTTTGGATCGGCTATGACAAAACAGATTCAGAAAATATCCTGCATACGACAAGCAGTAAAACAGCTGCTCCTTTATATAAAGAAATCATGGAGCGGGCTTTGAAAAATGAGGAAAAGCAAAGCTTTAACCTGCCAGAGTACAAGGAACCTAAGCCTGAAGCTAAAGAGAATAAAGCAGGCAATGAAAAAAGCAAGGATAAAAAAGACAAGGAAAATAAAAAAGACAAGGAAAATAAAAAAGAAGCAGGCAGTGAGAACAAAAATAATGCTGAAGACCGAATAAGAGAAAAAATTAAAGAGGAAAAGAAGAAGATCACGGATCAATTTAAAAATGGATAGAAATCAGCCCTGCCAGCTTTTGCCGGCAGGGTTTTGTAAAATCCAGGCTCTTTTAAATTTGACTGTGATTGCAGCCTGCAGTCTTTCGCTTATGCGTAAATAGACGGCGACAAGCCTCCCCGTGCCGCATTGCGCCGGGTGGACTGACCTTTCCCGCTGCTTTTAGCTTAGAGTCTAAACGCCATCCGCTCCGACCAGCATGTATTAAAAATCAACAGCATGCTTTAACATAGAAGTTCTGTTAAACTTGGCTGCTGATTTCCGCTGCAGGCGCTCGCTTATCCTTGGGCGGGCGGTGAGCCTCCTCCTTGCTTCGCGACTGCGGGGTCTCACCTGTCCCGCTGCGCCCGCATGAGTCTCACGCCTTCCGCTCCAATATCAACAGGTGTGAAGAATCAACACCATGCTTTAACAAAGCCAACATAGAAAAAAACCTGCATGGCAGGTTCTCCTCTTTAAAGCATATTTACGATCCAGGCAATAACAACGATTGCGCCAATAACCATTAGAATAGTACGAAGCATTATGCATTCTCCTTTGACATTTTTTATTAGTATTTGCTTTGCTGAGATGATTATGCCCTTTTAATGAAGCTGGGCCGCAAGTGAACCTGAACCTGTGAATATAGCTGAAAGCTTATTGCTTACCTGATCATATTTATCTTTGTCACAAATGATTTGAAGCTCTTTATCAGATGAGACGGTCAGCAGAAATGCGACAAGAGATGGGAGTTTGGAAACATCGACTTTAGACCTTTCGCTCGCATTGATATATATGTCGGTATTAAGCGTTTTAGCTAGCTGATTCAATTCAATTGCCTGCTCCATTTTTAGTTTGGACCCTAAAATATATGTAGATTTTTCCATTTTAATAACCTCCTGTTAAGAAGCTGATTTAAGTTTGTTTGTTATATTTCATTTACCTCTTTTCAAGAAATCTGAAACTGTCAATCGGAAAAATGGGTATTTAGACCTTTGTGGCGTTAGCCTTGAGACGCAGCCGCATTCATTTAAGGATAGCCTGTAAAGGTCAGCGATGCAGCTGCAGGTATAGTCGTCACTCCAGCAGCTATAGCCCGAACGGCCTTTCTTTTTGAAATTTTTGAATATTGAATTGACAAAAAGCTGTCACAAATGATATCTTTACAAGGACGATAAACAATAATTGGAAGGAGGGACGCGTCATGAAAAGAGATTGCAGAGTTACGCCTGTTTCTGTACGTCTATCAGACGCGGCCTTCCTATAACGTATAAACAGCAATAAATCATTGCTGCTTTTAGTTAAGGCATGGTCTGCGTCAACAGCGCAGTACCATGCCTTTTTTGCTGGTGAAAGGCATATCGCTGCGGTATGCCTTTTTTTGCTTTTTAAGGTCATTGCGGCCTTTAAAAGATGGTCTGATTAGAGCCGCTGTGAATTCTGCAGCCAGTCTAACACTGCCATATAAATAACCGATTCCATTAAGAGGAGGAAATACGATGACCAGAAAAAGAATTGCCAGACTGCTTCTGAATGAAGGAGATCCAGATAGCGGCTAGTTTATGAGCAGAACGAAAGGGAGATGAACAAAGCATGTTTTCAGTTTTAGGAAAATTAAAGTGGTTTTTTAAGAAATACTGGCTTCGCTACACGATCGCGATCATTCTGCTTCAAATCGTAAACGTTATGGAGGTCATTCCGCCGAAGCTTCTTGGGACAGTTATTGATGAAATTAAAGCAGGAACGTTCTCGGCTCAATCATTAATGGTCTACATCGGTTTGTTTCTAGGGCTTGGCATTGTGACGTATACGATGACGTATTTTTGGATGTACAACTTGTTTGGAGGGGCTCAGCTTATCGAAAAGCTCCTCCGATCAAGATTTATGGGGCATCTCATCAGAATGACTCCTCGATTTTATGAGAAAAACCGGACAGGTGACCTGATGGCAAGAGCGACAAACGATTTAAAAGCAGTTTCGATGACAACCGGCTTCGGAATTCTTACTCTGGTTGATTCGAGCTTATTTATGCTGACCATTCTCTTCTCCATGGCGGTGCTGATCAGCTGGAAGCTGACGATCGCAGCCGTTCTGCCCCTTCCCTTAATGGCTGTTGCTATGAATTTGTACGGCAAGAAAATTCATGAACGGTTCATGAATGCGCAGGATTCGTTTGGAGACTTGAATGATAAAGTTCTTGAATCCGTTCAGGGTGTCAGAGTTTTAAGAGCCTTTGTCCAGGAAAAGCAGGATGTGCAGCGGTTTAGCAGCATGACCGATGATGTTTACCGTAAAAATGTGGAGGTAGCGAAGATTGATGCTCTTTTTGATCCAACCATTAAACTGCTTGTCGGGATGAGTTATATGATTGGCCTTGGGTATGGGGCCTATCTTGTTTTTAACCAGGAGCTGACACTCGGAGAACTTGTCTCATTTAATGTATACCTTGGTATGATGATCTGGCCGATGTTTGCCATTGGCGAACTCATTAACATCATGCAGCGCGGGAATGCTTCATTGGATCGTGTAAATGAAACGCTTGCCTATGAAGCGGATGTTAAAAATCATCAGCATCCCATTCAAATTGAAAATCCGGAGACGATTGAATTCCGGAATGTTACATTTCAATATCCATCTTCGGCATCAGAAAACCTTAAAATGCTGTCCTTTAAAGCGGAAAAGGGAGAAACAGTTGGGATTGTCGGAAAGACAGGCAGCGGAAAAACAACCATTATCCGCCAGCTGCTGAGACAATATCCGCTTGGTAACGGGGAAATTCTTATTGGAGGGGTCCCCATTCAGCGGATTCCGATGGAAACTCTGCAAAAATGGATTGGCTATGTTCCTCAGGACCATGTTCTTTTTTCAAGAAGTGTCCGTGAAAATATTCTCTTTGGAAAACCTGATGGGACGGAGGAAGATGTTGAAAAAGCGATTGAATCCGCCTTTTTCCGAAAAGACATCAGCATGCTCCCTGAAGGGCTGAACACCCTTGTGGGAGAGAAGGGCGTTGCCTTGTCAGGAGGCCAGAAGCAAAGGATTTCCATTGCACGGGCGCTCATTGCCGACCCGGAAATATTGATTTTGGATGACTCTCTTTCTGCTGTTGATGCAAAAACAGAATCCGCCATTATTGAAAATATCCGCCGGGAGCGGGCAGGGAAAACGACCTTTATAACGACTCACCGCCTATCAGCAGTTGAGCATGCAGACCGGATTCTGGTTATGAATTCGGGAAGTGTGATTGAAGAGGGGACACATGAGCAGCTGATGAAAAATGACGGCTGGTACAAAACACAATATGAGCGCCAGCAGATAGAGGCGCAAAATGAAGGCGGGGTGGGCGCATGAATACCGGAAAACGTCTAGTTCAATACGCGCTCATTTATAAAAAAACATTGATTGCCGCTCTGCTGATGCTGACGGTTGCTGTCGGTGCGGAGCTTACAGGTCCGATTATTGCAAAGAAGATGATTGATGACCACATTATTGGAATTGAAAAACCCTGGTATGAAACAGAAACGGCGGGGAAAGATTCGGTTTCGTACAAAGGCCGTTTGTATAAGCGGGAAGACCGGTTTAATAAAGGGGAAGAAAAGGGAAGCGAGGTTCGGATTCTGCAGACCGAGCTTAATTATTATTTCATCCCTGAGCCTGTGGAAGGGGATGGAGAAAGAAAAGCGAAGGATGGGAAATTTTATATAACCAGCCGTGAGGGAGAAGCCTCATACCCTGCGGAGAAGCTTAGCAAGGATGAATTGCTTGAATTTTACAAGCCCGAGGTAAACGGGATCATAACTTTAATGGCTCTTTATCTAGGACTGCTCGTATTAGCTTCGTTCTTTAATTACGGACAGAGGTTCTTCTTGCAGGTTACTTCAAACCGGATCATTCAAAAAATGAGACTGGACATCTTCGGGCACATTCAGCGTCTCCCGATAAACTATTTTGATAATCTGCCGGCCGGAAAAGTAGTGGCGAGGGTAACAAACGATACAGAAGCCATCAAAGAGCTTTATGTAGCGGTGCTTGCCACCTTCTTTACAAGCGCTATTTATATTACGGGAATCTTCATTGCACTTTTCCTGCTCGAGATGAAGCTGGCCCTGATCTGTCTTGTTATTCTGCCGATTCTTGTTCTTTGGACGATTACCTACCGTAAATTTTCTTCAGCTTATAACGAAAAAATCCGGACGCTAGTCAGCGATCTTAATGCCATGATCAATGAATCGATTCAAGGCATGACGATCATCCAGGCATTCCGCCGCCAAAAGGAGACGACGAAAGAATTTGAACAGCTGAATGAAGCGCATTTTCATTATCAGAACAAGCTGCTCAGCATCAATTCTCTGTTATCCCATAACATGGTCGGATTTATCCGTAATCTGGCATTTGTGGCCCTTATCTGGTATTTCGGCGGTGCCTCTATTACTCCGGGCTCAATGGTTTCTCTTGGTGTCCTGTACGCGTTTGTTGATTATTTAAACCGGCTTTTCCAGCCTATTTCAGGGATTGTGAACCAGTTTGCCCAGCTTGAGCAGGCGCGTGTCGCCTCAAACAGGGTGTTTAGTTTGCTTGACGAAAAAGGGATTGACGTAGAGGAGGCAAACAACCGGCGCTATAAAGGCAATGTTGTATTCGATCAGGTTTCCTTTGGTTATACGGAGGACCATGATGTGCTGAAAAATATTGATTTTGAAGCAAAGCAGGGTGAAACGGTTGCACTTGTGGGCCATACCGGATCGGGGAAAAGCTCGATCATGAATCTGCTTTTCCGCTTTTATGATGCAAGAACCGGAAAAATTACGATTGATGGAGTCGACATTAAGGATCTGTCACGTCAGGAAGTCAGGAAGCATATGGGAATTGTTCTCCAGGATCCATTTTTATTTTCCGGTTCCATTGCTTCGAATGTAAGTCTGGAGAATGAAGATATTTCAAGAGAGCAAATTGAGAAGGCTTTAAAGGATGTAGGAGCTGAGAATCTTTTGAACAACTTGCCGAACGGCTTTGATGAGCCGGTGATTGAGAAGGGCAGCACTCTTTCATCGGGGCAGCGCCAGCTCATTTCTTTTGCCCGTGCACTTGCCTATGATCCGGCCATTCTCATTTTGGATGAAGCGACTGCAAGCATTGACACAGAAACGGAAACGGTCATTCAGGAAGCATTGGAAGTGCTGAAAAAAGGACGAACGACCTTTATCATCGCTCATCGCTTGTCTACAATCAAGAATGCCGACCAAATACTTGTATTGGAGCGCGGAGAGGTCGTGGAAAAGGGAAGTCATGATGACTTGATGAAGCTTGAAGGGAAATATTTTCAAATGTATAAGCTGCAGCATGGGAAGCAAACCACGGGCAGCAGCCTGGCAGGATAGGAAAAAGACAAGAGAAAACCCGGGAAAGCTGCAAAAGCATTCCCGGGTTTTTATGTATGGTGTCAATAACAACTGAAGCATGACTTTGCATTCAAGACAGTCTGTTTCAGGCTAAGCCGGCCACCTGCCTGAAACGTAAGAGCACTTACTAAAACTAGTACGCCAAGCCTGCACGTTTCCTGATAAAGCTGGGATTTTGCCATTCTTTAAAAACAAAATCGGCTGTATCCTGAACAGAGATGGAGGTGCCGCCTTCAGGAAGAAATTCAGCTTCACAGCGGTACGATCCAGTCAATTTCCCGTCAGGAAGATAGGTTGGACAAGCAATGGTCCAATTTAATTCGGTTCGCAGCAGCATTTCATAGACCTTTGCATGCTCTTCCGCCGCTCTCGTTGAGCGCCTTTTTGATTCGTCTGATTGGTAGCGGTAAAGGGAAGGATTTGATCTGGCCTTCAGTATACCCGCTGTCCCGACGGTGATGATCCTTTTTATGCCGGCATGGGACGCTGCATCGATAATAGTAAACAAACCAGCAGATAAAGTGTCATCCCCATCCGTGTTTAAACAGCTGATTATGCTGCTGCATCCTTTAACCGACTCTTTAACCGCCTCCGGATTTCGGACATTTCCTTTAATGATTTCTGCAGACCCTGTATAAATATGCTTCTCAGGTGTTCTTACCAGGGCTCTAACAGGCTGTCCATTTTGAGCGAATATCCGGACAAGCTCCTGCCCCACTCTGCCTGTACTTCCAAAAACAGCTGTCTTCATTTTTGATCACTTCCTTTACTCCTAATGGTAACGCAGAGATGGGGGTAAGGAAAATAAAGATGCGTTCTAAAAGCCAAAACGAGCTGCTTGAATCTTAACCAGAACTCCCTATTCCATGAGAGGCTGCAATTTATGAGAAGCTCTCTAGGAGTTGCCCTAGGTACGGATTGTCCGGATAGTATCAAGCTGTCCCGTGTCATTGACCTGCTTTCGGTTTCATATAGCTTAAAAGGCAAAGACGGTATACCAAGTCTGTTTCCTGGATGAAATACAGCGATAAAAATCCAAGCAGACCCCAATCAAGCTGGGCATACATGAGTTCAACCCCTCCATTAAATTGTTTATACCATTATATGGAGGGGTGATTTGTTTCGCTCCGGCCAAAATAAAAGAAGAGAGATGCGTGAAGCATCTCCCTTCGAATCCAAAGTATTTAATTAGCGAGCTCCGCCGAAAGACTGTTGAGCCATTTGTACTAGACGTTTTGTGATTTCTCCGCCTACAGAACCGTTAGCGCGAGCAGTAGTTTCTGCTCCAAGGTTTACACCAAACTCAGTAGCGATCTCATATTTCATTTGATCAATAGCTTGTTGTGCACCAGGTACTACTAGTTGGTTTGAGCTGTTGTTGTTTGCCATGTTTTTCAACTCCTATGCGTAAAATTTTGGTTGGGCCAGCTGGACTTGCACCAGCCGGAGAATCAGCATGTGAACCTCCTGCCACTATCGGCTGCCCCATTGCGTCTGCTACATTACGTATTATGTTTCAGCGATGAAATTTTCATCCAGTCTGGGAGTTGGTAAATAAATGTATAAACCTTTGGGGTTCACATATTTGAAGAGGAGAAGAGAAAAATACAGGGAGAACGCATGGAAAAGGAGTTTGAGTGAAATGAGGATTTGTCCCCTGTGCAATGGGCTGGAGGAGAAAGAGCCGCTTTGCAGAAACTGCCGCACAATCATGAAGGATCATGGAAGAACGGCAGATTACCTCGACGATTACAGTGCTTACATGGAGATTGACACGATGAAGCTGTTTGACGGAGATGTTACCTCTCTGGAAAACCATTTATGTGTCCACCTGTTTTTCTGTCCTGTTTGCCTGCATGAGGAAACTCAGGGAATACAGGAATGAAATAGATTTCGTATATACGGTAAAAACCCAAGAAACGCTTATCCTGAAAGCGTTTCTTGGGTATCTTAATCATTTTTTTGGGGTTCGGAGAGAACTCCAGTAAATGTTTTTAGGCAAGTTCCGCCTTGGTCTGCTCGCTTGCAGGGCGAATTCGGAGTTCAGTATCTTTATCGAAGAAGTGAACTTTGTTCATATCAAACGCCAATGCAAGTGTTTGACCTGGGTCAATATCGGTACGGGAATCAACGCGAGCGATAAATTCCTGTCCGCCCACTTGAGAGTATAGCATGGTTTCTGCACCCATAAGTTCAGACACTTCAATTTTTGCATCAATTTTTGATCCGGAAGATGCGTCAACAAATACCGGCTCATCATGGATGTCTTCAGGACGGATCCCCATGGTGATCTCTTTGCCGATATAGCCTTGCTCGCGAAGGAACTTCATTTTCCCCTCTGGAACTGCCACTTTTTCGCTTGTCATTTCGAAGAATCCGTCCGTAAGTTTCCCTGTAAGGAAGTTCATGGCAGGAGATCCGATAAATCCGCCGACAAATACGTTTTCAGGCTTTTCGTATACTTCTTTAGGTGCTCCAACCTGCTGGATCAGCCCATCTTTCATAACGACAAGGCGAGTTGCCATTGTCATTGCTTCTGTCTGGTCATGCGTTACATAAATAGTCGTTGTCTGAAGGCGCTGATGAAGCTTGGAGATCTCTGCGCGCATTTGTACACGAAGCTTTGCATCCAAGTTGGAAAGCGGCTCATCCATTAAGAATACCTTTGCGTCACGCACGATTGCACGGCCTAATGCAACACGCTGGCGCTGACCGCCGGAAAGCGCTTTTGGCTTCCTGTCAAGGTATTGATCAAGTCCGAGGATTTTCGCTGCTTCTTTAACGCGGCGGTCAATCTCGTCCTTCGGAAATTTACGGAGCTTAAGGCCGAACGCCATGTTATCGTATACATTCATATGCGGATAAAGGGCGTAGTTTTGGAATACCATGGCAATATCACGGTCTTTAGGAGCCACATCATTCATGCGTTTGCCATCAATGACAAAATCCCCTTTGGAGATTTCTTCAAGCCCTGCGATCATCCGAAGCGTCGTCGATTTTCCACAGCCTGAAGGGCCAACGAATACGATAAATTCTTTATCTTTAATGTGAAGGTTAAAGTCGCTGACTGCTGTTACTTTATTGTCATAAATTTTGTGAATGGAATCCAATACTAATTCTGCCATGTTTTTTTCCTCCCAGTGTGATTGCATGTAATTAAATGAAAGCGTTTTTATATCTGCTTTCATTTTAGAAAATGGAAGGGAATGCGTAAATAGACAAGTTGCACAAAAAAATGAAAGGGCTTTCGTGCACGTTGCCTATTTGACCGGAGAGAGAGGATTTTCCATGTAAAGGATCAGCAGATAAACCGCAAGTGCATTAGCGAAGTATTTTACATCAATGCCGGTTCTCTCGATAAAACGGTCAATACGGTATTGCAGGCTGTTGCGGTGCATGTATAAAGCCTTAGAGGCAGATGATACATTCAAATTGCTTGAGAAAAATACCTTCAGCGTAGAAATCAGTTCATCCTCTTTGAGTGTATCAAGGAGCCGGTCAGAAATGGCGTTTCGAAGAAGGGGATAGCGGTTTCCTGTAAGAAAAAGAGGACAGGCCTCGTAAAAGGTTGCGGCCCTGCCCTTTGAGGAACTGCTATAGAGCTCATTAAAAATTTCTCTTTCTGCGAGAAACTTATCTTTCAGACGTTCATTGCTGTCATGAATCTGCCCGATAAAAAAAGCGGGCTCTATATAAAGATCACTAAGCAGGGAGGAGGAGAGGGCTGTAATGGATTCCATATCCATCAGACCTGAAGGTGCCTTTTCCACAATAACCGCTGCCTGGCTGGTTAGCCAGACAATGGGCGCTTCCTCCATAAAACCATTTACTGCTTCGCCAAAGGACCCTTTATCGTCCATACTGTCACTAAATTCAGCATATATAAAACGGACAGGAAGCGTGTCCGGCGGGAGCGGATGCTCTTTTCCTGTTAAATAGTTGTACCAGGCTTTTTCGGTAACACTCCCGCCGCTAAAAGGGATGCAACCGCTGATCTCATTGGCGAATAAGGCTACAAGAAGCTGTTCTTCTTTTTCAGAGAGCCTTGATTTTTGAATCCCGAAACGTTCCCCGCTGCTTGTCTGGAACCATTTATAGTGATCTTTTCTGTCCGGATCAAACCCGGTGATGAAATCTTCCCCGTAGTATAACTGCAATTGCTGAAGCATGGCTTTACTCCTTCATTGAATTGGTTCTTTTATTATACCAGTCAAAAAGAAATGAATAAAAGCGGATCATTCTCACTCGTACACATGGAAAAGCATGAGCTCATGGATCTGTGACAGCAAGTGCTCTTCCTGGTCACCTGGCGGCAGGACTGTTCCCCACTCTACCTGTCCATTTTTATGATAAATGCCATCGTAATGAGTTCCTTTAAAATAGAAGGATATCTTCCAGCCCGGCAAATTTGTTTGCTTGAAAAGCGGTTTCCACTGAAAATGCTGTACCATGACAATCACTCCTTTTTGCAGTCTTACTTAAGGAATACGGCAAAAAATGAAAAAACCCTTCTGCCAAAAAGTGGTCAAAAAGGGCGTTTTTCAGCAAGATGGATAAACAAACGGGCGAGATGGGAAATTCTGTATGATTCAATATGATGCTCGTCAAACTTCATCGGCTTGGAATTTACTTCATAGATATATAAATTGCCATGCCGATCAAGACCGGCATCAATTGAGAATTCTCCAATCAGGCCATAACGGGCAGCCAGTGCTTTTCCTGCGGTTTCGGCAATTAGATGAAGCTGAGCCTTATCCACTCTTTTTTCAATCAAATCAAAAGGAACGATTGTGCCTCCCGCTGGCACATGGGTGGTGAGATTTTGTCTGCTGGATACCCTGACCCCTGTTCCTGCCAAAACGTGGGTTTCCCCGTTAAACAGTCCAAGCAGGCGGAGATCATATTTCCTCCCATCAAGTAAATCAGAATCAATCGCCTGCTGAACAAGGACAGGGAAGTCCGAGATTTGCCTCCAGATCAAAGCATATTCCGTTTGATAAGGAGGGTCATCTATGGTTTCAGCAAGGACGCTTTGCCCGAACAGTGCCGTAAGCTTGATAATCCCTTTCCCTTTGCACTGATGGACAGGCTTTAAATAAATCTGTCCGAGCCTTTCTGTCCACTCTTTTATGTCCTCAAGCCTTTCCGCCATAGCCGTGATCGGCAAAAACCGGCGCAGAAGGGGAATCCCGTTAAGAGTCTGAAAGACTTCCCACTTGTTAAAAAAACCGGGGTTAAAAATTGTCCCCCGTTTTTCCTGGAGTGATTTGAGGCAATCGGCAGCGTTTTGTTCTGCTGCTCTGGTAGGGATGCGGTTGTATATAACATCCGGCAGCGGAGCTTTGATGACCCTCCATTGGTGCTTCTCAGCAAAAAAACTGTAACCTTCCGCGTATTTTTCTTTTATCCCTTCCGGAGTTAGAACGTAACAAAGCCCTCCAAGACGCGAGACTTCTCCAATCAGTTTTTTAAAATACCGTTCACTGCCGAGAAAGGACCGCTTCTTTTTGCCGGGTGATGTCAGGATGGCAATCCTCGGCTGGATGGCTGTCATTGGACGATGTCCTCAGGGGATTCAATCGATTTTCTCATTAAAAACATGGCGTAATCCAGAAATTGCCTTCTTGTCAGCAAATCCCCGTCCTTTAGCTTTGGATGGGAAAAGATCGATCGTCCCGGTTTGGAATTTGCTTCAAACAGCCATATTTTCCCTTGATGATCCAGACCTAAATCAAAGCCGATTTCTCCAATAAATCCGGATATCTCCCGATCAATACAGCGGCTGAGCAGGATCGATGCCTCCGTCAGATCATTCAGAACCCGGATGCGGTTCTGTGGATCATCGAAAAGCTCTTCAAGCGTCTTAACAATGCCTCCGCTGTTTAAATGGGTGGTCACACTGCCGCGGCCGGCAACCTTGGCAGCAATTGCTGTTACATTCCATTCACCTTCTGCGTTTTTGTTTGTGTGCACTCTGAAATCGATTGCCTGCTGCTCTTGGCGGATAAGATCGATTCCTTGCTGCGCAAGATAGGTTTCCAGTGTTCTCTCTTTAAAAGCATGCTTAAAAAAATGTTCGAGTGAGGGAAATCGCTTCAGTTTATTTTGAAAAGCTTCATCCCGGTATTTGCAGGTGTAGCATTCCCTTTTTCTGTCATACATGAGCTGAAATACACCAAGTCCAAGGCTGCCGTTTGAAGGTTTAAGGTAAATGCTTCTATAGGAGCTGAGCATCTGCTCCAGCTGCTCAAGAGACGGTCCAAGAACCGTTTCCGGCAAAAACCCTTTAGCTTCCGGAATGCTGGAAAGTGTTTGATGGATATCCCATTTATTGAAAAAGCCCGGATTGAACCAGGGAATTCCATACTCTTCTATGAGACGGCGTTTAACAAGCTTCAAAGCCTGGTGATTTTCGACTTTTCGGTTTGGCAGGCGGTCATACACGACGTTCGGGAAAGGCAATTCAAGCTCGCTCCATCCTTTTTGGCCGTATGTAAAGCCTCTAACCGTGCCGCTTTCCCAATTAATGTGATGAGCTCCAAAAACCACCGTATACATCCCGGCTGTTTGATCCATGCTCATCATTTTTGCAAAAAACAACGAACGTTCCCCTATTGGCCTCAGCAGGGAATCTGTAAACCCAGCTGTAAATATGCCAATCAGCGGACCGAGGTACAAGATGCCGTCATGGATGAGAATCCGTGTTTTCCCCGCAAATGGGAGCTTAAGTTTTTCTGCAAGTGCCGGATGCAGGCCGATGCTGTTATCATCATTCTCTTTAAATTCTGATGTGCAGGGAAGGCAGAATGTTCCAAACGCTGCATGGGTTACATCCTGAAAGACATCATGGCCCGAAGGAAATAGAAACTCAGGTCCGCTGTCATCCTTATCAAGTAAGTAAAGCGAATACATATCCGGCATAAAGGGATTCAAACTCCTTTCATCTAGTACGAGTAATAGTGGTACATCAAATCGGGTTTGCTTTGCTCCTGTCAGTCTGCATCAAATACTTGCAATAAGCGAGGGGAGCCTCGAACAGACTGTTCCTTTTTTCAGGGATGGTTTGCATAATCAGCTGTCTTCCGGGTTTTGAATTTACATCAAGAATCCAGATGGATCCGTCTCTCGAATAGCCGATATCAATACCGAGCTCAAATAATGGGGAGAAGGCTGCTTCAAGTGCTGGAGGCATCTCCTTCAGAATGGTGGCAAGGTCATCCTGGAAAAGAAAAGCTTGGCGGCGGGACAATCTGGACAGCCAATCCTCATAGGAAATGCTCTCTCCTCCGCTGCCGAGATTGGATATAAAAGATCCTTGATATCCTTTCCGGATTCCACGTCCGCGTTCTGTCCACATTCCTTTATCATCCTTTTGCATCAGAATCCTTATATCAAAAGGATACCGGTTCCGGTCTGAAAGGGGAAGGAGAGGCTGAACCATATAGGCAGAAGCGGCTTGTTTTAAAAATAAATCCATCCATTTTTCAAAGTCTTCAATCGAAGGAAAGGTCTTACTTTTCTTATGAACCCCGCTGTGATAAACAGCTTCAAGCGATTTGCCGCTTAACGTTAGAGCAATAATTCCGCGGCCCTGTGAACCGTAAACCGGTTTAAGCATGCACTGTCTTTCTCTTAACAAAAGCGGAAGAACATCCTTGGCTGTATGCAGCAGGGAAGTCTCCGGCAGATAAAAAGATAAGGTGGAGTCTTTTTTAATCGCTTCATAAACTGACCATTTATCGGGCAGCCCCTTTCCTAAAAAAATGGTGTCAGGCCTGTTTTTCAGCCATTCTGCTATAGGACGGGACTTGGAGGAGCGTGAGTCCTTGCTGTAAAAACACCGGTCATAAATAAAAGCCGGCAGGGACTGAAGAGTGGGGCTCCATCCTTCGTTCCCATATAAAAAGCCTTTGACAAGCACGGTGCCTGGCTGGATATCTGCTGGACAAAACCGGAAAACATTTAAACCATAGGCCTCGGCTCTTTTAGCAATTTCTGTCGAATACGATTTCTCAGCATCGTGGTGAAGCGTCATAAACCCTAATGTTTTTTCCACTCCCATTACACCCCGCTTTGCATACTTAAATAAAATCCATAATCCGCTACTGCTTTAGCGGATGGCCTAACCTTTACGTTCCCCGTTACATATTCTGAGCTTTTAGAAGGTTTAGAGTTAATTTCAATCATCCAAAGCCTGCCGTCCTCATCCAACGTTAAATCAATTCCGAGCTCACCATAGCAGCCCGCTGCTGCTCGCTCCACAGCAAGACAAATTTCAATAGACAGCTCGGAAAGCATATGCCGCAGACTACGTCCTTTTCTTTCACCATATAGTTCATTCAGTATTTTTATGACGGAATAAGCAGCGCCTCCTTGATAGAGGTTTGAAACGAACGAGTTCTCAGAGGATACCCTCGCTGTCATGGAGGTCACTGCCCAGTTGTGTCCGCCTTTTTTGTGGCAAAGCATACGGAAATCCATCGGCTTATTGCGGTAGTGAATGATCCTGATGGTTTCCTGGAGCATATATGGCTCTCTGGATAGCCGGGGATGCATATGCCTGAATAATTCTTCGGTTTCGTTGAATGCGGATGGGGGACCAATTGATGAAGTGTCATCAAGTAAATAGCCGCTGTCCGTCTCCTTGATACGGAAGATTTTTTTCCCCTGGCTTCCATAAATCGGTTTGATGAAGAAATCCGCGTACAATTTGATGTACTCTTCGTAGTCTCTCTTTGAACCTAGTTTCCTGGAAGCTGGAATATAAGGCATGAGGACCGGATCGGCCTCCAGCCATTCATGAACCTCCCATTTGTTTAAAAAGCGTGAATTAAAATAAGAAATTCCGAGCTGATCAAATTCTGCGGCCGCTGCGGTGAATAAAAGATTTTGCTCCGTCCTCCGCTCATGCAGCCGGTTGTGAACCGCAGAGGGAAGCGGAACCGGAGCACGCTGCCATGTTTCATCATGGTAAATCCAGCCCTTTAATGGTTTCCCATTCCAGTCGTTTAAAGAAAAAAGATAAAAAAGTCCCCCTTTTTCCTTACAATAGGCCGCAAGCTCCTTACAATATTCCTCCATATTTCCAAGAGCTATTTTTCCGTCAGATGCCTTTATTCCCGTAAGGACAGCAAAAACAGGGCCGAGTGAAATGCTCTCTTGATTCATGCTTGCATGAAGCGACTTGCCGCTGAAGAGGATATCCGGCAATGAGGACGCGTCCAGAATGCTCTTGGACAGGGACAGAAAAATACTCTTATCATTTATAATTACGACCCGGACGGCCACACTATTCCTTCCAATCAGCAGGGAGGTTTGCCGCGGATAGGAAGACCATCCTGATTTTTGAAGAAGTCCTGTGCTGATTTGAATAGATGGAAACGGGTCATCATGGAGAAAAATATCGGTTTTTATCGAATTCATCACAATCCCTCATTTGCCGAATGGCTTAACTAGAACTATAATTTGTTCTAGGCATATGTCCGTATAAGCAGTTTATGGATTAAAGGAAAAGTATGTGAAGATATGGAGTGTTGAAATGAATGTATTGCTGACGTTTATCTTAATGATTGCCATTGGAGCTGCAATTGGCGGCATCACTAACCACCTTGCAATAAAGATGCTGTTCAGACCCTATAACCCCGTTTATCTTTTCGGGAAGAGACTGCCGTTCACACCTGGCCTTATCCCGAAGCGAAGAGATCAAATGGCAGAACAGATGGGCAAAATGGTAATTGAGCATCTTTTGACAGCCGAAGGGCTTAAAAAGAAAATGACCGAATCTGCATTCGGACAAGCCCTTGAGAAGTGGGCTGAAAATACAGTGTTTGATTGGATGGAAAAAGAACAGACGCTGCTTGCCGTACTGGAAAAGGCAGGGGTCAATCAGGCAGATGAAAAAACTGAAAAACTGGTCATCTCGATCATTGATGAAAAGTGGAGAAAGTTTCAGGAAGAAAATCAGGATAAAACCCTGTCAGAGCTTATGCCGCCCGCGCTTGAGGAAAAGCTCGATGCAAAGGCAAAAGAAGTGGCCCGCTATATTGTGCTTTCAGGCATTGCATATTTTGAAAGCTACGAGGGGCGGAACAGAATCCGGAATATGATTGATGATTTCCTTGCAGAACGGGGCCGCCTCGGCAGCATGATTCAAATGTTTACCGGAAACATGAACTTAACGGATCTTGTTCAGCCCGAGCTTCTTAAGTTCTTGAAAAATGGGGAAACCGAAGCATTTATAGGCGACCTGATTACGAGCGAATGGGAGAAGGCTAAAAAGCTTACGTTTAAACAAGTGAAAGCAAAGCTGAATGTTGATGAAGCAGCTGCAGATATGAAAAACCGTGCCATTCAGGCACTGGGAATCAGAGAAATTTATGGGAAGTCGGTCTATGAAATAACCGCTCCCTATCATCAAACCATCCGGGAATCATTGATTCCAAACATAGTCTCGATAGCAATAGGAGGCATTACCGGGAACATGGACAGCCTCTTGAAACAGATGAACCTGGAACAGATCGTCAAGGAGCAGGTTGATACGTTCTCCACTAAGAGGCTCGAGGAAATGGTTCTCTCGATTACGAGCAGCGAATTGAAAATGATTACTTACTTGGGTGCCCTGCTCGGAGGAATGATTGGCGTCGTTCAAGCAGTCATCGCAACAATGCAGGGATAGAAGACGGGTTCATCTATGAAAAACAAAAGCATTTCTGTTATAGTTGGAAGGGGTCCGAAACATGGACCGAAATTGAAGGAGGGCGATCACATGTCAACGAACCTATACAATGAGGCCAATGGTCTCGAAAAAGCGCTGCGTGAAAGCACAGAATATCAAGAGCTGAGAGCGCTGTATGATCAGGTGAACGCAGACGAAGCTGCTAAAAATATGTTCGATAACTTCCGGGACATCCAGCTTAAGCTTCAGCAAAAGCAAATGGCCGGGGAGGAAATCTCACAGGAAGAAGTCGATCAGGCTCAAAAGTCGGTTGCACTTGTTCAACAGAACCCGACCATCGCCAAACTGATGGAAGCCGAGCAGCGCATGAGCATGATCATCGCCGAACTGAATAAAATCATCATGAAACCGCTGGAAGAACTATACGGCGCGGTGGAATAGGGATAATGAAACCGCCTTTTAAGGCGGTTTTTTATTTTGGCCTCACTCCACAGTCCCCGCTGAACCCCTGCAGCCAGTTTTTAAAGTTTTGAACGAAAAGTTAAAAATCCATATTTTATTGCCGGAAAACTTCAACAACGATCCCCTTTAAATATAAAAAATTTGAATTTCCAGTCTTTTTAGATAGTTTACTTGACTTATCGGAATTATCAACTTTAAAATGAATGTATAGATTGTTCCGCATGTCCCATCCAAAAAAAACATAAATTGGATAGGAGAAAGGATTTCTATAGAGACAGGAAGGGGTAAAAAATGAACATATTCTGGTTTTTTCCGACTGCAGGAGACGGCCATTACTTAGGAACAAAGGTGGGAGAAAGGAAAAGCGGCATAGCGTATTTGAAGCAGATTGCCAGTGCGCTTGACAGCCTTGGATACGATGGGGCACTGCTGCCTACAGGAGCAAACTGTGAGGATTCGTGGGTAACCGCTTCCTATCTTTCATCCGTTACTGACAAATTAAAATTCCTGATTGCGCTTAGACCCGGATTGATGTCTCCGACTCTTTCCGCAAGAATGGCTGCTACATTTGATCGTTTTTCCGGAGGGCGCCTGTTATTAAATGTCGTAACAGGAGGCGACCCTGCGGAACAAGCAGGATTCGGAAGCTACCATAGCCATGACGAACGATATGAAGTTACCGATGAATTTTTAGATATTTGGAGACAGGTTATGGAAGGAAAACGGGTAAATTACAATGGGAAGCATCTGGATGTTACGGGTGCAGCCATTCCGGAGCCTCCTGTTCAGACTCCATACCCGCCGCTTTACTTTGGCGGTTCTTCCCCGGCCGGAAAAGCGGTTGGAGCAAAGCATGCAGATGTCTATTTGCTATGGGGACAGCCGCCTTCCCAAATTAAAGAAAAAATTGAAGAAATGAAGGAGAGGGCGGCTGCGGAAGGAAGAACGCTTACCTTCGGAATCCGCCTTCATGCGATCGTCAGGGAAACGGAAAAGGAAGCCTGGGAGGCTGCGGAGCGGCTCATCAGTCATGTGGATGAGGAAGTAATCCGGACGTTTGCGGAACGGCACGGCACTTTTGATTCTGCTGCCCAAACCACTCAATCCTCTCTTCACGGCGGTTCGAAAATCCGTTCAGATCTTGAAATCTCACCAAACCTCTGGGCAGGAATCGGGCTGGCTCGTGAAGGGGCAGGAACTGCCATTGTCGGGGATGCTGATATCGTGACGGAACGGTTAAGAGAATACGAAGAAGCGGGTGTCGATACCTTTATTTTGTCAGGCTATCCGCACCTTGAAGAAGCATACCGTTTTGCAGAGCTCGTTTTTCCTAAGCTGAAATCTCATTTAGCTGTGAATTGAGGTTTCTGCTTATAAGATTCTCTTGTGAAGCCGCTTTTAGTAAGGTTAAGCGGCTTTTTTGCTTTGATTTAAGTGTTTAGGTAAAAAAATGTGAGGTGTCCGGGCTAAGAACTTGATGGTTTGTTAAAACACCTTGCTTTGTGGCCGTATTATGAGTAACTGAAAGAGGTTACCGGCCGGAATTACAGTGTATCTGCCTGGATGTTCATTTTATTGTCCGTACTCAATGAGATATTGTCCGTACTTTCATTTTATTGTCCGTACTTATAAAGATATTGTCCGTACTTTCAATATATTGTCCGAAATTCAGATATAAAGACTTTTCGATATCATTCGACACAATTTTTTTCGTAGAACCTGATCCCAATTCGAAAAAACTAAAAAAACCTATCCACCGGAGGAAGGCTGTCAAAACTGGACCGTCTGAAAAAGAGAAACACATTCCCCCTCCTGCTAAGAAGTTTTAGGAAAAACTTAGAGCCTGAAAAGAGAACGCTTTTCCTTACCGGAATACCATACAATAGAAAAAGCTTCAGACACCCAGTCGAGAGCATAGCCAAAGCGTGTCCGGGCCTTAAATTTTGAATCCGCTGCGTGTACAAGGCCGAAGAAAATCCGTAAATCCAAAGAGAAAGATTCAATCCGCTCTTGCTAAATTTGAAAACGCTTGCCATAATACATGTAAGTGCTTTCTTACTAACATTATTAAAATAATTAATTTTCTGGAAGTTGGTCAGGTTAATAGCAGGGGGTGAACGGATGACGAGTCATCTCGTTGGAAGCTTTCAATTAATGAAATCGCTTAACAAATCTTTAATTCTCAACACTATCCGTTCTACTGGCGGTATATCGAGGGCAGAAATTGCAAAGAAAACAAAGCTGACACCTCCTACAGTAACGAATATTGCCAATGAGCTGCTGCGGGCCGGGCTGGTAGTTGAAGGGAAGCAAGGACCTTCGAGCGGGGGGAGAAAACCGATTATTTTGAAAATTAATTCCCGTTCTTTCTTTGTTGCCGGAGTAGATGTAGGTGTAAGTAAGATTCGCTTCGCGATAACGGATCTTGAAGCGAAAATTGTCCTCCAGAGCACCGTTCCCATTCACCACTCCATGACGGAAGAAGCTTTAGTAGGCATGATGATCTCCGAACTTAGAAAACTAATAAAAGAGGCAGAGATTTCTAACGATAAACTGATTGGCATCGGGATCGGCATGCATGGAATTGTGAATGCCTCTAAAGGTGTGGCCCTCTTTGCACCGAATCTTCACCTTAAAAATATTCCCCTGAAGCAGCGGCTGGAGGAAGAATTTCAAACTCTGGTAAAAGTTGAAAATGATGCCCGGGCCATGGCGCTTGGGGAATCCTGGTTCGGCAACGGGGCAGGGGCGGAGGATCTGATCTGTGTAAATGTGGGCTACGGCATCGGTGCAGGAATACTCATGAATAACAAATTATTCAGGGGGCGGCACGGGCTTGCTGGAGAAATCGGACATACGGCTGCAGATTTAAATGGACCGAAATGCACGTGCGGAAATTACGGATGTCTTCAAACGTTAGCCGCACATGATGGTTTAAAGCGGGCAGCTATGAGAGAGATTTCGTTTGGCAGAAAAACGCTGATCACTGAGTTGATAAAAGGAGATGAAAACCAGATAAGCGGAGAGCTGCTTTACAGAGCAGCTTTACAGGGAGATGAACTGGCGATTGAAATTTTCAGGAATGCCGGACGGTATCTTGGAACCGCTATCACCAATCTGATTCACATCATGAATCCTTCCAAAATTATTATCGGCGGAGGGATTTCAAAGGCGGGCCATTTTATTATGGATCCGATCAGAGAAGTGGTGAAGCAGCGGGCGCTTAATGATGATGCAAAGGAAACAGTGATTGTGGAATCAGGTCTTGGTGATCATGCGGCCCTTATTGGCTCAGTTACACTCATTCTGGCTGAGATGTTTTCTATTCATTATGAGAACCGGAAAGAGATTTTATAAGGTTTATAGATATAAGGGGTGAGGTTCCTCCTTTGAGATGGAGCAGGCGGGATTCGCAGGCGCGCAGCATCATACGGCCACGCCTCCGGATGCATGCTTGTTAGTTCAGCAGCCGGGGGCGGTGTACCTTTGCAAAGTTAGTTTTGTAATTTAATTAAGTAATGGTTTCTCAGCGGGATATTAAAGGAGGAGGGAAATGATGAAAAAAATAAACGTAAGGCTATGTCTGATCCTATTGTTTGGTTTGCTTGCAGGCTGTTCGGGAAGCAAGGCGGAAAATCCTAATAAGCTGACGGCGTGGGTATGGAACGTCAATGTACCGGTCCTTGAGGCTGCGGAAAAGCGCTACCAAAAAGACCATCCCGAATTTGAGCTCGATATTGTCGAAATGGGTACAGCAGATGTTTATCAAAAGCTGACGACTGGCCTGCTTGCAGGGGGGCAGGGACTCCCGGACATAGTCCTTGTTGAGGATGACCGGATTCAAGGATACATTCATTCCTTCCCGGATGCTTTTCTGAATCTGACTGAACAGGGATTTGATAAAGAAAAAGCGGCCCAGTTTCCAGAGTTTAAACGAGATCTGGTTTCAAAGGAAGGGGATTTGTATGCGTTCCCTTTTGATGCCGGACCTACAGGAATGTTCTATAGAACGGATATTTTCGAAAATGCCGGTATAGAAGCTGAAGACATTAAGACGTGGACGGACTATGCGGAAGCCGGAAAAACCATTAAAGAAAAAACCGGAAAAGATATGATTGGCCTTGATTTAAATGGAGATGACGGGCTGTATCGAATGATGCTGAATCAGCAAGGGACCTTTTATTTTGATAGTAATGAGGAGCCAAATCTAACTTCTCCTGAATCCTACCGGGCAATGGAAGTCCATAGACAGCTGAAAGAAGCAGATCTTATTAAAAATACGGTAGGATGGGATGCCTGGATTGGTTCCATGGTGCAGGGGGATGTAGCGACAGCCCCATCCGGAGCATGGCTTGCAGGTTCCATTGAACAGCAGGGAAAAGAATCTGCAGGGAAATGGGGAGTGATTCCGCTCCCGGCGTTTAAAGAAGGGGGCAACCGTGCTTCAAACCTTGGAGGCAGCAACTATACGATTATGAAATCCTCAAAAAATCCTGAAGCAGCTTATGATTTCCTGGAATATTTCTCTACAGATGAACAGACGCAGGTTGAGGCGATGAAGGGCGGTCTTTTCCCTTCTCTTACATCCACCTATGATGAACCTGTTTTTACTGAGGGGGTCAGCTTCTTCGGGGGACAGGCAATCTGGAAGACTCTGGCTGATCAGATGGACGATATTCCTTCCGTCAATTACACCGGATCCTTCCCATACGCGAAGGATGAAGCCGTTAAAGCCCAATCAGAAGCTATGAGCGGCAAACTTTCTATCCAGGAGGCCTTCAAGGCGGCGCAAAAACGCTTGAAAAACAGAATGCTTTAAAAAAATAGAAGAAGCTTATGAGCTCCTTCTCGAAAAGGCGGGATTGCTAATGATTCGTTCACGTATGTTTCCATATTGGTTTCTGGCACCGGCACTGATCTTGTTTATCATCTTCACCGTGTATCCGGTAATCGCCTCGTTCATATTGAGTTTTCAAAAATTTGAAGCGGGGGCTTATGTGTTTAATGGTTTAAACAACTACATCCGCCTGTTCAATGATGAAATCTTTTGGACAGCGCTTAAAAACACATTTATCATTTTTATTTTTCAGGTGCCGGTAATGCTTTTGCTCGCCCTGATCCTCGCAGGTGCCCTGAACAGCCAGCTGTTGAAGCTGAAGGGGTTTTTCAGGGTATCCTTCTTCCTTCCCGCAGTAACCTCTCTCGTTGCGTACTCGATCCTTTTTTCGATTATGCTTCAGGAAGAGGGGATAATTAACAATGCCCTAAGCTACCTTGGCATTGCGGCAGTCCCTTGGCTTACTGATGGTTTTTGGGCAAAGGCATCCATTATTCTGGCTATGACGTGGAGATGGACAGGCTACAATATGGTGATTTTCCTGGCAGCACTTCAAAACATCCCAGAAGAAATCTATGAGGCAGCATCTCTTGATGGGGCTGGTAAAATAAGACAATTCTTTTACATTACCATTCCACAGTTAAAGCCTGTCATTTTATTCGCCGGAACCTTAAGTACAATCGGTACGCTTCAATTGTTTGATGAGCCCTTCAACCTCACGAACGGGGGGCCGGCAGATGCGACAATGACGCTTGGGCTGTACATCTATGAAAATGGCTTTGAATATTTCCAGTTCGGCTATGCTTCAGCAATTGCCTATGTAGTCGTGGTCCTTGTGGCGGTCTTAACCTTCATCCAATTTAAAGTGGCAGGTGATCGATAATGAAAACATCCAGCTATACAGCTGCAGCTCATCAAAAAAACAGCCGGAATCTTCCGCAGAAGATTGGAATGTATGTGCTTCTGGGCGTGTTTCTGATTATATCCATTTTTCCTTTTTACTGGATGTTCATTGGTTCTACAAATGAATCAGGAAAAATGTTTACAAACCCGCCGACATTTCTCCCTGGGACAAAGTTTGCAGAGAATTTGCAAAACCTTAACTCCACCATTGATGTAACGAGAGTATTGTTTAACTCATTGTTTGTATCGCTGCTTTATGTCGTCTCGGCCCTGATCGTATGCTCATTAGCAGCCTATGCTCTTGCTAAGTTCGAATTTAAGGGGAGAAACCTGATTTTCACTGCATTTTTGCTTTCAATGATGATCCCTTATCAGGCTACTTTGATTCCGCTATTCCAGATGATGTCTTCTGCGGGCTTGCTTAACACCTATTTTGCGGTGATTGCTCCGCAGATCTGCTATCCGTTTGCGATTTTTCTGCTGAGGCAAAATTTCCTGGCCTTTCCGACTGAGCTTATTGAGGCAGCCCGCCTTGACGGAGCAGGTGAGCTCAAAATCTTCGCAAAGGTAGTTATGCCTGCAATGCGGCCTTCACTTGCTGCAGCATCTATTTTTCTATTTATGACACAATGGAACAATTTCCTGTGGCCGCTCGTTGTCCTGAACGAATCATCTATGCATACGTTCCCTGTTGCTCTTTCCAGTCTGCTTGGTCTCTCCTATATCGATTATGGACAAGTCATGACCGGAGTTTCCATCGCAACCATCCCGATTATTATTTTCTTCCTTGTTCTGCAGAAACAGTTTATTTCGGGAATGCTTGGAAGCGCGGTTAAATAAGGAGGGTACACATGCTTACAGAAAAAGACGGCCGGTTCTGGCTCGACGGCAAGCCATTTGTAATCCTATCCGGAAGCATTCATTATTTCAGGGTCGTTCCAGAGTATTGGGAGGACCGTCTTGAAAAACTGAAAATGCTTGGCTTGAATACGGTTGAGACGTACATTCCATGGAACGTTCACGAACCGGAAAAAGGGTACTTTCGATTTGAGGGGCTGGCCGATATAGAAGGATTTATAAAGGCTGCTCAAAAGCTGAAGCTGCATGTTATTTTAAGACCGGCACCTTATATATGTGCGGAGTGGGAGTTCGGAGGTCTCCCGGCATGGCTGCTGAAGGGAAAGGATATGGAGCTCCGGAGCTCAGATCCGGCTTTCCTGGAGCATCTGACAGACTATTTTCAAGTTCTGCTGCCGAAGCTTGTTCCGTACCTCAGTACTAATGGCGGGCCTGTCATTGCGGTGCAGATTGAAAATGAATATGGGGCTTACGGGAATGATCAAGTCTATTTAACCTATTTAGAGGATTTGTATAAAACGTCGGGCATCGATGTACTGCTTTTTACATCTGATGGTCCTGAATATATCAAGCACGGTTCCCTGCAAAATGCTGTAACTGCCTTGAATTTCGGATCAAGGGCAGAGGATGCGTTTCAAAAGCTGAAATCCTTCAAGCCCGGGTCTCCGCTCATGTGCGCAGAATTTTGGATAGGCTGGTTTGACCACTGGGGCGGTGAGCATCATAGACGGGATTCAGCCGATATGACAGCTGTATATGAAGAGATGCTTTCGAAAGGGGCGTCGGTTAATTTTTACATGTTCCATGGAGGAACGAACTTCGGGTTTATGAACGGGGCAAACCATTATGAGGCTTATACGCCGACCATCACAAGCTATGATTATGATGCGTTGCTGACAGAATGGGGGGACCCTTCTAAGAAGTATTTTGAGGTCAAGAAAATTCTTAAGAAAATAGTGGAAGTTCCTGAAGAAATTCCGGCACCTGCTGTTAAAAAGACGTATGGGCAGGTATTGCTTACCGAGCAAACGAGCCTGTTTCATACAATCGCCAGTAAAACCCCGGTTAGTACGACCGGCCCCCGTTCCATGGAAGTGTATGGACAAAACTATGGCCTGATCTTATATCGTACGAACGTCGAAAAGCAAGGTGATCTGGAGCTGGATATCTCCCCGATCAGGGACAGGGCGTTCATCTATATCAATGGACAGCATGTAAAAACCGTGTACCGCAATGATCAGGAAAAAATGATCAGGCTGCCATTTGATCTTCCTGTGAATACCCTTGAGATTCTGGTTGAAAATATGGGCCGGGTCAATTACGGCAAGCACTTAAAAGACCGTAAAGGGATAATTGAGAATCTTTGGATTGGCGGACAATACTGGTTTAACTGGGAAGTGGTACCGCTCAGTCTGGAGGGCGGTGACTTGGAATGGATAGCCGGATCGGATCATCGATTCCCAAAGTTTTTCAAGAGTACAGTAAACGTTCAGGAACGCGCTGACACATTTGTTGATATGACCGGATGGACGAAAGGATTTGTATGGGTGAATTCTTTCAATCTTGGCCGCTACTGGCAGCCGCAAGGTCCACAGCAGCGGCTATATATCCCTGCACCGCTTTTAAGAGAAGGAGAAAACGAGATCCTTGTGCTGGAGCTCGAGGGTACGGATACCAGCATGATCAGCTTACTGGACCAGCCGATGCTAGGCTAAGAGGAGGAACAGTCGATGAGTATTCATATTAATACAGAAGCGAAGCAATTTCACTTAACAAACGGGAAAATAAGCTACATCTTTCATGTATTGAAAAACGGGGAGCTCGGGCACTTGTATTATGGAAAAGCCATTAAGCACCAGGCTGATTTTTCGCATTTTCAGGACGGAGGAATACCCACTGCAGCGAGCTGCCATGCTGAAAAAGCTGATCCCGCTTTTTCCCTGGAAACGGTAAAACAGGAATACCCGGGCTATGGAACAACAGATTTCAGGGAACCGGCTCTTTCCATTAAAAGAGAAAGCGGCAGCTCCATCCACCGGTTTGATTTTGAAGGATACACTGTGACTGAAGGCAAAGAGCGGATACCAGGGCTGCCGGCTACCTATTCAAAGCCCGGGGAAGCGGAGAACCTTGAGGTTTCCCTCATTGACAGAACGGCTGGTTTAAAGCTGACCCTTCACTATACGCTGTTTCAGGACTTGCCTGTTATCGCCAGAAGAACGGTCCTTGAAAACATTGGGAATGAGAAAATCAGGCTTGAACGGGTAATGAGTCTTTCATTGGATTTGAGCGACAGTGAATATATGATGATGCAGCTTTCGGGGGCATGGTCGAGAGAGCGTCATATAAAGGAACGTAAGCTTGAGAGCGGAATCCAATCGGTTGGAAGTGCCAGAGGAGCGAGCTCCCATCATCACAATCCATTCCTGGCACTTCGCCGGCCTGAAACAACGGAAACGCTTGGGGAAGCCATCAGCTTTCATTTTATCTACAGCGGGAATTTTCTTGCCCAAATCGAAGTGGACCATTACGATACAGCACGGGTGATGATGGGGATTCACCCATTCCAATTTAATTGGCAGCTAAATCCGGGAGAAACCTTCCATTCACCTGAAGCGGTAATGACGTATTCGGATCAAGGCTTAAACGGGTTAACACAGAGTGTTCATGACCTATTCCGTCATCATCTTATATCCTCAAATTGGCAAAAAAAGGAGCGCCCGGTTCTGATCAATAACTGGGAGGCAACCTATTTTGATTTTAATGCAGAAAAAATTATCCAGATAGCCAAGCAGTCAAAAGAGCTGGGAATCGAGCTTTTTGTTCTGGATGATGGCTGGTTTGGCAAAAGAGATGATGATACGACATCGCTTGGCGACTGGTTTACCGATGAGAATAAGCTTCCGGACGGAATGGAAGCATTATCCGAAGCCGTTCGTGCAGAAGGGTTAAAGTTCGGCCTATGGTTCGAACCGGAGATGGTGAATGAGGAAAGTCTTTTGTTCGGAGAGCACCCTGACTGGGTTGTTCATGATCCGGACCGGCCTAAATCATATGGGCGGAACCAATGGGTTCTCGATTACACCCGGAGAGAAGTCGTTGATCATATGTATGAACGGATGTCTTCCTTTATCAAATCTGCCCAGCTCAGCTACATTAAGTGGGATATGAACCGGAACATTACAGAAGCTTTTTCCGCCTCTCTGGATTTTGAACATCAAGGAGAATTTTTCCACCGTTATATTCTTGGAGTTTATGATCTCTATGAGAGGCTTACTTCTGAATTTCCAGACGTGCTTTTTGAATCGTGTGCGGGAGGAGGAGGCCGCTTTGATGCGGGAATGCTGTATTATGCACCGCAGGCTTGGGCGAGCGATGATACCGATGCAGCTGAGCGAATGAAAATTCAATACGGATCCTCTTTTGTATATCCGGTTTACAGCATGGGATCCCACGTATCTGCTATTCCAAATCACCAGACCTTAAGAAACACGTCTCTTAAAACACGCGGGGATGTTGCATATTTCGGGACTTTCGGATATGAACTGGATCCAAATCAAATGACCTCTGAAGAAAAAGAAGAAGTAAAGATCCAAATCCTGAATTATAAGAAATACAGAACGCTGATCCGGGATGGAGATTTCTACAGACTGCGCAGCCCGTTCACCTCTAATGAACTGCTCTGGATGGTTGTTTCAAAGGACCGGTCAGAGGCGCTGGCAGGGTGGTATAAAATGCTTGCAGCTCCAAATCCGAAAAACGGGCAAATCATTAAACTTGCCGGACTGGATCCAAATGCTTGTTACACAATCAATGGACAAACCAAGACACATCACGGAGATGAACTGATGAGGAGAGGGGTGAATCTTTCTCCGGAATTCAATGGCGTTAACGGACCCTGGGCCAAAAGAGGAGGAGACTTTCAGTCAGAGATTTTCTACCTGAAAAGACTTCTATAAGCATAGAGAACGCATTTAAGCTTCTCGGACGGATCAGTGTGAAATAGGCAGCTGCAGAGAAAAATCTGTTTGAAACAAGCCGCCTTGTTCTAGCCCCCTCGTTCCCTGAATACGCTGATAAGGGAAAGCTTCAAACATCCAGAGAGGGGGAGCCTGCGTGGTTTACCGCATGCTTGCATTAAACATAGACGGAACACTGCTCCGTTCAAACGGCCGCCTTCATCAGGCAACAAAAGAAGCCATTGATTTCGTCCAGAATAAAGGCGTTTATGTGACCCTTGTCACCAATCGCCATTTCCAGTCTGCAAGAAAGCTTGCCAGAGCCTTAAAAATCGAATCCGCCCTTGTTACCCACAGCGGCGCTTTCATCGCAGAAAAAATAGATGAGCCGCTTTTTGAAAGGCGGCTTGGAGAAAAGCTGACCTTCAATCTTGTGCAGATTCTTGAAAATTATGAGTGTCATATCCGGATTATTCACGAACGGTACAGCATAGGGAACAGGGTAAAGGTAACACCGCATATGACCGGAAGTACGGTCATCCAGTCATCTGAACCATTATTTTATCCGAATCAATATGTAGAGTCGCTTGGAGATGCTTTAAGGGATGAACCGATCGATGCACCTAAAATGGAGGTCCTCTTTCAAAACAAGCGCGAGAAGGAGGCTGCCATACTCTTTTTGAATGAAACGTTCAGCGAGATAACCATTACGGACCGCAATCCACTGAGGTTTGACCTAACGGCAAAAGGCGTGTCCAAAGCATCCGGCTTAAGCTTGCTTTGCCGGAATCTCGAAATTTCCATGAGTGAAGTGGTAGCCATCGGAGATAGCGCAGATGACCGCGAACTGATCGCCAATGCCGGGCTGGGCGTGGCTATGGGCCAGGCGCCGTTTGAAGTGAAAAAGGCAGCTGACTGGATAACGCGGTCAAATGAAGAATCCGGAGTTGCTTATATGATTAAAGAGCATTTTAGAAAACAGTACCGCCTCGGTTTTGTTGAAAAAATCAAGCTGAACCGGTAACGAATGGCTGACCTGACAGGTCGGCTTTTTTTGTACAGGAAAAACATAAATTCCCCCATGGGCTGCTGGCTGAAATAGTATAGCTTAACATTACTCAACGCGGTGGGGCTGCTCGATTTAAAGAGGCCTGACGGAAGGCTCAAGAATTGTAAAAGTGTTGTTTTCTGTATTTAAATTCGCTCTTGCTCCAATGGGAATGGCGGCTTTGTAATACCCGTGAGCGGTCGTCACGTTGGTCATAAGAGGCTTTCCTAATGGAATAAAAAAGTCGCGGATTAAATCCTCGAACGTTTTGCCATAAGCCTCTTCGCATTTCGTACATTCTCCAAGCACAATCCCTGCACAGTCCTCAAATTTACCCGCGAGCTTTAAATGGTTAACATACCGGTAGACTTTGTTTACCGGTTCCTCGATTTCCTCGAGGATAAGAATTTTTCCTGTTGTATCCACTTCATAGATGGTTCCGATTGTATCGGTAAAAGAAGTCAGATTACCGCCTGCCGTTTCTCCTGATACATTGCCTGGGATTCTGCTTATTTGAGGAATCCCGGGCGGGTTGACGATTTGCCTTGGAGACTGAAGGGTCGCAACCGCTGCAAAAAACTGCTGAAAATTATAGGCTGGAGTTTCCGGTGCGAAATCCAGCAGCAGAAGGCTTTGGAAGGTAATTAAATCAGCATACTGCAGCAGCACATTTTGAAGAACGGTAATGTCACTGTAGCCGCTTAAAATCTTAGGGTTTTGGCGGATAACGGAATAGTCAAGGTAAGGGAGAATACCAGCCACACCCACTCCGCCTCTTGAAGGGAGAATCATTTTAACAGCAGAATTTGAGAACATCTTCATTAAATCGGCGGCACGCTGCTCATCTGTTCCTGCTAAATAACCTTCAGAAGCATACACATAATCTCCAAGCACCACCTTAAAACCCAGATTCTTCAAAATGGCAATCCCCTGGTTGATTGTTTCCGCACTGAGCGGTGTGCCGAGTGTCACGATGCCAATCGTATCCCCCCGCTGCAAGATCGGCGGCTTTATTGCCATTGCCATCCCTCCGGAATTCAAAATAGGCTATCAGATTATATGTGATTTTAATATTAAAAAGAAGGAAAGGTTGTAAAAACAGCCTGTTTTTCATTGACCAAGTGTTCAATCATAAGGTAGCATGAACGTGTCAGATAATTTAGGAGGGCTTATATGGATTTGCATGCCGAAGTGAAAGGCAGCGGCCGCCCCGTTGTATTGATTCATGGACCCGGACAGGATTTACGTGAGTGGGGTTTTATCATCCCCTTTCTGTTAGAGACGTGCCAAGTCATTGCATACGATGTACGCGGAGCAGGCAAGTCTCCTTCTCCGTTGGAGCCGATGGACCCTGTCAAAGATCTGAAGATGCTTCTGGACAATTATCATATTGAAAAAGCCACAATTGTCGGACACTCCAGGGGAGGACAAGTTGCAGCCGATTTTGCCCTGACCGACCCTTCCCGCATTGAGAAATTGATTTTAATCTCTCCCTCTTTAACCGGCTATGAGTATACCTATAAGTACAATACCTGGGTGCAGAAAGTAAATGATGCGAAAAACATTTCAGAAATGACCAAGTTTATAATAGACGGACCCCACCATAAGGTAATCAGCGCTTCTGAACAACTTGCCTTTTTTGAAGAAATGATGGAACATTATTTAAAAAAAGCAACGACTGAATGGAAAAGTTATGAAGTAATCTGGCCCGAGCCTCCTGCCATTCAGCGGCTGAAGGAAATGCAGGCGTCCACTTTATTTATCCAGGGCACAAAGGAATTTGAAGATATGTATCAAATAAGAGAATGGTATGAACAAGTGCCATCCATCGAATTTGTTATTATCCCGCGTGCTGATCAAATGTCAACCCTTACCCATCCTGAGGAAATAGCGGATTACATCTTAGCTTTTATGAAGGAGGAAGCCAGCCAATAATGCCTCGAACCCCTGAAGCTTTTAAGAAAATCAGAAAAGAAACGAGCGAAAAAATTTTAGCAGCTGCAATGAGTCTGTTTATGAAAAAGGGATATCACTCTACTTCGATAGAAGAGGTAACAAAGATGGCGCAGGTTTCCAAAGGCCTTCTTTATCATTATTTCAAAGGAAAAGAAGGTCTGCTGGCTGCCATGGTGCAGATGCGGATTGAAAATATGCGCGCGGTTACAGAAGGGGCAGAGGAAAAAGAGCTGCCTCTGGACCGGATTTGCTATATTGCCGAAGAAACACTTGAAAACGTATTCCGTCAGCCAGAGCTTTACCGCTTTTTTCTGAATATCCAAACGCAGCCCCAGCATGATATAATCCTTGCCAAATATGCAGCACGCCTTAGAGAGGAATTTGAAAAGCAGTTTGAATTCCAGTGTACGATATTCGAAAAGCTCGGCGTACCCGAACCAAGGAAACGGTCGCTTTTGTTCTCTTCAACCCTGCATGGCATCATGCTGATGAACAGCAGCTATCCAGACCATTTTCCAATCGAAGAAATGAAGGCACAGGTCATAGAGGAATTCTGTGACTAGCGGATTGTTTTCCAAACGGCCTTCATGTAAACTAAGAGCAGTTTTTTAACAGAACTAATAATGTAAAAAGGTGATCATGTTGCGCATTCAAATAAATGGAATAACAGATGAACGCTTCCAGCGGCCCCTTACGCTGATCTCAAATTTATTCTTTGAAGAAACCGAATTACTCTTTGATAAAGAAGAGGCTGAAATATCGGCTTCATTTACTATAAAAGAGGACGGAAACAGGATTTGTATTTCAGGTGTATTAGCATCCGGATCCAACAGTCATGAAGCGGTCCGGGAAAAAGACCTCACAGGCTATGCAACTGAAAAAGACCGATTTAGACAGGTGAAAAATACACTCTCCCACGTTTATCTGATGCTTTTGCAGGAACAAACGGGGATGATTCAGCAGTGGGGAATTCTGACGGGTATGAGACCGGTTAAGCTTCTTCATAAAATGCTGAAGGATGGGATTGGACAGGAAGCAGCCCATCAAAAGCTGCGTGACGAATATTTGATTACAGAGCAAAAGATCCAATTGATGCAAACGATTGTAGACAGACAGCTGAAAGTAATTCCGGACCTCCATGACCTAAGCAGAGAAATCAGCATCTACATTGGCATTCCTTTTTGTCCGACCAAATGTGCTTACTGCACGTTTCCGGCTTTTGCCATGAATGGAAAGCAGGGGAGAGTGGATTCCTTTCTTGGCGGTCTGCATTATGAAATGGAGGAAATCGGTAAATATCTAAAGGAAAGCGGCATTAAAATCACAACTGTATACTATGGCGGAGGAACTCCGACAAGCATCACAGCAGAAGAAATGGACAGCCTGTATGAAAGGATGACGGACGCATTTCCCGGCATACAGAACATCCGTGAAATCACAGTAGAAGCAGGCCGTCCAGACACCATTACACCAGATAAGCTCGACGTTCTGAAAAAATACAGCATCGACCGGATCAGCATCAATCCACAGTCCTATACACAAGAGACCTTAAAGGCAATTGGGCGCCATCATACGGTGGAGGAAACGATTGATAAATTCCATCTGGCAAGAAAACATGGAATGAACAATATTAACATGGATCTTATTATCGGGCTCCCGAATGAAGGGGTGGAAGAAATGAGCCATTCCTTATCGGAAACGGAAAAGCTCATGCCTGAATCCCTTACCGTCCATACCCTCTCATTCAAGCGTGCTTCTGAAATGACACAAAATAAAAAACGCTATAAAGTCGCAAGCCGTGAAGAAACAAGTGATATGATGACTCTGGCTGTTGAGTGGACGAAGAAAAACGGGTACGAACCATACTACCTGTACCGGCAAAAAAACATTCTCGGCAATCTGGAAAACGTTGGCTATGCACTTGAGGGCCAGGATTCGCTGTACAACATCATGATTATGGAAGAACAGCAAACCATTTTAGGTCTGGGGTGCGGCGCTGCCAGCAAATTCCGCCATCCTGAAACCGGGAAGATCTCACATTTCAGCAACCCGAAGGATCCCAAATCGTATAACGAGGGATTTAAACACTATACAGAAGAGAAAATCAGAATCATGAAAGAATTATTTGCTGTGAAGGTATAAAGGCAGGGGCTGTCTAAATAGTCCTATTCCAAAAAAATATAGGAGTGGATTACCCCCGATGTGACCGGGGGTTTCTTTGTGGAAAAAAAGCCGGATGGGCGGGCCGGCGAGCCTCTTCCCATGCGGGGTCTCACCTGTCCCGCTGACGTCAGGCACCTTCCGCCGCAAGCCGCTCAGGCAGCGAGAAGCGGAAATCAGGGGCAATAAACCAAACGTAAAAGGGAAGAGCCTTTTTTCTCGATAGGCAGACTTTAGAAGACTTTGAATATCAATCTGTAACTTTACAACCTGCCTAACGTCTTTTAAACTAATACTTCCTTTCGGTTTTTACTAAAAGGGACAGGGGGCATAGATTATGTTTGAAATTAAACAGATTCATTCTGCAGACGCAGCAGCGCTTCGGCAGCGGGTTATTTTGCCTGTGACACCACTGGAGGAGTGTAAATACGATGGTGATGAGAATCATGAGACCATTCATATAGGGGCATATGCACAGGATCAGCTCGTAGGAGCGGCTTCCTTCTACCAGGAACAGCATACTAAAATTAAAGGGGATGGAATGTACCGTCTGAGGGGTCTCGCAATTGATCCTGACCACAGAAACGAATTGAGGGGACAGACGCTTATTCTTTTCGGGGAAAACCTGCTGGCACAATTAGGAATCAGCGGGCTGTGGTGCACAACAAAAGCTTCAAACAAGCCCTATTATGAGCACCTCGGCTTTAAAGAAGCAGGCTATACTTACAATGATCGGAATAAAGGGCTCCAAGTTTTGATGATGAAGCATTTGATTTGAGACAGGGCTGTCTTAAAGGAAACATCAATCCAGCAAGGAAGACGCATTCCAGTGTCTCCCTTGCTAAGTTAATGCTTGAAGCCAAAAGGCGGTACTCCAGCGGGAAGGGTGCCCCGTCTGGACTGCTCCTTCACGAGCTTTACGATCCCATTGGCTTCCCTCTTATTTTGCCCTCCAAAAAAGGAGGAATATTGTATGGTGATAGAAAAGTATAAAGAGAGCTGTTTTGATTGCGCACAAAAATGAAAGCGATTTCAAATTATCGGAGGGGATAGGATGTATTCATCAATCGGGAAGCTTTTTGACCTGGCGGTTGAAAAAGGAAGGGATAAAGAGGCGCTGGCAGATGTTTCACGCGGCATCAGGCGAACGTTTACCGAGTGGCAAAAAGAGGTTAACCAATGTGCAAACGCAATGGCTAATGCCGGAGTGAAAAAAGGGGATCGGGTATCGACTTGCCTTTTTAATTGTGCTGAACTGGCAACGGTATTTTTCGCCTGTGCCAAACTCGGGGCGGTTTTGAACCCGATTAATTTCAGGCTGAAGCAGCAGGAAATTGCCTATATTCTGACAGACTGCACTCCTAAACTCGTTTTGTTCGAAAGCGCTCTCGCTCCAGAGATTGATAGTCTTCAGGAACAGTTCCCCTTTACGCTATTCTGGTCCATCGATTCCAGACCGCCGGAATATGCTGCCTATTTTTATGATGAGCTTAAAAAAGCTCCTTTTTCAGAAATCAAGACAGAAGTGTCCGAGAATGATTTATACGCCATTATGTATACAAGCGGTACAACCGGCAGGCCGAAGGGAGTCCTGCATCGGCACCGGGATATGATTGATCAGGCTATGGTATGTGCGATGGCATTGAGGCTGTCACCGAACGACTGCGGACTTACGGCGGCTCCCATGTTCCATTGTGCTGAGCTCCATTGCTGTTTTCTCCCGAGAGTCCTGATCGGTGCAAAAAACGTGATCATTCATCATTTTGACCCAGTAAAAGTTTTGGAAGTCATCAAAAAGGAACAGATTACCATCATGTTCGGAGCGCCAACCATGTGGAATATGCTTCTTCAGGAAGAGCTGAATTCAGCGGACTTCACCAGCATGAGGGTCGGTCTGTATGGGGCGGCTCCCATGGCGCCTGTTCTTGTAAAAGCGCTGAAGGAGACAGCCGGAATCGATCTCGTTCAAGCGTATGGAATGACAGAAATGGGACCTGCCGTGACTTTCCTTGCAGAGGATGAACAGCTGGCCAAGGCAGGTTCAGCAGGAAGAGTTTGTTTTGGACATGAACTGATTATCGTAACCCCAAAGGAAGATGGCCCATCTGAACCGGAAGACCGTCTTGAGCCCTATCAGGTTGGAGAAATCTTAGTAAAAGGTCCCTCTGTGATGGCCGGTTACCATCAACGGCCGGAAGCGAGTGAAAAGGCGCTTTATAAAGGCTGGTATCATTCAGGCGACCTCGGCTATCTGGATAGAGATGGATATTTATACGTTGCAGACCGGGTCGACGATATGATCATCAGCGGCGGTGAAAATGTATACCCCCGTGAGGTAGAGGATGCGCTCCATGAACACGAAGGGGTGCTTGATGCAGCCGTTCTGGGCGAACCGCATGAAAAATGGGGAGAAACAGTTGTTGCGTATATCGTTAGGAAGAACGCGGCTTTGACGGAGGAAGACCTGGAGAATTTCTGCAAAAACAGTGACAGGATTGCCGCGTATAAACGTCCCCGCAAGTATATTTTCACTCATGAGCTTCCGAGGAATGCGAGCGGGAAAATTCAGAAATTCCTGCTGAGGGAGCAGCTGGCCGGTCAGACGAAAGCTTAGCAGAGAGGATGGAATAGGAATGACAGCACCTGCATTTATAAAAGAGGAGCATGCGATATTCAGAAAATCGCTGAAGAAATTTCTGCAAAAGGAAGCCGCTCCCTATTATGACCAGTGGGAGAAAGAAAGGATGATTCCAAGGTCCTTCTGGATAAAGGCCGGAAGAGAGGGGTTTTTGTGCCCCTGGGTGGATGAAGAATTCGGAGGATTGAATGCAGATTTCGGATACACGGCCATTGCAAATGAAGAGATGGAGAAGATTGGTTCAAGCCTCATAGGATTCGGTCTGCATAGCGATATTACGGTTCCCTATATTAATGAGTATGGAACCCGTGGGCAAAAGCAGCGCTGGCTTCCGGGCTGTGTGAGCGGAGATATTATTGCGGCGATTGCGATGACCGAGCCCGGAGCGGGGTCTGACCTTGCCGGGATCCAAACCTCTGCCGTGCGGGAGGGAAGCTGCTACAGGCTAAACGGGCAGAAAACATTTATTACAAACGGCATCCATGCGGACATCGTCTTAGTGGTTTGCAAAACAAATCCGAACGCTGTCCCGGCGCATAAAGGAATCAGCCTGCTCGTTGTAGAGAAAGATACGGTTGGTTTTCATAAAGGCAAAAAGCTGGACAAGGTTGGTCTGCACGCACAGGATACGGCAGAATTATTTTTTGAGGACGCGATGGTGCCCGCAGAAAACCTTCTGGGAGAAGAAGGAAAGGGCTTTTACTATTTGATGAAAATGCTGCAGCAGGAGCGTCTTCTGGCAGGGATTTGCGCACAGGCATCTGCTGAGAGAATTTTAGAGCTTACGACCTCCTATGTAAAGGAAAGGGAGGCGTTTGGAAATCCGATCAGCAAGCTTCAGACCATCCAGTTCCGTCTTGCTGAAATGGCCACTGAGGTGCAAATCGGGCGTTCCTTTTTAAGCGAAGCCATTCAGGACCATATGGAGGGGAAGGATGCCGTTCAAAAGGTTTCTATGGCTAAATGGTGGCTTACAGATATGGCTAAACGGGTCGCAGGAGAAGGGATGCAGCTACATGGAGGATATGGCTACATGGAAGAGTATGAAGTGGCCAGACGATACCGGGATATCCCGGTGATGGCGATCTACGCCGGAACAAACGAAATTATGAAGTCCATTATCGCTAAACGGATGGGATTGTAAAACTTAGGGGGAAGACAGATGGGATTAAAGAATACAGCTGTCATCGGAGCCGGGCTGATGGGAAGTGGAATTGCTCAGTCTCTGGCTATGGGGGGCAAGCAGGCTGCTCTCTATGACTCTTCAAAAGAAGCGTTAAAGAAGGCGGAGGCATCGATTGAAAAGAGCTTAAAACGGTTGGTCAAAGCAGGAACAATGGAGGAGCACGAAGTGATTGCAGCAATGGAGAACATCCGGCCTGTTCATGATGTCTGCTCTGCTGTTAAGGATGCGGAACTGGTTATTGAAGCCGTTCCGGAATCCATGACGTTGAAGGAGCTGGTCTTTGAAGAGCTTGACCGACTCGCTCCTCCAGAGGCGATATTAGCAACAAATACGTCAGAATTAAGTGTAACAGCCATTGCGTCCGCCACAAGCCGCCCGGAGAAAGTACTGGGAATGCACTGGTTTAATCCTGCCCCGGTCATGAGGCTGATTGAGATTGTGCAGGGTGAAGAAACAAACGCTGAAACCATTGAAGCTGTACAGAACGTTTCCCGGGAAATTGGCAAGGAGACGGTTCTGGTTAAGGACAGGCAGGGATTTGTCACGACAAGAGCGCTTACTGCACATATGCTGGAGTGCATAAGAATGCATGAAGAACATGTGGCCGGTCCGGAGGATATCGATAAAGCAATCCGGCTTGGGCTGAACTATCCGATGGGACCGCTTGAACTGGCAGATTTAGTAGGACTTGATACGATGCTGTTTGTCAGTGAGGGACTGGCTGCAGCTTACGGCGAACGGTTTTTGCCCCCTCAGATATTAAGGAAGCTGGTCGAAGCGGGTCATTTTGGGCGGAAATCCGGAAAAGGCTTCTACAATTATAAGGAGCAAAGGGAGACGAGTAAGCGATGAACAGAGAAGCAGTCATTATAGAGGCGGTACGAACCCCTGCAGGAAGAAGGAATGGGGTTTACCGGAACACGCACCCTGTGCACCTCGCATCGGGAATGTTAAAGGAGTTAACAGCCCGTTCCAATTTAAACCCCGCTTTTATTGAGGATATAGTTATGGGATGTGTAAGCCCGATTGGGGAGCAGGGGCTGAATATCGGACGTCTTGCTTCGCTTGATGCAGGGTTTCCGGTAGCGGTTCCCTCTGTCCAGCTCAACAGGATGTGCGGCTCAGGGCTTCAGGCGATCCAATTTGCCTGCCAGGAGATTACATCCGGGGACATGGACATAACAGTAGCGGCAGGGGTAGAGAGCATGTCCAAGGTTCCCATCTTAAGCGACGGGAATGAACAAACCATCCCGAGGTCTTTAAAGGAAAAATACGAGTTCGTTCATCAAGGAGTGTCTGCGGAGCTGATTGCTGAAAAATACGGTCTTACGAGAGAGGAGCTGGACCGTTACTCTTTGCGAAGCCACCAAAAAGCGCTTGATGCACAAAAATCCGGTCGGTTTGATCAGGAAATAGCTCCTGTTCCGGGAATCGATAAGGAAGGAAAAAACATCACGGTCACACAGGATGAAGGGCCCCGTGCAGATACTTCGCTTGAGGCATTATCCGCCCTGAAGCCCGTCTTTAAAGACAATGGGCGTATTACAGCTGGAAATGCGAGCCAAATGAGTGATGGTGCAGCAGCGATCCTTCTAATGGAAAAATCAAAGGCGCTGGATCTCGGGTTCAAGCCCCGTGCCAGAATCCTCGCAAATGCGGTGGTCGGATCAGATCCGATTCTCATGCTCGATGGCGTGATCCCAGCTACTAAAAAGGTACTCCAAAAAGCGGGAATGACACTTGATGATATCGACTTAGTTGAAATTAATGAAGCATTTGCACCGGTCGTTTTAGCTTGGATGAAGGAATTGGAGGCACATAAAGAGAAAGTAAATGTTAATGGCGGGGCTATTGCACTCGGTCATCCGCTGGGGGCAACTGGTGTCAAGCTGATGGCGACCCTGCTGCACGAACTGGAGCGGAGAAACGGCCGCCTTGGCTTGGTGACGATTTGCATCGGCCACGGAATGGCTGTCGCCACGATCATTGAAAGAATGTAAAAGGGGATGAAGCAATGAACACGGTTAAGATTGCCTATGAGGGACGTACTGCCAGAATTGAATTAAACAGACCTGATGTATTAAACGCAATGGACGGAGAGATGCTGTCCGAATTGCTGGCAGCTTTCAAAGAAGTAAGAGACAGTGATGCTGATATTTTGGTTATATCCGGAGCAGGAAGAGGGTTCTCGTCAGGAGGCGACATTAAATCCATGCTGTCTGACATGGATCAATCCGCTTTTTCATCGGTTATGCATACCATCTCGCAGATGATACTCGAGCTCTATACGATGCCTAAGCTTACCATCAGTGCAGTCCACGGTGCAGCAGCAGGCTTAGGGTTCAGTCTTGCCCTAGCTTCCGACCATATTATTGCACATGAAACGGCCATTTTATCTATGAATTTCATAGGCATTGGGCTAATTCCGGATGGAGGCGGCCATTTCTTTATGGAAAAAAGACTGGGAGAAACCAAAGCGAAGCATATGATTTGGGAGGGCAGGAGACTGTCGTCCGAGGAAGCTCTGCAGGCCGGCCTGATTGATCAGATGGCCGCGGGAGATATGAGGAGTGCAGTTGAAGAAAAGGTTTCTGAATGGCTCGAGAAGCCGGTAGCTGCCATGATTGAAACAAAGAGAATCTTTACCTCCAGAAGCGCAGGAAATCTGGAGGCTATCCTTAGCCTTGAAACCTCCTCCCAATATAAAATGAGGCAAACGGGCGATCATAAGGAAGGCATTTCTTCCTTTCTCGAAAAGCGCCAGCCTCAGTTTACAGGGAACTGAAGAAGCTCCTGACAGACACTGCAGCCATTACTTCGAACTCTGTGTCCTGACTCGCTATGCTCTGCCGCTCAACGGGCGGCAGGTTTGCGTCTTCATTTAGAAAGGGAAAGCTTTGCTTCGTTAAGACAAAACTGAACATTCTTGAAGTGCTCATAGCGTTGCTTTGAGCACTTTTTTTTAAGCGGAGACAAAGCAAGCTTCCTTCCACTTCCAATTCCCCTGTATTTACCGCTTAAAGGTATCAGAGCAGGGCAGTCATTCTATGCTGTGCTGGAGGACCGCTTGAAGGCCGCTTATCTTTTTGTTCTGAATGCGCTTTCTGTCAGGCTCCTCAAGTGCAGTTCAGGCTAAAATGATGCATATTGGGGGATTCTTTGAAGAATACGTGGTAAGATTCTTTTGGATGTAAACTAATTCTATATGAAAGGTTGGTTTTAATGAAGCTTTCAACCCGTATTCTTATCGGCCTGGCAGCGGGAATCGCGTTCGGCTTGATTCTGAATGTCTTCTTCCCGGAATTTGTAAAGCCGGCTGATCAATATGTATTTAATCCAATCGGCAATGCTTTCATTCGACTCATTCAATTTATAGTAGTGCCGGTCGTGTTTACCTCTCTCATTATCGGGCTGACGAGTGTGAAAGGGACAGGTAAAATCAGAAGATATACAGCGAAACTCATCCCTCTCTATATCGTAACCAGCATTATTGCCCTGGGGGCTGGCATGCTTATTGCGTTTTTGCTTAAGCCGGGAGCCGGGGTAACAGGCTTGCCGGGCGGTGGACCTGAAAACGGGGAAAGCCAGTCGATACTGGAATGGCTGGTAAGCATTATCCCGATGAATCCGTTTGAGGCTCTTGCAGAGGCAAACCTGCTGCAGGTCATTATTTCATCGATTCTTATAGGTACAGCCATAAACTTGATCAGCGAGGAAAAAGGCCGTCCCTTTCTTTCCTTTACTGAAAGTTTATATGAGATCACAGGCAAAATCCTTGAGATTATTTTAAAGGCTGCACCGGTTGGTGTCTTTGCCCTCCTTGCCTCCGTAGCTGCTACTCAAGGTCTGGATATTGTAGCAAAATTAGGCCTTTATGTAATCGGGTTAATCATGGCGGTATTTTTTATGATTGGGTTGTATGCCCTTTTGCTTTTTGCGGCAGGGGCCAAACCGGCCTTGTTTTTTAAAAGTCTTTCGCCCGCTTTTGTTCTGGCTTTTGGAACAGCAAGCTCAAACGCATCCCTCCCGGTGGCAATGGAAAATATCCAGGACCGCTATGGGATGAGCAAAACCCTTGCAAGCTTCGCCCTTCCGTTTGGAACGGCAGTTAAAAGGGATGGAGCGGCAGTATTTCAAGGCTTTAATGCCTTGTTTGTTGCGCAGCTGTTTGATGTGCCTGTAACTCCCTCTCTCATCATGGCGGTATTTGTCAGTGCGCTTCTCGTATCGTTCAGTACAGCAGGAGTTCCCGGTGCAGGAATCATCATGATGACTACTGTACTGGCCGCAGCAGATCTACCTTTAGCTGCCATCGGTCTAGTTGCTGGTGTAGACCGGCTTACAGATGGATTTAGAACCGCTTTGAATGTAATCGGAAATACAGCTAACGCAGCAGTCTTGAACCAATGGGAAAAAAAAGTCCGGAACTTTTAGAGTAAGTAGTTCAAATAACAGTTCAAATGTTATATAAAATAACAAATAAATTATCAGTAAATTTAACACCAAAAACCGCTTGGGCATCCAAGCGGTTTTTCTATCCTATAATTGGAATTTTTCCTTGATCATCTTTGCCGCTTCTTCCGCACTCAAGTTTGTGTTGTTTATTTTCGTTTGCCAGGAGAGAACAAGATACCTTTTGAGACTCCCACGGCTAAAGCCGCAAGCCCTACCTTACGGTGTGACGGGTGGGATTCTTGAATGACTAAACGTTCGCAGTCCATTTCTGTTTTGAACAGCCTTCAAGACAGGGGCATCTCATTGC
>NZ_JBNILJ010000008.1:0-113818 GCF_050107635.1 Metabacillus sp. 113a | reverse complement strand
TTCTGACATATTTCTTCTTTACGTCCTCAATCGGACCATTCTTTCTTTTCATCTTGGCCTCATCTCCTCTGCCCTCATTATATTTAGAATGAGAGGAGGTGTCCAAACTAGTTAGGGGGCCTGAGAGGATAAACTCTCAAAATAGCCGATATCCTCTTCTGTAGGGCCCCACCGCGCCCTCTAATACCTCACTCCTGACCATTTAGGGACACTGCTCTACATTTTACTGAGTTTCCTAATAAAAAACTCGTCCTTCACACTCAAAGGACGAGTTTGGGCCGGTCATTCCCACTTAAATGTATAACTTGCCACAATAAATGCTCCTACAAGCCAGCATCCAAGGATGAGCGCTTCGCTCCCGAGTGTCATAAACGAGGCTCCGACGTTCATTACTTCTCTCAAGGCATGAGAAAGATGGGAGATCGGCAGCGCGTAGACGATCGGCTGCAGAAAATCCGGCATATCCTGAATAGGGAAAAAGACACCCCCGAGAAAGAGCATTGGGAAGGACAGGAAGCCCGCAATGGGTGCAGCGCTTTCCGGTGTTTTCGCAATTCCTGCAATGATAAAGCCAACAGCCATGAAGGCGAGTGTTCCCAAAATGACGAAGCCGACCAGCACCAGCCAGGAGCCGCGGACTTCGACGCCAAAAACGAGCTGGCCGATTAAAAGGACAAGCAGCGCCTGCAGACCATTCAAAAACAGGCGGGCCGTTATCTGGGCAGCAATGAATGTGGAGGCTTTCAGCGTCGTTCCCTGCATCCTTCTCAAAATGCCGCGTTCTCTCCAGGCTGCAATCTGCCCGGCTACTCCGTTCATATTGTTGCTCATAATCATCATGGCAACGATTCCCGGTACAAGGAAGTCAATGTATTTCAGGTTTAGTGTTTCGACTCCTTTTGGTTCTGTTACGATAACCGGTTTGTAGTCCGCCTGCTCTTTGCTGATCTGGTCGACTGCGCCGTTTACAAGCTGTAGGCCTATTTGGGAAACGTTTGCGTTCGTTTCATCATAGTAAACCGGAAGCTTGAAAGGGGCGCCCTGGCCAAGTTTTTCCCCATACCCATCAGGTATGACAATCGCAATCTGCAGGTTCCCGTTTTTCACTTCATTAAATGCTTTTTCTTCATCTGTTTCTTTTTCCGTTTTCATTGCGTCGTTTTTCTGTAAAGCTTCCATAAATGCTTTTGATTCAGCGGATTGGTCTTTATCTATTACACCGACTGCAACGGACATGCCTCCCCCATTTCCAAGGAAAGATCCGAGCATCACCATGAGGAAAATCGGAAAGGCGAGTGTCCAAAACAAGACCTGCCGGTTCCGGATAAAAATCCGCAGCTGGGTTAACGTTAATTGCCAATAAGCCTTCATGCCTCCCTTAAACTCCTTCCCGTCATATGTATAAAGACATCCTCAAGCGTTGCGGTCCGAATCTGCAGATCAGCAAGCTTCAAGCCGCGTTCATCAGCCCTCTGGATAAGGCTTGTCAGCGTTGCCTGCAGCTGATCGGTGTATAGGATGGTCGCATCCTTCTGAGATCCCACCTGTTTCACACCTTCAATCCGATCGAGGTCCAGTTCGGCCCCCTCTTCTTCAAAACGAAACTCCACTGCGTTCTCGGAATGAAGGCTGCGAACAAGCTCTTCAGGAGTATCGAGCGCAATCAGATCTCCCTGATCCATAATGGCAATCCGGTCACAGAGTACATGTGCTTCATCCATATAATGAGTCGTCAGCACAACCGTCTTTCCCTTTTCCTTCAATTTAAAAATAATATCCCATAACGTTCTTCTCGCCTGCGGATCCAATCCGGTTGTCGGTTCATCCAGGAAAATGATCCACGGATCATGGACGAGCGCCAAAGCAATCGCAAGCCGCTGCTTCTGGCCTCCTGAAAGGCTTTTAATCCGGCTGTTCGTTTTATCTGTCAGGAGCATGTCTTTAATTAATGGCTCAATCGGAATGTGTTTCTTATAAAAGCTCGCATA
Source organism: Metabacillus sp. 113a (assembly GCF_050107635.1). NCBI lineage: Bacteria > Bacillati > Bacillota > Bacilli > Caryophanales > Bacillaceae > Metabacillus > Metabacillus sp. 113a. The sequence continues at coordinate 111,830 of NZ_JBNILJ010000008.1, read as the reverse complement.
CAAATGAAGAATCTCTTCCACCGTCAAGAGCTCAAAAAGCGTTGTGGACTGAAGCTGCACCCCAATGACTTCCTTCACGTTTTTCAAATCCCGCACCACATCAAATCCGCCTATATCCGCTGCCCCGCGATCCGGCTTCCGGAGCCCGACGAGCATTTCAAGCGTTGTCGTTTTTCCTGCCCCATTCGGACCGAGAACGCCGAAAACTTCTCCCTTATGCACTTCAAATGTAATTCCATTCACAGCCGTGAAATCCCCGTACGTTTTCACGAGGTCCTTTACGCTGATGATTGATTCCTCCATTTTTCACACTCCAAAATGGGACAGTTTTTTGCTGCCCCGAAGATCTTTTCATAGATAAGTATTCTTTCTTATATCGGCTTATCCCTCTATTTTTTATTTTTCAACGACATCCCTTTTTTGTGAAGCGCTTCCTGAATCAGTCCAATTGCTTTTGGCCCCATTCCATGAAGGGTTGACAGCTCTGCTTCACTGACTCCGTTCAGCTGTTCGAGTTTTGTATACCCTGCTCCTTCAAGAGCTCTTACTGCTGGTTTGCCAATCCTCGGGAATTCCTTCTCCTGACTCATTTTACAGTCTCCTTTCCTTTATCTGTTCTAAAAAGCATCTTCAAGAACTTATTAAAAGCCGGGGCGATTTCCGTATAAATCCACGAATGGTCCGTGTAATTTTCTGTCACCTTTAAAACCGGGGGATCTTTTTTTGTATGACGATAATCAAGGACTATCCAGTTATGATAATCACTCCAGAGCGGGACCATCCCTTCCGGAAGAGCTGCCTCATGGAAAGCCTCTCTTAATGAAAGCATGCTTAGATCGTCGTTCATCATGTGAATCGGGTAAATGCCGGGGAGGGAATCTTTTTCTCCTTTATCAGGAAGCACAAAATTCGGATAAGCGAGACTGCCTCCATTCCTGATTTCCATTAGCTGAATGAGCTCCCGAGGAAGCTTAACTTTTAATAGATCTTCCGCCTCTTCCAGTACCTGATCATTGAATGGGTAAACAGGTTCGGAATGAGACCCAGCCTCTATCCAGAAATTTTGTCCGTGGTAATATTCTATAAGCATTCAGCCACGCCCCTTTCCCTTACTATCATTCAAAAAGAGCCGGGCAGTTAGTATTTTTTTAGCCTTTTAAGGTTTGATGTTCTGGCTGGCTTCCGCTTCATTCACCCGGACATATATCCTTTAGATCGATACGATTATACAAAGAAAACCCCCGGTATGCTTCAAGCTAAACCAGGAGTTTTCCATTCCGCTATTCTCTTTCAGCCTGACTTTTTCAGACAGCTTCCTTCATCCTTTACTTCCGAATCTTTATCATTTCATCTGCTACAAACTGCACAGAGGTCCCGACGATCACCTGTATGCTGTTGGCACCGACAATATTAATCCCGGGCACACCGGTCGATTTGATTTTTGCCTGATCAACCGCCTTCATGTCCTTCACTTCAATGCGGAGACGGGTCACACAGTTATCAATGGACGTGACGTTTTCGTCTCCGCCCAGTCCTTCGTAAATGCGTGCTGCCTGGATGGCAAATTTGTTTCCTGCTGCAGCTTCTGCAGATGGAGCTGCCTCGGCAACCGCTCCTTCCAGTTCCTCATCATCCTCACGGCCAGGAGTCTTGAAATTAAATTTGGTAATCAGGAAGCGGAAAACGAAATAATAGACAGCTGCAAATGCAAGTCCCTGAATAAGCAGCATATAAGGAAGGTTCGCCAGCGGCAGCGTGGAACTTAATAAAAAGTCAATCAATCCCGCACTAAAGCCGAAGCCTGCTGTCCATTGAAACAGGGACGCAATCGCCAGGGAAATCCCAGTCAATGCCGCGTGGACGAGATAAAGAGCAGGTGCTGCAAACATGAACGCAAACTCAATCGGCTCCGTAACCCCTGTTAAAAATGCAGCAAAACCGGCCGCAAGCATTAGAGAAGCGACTTGCTTTTTCTTCTTCGTTTTAGCGGTATGATACATAGCAAGCGCCGCAGCCGGAAGCCCGAACATCATCACCGGGAAAAAGCCCGCCTGATACATGCCGGTTACACCCTTCGTCCCTTCCCCGGACCAGAAATTTCCGATATCATTAATCCCGGCAACATCAAACCAAAACACAGAGTTCAGCGCATGATGAAGTCCGAGCGGGATGAGCAAACGGTTAAAGAACCCATAGAGTCCGGCCCCAATGAACCCTAGATCACTTATGGATTTACCGAATGAAACCAGTCCGGAATACACAACCGGCCAAACAAATAAAAGCACCAAAGAAATGACAAGCATCGACAATGCCGACATAATCGGCGCCAGCCGCCGTCCGCTGAAAAAGGCAAGGGCATCAATCAGCTTCACCTGGCTGAATCGATTGTACATAATAGACGCTATAAGTCCGGATAAAATCCCGATAAAAGCATTATCAATTTTTCCAAAGGCAGCATTCACTTCCTCAGGAGGAATGCTCTGAAGCATCGCGACAGAATCGGCTGATAAAACAGTCGTTACAACGAGGAATGCTACAAGTCCGCTTAAAGCCGCCGCCCCGTCCCGGTCCCTCGACATTCCCAAAGCAATTCCGACCGCAAACAAAATTCCCAAATGGTCAAGGATTGCCCCTCCGCCCTTAATCAGAAACGCTGCGATCTGGTTACCTGCTCCCCATCCATCGTGATCAATCCAGTATCCTACACCAAGCAAAATTGCCGCAACCGGCAGGACAGCAACCGGAAGCATCAATGACCGGCCTATTCTCTGCAAATATTTCATCATGCTCCTTCTCCCCCTATTCTTCTCTATTATTTGTTATCGCATGATCCTCCACTTTCTCCCTCTAACCTGTAAGCTTTTGTCCCACCCCCTTATCAGACTATGCTTAAGGTTTATACCATTATGTAAGCGTATACATATTTTATCATATTAATCTTTACGTTTTCGGAATACGGAGAGAAAGTCCTTAAAAAAAGATCCGCCTGTATTTTTCAGGAGGTTTTCATGAGGTGGTCTCCAGTTTTCTGGCCGGGTTGTCCTTACGGAACAAACGGCCCTCGCTGATCGTTTCCTGCGTTTTTATCTTTTATCGCCACGTTTTTCCCCGATATCATTACCCTCCCGTTTGGAAGTCATCGCCGCAATTCACCTGTCGGACTGGCGGAGTGAGAATTGGCAGCGGCCTTTTAGAGAATAGGAAACTCAATGAGGCTGCTTCAAATCCATCTTCTGAGCTGAAAGACAAAGATTGTCATCACTGTACTTAAAGAAACGAAAATACGAATAAGACTATTTAGGGAAATCACCCTCGAAATAAAAAGCGTAAGCAAACTAGTCAAAGCGTACAAAGGAATTCATGCTTTTAATACAACCACAGAAATAATGAGAGAGAACATGGAAATAAACGAAAACGGAAGAAATAACAGAGATGACATCCTGTATGGACATTTATTTAAAAGCACAAGGAACAGGTTGTGAACCAGTAAATGTATTTTTTTCTTTTCGTACGTTCTCCTCATTAAATTGTTCTAATTGCTTACCCATCATAGAATGAGAAAGGGAGCTGCTTCCATTTATTGTCTTAGGCTGGACACCAAAAAAGCCAGGAAAAACAAAATGTCTCTCCTGGCCCGGATTACCCTTCCGTTCTATATCGATCATGCGCCGGACTGAAAATGTCCTCGCTCGTTTCCCGTACAATTGAAAAATTGTCAACGTTATAATGCCCGTGGAGCACCTGATTGTGATGCTGAATAATCTGTTCCCCTGTTAATACAGCCGAATCCCTGGTGGAATGCCCATCTTTAACGAGCGTTACATCAAATCCTGAGACGGTTGCGGTTCTCACTGCAGTGTCAACGCAATGCTCAGTCTGGCACCCCATAATGACGAGGTGCTGAGTCTCTTTTACTTGCAAATACTGCAGTAAGGGGGTGCCGTAAAAGGAATTGGTCGCTTGTTTATCAAAGACGGCAGCTTGGTCGGGCACGCGAATTGCCGGATGAATGTCAAAGCCCGGACTTTCCCCCTCGGCTACATCCTTATCCCGGATGAAAATAAGGTCGATGCCCAGCTGCTCTGCTTTTCCAATGAGAGTGTTTATGTTCTTCAGCAGGATCTCTTTGTTAACCACACTTTTCTCGTTCTCATTTCCTTCAATTAGTTCTGCCTGGGCATCAATGATTACTAGTGCTTGCTTCACTGGGCAGACCCCCTCTTTTAAGAGATTCACAGAAGCTGATTTCTATATAGAACCTAGTTTCTCCTTCAATTGCAGCCGGTTATCTTTTATTTTATCAAAGTACTTTGTAAACTCAGACTCACCTGAATAGGAAATATACAGGTAATCCTTGGACCGGGTCATCCCGATGTAAAGAAGAGAGACTTCTCTTTCTTTGTTTTTCTCCAGAGCAAACGGCATGTTTTCAGCATTCACGACAAAGACCGCCTGGAAATCAAGGCCTTTGCTGCTATCGATCGTACTGATCATAACTCTCTCCTGTTCTTTCTCATATCCTCTTTTGCTGTCGGCATTTTCCGTCAGCCAGAAATTTGGGATGCCTGCGGCTTTTAATTCCTGCTGTATTGTTTCAATGATATTCTGGTTAAATGTTCGTTTCACCCGATAGAGAATAAGCATTTCGGAATATGGCACACCTTTTTCAGCATGCAGTCTTTTCATCAGCTTCGCAGCATGTCTCATTTCCTCTTTTAAATTCCTGCATTTAGCAATAATCGGCTCTGGCCCTTTTCTTCTCGTACTTTGCGGGGATATGATTTCTTCTCCCTCGATGGAGCCTTTCACCACTTTATTTTTCAGCGCCGAATGATTTTGGTAAAAGTTCCAGGCGAACTTTACAATCTGGGCTGTATTCCGGTAATTAATGGAGAGAATTTTAGACCGGCCCTGGAAGCTCAAACCCGTGTCCTGTACATAGGAACGCTTCCGGGAGTAAATGTTTTGAACGCGGTCTTCGACCAACAGGAGCATTTGAGTATCCGGATTTAGCATAGAACTTGCAAGCGCGAGCCATTCCGGTTCAAAGTCCTGCCCTTCATCGATCAGGATGGCATCATAGGCAGGAAGAATGGTCTCCCCCGCTGCAAGCTTTTGCGTAAACATAGGAATTTGTTTTTCACTGATCTTCAGTTCCTGCTTCAGCCATGCATGAAAATTGTACACTTCGATATTTTTCATAACACTGTCATTAGATGCGCTGATCGGGTCAAAATCAAACAAGCTATCCGGCTCATTCATTTTAGCCTGAATCATATGGCGAATTTCCTGTGCAAGGGAGATGTTGTAGCACAGCACAAGTATTTTCCAGTCAGGATGCTGCTTGGATAGATACTTTGCTCTCGCAGATAAAATCAACGTTTTTCCGCTTCCTGCAACTCCCCGGATCAGACGGTTTTTATCCCCAATCTGCCTCGCCAGATTCTCCTGATGCAGATCCATCGTCTTGATTTCATGCAAGGATAGAAGGAGCTGGTCCTGATAGGGAACAGGTGCTTTAAACTCTGCGCTGATTCGCACTTCAGGGAATAAATGATAGCGGATGGCATCAATCTCTTCTTTACTTAGAGGTTCTTTCAGGCGAAAAGGTACGACAAACATTCCCATAATTTTTTCAATGAGATTCTCCTCAGAAAACCCCTCTTTGTCCGGATCGATTTCGTCCCTGGTAAGCACTAGATTCGGGTCACAAACCGAGTATAGGCTTTCCCTTACAAAGAAATCCTGCTTTAGTCTAGTAAAAACCGCCCCATATCCAGACGGAAACTTTAATTTAAAGCGGTAGGGACCTTCCGTTTGGATTAAGTTCTTATCCTTTTGAAGCGCATTTGTAATATGGAACATATAGTCCCTTGCCTGTTTAAGCGGGCTTTTAACAGAGGCCTGTTCTCCTTTAGTGTTTACAATCGTCCAAGCATCTGTGTTTACTTGAAAAATAGTCGACTGTGTATAATCCTTAACTTCAAGAACCACTAACCCAAGGTCCGGCCCGATAATAACAAAGTCCGGGTGCCTCCCATGTATTTCTGGTTCAAAATAAACGATATAGTCATCAGGAAGGTATGTCTTCAAGGTCGTAAATAAAAGCCTTTCACCGGCTGTGGCAGTTGAACGGATCGTTTCGGGTACGGTATAAGCCAATGCATTTCACCCCAGCATAATCAATAGTTACATTTATCATATACCATTTTAACCAGTAATTGTCGTTTATTGTAAAAATTAAGCCAAGTTTTGGATACCTTTAAAAAGAAAGCCGGTAAATGATAAATTTTTCAGCGGGATTTAGTTCATAGAGCTCGGGTACATACACTTCCTCTTTCAATTCATAGGCTGTCTGGTTTTCTAAAAAAAGGATGTATTCCTCAGATGGATAATACAGGACTAGCTCCGTTTCCCTTGGCGAATTCTCCACAGATACCAAGATATTATTCACGATTTTAATAAACACCTGAATTGAGAACGGATTAAAAAAGTAGAAGCGGTTATCTTCTTCAGTGATTTGATACTCTTCTGCCAGGCAGCAATGAAATTGGATGCTGCCTTTGTTTTTTTTCGTTTTCTTCCCATAGCGCTCCAGATTTTCCAGCGCGTTTTTATATAAGCCTTCATTCATTTCGATTCCGGTGACGGCCGCGTTAAAATGATAATGAATATAGAAAATCAGCCGGCCCATCCCGCAGCCGAAGTCGACAACGTGATCGCTGCTTTCAAGCTGATAATACTCAAATAATGCATCCAGTGCCCGATATGGGGTAGGCTCGTAGCGATGATAATGGTAATGGACGGCTTGAAGGATTTCTTTTTGATTTCTACCGGTTTTTACATTCATGATGTGATCATAGTACGCTTCCTTCATCGGGTCACTCCTATTAAACCTTAGTTCCCATATTATCTCCCTGGATTGCCCTCAATGCAATGAACGTCCACTGCCTTGGGAGTGTTTATTTTAAAGGATTCAGACCGATATCTTAAAAAAATTCTTCGTCTCGGTAAACATAAGGAGGTTCCCGGAAGGCATCAATTATTGCCTGTACAAATCGAATGATGATAAATTTCTACTTCATAACTGCAGTTACCTTATGGAGAAGTCTGCACCATTATTCCGCTTCGGATGGAGGAGCACAGCCGATTGCGACCATTCCGCTGGATTCCTTTTCTGGAGATGCAGCGGTTATAGGGGTTTTTTCACTTTGGGGATTGTCCCAGCTGATTGTTGGACTTATGTGGGGTGACCCTGTTTCGCTACAAGTCACTCATCCCGCTCATGTATGCACTTCTCGTCGTGGAATACACTGGCCGGCTCCTTATTGGAAGCTTTAAACCGATTCCTGCTGCTTGGACCGCGCCAGGAGGGGTCGTGACTTTGCCTATGATTCTGATCGGAAATCTCATGCTCGTTTTGTCCATTTGTGAACGCAAGGCACTTAAGGAAAACAGTGAGCTTGAGGAGCAGCAGCTTACAGAGACTTCGGCACTGCGGATTTTGTCGATTTTCCTCGAAAAGTCGATATATAAAAATAATGGCCGAAATAACCGAATAATGGCCGATATCCTGAAAAAATAGCCGATATCTATAAAACTTGACCGATAAATTGAAAAAATGGCCGATAACCTTTCTCAGTCCCTTAAAAACAGTCTGCAAAAAGCAAGACAGAGTCTCATATTGGGTTCTAGAGAGTGAATCGCAATGCCAAATATGTAAACTACGGATTTAGTCGTTTAATAGGCTCTCAAACTGCCTCAAATCCTCCTCAGCCGGTGCTCCCCCGATAATGTCCCCATGCTTTTTCAGCGCCTGGTTCCTTTTTTCTGTGAGACTGACATGAAACACCCGCTTATCCTCCATGGATTGCACCTTTTTGACATACCCCATTTGTACCGCAGGATTCCCTAGCTGGTGCACCGCATCAATGGAATGTTGAATGTGAGTTTTGAGGTCCTCTCTTTTACTTCTTAAGGTATTCCTACAGATTCCAAATGAAGCCATTGGAAAATGTATTTCATCCACCTGCTAAATAATAAAAAAAAAGCTCCACTAATTTCAGGAGCTTTCCACCTTCGGCAAAAGAATAACTATTTCTGTGCCACTGCCTTTTTCGCTGAACACGCTAATTTTCCCTTTAAAGGAGCGGACAATCTGAAAACTTACCATCATTCCAAGTCCTGTTCCATTTTCTTTTAAAGAATAGAACGGAGAACCAAGCCTGTCGATTTGTTCCTGGGTCATGCCGATTCCATAGTCCTTAATAACAATCCTGATCTTTTCATCATCCTCAGCCGAACAGGTAACCACGACGATTCCGCCATCTGGCATGGACTCGATCGCATTCTTTAGGATATTGATAAAAGACTGATTCAATTTTTGCGGATTAGCATAAATCCAGCAGTGATCAGGAATATCCGTTTTCATTTCAACATTATGAGTAAGCGAGTAGCTTTGAAGAATATTGATTGCACGCTGCAGCTGAAGACCTGCGTTCATCCTCACACTTGTATCCATTAATGGTTTTCCGAAGGCTAGAAAATCATTTATGATTTCATTTGCCCGGTCCAATTCTTCAATGGATATTTGAAGATATTCCCTCTTTTTATCAGGCAAGTCCGGTTCATGTAAAAGCTGCAGAAAGCCCCGGGTAACCTGCATAGGGTTCCGGATTTCATGGGCAAAAACACTAGCCAGCTCACTTATTACCCTCAGTTTTTCAGCATTCAGCATTTCCGACCGGAGCTGGTGAATCTCCCTGACTGTCTCATATAAGACAGTGAGAAACCACGCAGACCCAACGGCAAAAACAAGATAAATCAATTGCACTTGAAGATCATTGATGGAAAAACCCCTTAGCAATCCGAATAGGACAGAGCCAATTAGGCTGTAATATAAGGAAAGCCCCACTGCAATTTTAATCCTCTTATCCTTCTTCGCAGCTGCAAACGATTTTTGGAAATACAAGAGGGCCGGCAGCGCGAACAGTAAAACCAGAACAGTATTGTAGAATCCTAAACTGATTCCAAAAGAGAGCCGGTAAAGGATGATGAGGGCTGATAAGAATAGAGATGTCCAAAAGCCGCCATATAAACTCCCGAATAACAGAGGAATGATTCTTAAATCCAGTCGGGCATTTTGGCCAAAATAGACCGGGTAAGTCATGCAGCATAGAATGGATATCCCCCATAAAACAGCCATGATTATCTTTCTGTTCCTATCACTCTTTATTTTTTCTGTAACAATCATAAAATAAGAAAAAATAGGAATGACCATGAGGGTAAGCTGAAATAAGAAATCCTTTATTATACTCATATCGGGACCTTCTCCATTCGTTATATAGGAACAATAGTCTATGAAAGTTTTATACAACTAAGCTGAGGATATATCAATAAGGCTGATTTACAGGAAGCTGCGCATCAGGATAATCCTGAGGGCTGGCCCCTGAAGATCCTGCTGCACTTTAAAGTTATCACAATTTTCCGTCTGGCAATACTATCAGGGAGGGATTTATTTTCAACTCTCTCATTTTCCTTCATATAGAACACATAAATTCGACTTCCTTTTCACAGCAAAATAAAAAAGCATAGAATGCATTCCATGCTTCTTAAAGCCACTACCTCACGTATTCTTCCACACCGCAGCATATTTCTTTTGATACTTGATGTCTTCCTCTTTTGCGATCAGGCCGTGGGCTGATTGTTTGATCTCTTCTCTTTTGACTTCATCATATAAAAGCCTGAGGCCTTGAATGATATCAAACCGGATCAGTGTGTGGTTTTTTTCTTCCCTGCAGCTTGTAAACCGGTCAGTAAAGTGCTCCAGAACTAACCTTTGCTGCTCTTTGCCGGCCAGCCCTACTCTCCAAATGACCTGGAGGCTGTGCCTGGCCGTAACAAATTTCGGATCCTTCGCTGCTTCCCACAGCCTTGAAAAATCACGGAGCATTCTTTTTTCCGGATCACTGATGGCCAGGCGGGCAAGGAACTGGGCAGCACGGGACCTGCTGTGAGGATCAGGGCTGGATAGATCCTGCAGCAGCTGTTCCCAGACTTCATATGCCCAGTCCACTTCTTTTTCTGTCTCGGACAGCAGATTCTGATAGGCAGCGTATTGAACTTCCTTGTCCTTTGACTTTAAATCATGAAAATACTTCTGGATGGATACGTCCATCTGATCATCACCTGCCTGTATACGTTTTCAAAAACACTTTCGCCGGTCACCGCAAACCCATTTCCCTCTTTCTAATCAGTATACCATTCAGGCTGTCCCCGCGGCTTTCGCTTATCTTTCCATCATCTATCGAATCTACCTATACCTTCTTTCCCTTCTATGAATACAGTAAAGAGACATGTAGTCATAAAATACACAACATGGGGAAGTTAGAACATGAAAATCATTTGTTTCGGTGATAGTTTGACAAGGGGCGTCTCTTTTGTGAAGGGAAGGCTAAGAATCATACGCAGGAATTACCCCCACTATCTGGAGGAAACCCTTCTCTCTTCTGGAAAACCACCACGGACCGTCATCAATAAAGGGGTGTTCAACGATGACTCCGACTCTCTATTGAAACGGCTGGAAAAAGATGTGCTTGAAGAAGAGCCCGATTACGCCATCATCGGGATTGGAGGGAACGATTGCAATTTTGATTGGAAGGAGGTGACAAAGAATCCGGAGGCCGAACATCTGCCCATCGTACCGCTCAGCCGGTACCTTAGCAATGTAAACATGATGATAAGCAGACTGCAGGAAGCCGGAATCACTCCAATCATCCTAACCCTTCCTCCGCTGGATCCCGTTCGCTACTATTATTATTTATACAATCAATACGGAAGCTCAATCGGCCACCTGATCAGTTTAAAGGGCGGCATGGAATATTGGCATGGCATGTATAACCTCCGCTTAATCGAGCTTGCCCAAGAAAGGAAGGCTGCGGTTATAGATGTCAGGACAGCATTATATCAAGCGGGGCCTCTTTCTGAACTTATCAGCGAGGACGGCATCCACTTAACATCAGCGGGGTATAAAGTCGTTGGGAGGGAGATTGCGAAGTTTTTTAATGGCAATCCACAGTAAACATTTTTGAGATGACCTCAATAATTCATATAAAAATAGACCTCAGGCATAGAGGTCTATTTGCTGGTGAAAAAATTATGCATTACTTAGTGCAGCTTCCTTTAGTTCTGACTGAATCGTATCGTAGTAAGGTTTGTCGCGGAAACGCTTCATATCTCCAACGACAAAAAACTTTTCCTTCGCTCTCGTTACAGCGACATTAAGCAAGTTCGGCTTTGAGCATGACCAGTCAGCAGCACCTTCAGAATTTTCATCCGTTCCACAGACGAAGTAGACTATATCCGCTTCTTTTCCCTGAAAAGTATGAACCGTTCCAACTGAACGCTTCAGCCACTCTTTTATTTCCTTCTCCTCATAATCCTTTAGCAGGCGTTCTTTTATAACTCTTTTCAAATTATTCTTTACTGCTGTGAAAGGAGTGATAATATACACTTCTGGACTCTTGCCCTTTTCCCAGTGTTCAAAAACCCTTTCAGCAACCAAAACACCTTGCTCTCGGACGTATTGTTTGTCAACAGCGTTCCCTTTGCAATCGAGCCAGTATCCTTGCCCGTTATCTTCTGTCCCTGCTGCCAGCACCATTTTTTCTTGATAGGCAATTTTATTCGCTATCGTAAACATAGGATTCAGGCACCTTCTATGAACCCATAATGGTGTGCCGATCCAGTTCCCGTCTTTAAACGTTCCATATGGATTGGCCTGGTCTGCCAGCACTTGAACCGATGAGGAATACCCTGCGTATTTCTCATCCACCTGATAAATCTTTCGAATATCAGCTAAGATGGTTTTATCCGTTGTGACAACAGGCTCGATTTGAATAGGGTCTCCAACTGCTATCACCTGCCTGGATCTCCAAATTACCCCCGCAGCCTGCTGAGGACTTGCTTGTCCAGCTTCATCTATGAACAAGTAGCCAATTCGATCTGAGCCGATCCCTCTATACATGTTTCCTGCGCTCGCAAAGGTCGTACTTATTACCGGGGTAATAAAATGCAAGGTTTGCCACATCTCATCCATCAAATCCAGATCATCTTTTGTATTAAGGTCTAATTCTTTGCGGTTAAACAGGACCCTCACCATTGAACGGACTTGATTATAATTTAATGCCAGAAAGATTTTATGGACCTTGAGCGCTTTAATAAAAAGCAGGCCTCTCTTGAGCAACAAATCATTTGTCAGCCAAGGTGTTGTGTTTTGACGAAACGCATAGGCACCGGGATCCCAGTAGGAATCGTCAGGCAGTACCACACCTTGGTTCTTGTAATTGGAAAATGCCTGTTGATACACTATCTGTTTCCTGCTAAGTGATTCAACCTTTTTCTCCAGGGTTGACACTGTACTTTCCAAACTACACTTTTGCTTTTCTTTCGCTTCCATCTCTTCCAATACATTCAACAGGCCAGCCCTAATTGATGTTTTTTGGGTTGTCTCTTTTCCAAGCAGGCGCTGAAACAATCCTTCCTTAGGAAGCAGATCAAGCTTCTTATATAATACATTTTGTTCTTTGGACAGCTTTTCAATTTGCAGGTCCATTTCAAGAAGAGCATTTTTTGATGTGGTCAGCTCCTCTTCCAGTTTATCTCGATCATTATTATCCCTGTTGGCCTTATAAAAGAGCTGGCTGAATTCCTGCAGTTCTGCCTTTTCTTGCTCAATGTCAGCTAACAGATCCTTAAACTCTTTAACTGCTTCATTCCAGGAATTTTCCTTCAGTGTTTTGCGATAGGAATCTAATTGAGAGATAAATGTTTTTCCATTTTTCCCTGTCGGATCGAATAGAGCACTCGCATATTTATCAATGTTGCTGCTTCTGCCTAAAGCAGCAGAGAATAAGCCCCACACATCATTACTGTCTATTAAAAGCTCGGAAGTCTCAGGAAACAGGTTCAGCATCTCTGCTTCTTGCCTGTAGGTTTGTTCAAAGTCATTGAGTGTTTTAATCTTATCCTCAGATTTAATGAATCTTATCATATTCTTCTTCTCTGGAAGTTCTTTCGAAATATTTTCTACTGCTCCATTGTTGCTTGATGCGACTACAATGGAGTAATTTTTTAATGTATTGCTTACTTTATAGGTTTGCAGCGGATAATTATTCAGTTGAATTTTGCGGTCTTTAATAAAAGCCTCTGAGGGATCTCTGTATTTAACCATCTCTTTTGTTCGTTTGACGATAATATTTGCGATAACATCCTTTAATAGAGTCGTTTTCCCCGTGCCTGGAGGTCCATTTACGGAATGGATGGGCTGACTGCCGTTCAAAATCTGATTAACCGCTGACTGCTGCATTAAATACAACCGATGCTCGACCGGAGAAGGCCATCTAGCGGGAGGAAGATTTTTTGGCTGGAGAACTTCCTCTAAATATGCCCTATTTTCATCAATATCCTGCCGTTCAGTTGTACCCGTTAAAAAGGCTGTAAGAGCTTCATTCAAGCGATCTTCTTTAAGCAGGTTCTCTAAATCTTCTAAATACATACTCGTAGAATTCAAGTTATTGGGCTTTTGACCTTCCTTGAAAATGGACAGTTCAACATAAATCTTTCTTTCATCTGAAAGGAACATAAAATCTTTCTCAAGCATTTCTATGAATTGATCCAGGCTTTCTTTAGTAACTCCATTTAAAAATAGCCGCTGTGCCTCTTCATTTACATCAGCAATAACACTGCGATAAATTTCACTTAAATGCTTGTAATCGATCGCTTTGCCTTTTTCCATGTTAGAAAGGACATGAACCAATAGCGGGATAAAAGCAGATTCCTTCTCAAATTCGCCATTCTGTCCCACCTTAATTGAACAGCTATAAAACTTATTAGGTTCTTTATTGATTACTTCCTCATTACTGTTAAAATAGGTGCGAAAGGATTCAATCATCTTATATTTTGGAAAAATATTAAAATAGACCTTAAAATCCCATTGGTGATTTTTTTTAATTCCTATTTCTTCTGTATGATTCCAATTAAGCCGCTCAAGATCCAAAGGAACAGTTTTAGATACTTTTTTCTTATCAATAAATAAATGCTCAGATAAATGTTCATCCAATTTAGGCAGTTCACCAGGATTTAATGACTCAATCAGATGCCAGGATTGCAAAATACGTGAGGTGTCCATTCATTCTCCTCCAACAGTTTCTTATTCCATCTTTACCAGATCTTTCTTTCTAAATTTTAACATAGCTGTATAATAGATTCGTTATGAACTTTCATTCCAGTTTCAAGAAAGGGAGGAATCATTATGACAAACATACCGAAAAATTTCCTATGGGGCGGAGCATTAGCTGCTCACCAGTTTGAAGGCGGATGGAATGAAGGCGGCAAAGGACCGAGCGTGGTGGATGTGATGACGGCGGGTGCCCATGGCGTCCCAAGGAAAATCACCGACACAATTGAAGAAAATGAGTTTTATCCGAATCATGAAGCCATTGACTTTTATCATCATTATAAAGAAGACATCGCCCTGTTTAGTGAAATGGGCTTAAAATGCCTGCGCACATCGATTGCCTGGAGCCGGATTTTTCCTAAGGGAGACGAACCGGAACCGAATGAAGAAGGCTTGCAGTTTTATGATGATGTATTCGATGAACTTCTTAAATACGGTATCGAACCGGTAATTACACTCTCCCACTTTGAAATGCCGCTTCATTTGGCAAGAGAATACGGCGGCTTCCGAAACCGGAAAATGGTCGATTTCTTCGCAAAATTCGCAGAGGTCTGCTTTAAACGGTACAAAAATAAAGTGAAGTACTGGATGACCTTTAACGAAATTAACAATAAGATGGACGTTAACAATCCGCTGTTCCTCTGGACCAATTCAGGCGTTCAAGTAGAGCCGGGTGAAAACGCGAAAGAGATCATGTACATTGCCGGCCATCACGAGCTGCTGGCGAGCGCCCTTGCTGTAGCAAAAGGAAAAGAAATCAACCCCGACTTCCAAATTGGTGCGATGGTTTCTCATGTCCCGATCTACCCGTATTCCTCAAATCCGGAAGACATCATGCTCGCTGAAGAAACGATGAGACAGCGTTATTTCTTCCCGGATGTACATGTCCGCGGGTATTATCCAAGCTATGCCTTGAAAGAATTTGAACGCGAGGGCTACCAAATTCCGATTAAAGAAGGCGATGACGACATCCTGAAAAACGGAACCGTTGATTATTTAGGCTTCAGCTATTACATGTCCACCACCGTCAAAAGTGATGTCGTTCAGGACAATGCGGGGGATATCGTAAACGGCGGCTTGCCAAACGGTGTCGAAAACCCGTACATCAAATCAAGCGACTGGGGCTGGGCCATTGATCCAACCGGATTGCGGTACACGTTAAACCGGTTCTATGACCGCTACCAAATTCCGTTGTTTATCGTAGAAAATGGATTCGGCGCAGTCGACACGGTAGAAGCAGACGGCTCCATCCATGATGACACAAGGATTGACTACTTGAAATCCCACATTGAAGCTTTTGAAAAAGCGATAACCTACGACGGCGTAGACCTGATGGGCTACACACCATGGGGCATCATTGACATCGTCTCCTTTACAACCGGCGAAATGAAAAAACGATACGGAATGATTTATGTAGACCGGGATAATGAGGGCAATGGAACGATGAAGCGGCTTAAGAAGGATTCGTTTTACTGGTACAAAAAAGTAATGGAAGACAACGGAATCAAAGCATAAATAGAAAGCAGGAACCGGAGATGGTTCCTGCTTTTTTACCTGCAGCATAGTGAGGAAGGCATAAAGGGAGAACTAAGCTCCCTGTCCCCTCATCGCTTATTCATTCTTATTAGCAGCCGTCTTCAACACATAGTAAAGTCCGAGACCAATAATAACGATTGGCCATATAAGTTGAATAGGAAACAAATTCCGGGCCAGAAAATACAAGGAGAACACAGTTAGGAAAAATACAGGAATGAGAAGGCCTTTTGCTCTTCCGCCAAACAGCCAGAGTTCAAAAAGCCCCACAGCTGCCGCCAGCATATAAAGAGGCCATGTGCTGCCTGCATAGCTCCATCCTGTTACTGATCCAAACAAAAACAACAACCCGAGAACAAGCATGACACCTGCCGGGACAAGAATACCGGCACTCTCCTGTGTCCGCGTGCCGCGGAAAAAGGTTATGTGGTAATGAACCGAGATAGCCAGTAAAATAACCGGCCACGAATACTTCCATATTGAATCAATCCACCCAAAAGATTGGACCAGGAAAAGAAGCCCGATTAGAATCAAAAACCAACCAAAATGAGAGCTATGCCCGTTTTTCATCCTTCACCTTCCCGCCGCCTCTATCCACTTTTATGCTTAAGACCTGTGGCACATGCTATGAAATTTATTTCACCAGTGCCCCTTTTGTTGCCGGACCCGCTATTCCATCTACAGCAAGTCCCCTTGCACTTTGGAATTTTTTCACGGCTGCTTCTGTGGCAGGCCCGAAAATCCCATCTACGCCCTTTGTCGAGAATCCCTTTGCCGTAAGGCGCTGCTGCAATTCAGAGACAGCCGCCCCCCGGCTTCCTCTTTTTAAATTCCCGCTCTTTTTCAAAGCTGAGTCATTAGAGGGCTTCGTCTGAGCAGGTGGTGAGCTTTTCAGCGCTCCCCATACTTGCGGTCCGGCAATTCCATCCACGGTTAACCCCCGGGCTTTTTGAAAGCTCAAGACCGCTCTTTCTGTATTTGAACCGAATATTCCGTCAATGCCATTCGTTCGGTAGCCAATACCGGTTAATTTACGCTGCAGGTCCGTGACGGCCGCTCCCCGGCTTCCCTTTTTCAAAAGCGGATAGGCTGAGCCCGGCGACTCTCCGCCGCTTAATGCCCCATACATTTTCCCGAGCGAACTAAACGATTTTCCAGAAGTGGTAATAACAACAGGTGTGTTAATCGGAACCTGGTTATACAGCCACTCCACCTCATGATCATACATTCTGACGCAGCCGCTGGATACATACCCGCCAATGGATGCAGGGTTGCTGTTGCCATGAATGGCATACGTCGTCCCCCAAGTTCCCCGCGGATTCAGGCCAAGCCACCTGTTCCCGAGTGGATTTCTCGGATCCCCGCCTGGAATCCCCTTGGAATAATAAGGTCTGTTGACAATTTTATTTACCACTTTAAATTTCCCTTCAGGTGTAAGAGACTGGCTCCTCCCTGTACCGACCTTAAACACTTTTCTCAGACTGCCATTTTCAAAATAGCCCAGCTGGTTGACTGCCTTGTTAATAATGATCATTTTGCCGGCTGCAGCATTGGCCGGTTCACCGGCAAGAAAGAAAAGAATGAGCAAACTGCTGAAAAAAACGAGACACTTCTTTGCCAAAAGCCTCCGCCCCCTATTTCCGAATTATGGACCATTTAACTATATGCAGGGAAAGTTTGGGCAATATCACCAAACAGCCAACTTACACAATTCAATTAAAAAGCGACATGAAATAGAGGATTATAGGGCATTGTGAAGAGATTTGAAGATAAGTATTTATTCTTTTCAGCAGGAAATTAGCCTCTGCTTATAAAAAATTAAGAGTAGTAAAAACGAAAGGCGGCTGATGAAGAATGAGTCCTGATTTAACATTGCAGCAAATTGCCGAGGGAATTCCAAAATCTGTCCTAAACGCGACAGACAAGGATTTAGAAGGTTTTCAAAAAATAATGGAAGAAACCATTAAATTACGGGAAAGCCACAAAAATCTGCAAAAGCTGATCCGGAGCTACTCAACTTCTGTGATTCAGAGGTCGTGACTTAGCATAGGGCTATAGGAATTGGCCTTAGTTAGAGACACTTCACTCTAAAAAGCAGTTAAGCAGAAAAAGTAAATTCCAGCCATATCATCAGCATTCAAAAAGGTATTGGATTTTTAATCCAATACCTTAATTGTGTTTATGGTTTTATTTTTGTCTCTTCTGCAATGTTGATTTCTCCAACTTCTCTATAGAAGAAGTCTTATTCCCAAATATCTTTTAATGTCCAGTACGTTAAGCCGCTTACCTGAGCATTTCCATCTTCGGCAAACAATTCAATGCCCAGTCTTTCTTCTTTAGGATAAATACGGCTAGTCATCACTGCCTGCCCTTCATTCGCAAAAACTTCAATTGACGATCGGTCGATAAAGAACCGCAGGGATAGGCGGCCATCGGCTTGAAGAACTGTACTTCTGATCCCATCCTCCCCTTTCCCGGATTTGGAGCAATCCAGCACAAGCTTCTGTTCATGGATTTGATATTTGATGGTTGTTACCTCTTCGTTTACTCCACGGATGTGGATCCCTGCAGTCTTAGCATTCGTTTTAGAAAGGTCAAAATCGGCTCTTACTTCAATGAGGTCCTCTTTCGTTTCAATTAAAAATTGTCCGGAGACGGTTTGATCCACACACACATGATGCTCAGCTTCCCGAAGCAGCTCGAGTTCCTGAACAGGACTCATTTGGATTTTGCCGTTTTTTCCTGCAGTCAGTTCACGGGGAAGTGTCAGCGCACCGGCCCATCCATCCTCCTTGGTTGGCATGTCTGATTCCCACATGTCCATCCATCCAATCGCAATCCGGCGGCCCTTATCATCAAGGAACGTTTGAACCGCGTAGAAATCATGACCATGGTCCAGCTCATTGAAGGACCCATGCTCGAATTCATTTGTTTCGTAATAGTAAGCTCCGGTGAGGTAACCGGTCTGGAATAAATTTTTGCAGGAGTCCCCTTGGGCATCCATTCCTTGAGGAGAGAACAGCAAGACGTGCTTGCCGCCGAGTTCAAAGAAATCCGGGCATTCCCACATGTATCCGAGTGTTCCATCGCTTTCAGCCAAAACACCGATGTATTCCCATTCTCTTAAATCCTTTGATTTATACAAAACAACTTTCCCGGTTTCCTCTTTTCTCGTCCCTAAAACCATATACCAATATTCCTCATGCTTCCACACTTTCGGATCACGGAAATGTCCGGAGCCTTCAGCCGGAATTTCAGAGATAACCGGATTTAACGGTTCTTTTGTAAAATGAATTCCGTCTGTTGAGGTGGCAATGCATTGAGATTGGTCCAAAATGTCTTTTTCACGGTCAATAAACAAGTTTCCGGTATAAATCAAGGTGAGTACGCCGTCATCATCCACTGCACTTCCAGAAAAACATCCGCCTTTTTCATATTCTTCGGTTGGAGCAAGAGCAATTGGCAAGTGGTCCCAGTGAACCAGATCCTTGCTTTTCACGTGGCCCCAGTGCATGGGTCCCCAATTTTCATCATACGGGTGATGCTGATAAAAAACATGGTACTCTCCATTGTATTGAATCAATCCATTCGGATCATTGATCCAATTGGCTGGAGCCATAATGTGGTAGCCCAGTCTAAAACGCCCGTTTACTTTTGATTTTGCTTTCTGGAGCGCTTCCTCCGCTTGCTGAAGTTCATTCATTGTTAACATGGATAAACCCTCCTATATTACCTTTTGTAATTTTCTTGTATGATTGGTTAGTTTCTCTTTAGAGTTTACAAGAGTAAACATGGATAGAACAGTGAAGAAGAGAACGAATACTCCCATGATCAGGTACGATTGGCGGAAGCCGATCTGATCGTATAATGATCCCGCTAACGGCGATAGAATGGAAGCTCCCACCTGTGAGGCAAATTGGAAGCCAACCAAGTAAAGAATGGATGAAAGTCTTGTATCAAAGTTTGCTGCCAGGTACTTGAAGATGGCAATCAGCATAATCGGCAATTCTAATGCGTGAATGAGCTTCATGGATGAAATTCCGATCGGCTCGAACACAAGACCAGATCCGATGATCCTAAAGGCCATCAGGAAGCCCGCAAGGATTAAGCTTCTTTTAGCCCCAAGTCTGTTTACAATCGCTGGAGCCAGAAACATCATTCCCGCTTCCAGGAATACTTGGAATGAATTCAAATAGCCAAATACCTGATTCCCCATCGCCTCTGTTGGGAATAAGGATGAATAATAGATCGGAAACTGCTGGTCATAAACGGAATATACGCAAGTAACTCCGATTACGTAAAGCATCAGGAGCCAGAAGTCTTTTAAGAGAAACAGCTGTCCCACATCCTTCAGCGTAACAGACTCCGCTCTTTCAACCTCCGAATTTGTCATTTCCACCTTAATTGAAACGATGATTGCTACTAGTATAACGGCCGATGCAGAAGCGATCCAAAAGTTGATAGCAGGGTCAATGTTGTACAATTGTCCCGCAAAAAAAGTAGCGGCTGCCCAGCCTAATGAACCCCACATCCTTGATCTTCCATATTCAAAATGATATTTACGGCTGATCTTTTCGATATAGGACTCAATTGCCCCTATCCCTGCAAGAAAGGCTGCGCCCAGATAAATTCCCCCGACAGCCGCCCCCAGTAAGACATTGTATTGCAGCAGAGGGCCATATACATAAATATAGAAAGGGCCCACGAATACAAGCATCATGCTGATTACGAATAGAATGTTTTTCTTCAGCCCGATTTTATCCGAAATATATCCATATAACGGCTGCATGCACAGAGCAAAGATAGCGTTTACAGAAAAGACAATACCGGTTTCAGCCCCGTTGAGATTGATCTCCTGTCCAAGCCAAATGGAAAACAGAGAATAACTCGATGACCAAGTGAAAAAGAAAAAGAAAAAATATGCACTTAGCTTAACGTAAAGACCCTTTGAACCCTTCATATTCATTTCCCCTTTTAGCTATTTAGTAAAATATGAAAGCACTTTCAATACCATCTTATGTCAAGCGCTTTCATATGTCAACCGGTTGACATAGATTAAAATAAAAAAACACCGCTTCATGCGATGCTTCAAACCGTGTTTCCCCTTAATAGCTCTACCGGAAGCTTTGTTTCAAGGGGAATATCAGAAAATTCTCCTTCAATTTCCTTCATAAGAATGTCCATAGCCGTTTTTCCTATTTGAGGAATAGGCTGCTTGATTGTAGATAATCCCGGCATTAAAATCCGCACAGTCTCCGTACCATCATAGCCGATCACCTTCACATCACCAGGGATATCTTTGCTGTAATTCCGGGCTTCATTTATAACGGCAGCAGCAAACAAATCATTTGTCGCAAATACACCGTCCACTTCAGGGCATTTACTAAACATTTTCCTGACCACTGCCTGTTGGCTTTCCTGATTAAACACTTCAGGAATTTCATAAATGATCGGGGCTCTCCCGTGCTTCTCCATTAAATCAATATACGCTCTTCTTCGCAATCTGGCAGGTGTTTCTAATTCTCCGGCCCCATCTATTAAAACAATGCACTTACACCCATTTGCAATCAGCAGATCTGTTGCCTTCTTTCCGCCTTCGTAGTTATCAGAGCTCACAACCGGAATGGTCTCTGAAAGGTACCGGTCAATGGCCACAACGGCCAGGCCCTGTTTATGGTAATCAAGGATTCCCCGATTATGTGTCCCGACGATAATCCCATCCACTTGATTTCTCAGCAGCATTTCCAAATATTTTTCCTCTTTATCCATCTGATTCAGACTATTGCACAGCAGCACTTTGTAGCCCAAGGAGGCACTGATGCTTTCAATATGATAGGTAAGCTCACCAAAAAAAGGATTTGCAGTCGTAGGCAAGATCAGACCTATTATGTTCGATCTTTTATTGAAAAGCGAACGGGCCACATCATTTGGAAAATAATTCAATTCATTCATTGCCTTTTGAACTTTATCTTTCGTTTCGCTGCTTATATAGCCCCGATTATTCATCACCCTGGATACTGTAGTGGGTGAAACACCCGCCAATTTTGCCACATCTTCAATTTTAGGTTTCATCCCTTAATCCTCCTGCGAACCTGTAAGGCTATGTGTATACTAACCAGAAAGCGCTGCCAATTTTACTTTAAAGGCTGGAAATCCATCTGCATAAACAGTCGCTTTCCCCCGTACAAAAGCAATCGGCCTTTCCGGGAACATCAATGGCTAGCAAGATGCGCCATCATATTCTTCCATAATCTTTAGAGCTATTATATCATTTTTACCTTCAGTTTCTAAGGTGATTAGGAGAACTTAACAAGGTTTGGATTGCTTCATTTTTCAAGAAACAGTTATATGCTCCCCCACATACTAAAAAATTTGAAAGAACCAGTTTTGATTACAGGATGCGCCACACACCTCTCCCATGCTTTTTTCAGGAAGGTATTTTATAATGAGGACAGTGATAATAGAAAGGTTGGCGTCATAATGACTCAAAATATAAAATTAACATCCCTATCAACGAAAGGCGGCTGCGGCTGCAAAATCGGACCGGCTGATCTGCAGGAGGTTATCCGCACTCTTCCCCCTGCCGTACCGAACCCTGATTTGCTCGTCGGCCTCGAGACGAGTGACGATGCCGGTGTGTACCGTCTGACGGACGACCTTGCAATTGTTCAGACGCTTGATTTTTTCACCCCGATCGTTGACGATCCGTATTCCTTCGGCCAGGTGGCAGCTGCGAACGCGATCAGCGACATTTATGCGATGGGGGGCAAACCGCTGACAGCACTGAATATCGTCGCTTTTCCAATCGCAGAGCTGGACAAGCAGATTCTCGCTGACATCCTGCGCGGTGCAGGCGATAAGCTGAAGGAGGCCGGTGCGACACTTGTCGGCGGTCATTCCATCGAAGATAAAGAGCCAAAATTCGGTTTAGCGGTAACCGGAACCGTCCATCCTGATAAAGTACGTGCCAATGCTGGCGCAAAACCGGGTGACAAATTGATTTTAACGAAGCCGATCGGCGTCGGCATCCTGACCTCTTCCCTAAAGAGAGATTTGTTGAATGAAGAAGAAATTTCCCGAGTCACCGAAGTGATGGCGACGCTGAATAAAACAGCAGCCGAAACGATGGCACAATATGACGTGCACGCGTGCACCGATGTAACAGGCTTCGGGCTGCTCGGCCACACATCTGAAATGGCAAAAGGGAGCAAAGCGGGCATCCGGATTGCAAAAGAGGCGGTCCCTGTTCTCCCGAGAGTGCGGGAGCTTGCCGAACAAGGCGTTATTCCGGGCGGAACGAAAAACAACTTCGCCCATTTGCAGGGAGACGTTACCTTCCCGAAGACCATGGACCAGATTGACCAATACATTTTATGTGACGCAGTGACGTCCGGCGGGCTGCTCATTTCCGTGGCAGGCAGCGAAGCAGACGCTTTACTTAAGGATCTTCTCGATGCAGGCGTCGAAGCAGCCATAGTCGGAGACGTTACAGCCGATCATCCGGGACACATCACGGTTTCGGAGAAGCGTTAACGGGAGAAGGGCGGAATGACGGTGTTTCAGGACTTACATGTTGACCAGTTATTAGAGATGCAAAACGAGAAGAAAATTACGGCGGTCGATGTCAGATCCCCGTCTGAATACAGAGAAGCGACCATTCCGGGGGCCTTGAACATTCCCCTTTTTAACGATGAAGAACGTGCCGAGATCGGCACCATCTATAAACAGGTCGGCGTTCAGGCAGCTAAAGACCGCGGTCTCGAAATCGTGTCGGCAAAGCTTCCGGAATTCATCAAGACCTTCAGCGCAATCCCCGGACATAAGGCCGTCTTCTGCTGGAGAGGCGGGATGCGGAGCCGGACGTCTGCGACAGTGCTCGACCTGATGGGCCTCAAAACGTTCCGGCTCGACGGAGGTGTCAGAGCCTACCGCCGCTGGGTTGTTGACAAAATTGAAACCATCGACTTCCAGCCGGCCGCCTATGTACTGAATGGCTATACCGGATCAGGCAAAACATGGCTGCTGCACAGGCTGAAAGAGCAGGGCTATCCGGTCCTGGACCTCGAAGGCATGGCAAACCACCGGGGTTCAATCTTCGGCCAGATCGGGCTTGAGCCCCATAACCAGAAGACCTTCGACTCTCTTTTGATGAAGGACACCCTTCCGCTCCAAACCTCCCCTTTCGTTCTCCTGGAAGCGGAAAGCAAGCGGATCGGGAAGGCTGTACTGGCTGAGTTCATCGCCAAAAAGAAAGAACAGGGCACCCAGCTGTTCCTCGACATCCCAAGGGCCGAGCGCGCCCGGTTCCTTGTCGAAGACTACAAACCATGGGAGCACCACGACGAATGCATGAAAGCCTTCAACCGGATCAAAACCCGGATCCACACCCCGGCCGCCGCACAGATTGAAACCTCCCTTCAATCCGGAGACTACATAGAAGCGGTTGAGCTGCTGCTGGAATACTACTATGACCCGCGCTACGAGCATACCGCCCAGCGGTATCCGGAGGAGAGCAGAATCACGATTTCTGTGAAAAATGCGGAGGAAGCACTTGGGGAGCTTGTGAAGGTTTTGCCGGTGCCGGTTAGGAAATGATTGTTGATATTGAAGCACTTTACTGGGGACAGTGAGGTGCTTTTTTTACTTAACACAAAATTGAAGGTCACATTGCTTTCTCATATTTATCATATCTATTGACTAAAATATAACGTTTTAGTTATAATCGAGTCGTAAATAATAACATATTTGTTATCATTTTTTGAAGCGAGGGAATAATATGAACTACGAGGTAATCTTTTATGAAGATGATCGTGGTCGTTCCCCTGTTAAAGATTTCTTAGACCAATTAGATGCCAAAGCCGGGAACAGCAAGCAAGCAAAACAGTTATTAAGCAAGATTGTTTTGTACATTGAAATTCTGCAGAAGTCAGGATCACGTTCTGGGTTGCCATATACTAAAAATATAGGCAACGGAATTTGGGAACTGCGTCCAAAAGATCATAGAGTTTTTTTCTTCGGATGGGAAGGAAATAAAATCGTTTTACTTCACACCTTTAGAAAACAAACACAAAAAACTCCCCAAAGAGAAATTGACCAAGCAGAAAAAGAGATGGCTGATTGGCTGATTGGCTGATCAATGGAAAAAGAAGAATGCAGGGTACATTATAATCTATGAATGTTAAGGGGAGTAGAACGCTCCCCTCATTCATAAAAGGATTGCCGCAGTTGGCTGATCAATGGAAAAAGAAGAATGCAGGGTACATTATAATCTATGAATGTTAAGGGGAGTAGAACGCTCCCCTCATTCATAAAAGGATTGCCGCAGTGATTAAAAACAAAAGCTAATTAAAATCGGGAAAAGAGGTGAAGCATATGGATTGGGCTGACTACAAAAAGCAAATTACATCGTTAGATCAATCTGAGATCGAGCAGATTGAACTTGTCGCCCAGCTAATCATTCGTCGGAAGACGTTAGGCTTAACTCAAAGAGAACTGGCAGAAAGAACCGGACTAAAGCAAGCGGCTATTGCACGTCTAGAAAGAGAAGGGGCTATTCCCCGCCTGGATACCCTCGAAAAAGTTGCAAAAGCATTAGGTCTTAAACTCACGCTTATAGATGAAAACGCAACTTCAAAGGAGGTCGTTTCATCCTGACTTCTTAAACAAAGGGATCTAATCACCTTCCTCTCCGGGAAGGTGATTTTTTTGGCTAGAGCGAGCTCTAATGCCCTTAATAAGCATATTACGCAAGTCCAACATCTCAAGACTATCAATCTTTCATCTGTTATCATGACTTCTGCTTCCCGGTTTCTTTTCTTTTTTCCTCTAATTCCTCTTCGATCTTTTTCGCTTCTTCTTCAAGAGTATTCAAGTATTGTGAAGGAGTTTTAGTTACTTCAACTTTTTGAACTTTCTCTTTTGCCGCACTGGCTTTTATATGGGTCGAGTCAGTCACCACTATTTCTCCTGTTACCAGCCCCTCCCTAATACAGAGCTGAACCACATGGTCGAAGATTTCCTGAAACACCTTCCCATCCTTGAATCGTCTGCGGCGATTCTGACTAAATACAGAGTGGTCGGGAACAGGATCTGTCAGATCCAGCCCTAAGAACCAGCGATAGCCAACATTTAATTTCACATCTAATTCCAACTTGCGTTCGGAATCAATATTGAAAAGATAGCCAATCAACAGCATTTTATACAACAAAACAGGATCAATGGATTTGCGGCCAACTGGGGAGTAGTACTTTTCCATCTTTGTATAAATAAAGGAGAAATCAATCTTTTCTTGGATTTTTCTCAATAAATAATTAGCAGGAACAAGCGCTTCTATATCAATAAATTCTAATTTCCCTTGTGAATCTTCTTTACGTCCCATCATAAAAATACCCCCAAATAAAAAATCGGTGTTGAATAATAATTCGACACCGATCTTAGGAATTCCTATTAGATTGTCAACAGCCCCGGGAGGGTGGTTTTTTTGTGCTTCAGTACAAAATTTTCTCTCTTTTCTCTTCCTCATAGACCCTTTCTGCCACAAACTGCTTCAATAACGTCTGATAGGGTACATTCTTCTTTTCAGCCACCTTCTGAAGCCGGGACAGCAGGTCGCTATCTATTCTAAGGTTGATGGGCTTAGTGGACTGCTTTCGGGGTAAAGGCAAATCTTCCTCATCCTCAATGTGTGTGGCATTCAGCAAGTCTTCGCTCATAGCATGCTTCTCCCAAAATTGCTTTGTTTCTTCTTCACTCATATCTTGAGGAATTTCATTCAAATCATCTATAAAAATTCTGCCTAGCTCATCCATTCTTTTCTTCTTTCTTCGAGCCTCACCCATCTTTATTGCCTCCTTTTCCTATTGTATGATTTTCGTTCTGTTTTCGTTGCATCCCATCCTGTATTAGGTCTAATCTTTTTCTCACGCTTTGTATAAATGATGGCCAGTAACCGCCCAACTTCTGTCATGCCAATAATTTTTCTATTTCCACTATGTGCATGATGTATGCTCCGGTCCAGATCGTAAAAAGCTTCTTCTGCTTCCTGTGGTGAAATGTCATGCTGAAATATATGCTAGATATTTCCTCTGTCCCAATCGCACACAGACCTCACTCCTCCTACTATTTCCGTATCCACATCTGTATATACATTATATTCTGTAGCGTTGCATAATACAATTCTGGACTGAACTGCCTCATGTTCCCGCTACAAAAACTACCATTCAGAACAAATAAAAAGAACGCTGCACCAGCGTTCCATTCTTCTTTTGAATTAAAAGCTTTAATCACACCAGCCCATGCGGCACATACAACTCTTCCAAACTCCTAATCTCTTCATCCGTCAATCTTACTGACAGGGCCTCCACTGCATCCTCAAGATGACCCAACTTTGTCGCTCCAATAATCGGAGCTGTGACTTCCTCCTTCTGCAGCAGCCAGGCCAGTGCAACTTGAGCACGCGGGATTTC
Organism: Metabacillus sp. 113a; assembly: GCF_050107635.1. Lineage (NCBI taxonomy): Bacteria > Bacillati > Bacillota > Bacilli > Caryophanales > Bacillaceae > Metabacillus > Metabacillus sp. 113a. The sequence continues at coordinate 84,596 of NZ_JBNILJ010000008.1, read as the reverse complement.
TCGTGCAGCTGCCACTTCCGCTACTCTCTCTGCTACTTTCCGGTCTGCTTCCTCGGATTTAGCAAATAGTCCCTTTGCAATCTGATCTCTTTCTGACCTTGCCGTCTGCTCATCCCAGTCTCTTGTCAGGCGGCCGGCTGCTAATGGGAGATAGGGTGTGACTCCGATGCCTTCTTCTTTGCAAAGCGGCAGCATCTCCCTCTCTTCTTCTCTGTAAAGCAGGTTCAGCCTGTTTTCCATCGAAATGAACTTTGTCCAGCCGTTTCGGTCTGCCGCATGCTGGGCTTTCAGGAATTGCCAGGCAAGCATGGAGGATGCGCCTATGTACCGCACCTTCCCTGCTTTCACTAAATCATGCAGGGCTTCCATCGTTTCTTCAATCGGTGTATGAGGATCCCAGCGGTGAATCTGGTAAAGGTCCACATAATCCATCCCGAGCCTGCGCAGGCTGTTGTCAATCTCGGTCATGATCGCTTTGCGGGAGAGCCCCATTCCGTTCGGCCCCTTCCGCATTGGAACGAAAACCTTCGTTGCCACCACCACTTCATCCCGCCGCGCGAGATCCTTCAATGCCCTCCCAACAATCTCCTCACTCGTTCCATCTGAATACATATTCGCCGTACTGAAAAAATTAATCCCCAGATCCAGTGCTTTCTGAATGATCGGCCGGCTATCCTCTTCCTTCAGCGACCACGGTGCATTTCCCCGTTCAGGCACACCAAAGCCCATACATCCAAGACACAGCTGCGAAACATCCAATCCCGACCGGCCAAGCTTTACGTAGTTCAACACATAATCATCCCCCATCCCTATTAGGTTGATACGTCAACCTAAACACATTGTAGCCTCTTGAGGTTGATACGTCAACCGTGATAAACTATACTCATGAAAAAGAATCTGATCAGTCAAGAAGAAATGAATATATGGCACATGTGGAAAGGGTCCTACAAGACCATCTTCGGCCGCGTCATCAAAGACCTCACCGACAAAACCGGGCTCTCTGAAGGAGACTTCGGCATCCTCGACCGGCTCGATCAATTCGGCAATGGAGAGCTTCGCCAGCAGGAACTCGCAGACTCTATGGACTGGGACAAAAGCAGGCTATCCCACCACCTCACCCGCATGGAAAAACGCGGACTCGTCCGCAGAAAACCAGCAGACACAGACCGCGGGGTACAGGTCATCCTTACAGCTGACGGAAAAACAGCGTTGGATGAAGCCAGACCCGTTGTATCAGCAGCGATTAAAGAACATTTTTTGAGTTTACTGACGGAGGAGGATGTGGCGTCGATTGGGAGGATTGGGGAGAAGGTTAAAGAGGACTAGCCACTAGCCCATAAAAAAACAGACTCTCTGTTTTAGGAAGTCTGTTTTTTTACGGTTGTCGCCCTACTTCATGTACGTTAAATTTTCTTTGTCCAACCCTAATTAATTTATCAGCTCTTCCCCATTCACTAGGTATTGATAGATCTTATAATCGATCGGCTGCTCCATCACCATATGAACATGAACAACCGGAAGCTCTTTTCCATTAGCAATCATCTTGCTTTGGTTAATGTTTTCCTTATCGGGGTGTGCCTTGCCTAAGTAATAAAAATCACTACCTTCTCCATCTTCCTTTTTCACAAAGATATGAAGATCAATGTTGGCTTCATCAGCTTGGATAATCTCCTTTACTTCTTTTGATTCAAGTGTTCGATTACTTCTCGTAAACCATTTTAGTAGATCCTGACTTAAAAATTCGTCTCCATAATTTATGCTTTCTTCTACTTCACTTTTCTTATGATACGTAATGAAAATGGGGCATGTTTGGTGCTTTGTTTTGTATCCATATACCGTTGAGCTTTCGTCATTTTCCCAATTGAGGAGCTTACAGACATCCTTTCGCGAATACTTCTGATTAATGGTTAGCAGCTGATCGCATTTAAAGGATTTTGTCTTAACCTTGGCACTTTTTATAAGATCTTCAACCATTCTTCTAAAATAGGAGTTGGTTGAAAGCCGATCCTTCACCAGCTGGCTAAAAGCAAAGTCTGTTCCTTCTGATTCAACAATTGGTAGCTCTCCGTATTTTTTTCGGCTAACTTGTGTAAAAAAGGAAAGATCGAATACTCGACGAACAGAGGTAAGGGTCTCAGCACTCATTTGACAATTAAGATCAAGCAATTTTTCAGTGAATAGCTGAACACTTACTTTATCTTGCTTCATCAAAAGGTCTAGTAAAACAATTTCATGCAGTCGTTGTCCATTCAATACCTCTAACGAGAGCATCGTGAGGACCTTGCTTTCATAATCGGTAATAGCCGGAACATCCGCTTTCATTTTCTGTAAAAACTGATAGTAATTGAAATGCTCCTCCACGATTACGACTGGATCTATGGAGTTATGCTGGATAAAGTCATAAAGATCTGGAATTCTTCCGATGCGATTTTTCAGCTCCGTATAAGCCTCTTTTAACACTTTCAAAGATGTTAATTTACTGTTCGTAATTGCCTTAAATATTTGCTTCTTAGCAATTTCTTCAAAATTGATTGTTGATACGCCTTTAATATAGCTTGTATCCTTCACATGTCGGCGGATGTTGTCTTTGTTTTGTGATTTGTCCCCTGATAAGGCGACAGGAATTAAATAGTTGTTTTTATAGTTACCGATAAAATCAATAATGGTTACATACTCTTTGGAGAGGTGTTTACGAAGACCTCTTCCTAGCTGTTGAATAAAAATGATGCTGGATTGGGTTTGCCTAAGCATCACCACTTGATTGACGCAAGGAATGTCAATGCCCTCGTTGAAAATATCAACTGTTAGAACATAATCTAAAGCTCCATTTTCCAGCTGGTTTACTGCAAGAATTCTTACATCCTGCGAGTCGTCTCCCGTTAAGGAAACAGTACGTAACCCTCTATTGTTTAATTCATTGGAAAGCTTCGTTGCCTCATCTTTCCTACTACAAAAGATCAACCCCTTAACCGTTTCCCCAGAGTGTCCATAGTAGTTGAGCTTCTCGACAATATGATCCACTCTTTCTGTATCAACCAATTTTGAGAAAGAGACCTCTTCATCTAATAGCTGCCCATTATAAACCATGTCGGTGACACCAAAATAATGAAAAGGACAAAGCATTTCTTCCTCTAATGCTTCCTGTAAGCGTATTTCGTAGGCTATGTTGTAATCAAACAGCTGATAAATATTAAAATCATCTGTCCGTTCAGGTGTAGCCGTCATCCCCATCATAAACTTAGGTTGAAAATAGTCGATAACTCGACGGTAAGAGGTTGCCCCAGCTTTATGCACTTCATCAATTAAAATATAATCAAATTCTCTCGGATCAAATTGATTAAGATTTGCCTCTTTTGAAATGGTTTGAATTGTCGCAAACAGATACTTCGCTTGAGTCTGTTTGTTATTACCTGAGTAAATACCAAAATCAGATTCAATCCCTCCAAGGACCTTTAGAAAATCGGCTTTCGCCTTCGAAAGAATTTGTTCCCGGTGTACGATAAAGAGCATTCTCTTTGGAGCACAACGGCGTACATCAAACGCTGATAAATAGGTTTTTCCTGTCCCGGTTGCAGAGATAATAATGCCTTTATCTTTTCCGTTCTCTCTCACAGCAGCAATTTGCGATAAGGCTGCTTCCTGCATTTTATTTGGGACAATCTTTAAAGCTTCCTTCAAAGCATTCGTTTCATACGGAGCGGGCATTTCAACTAATTGATTGATTTCATTCGGCTGTGCTAGAGGGATGTATGACTTTTCGTATACTTCTATCCAATCTGGAGTAAGAAGATGTGCATTCTCCCACACTTCTTCAAACTGATTTTTAAAATGATGGATGATCTCCCCATCTTCATGAGAAGTGAGCTTCACATTCCACTCATAATTGACCTTTAGGGCATGAGCTGTTAAGTTCGAGCTGCCTACGATAAGTGAATAATGCGTAGCGTGTTTGAAAATATATCCCTTAGAGTGGAAACCTTTTATATCGGTTGTACGCACTTCTACATTTTCTAGCTTCAGTAGCTCTTTAAATACCTTCGGTTGGTTAAAGTTTAGAAAGGTAGATGTCAAAATTCGTCCACGAATTCCCTTGTGCTTTAAATCTAGCAAATGAGATTTTAATGTGGCTAAACCACTCTCTGTAATAAACGCTACGGAAAAAATAAAGTCGATGCTTTTCTCCAATTCCTCAAGTACAGCGTTTAAAACATTTTCGTTTTTTCGGGTGTTATTTACCAATAATTCAGGCCGAAAATGACCTGAGACTGTTTGTTTATCAATAAATCCTTTATGTAAGGAAGTCTTTAATTTCTCAACTAAATTTGACATAATATCCCCTTATTTACCAAGTATTCTTTAATTGTAAGATAATTTGGTAGATCCTGCAAATTTAGGAGAATAATAAAAAGCTACCCACAATTTGTGAGTAGCTCTCTACTAATTTGCAACAAATTCTTTTGAGATTTTTTCAATAGCAGGAATATCGGCTGGAGCCCAATCTAGTGTGTACAGCTCACTCGGCACTAGCCACTTCATTGCCGCATGCTCGGTTAAAACCGGTTTGCCTTCCTTCAGCTGGCAGTAATATGTAGTGAGGTGGACAATCCCGAAGTCATATTCATAAACCGTTGTTTCAATTTTTTCTCCGATTTCCACCTTGCAAAGCATCTCTTCTTCAATCTCCCGGCGCAGCGCTTCCTGAGGCGTTTCTCCCTCTTCAATTTTCCCACCAGGGAATTCCCATTTTAGAGGAAGCGCCTTCCCGTCTCCCCGCTGGGCACAGAGGATCTTGCCGTCTTCAATGATTACTGCGCCTACTACATGGATGTTCTTTTTCATAGCAGCCTCCTAAAACCGTCATTTTTTCTGTCCCCATTATAACTTACTAAAGAGAGAGTTGAAACGCACCCGCAAGGTAACCTGTCCGTATTGCTGGTAATTTGTTTTTCTGAATTTAAAAATAATGACAAGTATTTTGATTTCTCTTTTTACAATCCTAATATAATAGCGTAGAATTAATTAAGAAGATTTATCCAAATCTGAATAAAAAATACTTCTACTAGAAAGGAACTATTCAATTGAAGAAACACACAAAAAAGTATTCTTATTCCGCTCTATTTTTACTCCTTCTCTTGCTCACAGCTTGTCAAAGTGATCAGAAGGAAGCAGCAAAACCAAAATCTCCAGAGAATGAAACGGCTCCTCAATCTGAAAATGAAAATACTGCTTCTGAAACAGACACCGTAAAAGAAGAAGAAGAAGAATCAATGCCCACCGAGGAAACTTCAGGAGAAACAAAAAAGGAAGAAGTAAGCAGCACAGTTGAAAAAGAGGATGAAACGAAGCCTGAGGAGGCAGCCAATGCAGCTGAAAGTGAAGAAGATCTTTTGGCTGATTATTCTTCTGAAGAAGTTGAATATGCAAGAGTCTGGCTGCAGCTTGGGCCGAATCAGGAGATTGACGAATTAAATGTTCGCCTGATTCCAGCTGGAACACCGCTTAATCCTGATGATGAAACCAGTGCTGGCTATCCAGAGGATGTGATTCAGTTAGCAGGCTCCCGATTAGTAGACGGATCCGTCACTTACAGCGGGAATGGAGACGGAACGGTCAATGTCTATAATGTTCCATTGCGCTGGGATGGGCAGTACCCTGCCGGTGAACAATTTTATCAGGATCTAATCAGCAACACAAAAACCGTGTCGATTGGTACGGGAAATGATGAGGCAATTGTTAAGCTTATTAAAAAGATAAAGATCTCGCAGGGATGAATAAGCACACAGGTACATAACATCTGACCAATACAAGAGGGACGGAACATCAAGCGGCCGCTCCTAGCTCCAAAAAGCAAGTTTCCTTATAGGAAGCTTGCTTTTTTCTTTTAATGATCTTCTGCGCCCTCCACATCTTGCTGGTAAAAGGGCATTCGCCAGCGATTTCCTTCGTTATTTTAAAAAGGATGTTGTGAATGGTGTTTATTCGCTTTTCAAAACCAAGAATAGTCTTCGTACAATCTACGAGATTTCGATCCTAGAAAGCCTACTCCCAAAAAGTGTTAAAGATCCTAAAGACCTGAGAGGACAGTAACCATCCTCATATCCTTTCTTGGATTGATAGTAAACGATAAGCTGTAGGAGAATTTATTGTTTTTATCTTACAAAAATATTTCAGTATATTTACATATGTGTTACAATCATCTTCGTTGCAGTAAATATATACTATATGCGGGGGAAGTATAAATGCCTAAAGAAAAAGTAAAAAAACCATTCTACAAAAAATGGTGGGTATGGTTAATTGCTGTTATTTTCATTATCGTTATTGCTAATCAACCTACTGAAGAAACTGTTGCAGAACCTGATACTGAACCACTGGAAAAACTAGAGGAAGCTAATGAAAAAGCTGAGGAAGTAGTGGAACTATCTGATCAAGCTGAAGCACTTACTGGTGAGGATATGAACGGTGACGGTGAGGTAGTTGAGAAAGCAGTAGAAGAGCCTGTTGAAGAAGTTAAAAAGGAAGAACCAGTTTCGGAAGAACCTGAAATATCTGTTTCCCAACAAAATGCAATACAAAAGGCAAATGATTACCTTGACTTTTCTGCATTTTCTAAAAGTGGACTTGTTGAACAATTAACGTTTGAAGGATTCCCTGCTGACGAGGCAGCTTTTGCTGTCGATAGCATTGAAGTAGATTGGAAGGAACAGGCTGGTAAAAAAGCAAAAGATTATCTCGACTATTCTTCATTCTCAAGGAGTAGTTTGATTGAACAACTAGAATTTGAAGGATTTACCTCAGAAGAAGCTACGTACGGGGCTGACCAAGTAGGTCTTTAAGGTTAAGAAACCAAGCTACTATAGAGGACGCTGAAAAGCGTTCTCTTTTTGTTTGCTTAGGAAATGAGCTGCACAACTCTATGGACTCTCGAGATTGGGGACGCTAAATATTCAGAGGGCGATCCAGGTGGGGAAAGATGTGAACAGAGTTTACCTCTCAACATTAGAAACGGGATGCAAAGTGTTAGACATCGACATTCAGGAATTAATCCAGGTGGAGTAGTCCTTTTGGAATAGTAATCGTTATATGTACGTAAAAGCTGCGAAAAAATTTAAAAGGCTGTGAGAAAGCGAAGAAATGGCTTTGGAGAATAGAAATGATGGTAACTGATGATATGATGGTTATTTGCTTAACCAAATTAAAAGTAAATAGGGCATACGTTTTAAAGGTGTTGTACGTAATAAGGGATTTGTTATAACACCATATAGGGCTTACAGGGGTTACTCATATTCTCTGTATAAAAAATGCACTATTTGTTACTGGGTTGCCAAAAAAAACTTGAAAGGCATTGAGTCAATCGTTTGAGGACAATTTCAAGCCGTTGATATTGGTCTAATAACTCCATTAAGCCTTTGACCAAAAAATCGTTTGGGTCTTTTTTGTGAATACTGTAAAATGGCTGTTCAATGCTTTTAATATCACAGCAATATTTCTTTAGCTCTCGTTGCATCAGTAAATTGACAATATATGACAGATATAATCAGCTTGTGTTCAGCACTACCACATAATCAATCTGGACAGACGAAAGTGAGCCAACATCTCCTGAAAGCCCACCCTGTCTATTTCGAATGCTTCTTCATTTAGTTTTGCGCCACTAATTCCTTCGTCTCTAAAAATATGTATCAACTTCAATCCATGCTCTTTATAATATGCTTTAATTTCATCTTCTTGATATTTCAACTATATCCATCTCTTGCTTGCCCTTGAGTGGAGACTCGTATATACCCAACAACGTTCAACTTTTCACCCTCCCGTTACATAAATTGTAAGAGCTCTCAATTCTCAAACAAAACATTTTCTCATTGTCTCACTCAAATATCAGATGATTTAATATAATTTAATGTAAAAAACCTTGAAAGGCACTAAGCCAATCAAGGTTCAACATATCACTCAATAAAATCAACGCTTAATCTATCCACCAGAATTTGTACATTTTGATTATGAAGATATCCATAGTCGAAAAGCAATTCACTATCTACCTTAAATAATATGCCTGCGTCTATAGTACCATTATCAATATTCAAGGTACCTCTAATAGAATACGAAAAACTATCTCCTATCTGTTCAATACCTTTTTCATCTGAACCATTCTTAGAAATTACGAAATCATCAAGTATAGCCAATTCCATTTCAACTTGGTACTGTCCTCCTTGAATTATCTCAAAAGGACAGTGATTGATAAAAGCAACTAATCTTTGTCCATTAATTTCAAGTACAGCTTCTTCTTCAATTAAAGGACTTAATTCAATTAATTTTGCAGTATATTCCATGAAAGATTACCTCCTTATTCCATAGGGTTAATTGTTTTATCCCGTTTATTGTTATTTAGCATTTTCCATAAATCCTCAACGCGTTTTACATGATACGTTGTAACATTACCATTGGCATTTGTTCCTACAAACTCAAATTTTGCTTCCCCCTTACGAGTGTTACCCATAAACTTCACGTAACCTGTTCGAGTTTCACCTTTATATTGATATCCTACTTTTGTGCCACTGCTCATAACATCCCGAGCACCTTGCATATATTGATCTGAATCATTATAAGCTCCATGGAATTCATTGTTTTTAACTGCAAGTTTTTCAAAATGAGACTCTAGTAAATCTCTAGAAGCAAAATTCTTCTACCCTCAACCTTCTTCGTCTCCTAATTTAAGACACCCCACAAGTCATCTCCTTTTCGGATCAGCTTTGAGCCGCCTTTGACAACGAAGCCGCCGAATAGGCCGAGAGCGCCGACTCCCCTGGTGATGCTGTCTACTTCTTTTTGTGTGACTGGATTTAAGCCGGTGGCTGCTTCAATGCCTCCTTTAATGTTGGAGCTTAAGGGGAGGAAGTCAACGATGATTTGTTTAACTACGATATTAAAAATACCCTCGAACCGGATGTTCAAGGGAAATAATTAAGACTATTTGAAAATTCCTCTTTAGTTTTTAGCAGTAGAAATGTAATTGAACCTTAAATGAATCATTTGATATTTGTCAGAAATTTTCCCTCTAAGCTCTCCTCGAAATGCAAATTAGGTGATACGTTTTAAAGGTGTTGTACGTACTAAGGAATTTGTTATAACACCATTTAGGACTTACAGGGGTTACTCATATTCTCTGTATAAAAAATGAACTATTCGTTAAGGTTGCCCCCACAAAAAAAACCTTGAAAGGCATTGAGTCAATCAAGGTATTCACTATAAATTAACTAACTATTCATATTATCCAAATATTTATTCGCTAAATCTCGAGCAACTCCTAATTTAATTTGTTTCTGCTTACTTAGACCTTGTAAATATTGAGTAATAGATTTAGATTCTATAATTGGATCAATTTCTGCATTATATCGATCTAATTCAATCTCCAAGATAATGTTCTCATTAATTAACAACTTATAAATATCCTCACCTTGCTCAGGTATCCAATCAATAATATAAGCTACTTTCATTTCAGGATATAAACTTCTTATCACTTCAAGCAATCTTTTATTCTCTTCACTCTTGAAAAGTAATTCATTAGATTTTACAAGTTGCTTTCTTATATCTTGTTCCGTTTTGCTACCAATTAGTTTCACGTTTTTCATTTCCTTTTTAACTATTTAATTACCCAGGTGTCACTGTCACTAAATTCCACTGCTATCAACTAAAATAGTCATTGTAGACGCAGGCTTAAAATCATTAAATTTATCCAAAGTGATTTCTCTGACATATCTAGGTCCATCTGCACTATCTATACTTCTTGAAACTGGTGATTTTACTATTTCTTTATTGGATAACAATGTTCAAAGTTCATCCTGAGAGATTGTGAACCGTGGAGCATTCTTGTTTGAAAAATGTCTATCTTTTACATGTTTCCATCCATCATTACTTATATTTATTCGGGACTGAACGATAGGTGGCATGCCTGGAATTTTACCCGTATCCTTCCCCTACCCTCAACCTTCTTCGTCTCCTTATTCAAGACACCCCACAAGTCATCTCCTTTTCGGACCAGTAGAAATGTAATTGAACCTTAAATAAATCATTTGATATTTGTCAGCAATTTTCCCTCTAAGCTCTCCTCGGAATGCAAATTCTGAAGCCAATCAAGGTAATCAATAATCTTTCAAAGATTAACTTTGTTTTCAACTCTGTAAACATTGCTTAATTTACTCTTAATAGAATCTACGGTTTCGCTAACTAAACGTAGAAATTGCTCTCTTTCTTGTTCTTGAGCAAATCCCTTATATTCAAAATTCACTTCGTTATCCTCAAATAAGTTATCATACGCCTCTTGAATTTCATCTAACGCTCTAACTATCAAAGTCTCGTTTGCAAGTTCATTAGCGACACTGTTATCAATTAACTCGCCTTTTTCATTATATATCCACATTGGGTAACACTGATACTCTAAGTCTATTTTTATCGTTTTCATTTTTCCTCCTATGGCTTAGAAACTGGATTTGCACCTACAATAAAACCATTGAGCATGGTGTGATGTGTAATTATCTTATATTTCTTCACGTATCATCTTGGGAGAAATCCCACACCTTCCAGGGTGTACACTATTTCTCCAGGTTAGAATATGGATTGGAGATATTATCATCAATCTCCTCTATTGCATCCTCTATTTCCAATTTGATCTCATTTGACATGTCTTCATTCTCTAATGAAACTTTAATCTTATTAAAACATTCTTCCAAACCAAGATTTATAACGATTGATAATGTAACATCCACTTCTTCATAGGAATTAGTATTCCACAATTTATAAAGCTCCTGATCAATTTTAGATTTTAAATCTACATTGAGCTCACTTGCTGATCAGTTAATTCGTTCAATATTTTAAGAAAATTTACCTTTCCCATTTTACCCAGGTTAAACTCTTCAAGGACTTCTTCATACATACATTCAAGTTTATCCACTGATATCAAATCTGGAAGTACTTCATAATCTCTTAACTCCATTGTTTCTATCTCCCTTTAACTGGAATATGAACGATATCTAAACTTTGATTTCTATACCACTTACCATCAATACCTAATGATTTGTTTTTATTTGAGCCGTCCATCTTGATCCTGAATCAGGGAGTAATTCAGCCGCCTTTTTATCTGGAGAATGCCATCTGATAATTGCTTTTTGACCATCTTTAACTAATAATGATGTTAATCTCCATAAAGGTTTAGTCTATTTGAATTTATATATATTTATTAGTAATGTAGACTATATTCTTCTAATTTGAGATTTGTTAGTACCCTTTTATCTCAAAGGTGTACACGATCTCTAGGTTATTATAAGGAATTTAGTTTTTCATACCTTAAAGTTAAAATCATATTTTCTTTCTCCCACTTAAATTATAACGAAAAAAACCTTGAAAGGCATTTGGCCAATCAAGGATTAGAAGGTTAACCTATGTTCGGATCATCATATTTCCCAGCATTAGGTCATATTATTTCTTCTATAAAAAATTTCATCCAATTAATCATCCATCACATATTGTTTAGTATTTTTTGTTAAGCGAGTAAGAGTTAAGAGGGTTTTCATTTCCAAACGAACGTGGAATAAACCGTCTCTTCATCTATTCAAACATTACACCAAAACTAACATTCTCAAAATTCAAATATGCGTTGCAAATATCAGAAGTATAATAGGGTTCAAGTTCTTGAATTTTTCTTGAAGTAATAAATAATCCAAACCCTGATATATCGTTACAATTTTTTTCAAAAACTTGGATTTCCGTATCTGTATCATCATTCGCTACAATTATTTCTATATTTTGGTCAACTAATTGCATAACTATTTCATGAATCTTAATTAACTTATCAATTTCTATATAAATATTTTCCTTTAGAAATTCTATGTCAATTATATCAAAATCAGTTTCATAATATTTACGATCATCATATTTATAACTACTTACTTCTATATTTTCTTCATATTGTTTCTTAAATATATTGCAAATCACCTGAATATCTTCTCTCTTCATTTCATGGTCTGAGAGATAGGTATTAACTAATCTCATTATTTTACAACTCCTTTCTCAATTAAATATTATGTATTGTAAGTTACTTAAGTTGTAAGCTGCAATAAATCGAACCCTCCGAACTATGAATAGATCTTTGATCGGCTAGTGTTTAATTTAATAATTTGTTATTTACGTCAAATCATATGAAGATAATTGACCCCTGCTATTTTGCCACGGTCCACCTGCTTTTATACCTATAGTTTGCCCTGCTACAATACCTTTCCAACCATTTTTATTGTATTTGTTGAAAGCGCTACAAGAATAAATAGGGCATACGTTTTAATGGCGTTGTACGTACTATATAATTCTTACGAACATAATTCAGGGCTTACCAGGGTTACTCATATCATAAAAAAACGAACTATTCGTCACTGTATAGTCCCACTAACAAAAAAACCTTGAAAGGCATTTAGCCAATCAAGGTTTCATAAGGTGTTCCTACCAATTTCCTCTCTCAAAATCTGGATTGTCTATTTCTTTAATATATACTGATATCCACAAAACTGTTTGTTCAACGGGGTCTGTTTCAAGGTAAACTCCTTTAGAACTACAATACACTTCTTCAAAATCATCATATACAAAACTTGGTTCTAGCTTTATAACATCATCAATGTGCATTCCTACCCTAATTTTATTAAATAATGTACCCTTATAGTTACTTGTTGCAGTTATTTTAAATAACTTACCATTTAATAGATTAAACCATAAATCTAATGAGTTATCTATTTCATACCTTATTAAATATTTTCCTAATAGTTTCGGTTGCTTACCATATTGTTCTATCATTGAATAAAACTCATTGATGTGGCTATATAGCTTCATTCCGCCCATTCCGTCCCAAGGGACAATAGGTGCCTGTAAATTAATCAGATATATCACTTCCCATTAAAAATAATAGTAGCATTTTCTTTTCCATCAGTTTTATAAGTATTCTTTTTTCCATCTACAATTTTTATAATACCTTGGTCACTTGTACTAATTTTTATATAAGGATTATCCCCATGTCTGCCTCCACCAGTTGATACTTGTAGCTGTGTAATATTTCTACCGCTTCCTGGATTATTGACTTTAATTATTTGTGCACCTGAGCGTGATTTAGTAGAGGCTCTTACAGTAACATAATACCTTGACTCTTTAAAATTCCAGCAATTTCATCTGCAGTCTTTCCACTAAATACACTAGGGTTGGATAGGCTACACGGAGCTCTATCACCGATCAAAAGGGACCTCCGCAAGATCAAGTTTTTCCATACAGATCGTGGCAGTGAATTCGAAAACAAGCTAATTGACGACGCTCTGGAGACGTTCGGAATCAAACGCTCCTTAAGTATGAAGGGCTGCCCTTATGATAATGCGGTGGCTGAAGCAACATTTAAAATCATTAAAACAGAGTTCGTTAAGCGTCGTCATTTTACCAGTTTTTAAGAGTTAACAAGAGAATCAGGATTATGTTCATTGGTTTAATCACATTCGAATTCACAGAACGTTAGGCTACATAAGCCCCATCGAGTGTAAACTTGGACACCTTATAAAACTGTCTAGTTTCGTGTTGACAATCCATTCTTCGTCTCCTTATTCAAGACACCCTACAAGAATAAATAGGGCAAACGTTTTAAAGGTGTAGTACGTACTATATAATTCTTACAAACAACAGCGCTTACAAGGGTAACTCATATTATATAAATAAAAAACGAACTGTTCGTCACTGGGTAGCCCCACCGCCAAAAAAAAACCTTGAAAGGTTTAATTCCTTTCAAGGTTTTATTATTGTTATTTTATATAGTACTACACAAATTACTGATAGCGTTATACGCTGCTTCTCTGACAAGAATATTACTATGATTTTTATATTGCTCTAGCAAGTTTAGATAACTTGCGTTATTTGATTGCCCCAACACTTCAAGCAAATTTGATAATGCAAATTCACTTAAATTATCTAAGACTAGAATAATACTATCAAAGTTAAACTCATTAACTTGTTGGTACATAAACACTAAATTTATAGCTTCTGATATTTGGTCTTTCAGCTTACTATCATTCTCAGTGTGTATTTTTGATACAAGGAAGTTTAAAATTTCATTTAAATTTTCAATATTGTAATCCTTGTATTCGTAACTCTCTAATATGTCACACAGTTCATATAATACTCTCAGCTTATCATGGTTATTGTTCCTAAACAAAGTCGTCAGTTTATTATAAATATTATATGTCATACAACCCTCCTAAGGTCTTTTTATAGAAATATGGGTTTGGTTGGCGATTGTTTCGTTAAAGAATGGACTGTTTTTATTTAACAAATTATTTTTATGCCAATTTCCTTGACTATCCATAAACCATTTACCTCTTTGAACTCTCATAGTCCATCCCATATTTGCATTTGAACCAATTGGAGCAGACAAATCTTCACTGTGCATTCTGACCCTCCATGTTGCTCCATCATTCCATTTGTATTCAACACCTTCTTTAATATTATCAGTTGGTGTTAAATTTCTTTTCGTAGCGTTAGAAGGGATATTGGATATTATATCATCAGCTGCAGAGATACCTGTACCTTTACCCCTACCCTCAACCTTCTTCGTCTCCTTATTCAAGACACCCCACAAGTCATCTCCTTTTCGAACCAGCTTAGAGCCGCCTTTGATAAGGAAGCCTCCGAATAGGCCGAGGGCGCCGACTCCCCTGGTGATGCTGTCTACTTCTTTTTGCGTGATGGGGTTGAAGCCGGTGGCTGCTTCGACGCCTCCTTTTATGTTGGAGCTTACGGGGAGGAGGTCCGCAGCTTCTGAGGCGATTTCCCGTTTTTGTTCGATGTTTTCGATTTTTTCTCCGGTGAGCATGTGGCGCCCTGTCATGAGTTCAGATGTTACTTTATACGCCGAAATTCCCGGGAGGAAGTTTAAGATGACGGAACCTTCCTCAACTTTTTTATTGAATTCCTTTACGCTTTTTTTCTTCACGACCCATTTCTTACCAGACCAATCTTTTAAGGGTGAACTGGGTAAAACCTTTGGGATTTTTTCAGCGAGCTGGACCTGCAGCTTCCCCTTATCATCTGTATACTCCCGGACAATCTGGCCGTTGTTATAGACGTAATAGGTGCCGTGAAATTTAGGGTCCGCACTTTCAATCTGCTTGGTTTTGGCCACCCGGTGTCCCATCGGGTTCACCAGCTCCCCGTCCTCCACATGCACATGGTTTCTTTTCCATTCGATGATCGCCTGCGGGTTCTTTTCAATCGATTGGGGGATGGCGCCAGGGTTTTCGCTGAAAAGGCCGGAGGCATCCTGATCGGTTCCGAGCATGGACTCCCGGGCGATGAAGATGTTTTGATGGCCGCTATCCAGCTTTTCCACATAGCTTTTCAGATGCTTTTCTACGTCCATTTTAGCATTTTCAATGGCGCCGTTGCTGACATAAGCGGAAGCGCCTTCGAGAATGCGTTTGGCTTCTTCACCGTACCCTTTGGCCGTGCCGAGTTTCTGAGCCATGTTCAGCAGGTCATCTGCGTTGATCAGGATCTCCGTCATACCTGACTGTACTCCTGAAGCAGCCGGCTGATTTCCCTGTCAATTTCATCCACGGTCTCTTTGCCCGCCTGGTCCATATTCGTCTCCAGCTGCTTAAGCTCGGCGGCCACTTCTTTATAGGCTTCTGCAGCCTTGCCTTTCCAATCGGATGCATACTGGTCATTGACATAATGAAGACCTTTCTTTGCTTTTTCGAGCTCATCCAGCCCTTCCTCAACATCCGCTCTGTAGTCCCTTAAAGATTCAATCCGCCTGCGGATCTCTTCCCGTTCAGCCCGCCGCGCCTCCATTTCCAGTATATCCGGCAAAACGTTTCACTCCTTTAAAATCAGGCGTGTCCTCTGTCTGCGGGGAATCTAACGGTGTGAAGAATGAGAAACAAAACGCCATAATCGGTCAAACTACTTCTTTGTTCCACAAATAAACGAAAGTTAAACAGTTTTTACCAAAAATGTGATTTAACGCAAACAAGCAGTCCGAATGTTACCGGACTGCTTTTCATCTATGACTTATTTGAGCATCCCTTAATTTATCCTATTGGTTAAATTATGCCCACGTTCGGTCTTTACCTGAGAAAACAAAAACCATTTAATAAACCAGCACAGAACAGCATCATGACAAGAATGGCTTCCAATGCCCTTCTGAGATAACTTCTGGCACGCCGCCAATCACCTTTATGGCGGTCTCATCATCAATCGCATAAGCCGGCCCCTCTATCCCGGCTGCCCATTTCTCAGCAGCAGCCATCGTGTTGTGCGGGAGCATCCCGTGATCCAGGTGGGGGAAGATGGCAAAATCGACGAGATGGAGTGTTTTATCACTACCGTTTGGGGGAGTCCAGCCGACGAAGAAGTCCCCGATACGAGGTGCCATTACCATGCTTCCGGCGCTCATTCCCACATAGACTGAACGCAGCGAGGGCAGGAGGTCTGCCAGTCCGGACTGCTGCATCCAATAACTCAGGTAGAGGGCGTCGCCTCCACTCACGAGCAGGACGTCTGTCTCCCTGACCAGCGGCATCCACCGTTCTTCGTCAATGCTTGGCAGCGCTGTGAGCTCCAGTATGCCGACGGATTTTCAGCCCAGGCTGACCATAGGATTCTCTTCTTTTCAAGTGATGAACTTCCAGGCCTGGACGCCGGGACCAACCCAGGGGTGTCCATACATTCCAGTGGGGATACACAGAGCACTGCAGTCGGCGATTGGCTTGTCCAGCATGTCTTCCAGTGCGGCATGGATGCTTTTGTTTTTGACACCGCCAGATGTAAGCAGAAGTTTTATACTCTAACTCCTTCCTGTTTCAATATTCTGGTTTAGCTATTCTGCATGATCCGCTTTTATCCTTCTGCTTCCATACAATGCCCATAAAAAAAAGCGGCACACCGGTCATTCGTTACCGGTGTGCCGCCAAAAATCAGGCGTCTGCTTCCTCTTTTAAAACAATCTTCGCAACCGCTTCACAATGCATCGTCTGCGGGAACATATCGACCGGCTGGACTTCAACCGTCTCATAGCCTCCCTGTTCGAGCACCTGCAGGTCTCTCGCAAGTGTTCCTGGATTGCAGCTTACGTAGACCACCCGCTTTGGCTTCATATCCAGAATGGTTTTCAGCAGGGCTTCGTCGCAGCCTTTACGCGGCGGATCGACGACAATTGTGTCCGCTTTGATGCCCTTCTTGTACCAGTTCGGGATGACGACTTCCGCTTCTCCGACACCAAATTCTGCGTTGCTCAGTCCGTTCAGTTCCGCGTTGCGTTTGGCGTCTTCAATGGCTTCGGGGACGATTTCGACACCGTATACCTTTTTCGCTTTCTGGGCGAGGAACAGGGAGATCGTTCCGATACCGCAGTAAGCGTCGATGACGGTTTCTTCGCCTGTAAGCTCAGCATATTCCAGTGCTTTGTCGTAAAGCACCTTCGTTTGCTCCGGGTTGACCTGGTAGAACGACCTTGCCGAGATGGCGAAGCGGATGTCACCGATGCTGTCGTAAATGTATTCTTCGCCCCAGAGGACGTTTGTTTCATCGCCGAAGATGACGTTCGTGAGTTTATTGTTGATGTTTTGGACGATCGATTTCACCTGTCCGAACCGGCTTGTAATTTCTTCGATGATTTCGTTTTTATGCGGGAAGTGGTTTGTTTTTGTCACAAAGACGACCATCATTTCCCCGCTCACCTGGCCGTAGCGGACCATGATGTGGCGGAGCCAGCCTTTGTGGGTATCTTCCCTATAAGCCCGGATGCCGCGGCGGCTGCAGATTTCTTTGACCGCCTGGACGACGTCATCGTTTTCCGCCTGCTGGATGAGGCATTTCTGCATATCGATGATTTCATGGGAACGCTGCTGGTAGAAGCCGGCAACGAGTCCGCCTTCCCGCTCGCCGACCGGAACCTGGGCTTTGTTGCGGTAATTCCACGGGTCGTTCATGCCGAGAGTCGGATGGACCGTTACCCGGTCAAGATCCAGCTTGCCGATCCGGCTGAGGACGTTTTCGACCTGCTTGCGCTTGAAATCGAGCTGGCCTTTATAGCTCAGATGCTGCAGCTGGCAGCCGCCGCACTCCTTGTAGATCGGGCATGGAGCCTCGACCCGTTCCGGGCTCTCCTCCGTCAATTCCATCAAACGTCCGAAGGCAAAGCCTTTTTTCACCTTAATGATTTTGATTTTGGCGCGCTCTCCAGGGAGAACGTTCTGCACAAATATAGGAAACCCCTGAACCTTCGCCACTCCGGCTCCTTCGTGGGTCAGATCTTCAAAGGTCACATCGTAAAATTCATTCTTCTGTACGGGTACTTCTGTTTTAGGCATTATTCTCGTCCTTTTCAAAGTATGCTTTCTCAATTTTATCATATTCAGAAGGGAAACATCAGCGTAATGCAGCATCGCCAGTTCTGCTGCCGAAGCACAGCATAGCCGAGCCGTTATGAGACACCCGTCACCATAATATGGATGACCGGTTAAATGAGGTTTTGCATCTTACTCTTAATAAACGCCTTACGGTATGTGCATTATGCACTCTGCTTTGGAGGTCGAGGCATGCACGCCATTCCAATCAACTTAATCCAAATGCCTTACCTGCAGGCGGTCTCTAGATAAATGCATAGGCAGGTTCATTCAAATTTTTTAGCATGTTACCGAATTGAAACTCTGCTGTAATATGAGGTTTGGTATAATATACCTAACCAGTAGCAGAGGAGTGGGTTCAGTGATTAGTATTGAGGCATTGGGTGCAGACAGTCTGACAGAGGGAGATCAGTTTATTCATTACCTGAACAGCGACACGCGGTTCGTGTTTACATACAATGGAAAATCGGTCCAGTTTTTAACCGAGGTTTCGAAAAACATTCTATATGATGTAGCAATGAAGCTGATCCGCAAATTTGAGTCATTTGAGGTAACGCCATTTGGGGTGGAGTCTGACCATTCCGTCGTCTTCCGCTTCAGTGAGGATCGGGCACGGGTAGACATTAAAAAGATGCCCTCCGCCTCTCTTGCGACCATCGAAGAAACATCCTTCCCCGCAGATGTATTCCTGGTAGAGTTCGCAAAAGCATACGAGCATTTTCTTTCTCCTCTTAACAAAGCAGAAAAAGAAGATGAGGAAACACCGAGGGACCTTGTACAGATGAGAGAGATTCTGGAGTTATTGAAGGAGCAGTGAGTGGCCGTTTTAGAATCCCAGAATAATATCGGCATTGTAACCAGATAATCGTATTTCACTAATTTTTAAGCTTAACCAGATCCTGCTCTGAATCGGAATTAGCAATGTATCCGTCTGGTATTCTCAGATAGATGATTGCGGGTTCCCTCGTAAATCCATGTAGACCAGCTTCCCATTCATTTTTAAGGTCAGCTGGTGATTCTTCAGCTTTTAATTTGCCGGATTAAAGAGGGTGAAAGGGTCGCTGTTGGCAGTTTGGAAATAAAGAAGCCTGTCACTGCCCTGAATATCACCTGCTGTTCCGCTAAGGCGCTGTTTCGACAATGGATCCTTGTCTGGAAAATAACATGGAATGCAGCTTTCCTTTCGAACTAGAAGTCAAGAATGCGTTCGCCCTGGAGGCCCGTTTAGACCTCATTCACCAAGCCGGAGCTCTTATAAGGCTGTTTTTGATGTTTTTAAAGCTGTTTTGAGGGCCGATGGGCAGGATATTGTCCATACTTTTGTTTTATTGTCCTAGCCTCTCAACTTATTGTCCGTACTTTTATTTTATTGTCCTATCTCCTCATTTTATTGTCCGTACTTTTAATATATTTACTTTTCGACAAAATTCGCTAAACCCTATTTTAATTAAGCATTCAATAAAAAGCGTGTGCCTCAGCACACGCTTAAATTCTCTATTGGTCCTCTTCCTGCATCTCCCGCTTGTCGAGCGGTCCTTCGTTCACGTTCTCTTCCTCTTCTTTCGCGTCCTCCTGCGACATTTCGTCTGCTTTTTCCTTCGACATGACGATGTCGAGATGGCGGTACAGGTTTTCAAACTCAGCCGGCAGGAGACCGCCGTACTCTCCATCAAGGTTCAGCTGCATTTTATCCTTTGTTGTTACTTTCACACGGCTCGCTTTTGTATAAATGACGTGCTCATCGTTCATATGCTCTCCCCGCAGTGCAAGGGAGGCCACCCGTACAAATTCAGCCAGGTTGGCTTTTTTCAGGATGAGGAGATCAAAAAGACCGTCATTCAGCTTGGAGTCCGGTGCGAGCTTTTCGAATCCGCCTACAGAATTAGTGAGGGAGCAGAGGAACAGCATTACTTCCCCCTGGAATAATTTTCCGTCATACTCAATCTCCACTTCGGTTGGCCGGATGGATGGCAGCATTTCCATGCCCTTAAGGTAATAAGCAAGCTGTCCAAGCATTGTCTTCAGCTTGCTCGGCACCTCATACGTGAGCTCAGTCAGCTTGCCGCCGCCGGCGATATTAATAAAAAACCCATCGTTTACCCGGCCGATATCAATTGGAACTGCAACCCCGCTCACAAGCATATCTGCAGCTGCAAGCACATCATTCAGCGGGAGAGCAATGGCCCGTGCGAAGTCGTTTGTTGTGCCAACCGGGATAATGCCGAGCTGTGGACGTTTATCAAAACGGGCTATTCCGTTCACAACCTCGTTCACCGTTCCGTCGCCGCCCGCTGCGACAATCAGGTCAAAACCGCGTTCCGCTGCAAGCTTTGCAGCATCCGTCGCATCCCCTTCGCACGTCGTCGCATGGCAGGAAGTCTCATAGCCTGCATTTTCAAACTTCGCCAGAACCTCCGGCAGATGCCGTTTAAACGCTTCCCTTCCGGAGGTCGGATTGTAAATAATTCTCGCTCTCTTCATTCTCCATCATCCTATGCTTGTATTCTAATTTCCGTTAAATTCGCTTTATTCAGTCTACCACTTTTGATGCAGACCTTCAATTAGCCCGTCCCTATAAAATCCCCCAAAAACTGGTTTACGAAACCATTTTGGGAAAAGAAAGACAGCAGGCCGGGTCGGGCTGCTGTCCTGGTTTTGAGGAGTAGGATGAATGGGTGACCTTCGCAGAAATGACTGTCTCTAAGGGGCCGGCTTTCTTTCAGCCTTTTCACTTATTTTATCGGCACGGGTCAAAAGATGTTAACTTTTTTCTTAGAGTTTTTGAAAGTCGATGACACGCTTCATTTCTTCGATTTTCCCCATATGCAGGGCTTCATGAGTCAGCACAAAGGCGGCTAGTTCTCCCGCTGTTTCCATTTCAAAGAACGGTTTTTCCATCTTCTCCATGAGCTCCTCATCGGGAATAGTAAGAATCCGCGGAAGCTGTTCTCTGAGCTTGCTGATTAGTTCATCAGAGGATGGCACTTCCTGAGGCCAGTTTTCCGGACTTGTTCCCCCGCCAAACCAGTCCTTGTACTCTGAAGGGATGGCCGGAGGATGGAACAAAAGAAGCTCAGCTGTTGTCAGTGTATGGCCGATGTGCCACCGAATCGTATTTCTGAATCCTTTCGGCTGAACATCCGCAGCATCCTTCGTCTCGCTGGCAATTTTGAGAAACCAGCCTCTCGTCATGGTAAACTGTTTCGCCATCAGCTCATTCATTTTGATCTCCCCTTTCGTTGCCTTAAGGGTATCACAATAAGCATCAGGAATAAGGTCTTTATTTCATTTCGGCCGGTTCCTGCCGTGCGCTTTCCTTTTTCACCAATCCTTTTGCTGTGGAAACCGCCATAACCGCAAAGGAACCGAGACCAATCATACCGAGGATCCAGCGCTGCTCTTCAAAACCATTGCCTTCGAAGAAAAACAGGGTTTTGAACCCTTCCACACTATGTGTAAACGGAATCCAGGACAGGAGCCACGTCCGCGTTGCTTCCGGAAGAAATTCCGGCGGCATATTCAAAACCGGACTCGAAAAGAAGAACAGCAGGATTAAAACCGGCATCGCCCCAAAGCCAATCCAGTTGAGCAGAGCGCCCTGCATCAGGAAAAACATGAAGGCGGTGAAAATCATGAAGCCGTATGTTTCTCCGAAATCCGGAACCTCCAATCCAAGCAGACCTGTAGCAATCCAGAGGATGATAAAAGAATTCAAGCTTACAAAAATGAAACCAGCTGCAAGCTGGGCTGCCAGGGAAGATAGCGTGATCCTTCCGCCCGAAGCCTTTTTCAGACCTAGATAAATAACGATCGAACTGATAATCGTTGTAAGCCAAAGGATTTGCGTCATCATCCCCGGTGAATTCCCCCCGGCATTATTGTCTCCTACCGCATTCACGTTCTCTGAATTCAACGAAATCCGTTCAGCCGCCTGCTGAACTTGGTCAGGGGCGAGCATCACCTTTTGAGCTTTCATCTGAGCAAGCATCTGCCCGCTTATTTCTTTGTTCACTCCTGTGAATACTTTATCCATGATCGCCGCCACGCTGTTTGCAGCATTCAGATTCTTTCCCTGATTAACGAGCAGTTTTGCTTCTGCCTGGACGGGTTCCGGTGACTGAAGAGAAGCTGCATGTTCAGAGAATTCTGCCGGAATGATCAGCGCTGCATAGTACGCCCGGTCATCGAGTTTCTCTTTTGCTTCTCTTTCGCTGTCCAATACAGTCCATTTAATCGGGAGATCTTTGTTTCCCGTTACTTTTTCCTGCATGAGCTTTCCGATCTCAAGTTTCTGGCCATTTGGGAGCTGTACACCCTGGTCCTTCATCACGAGCGCAACAGGGAGATCCTTCGGGGCCGGATTAACATTCGATCCCATAAAAGCAAAAGTAAAAATAAGTGCTGCTGCTGCAAGTCCGGCAAGCCCACCCCAGAACATTTTCTGAGTAAAGTACGTTTTGACAGTCTTCATTGTTGAACCTCCAATCTAATAGACAATCTGTTGTTTATTTAACAATCTGTACAACAACTATGGTATTCTAGAAAAAAGGTTCATACAATGCGCAATACAGGATGCAATGACCTATAAACAACATTTCATCTGCAATTGTTGATTTATTTTTGGAGGGATATGATGGAATTTAAAACTGATCTGCGCATTATCCGGACGAGAAGGTCCATCCGGGATGCATTCATCCAGCTTGTAAGAGAGAAAGGCTTTGAAGCTATGACCATTCATGATATCACTGCCAAAGCGATGATCAACCGCGGCACGTTTTACCTGCATTATCAGGACAAAT
Organism: Metabacillus sp. 113a; assembly: GCF_050107635.1. Taxonomy (NCBI): domain Bacteria; kingdom Bacillati; phylum Bacillota; class Bacilli; order Caryophanales; family Bacillaceae; genus Metabacillus; species Metabacillus sp. 113a. The sequence goes on along the minus strand of NZ_JBNILJ010000008.1, from coordinate 61,384 downwards.
ATGACCTGCTCGAACGGCTGACGGATGAAGTGTTTCAGGATGTAATCGGCAACATTAACCCGTCCACCCATCTCGTAGGCGGAAAAATGCATCCCAAAAATGTAGAAACCTCCATTCAATCTGTCTTTGAAGCGATCTCTGCCCATGCAGATTTTTTCCAGGCCATGCTCGGCAGCAACGGGAGTCTGGAATTTTCCCGGAACATGCTCTCCATGATCCGGACAAAATTTGACTCGGAATTTACGAAAGCCGGCCTGCCGGAGGAACAGATGCATCTCCCGAAGGACCTTGTCATCACCTTCATTTCCTCCGCCTGCCACGGCATGATGACGTGGTGGCTCCAGAACGGAATGAGCCATTCCCCTGCCTACATGGCTCAGAGCATTGTTAAAATTATGATGAATGGACCGGCGCGGAGCTTTGGGGTTGAAGTGATGGAGGAGTAAAAGCATCAGCTGGCGGCTGATGCTTTTTTACGGACATGCTTGCGGTTGACGAGGGCGATAAGGAGGCTTCCGACGATGGTTGGCAGAAACCAGATAAAGAGAATAGGGACCCCATGCAAAAAAGAAATTTTTGGGGCATTTACGACGAGCACCGCTGTTATGACGGCAATATAAGAGCCAAGCATTCCGCTAATGTGATACAGCAGCCAGTTCTTCCACTTTCTTTTGACGGCAAGATATCCGATAATGGCGAACGAATACGAGAAAAAACCAATGTAAAACAGATATGCGCTCTCTTCCCAATGCAGAACTGCCATCGTGATGGAGGTAAGAAAAATGATTACAAAAGCTCCGTGGTAAATCTCACCGGACCATGTATGCCTGCCTTTTCTTTTTTGTGAAAGCATCGCGATCAGACCGGTAAACAGGCAAATGACTCCGGCTGCAATATGGATCCCCAACAGGATCGGGAACATGGGAGGCAACACCTTCTTTTTTTCTATATCGTACCATGTCAGAAGGCTATAACATGTTAATTTAAGGTAAAAAATGGTTCCGTTATATCGCGGGTCTGGCCCCACTTCCACTGCTGTATTAAAGATCCGGCACCACATCCTGTAACCCTTCCAGCACTAGAGACCACGGCTGTAAGCCTCTGACCCCGAATGCGTTAAAGCACTGCGGGACTGGCACCCCGAACCTGAACACAAAAAAAACGGGCCAAAGCCCGCTTTTTACGATTGAACCGCTTCTTCTTCTGTACATTCTTCCACAAAAACATCAAAGAGCCGCTGCATATTTTCATATTTAACAGCCATTTCTTCCGGATGCCACTGAACCGCAAGAACAGACCAGTCAGCCTCGGTGCCTTCAACTGCTTCAATCACCCCGTCCGGTGCACGGGCGACCACCTTCAGATTGTCAGCGACATGCGCAAGTGCCTGGTGGTGCATGCTGTTGATGCTGACTCTCGTATCGCCAAGAATGCGGTGAAGCCTGCTTCCTTCTTCGACCTCGCAGTCATGGGAGGCATTGATTCTTGAGCCGTCCTGATGGTGCTTAATTCCATCATTAAGCTGGCTGTGAATATCCTGGGTAAGGGTCCCTCCAAGAGCTGTATTCAAAGAGGCAATACCACGGCAGATTGCAAAAATCGGAAGCCTTTCTTTTTCAGCTGCCTTTACAAGGGCAATCTCTGTTTCATCCCGTTCGAGAATTGTTTTGCCGAGTTCCGGATGAGGATTGGCCCCGTATGACTGAGGATCCACGTCTTCTCCCCCGCTTAACAGCAGGCCATCAATCATGTTCACCCATGCTTCGGCTGCTTCGTCCGTTCCAATAGGCAGAATAATGGGGATCCCGCCTGCTCTCAGGACTGCTTCCGGATACTTGGAGTGAACAAACGAATGATCAATCCCGTTTACATCTTTCTGTGAGCCTGTAATGCCTATAATTGGTTTTCGCGCCATAATTACTGTCTCCTTTTTGGTCTATTATCTATCAGTACCCTAATAGGCTTATGCCAACACTTCCGATTTACAAACCAGAATCAGGTTGTCATCATTTGCCCGCCGTTCACATGCATGGCTTCACCCGTCACATACCTTGAGTCATCACTTGCGAGGTAGACATAGGCACCAGCCAGCTCAAACGGCTGGGCTGCCCGTTTGGAAGCAGACTGCAATCCGAAACGGCTTACCTTTTCCGCACCGTAGCTTGAAACGATGAGCGGGGTCCAGACTGGGCCTGGAGAGATGCTGTTGACCCGGATGCCTTTAGGAATCAGATTAAGGGCGAGGGATCGGGTGAAGGAGACGATGGCCCCTTTTGCTGCCGAATAGTCAATCAGCTCTTTGTTCCCTTCATAAGCAGTTACCGAGGCGGTGTTGATGATGGAGGCACCCGGCTTAAGGTGGGGGACAGCCGCTTTTGTCATATAAAAATAGGAGTAGATATTCGTTTTGAACGTGCGGTCAAATTGCTTGGCTGTTATAGCTGAAAAGTCTTCCTGAGGGTATTGGACAGCCAGATTATTAACGACGATGTCAATTTTCCCAAATGTTTTGAGTGCCTGGGCTGCCACTTTTTCATTTGTGTTTTCTTCGGAGAGGTCTCCCGGAATTAGCAGGCATTTTCCGCCGATTTCTTCAATCCGCTCCTTTGTCTCCTCTGCGTCCCGATGTTCGTTTAAATAAGGGATGACAAGGCTTGCCCCTTCCTTTGCAAAGGCATAGGCCGCCGCTCTCCCAATTCCGCTGTCTCCTCCGCTGATAATGGCGATTTTATCCTTCAGCTTCCCGCTTCCCTTATCATCCGGGTTTTCAGAGATCGGCCTCGGGTTCATGGCATATTCAAACCCTGGCTGCTGAGCCTGGGCCTGAGGCGGAAACGTAAGCGGTTTTACTTCACATTCCAGCTTGCTGCTGTAGTAGGGATAATAAGGATACATGCCCATTCCCCTTTCGCTTAAGTCAGATGACGCCAACGACAGTTTATTCAGCTGAAGCCCGCTTCATACCGTTAAAGCTTCTTACGGATGTGGTCACTGATCAAACGATTTCTCCATTTATGGGGGAGAAGCTGATTAATGCCATGGCGAGGCTACGACCAGTTCCTTTACCTGTTTCCATTCGTTACGTTAGCAGGAATAGATTCCGGAATAGGCAGCCATGCTTCAGGTAAAAGCTAAGGCTATGGTACAGAAGGAGGAATGGCAGTGTTTGAAGACACGATGCATGCATTAAGGCATGCCGAAGAGGCTGTACTGGAGGCGCAGGGCCATCCGGGATCGGCCGAGTTCCAGCAGGCCGTCCAGCGCCTGCACATTGCAAAGGACCACATCGCCTATACGAAGACGCTTGAACTGAACGATGAACAGCAACACCGCCTAAGCCTTGCTTCCGAGCGGCTTGTCCATCTTCAGCAAACAATGGAATCGCTTGAGGATTAACGCTTGCCATAACCGATCCGGGTTATGGCCTTTCTTTTTCAGGGATATTTGGACAGCCTTTGAATACATATAGAGAAAACACAGAAGGAGAGGAAGCATGAATACGTTCATCAGCCATATCCTGCTCGGCATTTCTCTCGCAGCGCCAATCGGGCCGATCAATGCCGCTCAGATTGAGAGAGGCTTCAATAAAGGGTTCTGGCATTCCTGGCTGATCGGGCTCGGATCCATTACCGCGGATGTGCTTTATATGCTGGCTGTTTTTATGGGGCTCGTGCAGTTTATCGAAATCCCGGTCGTCAAAGCCTTCCTATGGCTGTTCGGTTTTTTTATTCTCGTCTACACCGGCATAGAAAGTCTCCTTCAGGCAAGGAAAAGCATGGAGCTGCGGAAGGCAAAGCCATGCTCTTTAAAAAAGTCCTATTTGACCGGTTTTTTCATGGCGCTGACCAATCCTCTAACGATCATGTTCTGGATTGGCATATATGGATCCGTTCTGGCAAAAACCGCTTCGGCCTATGAGAGTACAGAACTGCTCATATACAGTGGTTCCATTCTGCTGGGTTTGCTGTTATGGGACATTTCCATGGCTTTTTTTTCGAGCTTTGCACGTGGATTTTTGAATGACCGCACGCTACAGGCTATCACCTGCCTGTCCGGCTTATCTCTGATCGGATTCGGCCTTTATTTTGGCTATGAGGCCTTTATTCTTTTCACATAATATCGCCTCCCCCTGTCAAAAATACGAATAGACTGGGGGAATGAATATGGCAGAACAAAAGAAAGAAGAACAGCTTAAGTGGTGGCAGCTCTCCCTCATTGGGATCGGCTGCACAATCGGGACCGGATATTTTCTCGGCTCCGCCATCGGCATAAAAGCAACTGGTGCTTCAATTATCTTTTCGTTTCTTCTTGCGGCGCTCGGCACCTATATCGTTTATCATCTGCTTGCACAAATGACCGCACAGGATCCTCAAAAGGGATCGTTTTGCTATTACGCCGGGAAAGCGTTCGGCCGCTGGGCAGGCTTCAGCTGCGGCTGGAATTACTGGACGTCAAATATATTAATCATGGGCAGCCAGCTCACTGCCCTGTCCATCCTCTCCCGCTTCTGGTTCCCGAATGTCCCGATCTGGCTGTTCGCTTCCGGATATGCCATTCTCTCCATTCTTGTTGTGCTCGGAGGAACAAAGGGCTTTGACCGGGTGGAAAACATTATGGCCATTGCAAAAGTGGCAGCCATTATCATGTTCATCATTCTGGCGGCCGCCGCCATCGCCGGCTGGATTCCTGGCAATGCTCCTAATCCGTCGCTGCCGCTTTCGCAGGACCGGCTTTTTCCTGAGGGGTGGCAAGGCTTTGGATCGTCTCTCATCTATGCATTCTACGCTTTTGGAGGCATTGAAGTAATCGGGCTGATGGCTATGCAATTGAAGAAAAAAGAAGATGCCCCGAAAGCAGGCTCTGTGATGCTGATTTTGCTGACCGCTATTTATATAGCCTCTTTAGCACTCGCCGTCAGCATGGCATCTATAGGTGCCTTTAACGAAAAAGAGAGCCCGTTTGTGACGGCTCTCAGCGGCTACGATCTTTCCTTTTTCCCGCACGTTTTCAATGCAGCCATCATTATTGCGGGCTTTTCTACACTTACAGCCGCCCTGTTCGGCGTTACCACTCTGCTTGTAACGCTCGGAGAGGACGGGGATGCACCAAAGTTTTTTTCAAAAACAACGAAAGGCAAACGGAAATTGCCTGTCCCGTCTCTCGGGCTGGCCGTTGCCGGGATGCTCGCTTCCATCATTGCCTCCCTCCTCCTTCCGGGAAAAATTTATGAGTACATTACAACAGCGGCCGGGATTATGCTCCTTTACAACTGGTCATTCATTATCCTGTCGTCCTTAAAAATATTGAAGCTTTCCTTATGGGAAAAGCTGATCGCTGCAGCAGGCATCGTTTTGATAGCTGCCGCCGTCGCCGGAACCCTGCTTGAAAAAATCGGCCGCTCCGGATTTTTCATCAGTCTGCTTTTTGCCGTCATTATCGGTCTCATGTGTCTGGTGATGAGAAAGCATTGGAAAAAAGACCCCGCCTCCGGGTAAAAATTATTCGGCAGCTAATTAAAAGTGCCTTTCACCCTCTGCCCTGTCCTTTATAATGGAAAAAGGAGGGGGTTTTTGTGCATCCAATGGAGGTTCACAATCAACAATCAAAAACACAGCTGAACGCTACCGGACTCAGCTGTATGGTTTTACAGGAGAATAAAGTCGTTTATGAATCTTACAGCGGCATTCATGATTACGGACATCATTCCAGACCGGTGCAGCCGGATTCCCGGTTCAATATCGCCTCTATCCGAAAAGCTTATATAGGCTTTGCGCTCGCCTGGGCGTTATCGAAAGGGAAAATAAAACACATAGATCAGGAACTTGGCGGGTTTTTCCCTGATCTCCAAGCGGTGAAAGGCACCTCCATCCGGAACTTGGTTACCCATACCCACGGTCTCGCTGAAAAGGACAGCCGCATCGTTCGCACGTTTCTTCCCGGAGAAAGCTGGTCTTATAATAATACGGGAGTGGATTTATTAGTTAAGCTGATCCGTCTGACAACGGGGAAAACCATCGCCCAGATCCTTCATGATGAAGTGTTTTCGGTAACGGGGACCAAGGAAAGCGGATGGATAGCTGAAGAAGGGGACCGGGACGTATCCAACCCCATGAAAAATACGCAGCACAGCGTGACCGACGGCAGCCAAAGCAACCTGTATTGCAGTACACGGAACCTGGCCTGGTGGGGAAATCTGTTTTTAAACGAGGGAAATGCTCAAGGGAAGCAAATCCTGACCCCTGCTCTTTTTAAGCAGATGACAGCTGTCCAAAGTCCGGAAATACTTCCTGCAGGATTTGCGAGGCAAGGGTTTTTCTGGTGGGTGAAGGAGAAGGATTTCCCGGACCATGAACTTGGTTCCAATACTCCCGCCGGGTCCTATCAGCTGCTCGGCATCAGCGGCTGTATTTGTCTTGTCATGCCCAAATACAATGCGGTCGCGGTGCGGATGCTGAATCAGTCAGGGCAAAGCCCGGAGTTTGATTACCTCGCGGATGTAAGGGTATTTGGGGATTTGGCGGCTGGGATGGTTGAATGATTGGAAACAAAGAGGGAAGCACCATCTGGAAACCGGTATACTGAAGAAAATGATCTCTATGCGTAGAGGGGAGTTTATCGTATGTACGAACTTAAAACGAAAGAAACCAATAATAGCGTAATCGAGTTTATCGAAAATGTAGACAGTCCTAAAAAGCGTGAGGACGCCTTCAAATTACTGGACATCTTCACCGAAACGACCGGGTATGAAGGCAAGATGTGGGGCCCAAGCATCATCGGCTTCGGAGCCTATCATTACAAATATGCATCCGGGCATGAAGGCGATGCTCCCCTAGTCGGTTTCTCACCGAGAAAGGCAAAAATCAGCCTTTACTTTGCTACCGGGGATCCGAAAAGAGAAGAGCTGCTGAAAAGCTTTGGAAAGCATACATCTGGCAAAGCATGCGTCTACATCAACAAAATCGATGATATCCAAGTAGAGGTTTTAAAAAAGCTTATCTCTCAATCGGTTGATTTTTTAAAACAAACCTATCCCAATCCATAGAAAGGATTGGGCGTTAGCGATGCCATCATCGGAGTGATGTCCTTGATTATGAAAAAAAAGAAAGCAAAATACGTGCGGTTGTCAGGAGGAGATTCGTCTCCTCTTTTTTTATGGCTAAATTAACTGAAAATACTGTATGCTAATTTTAACAAAATCTGGAGGAGGAAACAGGATGAGAAAAGCAGTGACTGGAATGACCCAAGCACACAAGGGGGCCGGAATGCACTGACTCCCTTGCCTGTGCAGCCAGTGAAAATCTGCACACAAAAGGGGTAAAACCAATTGAATAACCGATTGAAGAAGTTTCTTTCTTATTACAAGCCTTATTGGCGTTTATTTACCACGGTAATGGTCTGTTCCGTTCTTGGATCCGCGATCTCCCTGGCCTATCCGCTTCTCACCCGATACATCACAAAGGATGTACTGGAAGGCATTGACGAAAATGCACTTCAGAACATCTGGCTTACAGGAGCAGTAATGCTTGTGCTGGCCGTCTTGCAAGCAGGCTTCAACTTTGTGATGGATTATCACGGGCACCGGATGGGAGCATTGATGGAGAGTGATTTGCGCTCTGAGCTGTTCAGTCATTATCAAAGCCTGTCCTTCCGGTTTTATGACCGGCAGAAAACCGGACAGCTGATGTCGAGTATAACGAACGACCTCTTCTGGTTATCGGAATTGTACCATCACGGACCGGAGGATATTCTGAAATACTCGGTAAAATTCATCGGATCCTTCGTCATTTTGCTGACAATCAACGCTTCATTGACGTTGGCTATTTTCGCCTTTTTGCCATTCATGGCTGTTTATGCGCTCTATTTTAACAAAAAAGTGAATCGGGCCTTAAAGCGGAACAAGCTCCGAATCAGTGACATAAACGCACAAGTCGAGGATAACCTTGCAGGAATCCGTGTCGTCCAATCGTACACTAATGAGAAACTTGAGCAGGAAAAATTCGAGTATGAGAATCTGCGCTTTCTGGAAAGCCGGAAAACCGGATACAGGTATGAAGCCTATTTCTTTAACGGTTTTGAACTGTTTATCCAGCTGATCAGCATCACAGTCATTGTGGCGGGAGGAACCGCTATTTTTCACTCCTCATTGGATCTCGCTGATTTAATCACGTTCCTGCTGTATGTCGGATTTCTGATTGAGCCGATTCAGAGGGTGACCCATGTGGCGGTTCTCTACCAGGAGGGCATGACAGGGTTTGAACGGTTTATGGAGATGATGGATAACAAGCCGGAGATTGAAGATTCCCCAGGGGCCGTTAAGCTTGAGCATGTAAGGGGAAGCATTGAATTCCGGAATGTCAGCTTCCGTTATGATAAAAACCAGCCAAACGTTATTGATGGACTTACGCTGCAAATTGCTGCAAGAGAATACACAGCACTCGTCGGCCCATCAGGGGCAGGCAAAACAACAATTTGTGCTCTCCTTCCCCGCTTTTATGACATTCAGTCAGGGTTAATTACAATTGACGGAATCAGCATTCAAGACATCACCCTTGCCTCTCTGCGCAAAAACATCGGCGTTGTCCAGCAGGATGTCTATCTTTTTGCCGGAACCGTGCTCGAAAACATTCGCTACGGGAACCGTGATGCGACAGATAAAGAAATTATCGAAGCCGCCAAAAACGCACATGCCCATGACTTCATCATGAAGCTGCAGAACGGATATGACACCGACATCGGCCAGCGCGGCGTAAGGCTTTCCGGCGGCCAGAAGCAACGGCTCAGCATCGCCCGCGTCTTCCTGAAAAACCCGCCAATCGTCATCTTCGACGAAGCGACAAGCGCCCTGGACAACGAAAGCGAAAAAGTAGTCAAAGACTCACTCGAACGGCTCGCTAAAAACCGCACTACCCTCGTCATCGCCCATAGGCTGTCGACCATCCGGAACGCAGAACGGATCATCGTGCTCAAGGAAAACGGAATCGCCGAACAAGGCACGCATGAGGAACTGCTGAAGCGGAATGGGGATTATGCGCGGCTGCAGGGAGTGCAGTAAAAAGGAGAAGAAATAATATGACAACATTGCCCGCCTGGGTATTCATCATCTATTATCTGTTCCTGCTCATCACACTTGGAACTGCCCTTTTCCGTCTGATACAGCGGAACGGCAAAGCATACTCCGCCTCAGCCTTCCTTGCAGCCATGACAATTCCGGCCATCGCTCTCCTCAACTCGATTGGACGGCTGGAAGGAATGAATGAAGGGCAGCATTTTATCAGCGCGCTTCAGACTGGTGCTCATTGGGCCGTTTATGTATTGGCCGGGTTTGTTTATTTGCTGGTTTGGTGGGTGCTGGTTTTTTCGAAGAGAAAAAACAGGCAGGTGGCCGTGCCTCAATAGGAGAAAGAGCGGACAGCTGGTGTCCGCTCTTTTTCCTGTTAATCTTATTCATTAAACAAACGGAGGAATCATTTAATGATTGAGATTAAATCAATAAAAGGTTTACTATTTACGAATCCTATAATAAAATATAGTCGTATTCAGATTGGATAGAATGAAGCAAACAAATAGAAGAGGTGCTTTTTGTGAGTGTGTATAGGTTCTAAATAGGAGAATTTAATGAATTGAATCTAGTGAAAAAACAGGGGATTCCTCCCTTTATTTTGCTGTGGGTTCATTTCAAACCTATGAAGATACCTGTACCTTTCATAAACAACGGACAGCACGGCAGGATCATGCCGTTTATTTGTCTGTACCTTGTGAAGGAAAAGCTGCGGGATCTCTGCAGCTTTTTTTGCGTTTAAAATTTGGCTTGTTCTTTCCATCTGACAAGGTATCTTCATTTGATTATAAAAATAATCATGAGGAGCTATAAAATGAATACAGAGACGTTTGATAAATTGCAATACAGCGAGTTAAAAGAAGTTATTAAATCCTATTGCACAAGTGGACTTGGCAAAAATTTGCTGGATAAGCTGGAGCCTGCCACAAGCATGAAAGTGGCTAAGACCCGGTTAAATGAAACATCCGAAGCCCGCTCGATTTTGGACGCGGACGGGCACGTTCCGTTCTCCGGTGTTACAAATATTGAAAGCCCTATCCAACAAGCAGAAAAGGGGATCATTTTAAACCCGGGTGAATTAATCAGCCTGTCTGACTTTTTAAGAGGATGCCGGAAATTAAAGAGGTTTATGCTGGAACGTGAATTTTTCGCGCCCGTGTTGTCTTCTTATGCACAATCCATGACTGAGTATAGGGAATCGGAAGAAGAAATCAACGGTGCGATCAAAAACGGAAGAGTTGATTCTTCTGCAAGCAGGAATTTAAGGAAAATCCGTGAGCAAATTGAGGAAAAAGAAGAGAAAATCAAAGCCCAGCTGACGAAATTTATGAACAGCAGTGAAAACAGGAAATACCTTCAGGATACCTTTATCAGCCGGAAAAACGACAGGTTCACCATTCCGGTAAAGGCTTCCTATAAAAATCAGGTGGCCGGTTCCATTGTAGAAGTTTCTTCTACAGGCTCCACCGTTTTTATGGAGCCGCACAGTGTGGCGAAGCTGAACGGCGAACTGGAACGGTTGAGGGCTGAAGAAGCAGTAGAGGAATATCAGATTCTGGCGACGCTCACCGGAATCATTATCGATCATCTTCCTGGCATCCGCATTAATATGGAGCTGATCAGCCAGTACGATATGGTGTTTGCAAAAGGGAAATACAGCCAGCAAATACGCGGGATTGAGCCGGAACTCAATGATACAGGCTTCATCAGGCTTGTACATTGCAAGCATCCGCTCCTGACCGGCCATGCCGTTCCGCTTGATTTTGAAATTGGGAACGGCTACCGCAGCCTGGTCATCACAGGACCTAATGCCGGCGGCAAAACCATCGTCCTGAAAACCATTGGACTGATCACCCTTGCCGTCGCTTCAGGATTTCATATTCCCGCACAAAGGGGTACAGCAATTTCAGTATTTGACAGGGTTTTTGCGGATATCGGCGATAATCAAAGCTTGGAAAATGCGCTGAGCACATTTTCCTCCCATATGAAAAATTTATCGGAAATCATGACCCAGTCCAATAATCATACCCTTCTCCTTTTCGATGAGATCGGCAGCGGAACCGAGCCGAATGAGGGGGCCGCCTTAGCCATCTCCATCTTGGAAGAGTTCTATCATATGGGCTGCATCACAGTGGCCACGACCCATTATGGTGAAATCAAACGCTTTTCCGAACTGCATCCGGACTTCATGAATGCTGCCATGCAGTTTAAACAGGAAACGCTCGAGCCCGCCTACCGGCTGATCATCGGGGAATCAGGAGACAGCAATGCCCTTTGGATCTCCAGGAAAATGAACATAAAAGATGCCGTTCTCAAACGAGCGAAAGCTTATATGGAAAATAAGGCATATCGACTTGATAAAGTGGATGACAACAAAATCAGGAAGCCAGCAAAAGCGGCCAGTCAGCTTCCTGAAGAGGTCATCGACTTTCAAAAGGGAGACAAAGTCACACTCCTTGAATACAACGACACCGGGATTGTTTACAAAGAGCGGAACAAATCCCGCAACGTGACTGTATTTTATAAGGGAGAAATGCATGAAATCCTTGATAAGCGCCTGAAGCTCAACTTCAAAGCGGCTGAACTGTATCCGGAAGGCTACGATTTGGATCAGCTGTTCACCGATTATCAGACGAGAAAGCTTGCCCATGATATTGAACGGGGATCAAAGAAAGCACTGAAGAAAATTCAAAAAGAGATGAAGAGGGATAAATAACAGGTTACAGAAGGGAATGGAAAAGAGCGGACATATTCAGTCCGCTCTTTTTGCTTTTTAAAACACACTCCTCACCAATCCTCCATCCGCTCTGAGTGCAGCTCCGTTAATCGCAGATGATAATGGACTCGCAAGAAATACCGTAAAATGGCCAATTTCCTCCGGCCGGATCAGCCTCTGAATAATTGAAGTCGGCCTGTTCTCCTTCATAAACTTTTCCTCTGCCTCCTGAACGGAGAGCCCTTCATCCGAATACAGGGATTCCAGCATGTTCTCGACCCCTGTTGTGAGGGTAGAGCCCGGCATGATGGTGTTAACCGTAGCATTCGTTCCCGCTGTTAATTCTGCGAGGCTCCTCGAAATGGAGAGCTGCATCGTTTTCGTCGCGCTGTAATGAGCCATTTCCTGTGACGGCATTACGGCTGCTTCACTGGCAATAAAAATGACACGCCCTTCTTTTTTAGCGATCATTTTCTCAAGGTATGTTCTGGTCAGCCGGACACCGCTCATAATGTTCACTTCAAAAAACTTCATCCATTCATCATCCGTAATATCAAAATACTCCTTCGGCTCAAATATCCCCAGATTATTAACGAGAATATCCACCTCCGGAAATTCCTCCATCAGCTTGCGGCACCCTTCCTCAGTCCCCAAATCCGCCACTCCCTTAAGAAAATCCCCTTCCGGAAGCTGCTTCTTCATCTGTTCAATCGTTTCCTCCACCCGGCTGCTGCTCCGCCCGCTGATGATGACGGAGGCACCCTCCTTTGCAAGAGCAAACGCGATTGCCCTTCCGATCCCGGATGTAGAGCCGGTAACTAACGCACGTTTTCCTGACAGCTGTGTGTCCAAATTGTATCCCTCCAGTTGTTTTTATTATTACTGTTATTCTTTCCCCCTAGGAGTAATTATTATTGGATCAGAGACCAATATAAACAAAAAAACCCCTCTAATATGTAAGAGAGGTCTAAGAAAAATAAATTTATTGTTCGATTTTTTCAACCGTCATACCCGGGATAGAGATATTTCCTCCCATTGTTGACTCGTAAGATAAAAGACCAGTAGATAGTCCCATAATGGTAATCGTGTCATCTTCAAGGACACGTGAAGTAACGATGGAAGAGTCAAATAGACCGAAGAGGATTGTATCGTAGTTATCATTAACAGCGAAACGAATTTGTGTATCTCCATCTCCTTCTATAACTTGTATTACTTTCCCTTTGAATTTAACTTTTTCACCCAGATAATCATCTGGTGTCCTCGCCAACTGATCATAGGTAATCCCTGTCTCATAGCCCTTCTTTTCTTCTGCTTCTAATCTTTTTTCTTCAGCTTCAGCAGCAGCTTTTTCTTCGGCTTCTCTTTTCGCTTTTTCTTCAGCTTCTTTTTCTTCTAAAACTGCAGCCTTAGCTTCAGCTTCTTTAATCTGATTATCCTGCTCTACTTTTGAAAGTTTAAAGAAAGGTGCTGCTTCATCTACTTTTGCTTGCAGTTGTTTGTTCTGTTCTTTTAACTCTGTAATTTGTTTATCTTTTGAAATTGACTGTTTTCCAAGATCTGTATTCTCAGCTTGAACCTCATTAAATTCTGTATCCGACGGCCCAACAGAACTTCCAATTACAAGCGCCACTACTGCTACCAAAATATAACGCCAGCGTTTTTTAATAAATTCTTTCACTGAATATTTCTCTCCTCAAATTAAAATAGGGACAGGAATTACTCCGGCCCTTAGAAATTATAACAATATAGGTTCTTTTTTACCACAACAAATTTCCTATAAGCAAAAAAACTTCCGGAGCAAAACACCCCGGAAGCTAATTTTTTATCGTTTATTGATTTCTTCCATGAGAAGCTTGTTGACCATCGGCGGGTTCGCCTGGCCTTTGGATGCTTTCATGATTTGGCCGACGAGGAAGCCGATAGCACGGTCCTTCCCGTTTTTGAAGTCTTCGATTGATTGCGGATTGGCATCGAGAGCGTCATTTACGAATTTACGGAGTGCGCCTTCGTCAGAGATTTGGACAAGTCCTTTGTCTTTAACGATTTTCTCAGCGTCGCCGCCGTTTTCGATAAGCTCTTTGAATACTTTTTTCGCGATTTTGGAAGAAATCGTACCTGCTTCGATCAGCTTGATCATGCCTGCCAGTCCTTCAGGAGTAAGAGCTGTATCTTCGAGCTCTTTGTTCTCTGCGTTCAGGTAAGCTGATACTTCTCCCATCAGCCAGTTGGATGCCTGTTTTGCATCAGCGCCTGTTTTGACGGTTGCTTCAAAGAAGTCGGACATTTCTTTCGTGAGTGTGAGGACCATTGCATCGTATGCAGGAAGTCCAAGGTCCGATACGTAGCGCGCTTTGCGCTCATCTGGAAGCTCAGGAATTTCAGCACGGATACGTTCTTTCCACTCTTCATCAATGTAAAGAGACACAAGATCCGGTTCCGGGAAGTAGCGGTAGTCATCGGATCCTTCTTTTACACGCATCAGGAGGGTTTTGCCAGTGGATTCATCAAAGCGGCGAGTTTCCTGCTCAATGATTCCGCCGGATAATAGCACCTCTGCCTGGCGTTTTTCCTCGTGCTCCAATCCTTTGCGGACGAAGTTGAAGGAGTTCAGGTTTTTCAGCTCGGCTTTCGTACCGAACTTCTCCTGACCGACTGGACGAAGGGAAATGTTCGCGTCACAGCGAAGAGAACCCTCTTCCATTTTACAGTCAGAAACACCTGTATATTGGATAATGGATTTTAATTTTTCAAGATACGCATACGCTTCTTCCGGCGTACGGATATCCGGCTCGGAAACGATCTCCACAAGCGGTGTACCCTGACGGTTGAAGTCAACCAGGGAGAAGCCGTCGCCCGTATGGTTCAGCTTACCCGCGTCCTCTTCAAGGTGAAGACGGGTAATTCCGATTTTCTTCTTTTGGCCGCCTACTTCAATTTCAATCCAGCCGTTTTCGCCGATTGGCTTATCAAATTGAGAGATTTGGTACGCTTTTGGATTATCCGGATAAAAATAGTTTTTACGGTCAAACTTCGTATCCGTTGCGATTTCACAGTTCAGCGCCATCGCAGCCTTCATCGCGAAGTTTACAGCTTCCTTATTCAGTACCGGAAGGACACCGGGGTATCCAAGGTCGATAACGGAAGTGTTCGTATTCGGATCCGCTCCGAAATGGTTCGGAGAAGCGGAAAAGATTTTTGAATTCGTTTTAAGCTCAACGTGGACTTCAAGTCCAATCACCGTTTCAAAGTTCATTCGTTTCTCACCCCTTACAGTTCAGGTTTTGCTTTATGATGGTCCGTCGCCTGCTCAAATACATGGGCAACACGGTAGATGGTGCTTTCGTCAAAGTGCTTGCCGATGATTTGAAGTCCGAGCGGAAGACCGTTTGAGAATCCGCAAGGGACGGAAATTCCAGGGACACCTGCAAGGTTAACCGGAATCGTTAAAATATCATTCGCATACATCGTAAGCGGATCGTCTGTTTTTTCACCGATTTTGAAAGCAGGAGTCGGAGTCGTCGGTCCAACAATGACATCGTACTTTTCAAAAACATCTTCGAAATCTTTTTTAATGAGCGTACGCACTTTTTGCGCCTTTTTATAGTACGCGTCATAGTAACCGGAGCTAAGAGCGAACGTTCCAAGCATGATCCGGCGCTTAACCTCGTTCCCGAAGCCTTCCGCACGGGTCTGCTTGTAAAGATCGATCAGGTTTTCCGCATTGTCTGTACGGTACCCGTAGCGGATTCCGTCAAAGCGGGAAAGGTTGGATGAAGCCTCTGAAGACGCTAAAAGGTAATAAGTCGCTAGCGCATATTTGGAATGCGGCAGCGATACTTCTTCCCACGTCGCTCCTTGCGCTTCCAAAACTTTAAGCGCTTCTAACACGGAGTTTTTCGCTTCTTCACTGACACCTTCGCCAAGGTATTCCTTTGGAACCGCGATTTTCAGGCCTTTAACATCGCCTGTTAAGGAAGAAACATAGTCTGGAACATCCACATTTGCAGAGGTCGTATCCATTTGGTCTCCGCCAGCGATTGCTTGAAGAAGATACGCATTGTCTTCAACGGTACGGGTAATCGGGCCGATTTGGTCCAAAGATGAAGCAAATGCCACAAGCCCATAACGGGAAACACGGCCATACGTAGGCTTTAATCCAACAACGCCGCAATATGCTGCCGGCTGACGGATCGAACCGCCTGTGTCAGATCCAAGGGAAAACGGAACCTCGCCTGCTGCAACAGATGCAGCGGAACCACCGCTTGATCCGCCTGGTACGGTTTCAAGATTCCACGGATTTCTTGTCGGCTTGAATCCAGAGTTCTCTGTGGAAGAACCCATCGCGAACTCATCCATGTTTAATTTTCCGATTGTAACGGATTCTGCCTGCTGAAGCTTTTGCACAACCGTTGCATTATAAATCGGCATGAAATTCTCTAAGATTTTACTGGAACACGTTGTACGAAGGTCCTTCGTCACGATGTTGTCCTTTACGCCGATCGGCATTCCAAAAAGGAGACCGAACTCATCGCGTGTACCGACTGCCTCATCCAATTGCTTTGCATAAGAACGCGCGCGCTCTTCATCAAGCGTCATGAACGCCTGTACTTTATCTTCTACTTCGTTAATCCGTTTATAGGACTCATCAACAAGGTCCGTAACGGTGATGTCTTTTTTATGTAAACGCTGCTTTAACTCGGAAATCTTATGGTCAAATAATGACACCTAGGTTTCCCTCCCTTATTCAAGAATGGTCGGAACGCGGATGTATCCGTCTTTCTGGTCCGGAGCGTTTTTCACAACGTCCTCAACCGGAAGACCTTTAGCCGGCTTGTCCTCTCTCATTACGTTTTTCATATCCAATACATGAGTCGTCGGCTCAACGTTATCCGTATCGAGCTCATTCAGCTGCTCTGCAAATGAAATAATGGCATCAAGCTGCTTCGAAAACATCTGAGCTTCCTCTTCTGTAATCGCAAGACGGGCAAGGTGCGCAACGTGCTTAACCTGATCAGTCGAAATGCGTGACATCAACTGTTCACCTCCAATAAAATCGTGCATACACAATACTCTGATGATAACAAAATTTAGTGCTATAAAGCAAGGCATTGCAGGGTCGGAACGAGGATATTGCGGGTGCCTGACGGCAGGACACGTGCCTGACCCGCTGTTCGCTAAAGGATAAAAGCTCCGGCACCGCCTCCGCAAACCCTTGATGCCTTTAGTTTCAGCATCCATCGTCTCTGTCCCCCGCTGCTTTAAAGGATGTGGGCCTGGCACGGTGCCGGACCCCACATCCTTTAAAGCAGAACGGGTCAGAGGCCAGTGCTTTTTTACCATTGCGGTACAAGGGATTGGAGAGATGGTGCCGGAGCTTTAGCGCTTTATCAGAGCGAGGGCCAGACCCCAAAAATAAAAAAACCAGGGGCAGAAGCTGCACCCCCGGTTTCCGTTATTTTTTGATTAAATGCTCGTCAATCACCCTGCCGTCACGGGCTTTCGCTACGATTTTGATGCCTTCTTCGCTTACCGTAACGCTTGAATAGATTTGTGTTTTTTCTTCAAAGTATACATCCATGTAATCCTGAGGGACGGCATCATAGAATTTGCCGCCTGTGGAACCGGCAATCAGGTAGGTGGTACCTTCTTGAGCCTGTTTGCCTTCCTTCAGTTTATGCGTCCGGACGTAGGCATGGTCATGGCCTGAGATGGCGAGATCGATGCCGGCCTCGTCAAACGCTTTCGGAAATACACTTTTGACTGCCTCTGCTCCGCCTTGCGGGTTGGAGTAGTATGGAGAGCGGTGGTAGGTGACAATTTTCCATTTCTTTTTCGATTTCGCCATGTCTTTGATGAGCCATTCAGCTTGTTTTTGCAGGCCGGCGGTGTCTGTTTCCGTGTTTAGAACAGCGAAGTGTGCGTCGCCGTAATCATAGGAATAGACGGTTCCTTCAAAGCCATCCGGCCCGTTGCCCGGCATGTTAAAGAGACTTTTGAAGGTTTGGACTCCGCTTCCGATGTTTTCGTGATTTCCAACAGTTGGCATGATCGCAGTGGATGGCGCAAGCATTGGATCCTTCATTGATTCGAAGAACGCGTTCCAGTGGGAGTAGAGATTGCCATCGTCAATCATGTCCCCGACATGCATCATGAAGGCGGCATCAGGATGTTCGGTTTTTGCTTTTTTGAACAGCTCAGTGTAGATGCCGAAGCCGGATTCGGTCTGGTTCGGCGGTGCTTGTGTATCCCCCATAAGCAGGAAGGTGAACGGACTTTTCACCATGTCTTTCGCAAAAATTTCTGCCGGTTCGCTCCAGCCTTCAGGCGTTCCGTCTCCGACTCTGTACATGTAAGTCTGTCCGGGTACGAGGCCCATAATTTCGGCTGTATGCACCTGCAGCTCACCTGCATCCATTGAAAGAGGCGCGCTTTTTGCATTTTTTCCAAGAAATCTTCTGCCGCTGAATCCGTCTTTCTCGTAATCTTCTTTTTTCGCGATTTGAACAACGGAGTCTTTAATCAGCGGTGAAGTTGTCCAAGTAACATTACGGCTGCCTGTTTTTCCATTAAAGGTGACATTCAGTCTTTCTGGTTTGCTGGTCCCAAGGTGGTTCAGAACGCTAATATCTTTTGTAAAACTGTAGCGGTCTTCCTTCGATGCCTGAATCACTGCTTTGCCGGGAATTAAGGTTAGCAGGCTCGTTTTCAGCGTTCCGTCCTCATTTGTTTCACCGAGTGTCCAGTCGCTGATCTCTGTATCTGACGCTTCGATCCAGCCTTCGATATCACCGGTTTTCACTTGAATCCATCCATTTTCTTCTTTCAAAACCAGAAGCTGGACCTTCTTGGAAACAGGAGCTGTCAGTTCAGATTCCACTCTCGGATCCTTCCTGATCTGCGCCATCTTCGTTTTAACTTTCGCAAGCTTGTAATCAGGAGACAGGACGCTTACTTCAGCGCCTTCGACTGCATTTCCGTTTTCATCTTTTACTGTCAGCTTAGAAGGAAAACCAACCGATGCACGGTCTGCTTCCACTGTAAAGTGCGCTTTTACGTCTTTTTCAATATTCGGGAGAAACAGCATGGTTTCTTCGCTGGTACCCGCTTTTTTCAAGCTGCCGGATAAAAATTCAACGGATGCTTTCCCTTTCGCAGTAACAGGAATGGATAACGGCAGGCTGCCAATCACCAGATCCCCATCCAGTTTGTTAAGACCTTTTAACTCAAGTTCAATCGTTCCGTCCTCAGAGATTTTATTTTTCAAGACCATATCGGATGTAATCGATTCAGACAGCTTCACTTTATTTTCGTCAGCCTGTAAGGATGTTTTCATTTTTACCTTCAGCGTATCCAGCTGCTCGGCTTTTTTTACTTCCAGTTTGACAGGAAACGCTGAACCGATATAAGCAGATTTCGGAGGGTCTGCTTTGAATCCTGCCTGACCGGCTTCTGTTTCAAATGTCCAGGATTTGTCCGCCTCGTTTCCAAAATTGTCCTGAACATTCAGCTCTGCTTTATGAAATCCATCAAGCATCGGAGCTTCAGGTTGATAAGAGATGGTTCCGGTCTTGGAATCGTATGCCGGCTGAACAGCCTTTCCATCTACCTTCATCGCGATGCGCTCAGGGTTGATCCCTGTGTCTTCATCCTTTGCAATGGCGGAAATCACAGGCTGGGCATCCTCCGTTTTCGTTCCGTCTGCAGGCTGAGCTGTGTCAATGACTGGGTTTACGAGATCATCATTTGTGTCGCCATATACAGCCCGGATGTTGTCCACATAAATGGTTCCTGCATCTTTGTTGGCGTCACTCGTTTCCATCAGTCTCACCGGCAGGTCCATTTTCAAAGGAAGCGCCTTGCCGGCCGGGATTTTCGCTTCAACGTACTTCCAACCGGTCCAGTTCATTTTTGAAGCAAAATCTAGCGCAAACGGGCTGTTGTTCGCATCCCTCATTTGAGCTCTGAGCCAGTGGTTGTTTCCGTCTCCATACACCCACATCCCTATAGACTCGGGATAGTCCTCAACTTGAATTGGCTGCTTTGGATGTGCGTATGCACCAGACGTTCCCGTTGTCCCGGTAAAGTCATAGTTCAGCTGCAGGGCATGGCTGCCGAACCGGGCGGGCTCAGGATAGGTTGTCTGTTTTATGGAAATGGAGTTGTATCGGGCACCGCTAAAGGTCCAATTAGAGAAATTCTTTTCAAAATCCTCCAGAATAATCGGCAATTTCCCTACCTGGATTGTCATCGAATCTGAAATCCCTCCGTGTGATACGGTGATTTTTCCCGATGCTGTTTTGCTGGAAGCTTTGAACTGTCCATTTTGATCAATGCTCCCAACTCCGCCTTCAATTTTCCATTCAAAAAGAGAAGGGTCGGCATCGACGTTTTTCCCGTCCAATAAGGCTTTCGGAGCAAGATTGATTTCATCCCCTTTTTTCAGCGTAAGGGCATCCTGGGGAAGCTTGATTTCGGTCAGCTTGTCTGTAACGGTGATGGCAGCTGTTCCGCTCGCTCCATCCTTCCCTGCCCGTACCGTTCCTTTCCCGGGTGTATTTCCTGCTGTAAACAACCCTTCTTCATCTACTGTCCCAAGTGAGGAATCCGAGACAGACCAATCCGGTTCTCCATTAAGCGGCTTAGGAAAGTATCCGGCGTCCATTCCTTTAGCATCCAGGTCCTCACGGCTTCCTTTCAGCATCAGCAGGCGGTCAGGCTGCATGGCGAGCTGGCTGAGTGCTCCCGGCTCAGCGGAAGTCGTAATTAAAAAAGAGTTAGCAACAGAGCGTTCAAAACCATCGGACGGCCGGTTTACAATACTCAGACCTTCCTCCCCCGGCTGCCGTGCCGCAAAAGTAGAGGAACCTCCCCCATCCAGGTTCAGTGCTTCCACCGCGCCAAGCTCAGCCATCATGTCACGTAATTCGAAGACGGTGATCCCTTCTGAATATCCAGGTGCCCGTCCATCAATGACCACAAAGAAAATCTCACCTTCTGCGTTCATGCCGACTGCGGTTCTTGGAGCCACTGCAGTCGTAAAATTGTCTGAAGGCAAATTGACCTTCTGACCTTTTTGAATGAGCTTATAATTTCCGCTTAGCCCTTCCTCCGCGTCCAGCCATTGCGGGGAAATCTGGGTTTCAATCTCCACTTCCTGTCCAGGCTTCAGTGACTTGACAATCTCACGGCCAGTTCCATGACCGGATAAAATAAGATTTCCGTTCTCGATCGCCTGATTTCCTTTGCCATCAATCAGCTCTTCAACTACCGCTTTCATTTTTCCCGGCTTATGTACATCTCCGGATACAACACTTAGCACTGCCTCTGTTCCGGATGTGTTTGTCCCTGTTGATTTAAGCGGAGCAGCGTATAAGGCAAGATGATTCGTTCCCCTGGCCCCATTCAGCTGGGCAATGTGATGGGTGGCACCATCGTCATGAAGCTTAAACTGGACACCTGGAATACCAAAGATCGGAGTCCCGTCTTTTTTCACGCCAAACGATTCCTTGTACCCTGACTTTAGAATTCTGCCATCATGAATAACCGTTCCATTTGGAATCCCTGTTGAGGTATTATAAAAATCACCGTTAAATGCTCCAATAACGACTTGGCCAGGCTTTGAAACGGCTGCTGCCTGCTGGCGGACCGGCTGCATGCCAAGGTCTTTGCCATTTGGCAGACCTACGTCAATGCCAAGCTCATCCTCATCCAGATCAACGTTCATGACGAAGGCTTCCTGTCGTCCGCGATTGCTTGCAAGTGTTACTGTCTCCTGCTCAACTCCCGGAGCAATATCTTTCTCCCATTGATCAATGACCGTCCCAAGTGAATAAGGCGCCTCCTCCGCTGAGACAGTGCCTGCCGGCAAAACCAGGCCTGCAGCTGCCGTCTGCATAACCAAAACAAAGGCAAATACAGCAGATAGAAACGTTTTTGGTTTTCTCATTGCTTCCCCTCTTTTCAAATAAATTCAGCTGAATAGCTGCCGTTCTGCTCCAAACGTATCACCTGAATTTAAGGCTTCCAGCAGACTTTCTTAAATTTTTTGTAAACTAATGAAAAATAAGGATATTAGACCAGAAAATTGTCATTGTGTTTGTCGAAAAACCAGGCCGTTTCCATCTTGAAACCAACGGAATACTTCGTTTTAATTTTTCAGAATTATTTTACTTTTATTTTTAAAAGAAATCGCTTACACTGACGTAAGGCTTATGGTCCTGCGGATTTTTCCAAATTCCGACACGTTTCAACTGCTTGAATAATGGGGATAATTTTGATAGGTTAAGAAACCGTAGGCTGCGAACGGTGCTCGACGCCATTTCACACTATTTAAGATTCAGCGATTTCTCCTTTCTTGATCAATTCCTTCCCGGAAAAAAGACCCGGATTTATCTAACAGCATGTTCGTTATGACCCATCTGGACTTCCAGATGATAAATCTGCGCTAATTTTCCTGAAGGTATGCCGGGTCAGCCGGCGGAAAGGACTGAATTCTTAATAGGGGTGAGCAGGTTCACTTTCCTTGCTCAATTGAAATGACGCCAAAAGATGGATGCCCGCTTTCCTATAAGCGGAAACAGCGTATGTCTGGATTCAGCGTGCGGAGGGATGGTTCATCCCGTGTGGAAGGTTCTGAGCGGTTTGCTCGTTGGCAAAGGTAGTCGCAAAAAAATGACAAGATAGGAGAGATATTGTGGAATTTGAAGTTTATATATCCTTAGCTCTCTACTTCATCATGATGCTTGGGATCGGTTATTATGCGTTTAAGCAATCAACCGGCGATGTAGAAGGCTATATGCTTGGAGGCCGCGGGCTTGGCCCGGCTGTAACAGCATTATCCGCCGGAGCTTCAGATATGAGCGGATGGATGCTGATGGGTCTGCCGGGGGAAATGTATTCGACAGGACTCGCCGCCATGTGGATCGCAATCGGCCTGACATTGGGAGCATATGCAAACTATTTAATCCTTGCACCAAGACTTAGAACTTATACAATTGTAGCGAATAATTCGATTACAATTCCGGATTATTTTGAAAATCGTTTTCACGATAAATCCAAAATGCTCCGCCTTTTTTCTGGAATTGTCATCGTGATATTCTTTACCCTTTACTGTTCAGCGGGTATGGTATCAGGAGGAACGCTTTTTGAATCCTCCTTCGGTCTGAATTATACGACCGGCCTTTTTATTACAGCGGGTGTAGTCATTGCCTATACGCTGTTTGGAGGATTCCTTGCAGTCAGCCTCACAGATTTCGTACAGGGTGTCATTATGTTCCTTGCTCTCATCTTAGTTCCCGTCGTGGCACTGATTGATTTAGGCGGTTTTGGAACCACAGTGGATCAGGTAAGAGCAATCGATCCGAAATTGTTTGATGTATTCCGCGGTACAACGGTTCTTGGAATCATCGGATTTCTTGCATGGGGTCTTGGTTACTTCGGCCAGCCGCATATCATTGTACGTTTTATGGCCATTAATTCCATTAAGGAATTAAAACCGGCACGCCGGATCGGGATGGGCTGGATGATCGTTTCCATCGTTGGAGCGCTGATGACTGGTCTTGTTGGGATTGCCTATGTAAATGCTAATGAGATTAACCTGAACAATCCGGAAACCATTTTCATTAAATTTGCCGATGTACTTTTCCATCCGCTAATTACCGGTTTCCTTCTATCCGCTATCCTTGCAGCAATTATGAGTACAATTTCTTCTCAGCTGCTCGTTACGTCCAGTGCGCTGACAGAAGACTTTTATAAAACATTCTTTAAAAGAAATGCGTCGGATAAAGAATTGGTCCTAATCGGCCGTCTGGCTGTCCTCGTGGTAGCCATCATCTCCATTCTGCTCTCGCTTAAACCAAGCGGAACCATTCTTGACCTGGTCGGGAACGCATGGGCCGGTTTCGGTTCTGCATTTGGGCCAGCGATCTTGCTCAGCTTGTATTGGAGACGCATGACGAAATGGGGAGCTCTTGCCGGAATGATCACCGGTGCAGGAGTGGTTCTTATCTGGCTGACTATCCCAGGTCTGACAGACGTCCTGTATGAGATGATTCCAGGCTTCTTCATGAGTTTGATTGCCGTTATCGTGGTCAGCCTCATGACTGCCAAACCGTCTGAAAAAGTAATAGACAGCTTTACCGAAATGGAAACAGTACTGGCCAGAGAAACTAAATAAACGTATGTTTAAAAGCCATTCACCTGCACAGTGAATGGCTTTTTTGCAAAGAAAGAGCCCGGCTCATTGAACCGGGCTCTTAAGTCTGGAAAATAAATTAAAGCATTTCAGAGGTAGTCTTGGCTTGCATATGAAGGACAAGATAGTCAGGTCCGCCTGCTTTTGAGTCGGTTCCGGACATGTTAAATCCTCCAAATGGCTGATAGCCTACAATCGCCCCTGTACATCCGCGGTTGAAGTAAAGGTTTCCTACATGGAAATCTTCTCTCGCCTGCTCGATATGGTCACGGTTATTTGTAATGACCGCGCCAGTCAAACCGTACTCGGTGTTGTTCGCAATTTCAAGCGCTTCGTTGAAATCCTTCGCTTTCGCAATGGCTACGAATGGACCGAAGATTTCTTCCTGCATAATGCGCGATTTCGGATCGGCATCCGCCACAACCGTCGGCTGAATGAAGTATCCGGTGGAGCTGTCTCCTTCTCCGCCTGAAAGAAGACGCCCTTCGCCTCGTCCGATTTCTACGTACTCCATGATTTTGTCAAATGCAGACTGATCAATGACAGGGCCCATGAATGCTGTACCGTCAGTAGTATCCCCGACCTTTAGTTCCTTTGTCAATTCAACGACGCGGTCTACGACTTGATCATAAACATCCTCGACGATGACTGCACGGGAGCATGCAGAGCATTTTTGTCCGGAGAACCCAAAAGCAGACTTCACGATCGATTGGGCTGCCAATTCAAGATCCGCCTCTTTATCCACAACTATCGTGTCCTTTCCGCCCATCTCAGCAATCACCCGCTTCAGCCAGGTTTGGCCTTCGCTCAGCTTGGATGCACGTTCATAAATACGCAAGCCGACATCACGGGACCCTGTGAAGGAAATAAAACGCGTGCGCGGGTGATCGACCAAATAGTCTCCAACCTCGGCTCCGCTTCCAGGGATGTAGTTGACTGCACCTTTCGGAAGACCTGCTTCTTCCAGAACTTCTATGAATTTAGCTGCCACAACCGGGGTCGTGGAAGCTGGTTTTAATAGCACCGTGTTGCCCGTTACAAGAGCCGCTACCGTCGTACCCGCCATAATGGCAAAGGCAAAGTTCCATGGAGAGATGACAACACCTACACCCAGAGGGATATAGCTGTAGCGGTTGTATTCGCCCGGACGGCTTTCCACCGGCTGGCCGTCTTTCAGCTTCAGCATTTGACGTGCATAATACTCCATAAAATCAATGGCTTCAGCCGTATCAGCATCCGCTTCATTCCATGGCTTTCCTGCTTCTTTTAATAAAAGCGCTGAAAACTCATGTTTGCGGCGGCGTACAATGGCAGCAGCACGGAAAAGAATGTCTGCACGCACTTCCGGCTTCGTCTTGCGCCATGTTTTAAACGCTTCATCAGCAGCCTGCATCGCTTTCTCGGCGATGTCGCGGTTTGCTTTTGAAACCCGTCCGATTACCTCATCTTTTTTTGCTGGATTTATCGAAACGATTTTCTCATCTGTGGAGATGCGCTCCCCATTCACAATCAAATCGTAATCTTTCCCAAGATAGGATTCTACTGTTGCCAATCCTTCCTCGAATCCGCGTTTATTCGAATCTACCGAAAAATCTGTAAACGGTTCATGCTTGTAAGGTAATACCATTGAAATACGCCTCCTTATTAAAATAAAACGGTTACAAATCTATTTTAACTGATAATTCCTAACCATACAAACATAGAAAGGATTCTATCAATTTTATTTTACTGGAAAACTGCAGCTGATAGGCAGGATATCTTTAAAGGCATCTGAATTGGCTGATCGTTTCGTTAAATGATGCTCCTTCGTTCAGCAGCATGCACGGTGGTTTTGACTCGCCTGGCGGTTTATAGTCAAGGGCAGCCGCCGCGGACAAAGAGAGATTGATTCTTGCAGCCGGACACAATCATCAGACAGAACCTTCGCGGAGAGACGAAAGATCATGTGAAGCGGATCCCCGCCCGGACGCCCTGAATCTTTGTGCCAACCATGTCGAATCTTCCCGAAAAATCGATATCCGTTTCGTTTCCGTCGATATAGTGGTGAAATCCACCGATATATCTCAAATAGCACCGATATATCTCAAATAGCACCGATATAATCAAAAAATGGATCGATATAACCAATCCAAGAAGACCGCCTAAGCATTTACTAAGTGGACTCGCCTGTTTTACCCCTTTGCCATACCAGAATGGCTGCTCATTTCACTAAATCGAGGCCTAAAACGGAAAATTTAACTCATAAACTGCCTGCAAAGAGCGCTTTTATAAATCTTAACTAGCTAGAGATGAGTTTGGTTATCAAACACATACTGAATTGGTCATTTTCCATGTAAAAATTCCAGAGCGAATCTGACAGATGTGGGCGAGCAAGGGAACGAGTCTAAGGAATTCAAAAAAGCTTTTACGCATGAGCTTTAACTATATTAAGTTTAATAAATAAAGAGGATAGCAGCCCCCAAAAAATAGCCTAGGAAAAATCGGTCAGGCTTACTGTTCCATCAGCGCCACCTGCATCACGACTCGAGGATTGTTCGGAAATCCCCCCCCCTATAACCATCGCAAAGGAGTAAGACTTAACAGCCTCTTTACATGGAGCTGTTCAAGCAGGCCGGATACTCCTCCTTCAGGATGCTCATTCGAAGCCTATCGATGAATACCCCATTTCTTAGGCGGTCCTGCCTTAATATCCCTTCCTCTTTATAGCCCATTCTCTTATAGGATTTGATAGCCCTAAAGTTGTCTGCTTCTACTCTAAGCCATACTTTGTTCAGCTTTAGCTCATAAAATCCGTATTCAAGCATCTCTTTCATAGCCGCTAATCCGTAGCCCTTCCCCCAGCAGCCTTTGTCTCCGATGGCGATCCCCAGCTCTGCATGGCGATTGAGAGCATCGATATGTTTAAAGTCTATCCAGCCAATGTGTTTGCCTGATACTGTGATAATGGCCTTTTGGTCATAGCCATTTGTTTTGGTGATGCAGAGCCTGATCCATTCCTCTGTCTCCTTTTTGCTGAACGGCGGATACCGGTCCGGCATATTCAAATAGGCTGTTACTTCCTGATCGAGGCACCATTGATAGCGGTCCTCCGCATCTTCAGGTTCCAGTTCTCTAAGCTTGACACCAGGCAGTTGAGCATCCATTGTTCCATCCCCTTTCTTAATGGTAAAAAAAGGACCAAATCCCGGTGGATCTGGTCCTTTCCTCTTTAATAGAAAACTTTAGTGATTACTTAAAAATATGCGTAACTGGCTTCTCATCCCCGGCCTTTCGGACAATCAGGGCTTCCTGGCCGCTGGTGGAGGTGATGTTAACTTCCAGATCAATGTAGTCCTGCGGAAAGTATTGGCTGATTTTTTGATTCACGAATTGAGTGAGGGCGATCACTTCAGCTTTCCCATAAAATTGCATAGGAATTTCAATTTTGAGTGATTTCATTTCATCATCTTTGTAATGAGCTTTGCCGATTACACCTGTGTAATTTGGAAAGTAATCTCCTATATCTTCTTTAAAGCGCTCGAACGTATCTGCATCCTCCGGCTTTTGCTGGTTGGCTTCAGGTGATGGGAAGAATTGATAGCTTTCATTAATGTCTTTCCACCCCTCCAGGCTGCTGCTTCCGGCTTTCGCTTCGGTTTGCGCGATAAATTCTCCCGGAACAATTGAGGATTTTGGTGCCTGCTTATACAGGGCCACCCGGATCGGAACGTCTGCGATTTCCTTATTTTCTCTGGCCTGCTTGACAATCTCTGCAGCAATTCTCTCGCCTTCCTGACGGATTTTCGCATCATCAAGGGCTGTTTCCCTGGCGTAATCATTTTCCTTGTAATAGTGGACGGAATTAAGCGCCACGCCTATAACAACGCCGCTGATTTTAACCGTTTTCTCATCCACTTTTTTCAGGTAATTCTGCTCGAGTACGCTCGCAAGGTATTTAGGTGTATCTGTTGCGTTAAGATCCGTGATCGCAGGGTTCAAGCCAGTATTTTTATACTCTTGCTTATTTTTCTTTGCTTCATCCTGCTTCGTTTTAAGCGCGGCTCCATCATATTTATACCGAAGCCAGCCGCGCACCTGATCCTCCGTCAAATACTGGCCTTCCTGGTAATAAAAATCCTGGTCAGAGGGAAACGATTCCTGGGCAAAATCCATCAGCCCGGTTTCAAATTTATCCAGATCAAGCCTTGTATTCAAATTGTCAGCTGTCAGACCTCTTGCCTTCCCTGGTTCAAAGGGCAATATCACACTGTAGTCCGAGTCCGATGTACTTTTAGGAATAATCGCCTTTTTTTCCTGGCTGTCCGTTTCCTGAACGACTTCGTTATCATCGCCAAAGCTGGGGGCGCATGCACTTAGCATGCTGCACGCCACCAGTACGGCTATCCATTTTTTCAAATAATGCCACTCCCTGCTCTCCTATTTCTTTAGTGCTTCTATCATTTTTGATTCATCCCAGACCTCTATGCCGAGCTCTTCCGCTTTTGACAGCTTGCTTCCGGCCGCTTCCCCTGCAATGACAAGATCTGTGCTTTTGCTTACGCTTCCGGTTACTTTTCCGCCCAATGCTTCAATCTCAGCTTTCGCGTCATTTCGGCTTAGCTGTTCAAGCTTTCCTGTAAGAACAACGGTTTTGCCCGCAAAGTAAGAGTCCATTTCTTCCGGTGCTGCAAGCTTCGGCCCTTTATAGGCCATGTTCACCTCATGGCTTTTCAGCTCGTCCATAAGCTGAATGACCTCAGGTTTTTCAAAATAGGTGACAACGGCATCCGCCATTTTATCGCCAATTTCATTAATGGCGAGCAGATCTTCCCGGCTTGCTTCCATAAGACGGTCCATGCTTTCAAAGTGTTGAGCCAGGGTTTTCGCCGCCTTGGAACCTACGTGGCGGATCCCGAGCCCGAATAAAAGCTTTTCAAGCGAATTTTCTTTTGATTTGGCAATGGCTTTCAGCAGATTTTCGGTGGATTTTTCCCCCATCCGTTCAAGTGCAAGAAGCTGATCCCTTGTCAGCTCATACAAATCGGCTACATCGGTAATCAAGCCTTCCTTGAAAAGCTGGGCAATGACCCGCTCCCCGAGTCCGTCAATGTTCATGGCATTCCTTGAAACAAAATGGATGAGCCCTTCTCTCAGCTGGGCCGGGCACATCGGGTTGATGCACCTTAGCGCCACTTCCCCTTCCATTCGGACAAGCCCGCTTCCGCATTCCGGACATTCCTTTGGCATCAGGAACTCTTCTTCATCACCCGTGCGCTGATCGGCCAGAACATTGACCACTTCAGGAATAATGTCGCCTGCCTTTTTCACAATCACATAATCTCCAAGCCGGATATCCTTTTCCCTGATTAAATCCTCATTATGAAGGGATGCACGCTGAACAGTGGTCCCGGCTACACGGACCGGTTCCAGAATGGCTGTCGGTGTTATGACTCCCGTCCGGCCTACATTCAGCTCAATATCAAGAAGCTTTGTCATCACTTCTTCGGCAGGAAATTTATAGGCAATCGCCCAGCGGGGACTTTTGGATGTAAAGCCAAGCTGCTGCTGCTGGCTGATTGCATCGACTTTAATGACCACCCCATCGATTTCATAGGGCAGAGAGCTGCGCTGCTCCTGTATGGCATGAAGAAGATCAATGGCTTCATCGATGCTTCCGCAGTTTTTTCTTTCATGGTTTGTTTTGAACCCAAGTTCATCGAGCAGATCGAGACCTTCGCTTTGTCTTTCCACACCGATTTCTTCAAGCTCTCCAATACCATAGACGAAAATATCAAGATTTCGTTTCGCTGCAATTTTCGGGTCAAGCTGTCTCAGAGAGCCTGCTGCTGCATTGCGCGGGTTTGCAAACGGTTCTTCCTGCAGCTCGATTTTTTTCTCATTGAGGCGTTCGAATGATCTTTTGGGCATAAATGCTTCACCTCTGACCTCAATGGAGAGGGCTTTGCTGAGTCTGAGAGGAATGGAGCGGATCGTCCGGAGATTATCTGTTATATCTTCTCCGATTGAGCCGTCCCCTCTGGTTGCGCCCTGAACAAAAACGCCGTTTTCGTAGCGGAGTGAGACGGCCAGACCATCAATCTTTAATTCCACTACATATTGAACGTCATCCCCTGCGCTTTGGCGGACACGCCGGTCATAATCCCGTAGATCCTGGTCATTAAACGCATTGCCGAGGCTCAGCATCGGTGTTTTATGTTCAACCTTGCTGAAGCCCTCTAAAATATCTCCCCCAACCCGCTGGGTAGGTGAATCAGGCGTTTTCAGCTCCGGATGCTGCTCCTCCAGATGAATGAGCTCATGAAGGCGCTCATCATATTCCGCATCAGGCACACTTGGCTTGTCCAGAACGTGGTATTCATAATTGTACCGGTTTAAAAGCTCATGCAGCTCCTGAACCCTTTTCTGGGATGATTGATAATCGGTCATAATCCCAACCCTTTCCTAAAGCATCCTGATTACACTTTTTTGATCGGTGCGAATGCCGCCAGCAGACGTTTGATGCCGACAGGACTCGGAAATGCAATATCAAGCTCCTTGCTGTCTCCATCCCCTTTTACGCTGACAACTGTACCGGTGCCCCACTTTTTGTGCTCGGCTTTATCCCCGACACCCCAGGCGAAGCCTTCTCCGCCTGTGGAGGCCTTAACCGGCTGCTTGACCTGGGCCATACGCTGGCGGTCCCGCTTTGTGTTTCCAAACGGTGTCGTCATCGCTTTTATGTTCTCGTTTAGGTTTTCCAATAATTCCTCAGGTATTTCCGCAATAAAGCGGGATTCCGGATTCATGTTTGTCCGGCCGAAAAGTGTACGCATTTGCGCGTTCGTCAAATACAGTTCCTCTTCCGCTCTCGTGATCCCTACGTAGGCGAGACGGCGCTCTTCCTCCATCTCCCCTTCTTCCATTAGAGAACGGCTGTGAGGGAACACCCCCTCCTCCATTCCCATCAGGAATACAACAGGAAATTCAAGCCCTTTTGCGGAGTGAAGAGTCATGAGAACAACAGCATCCTGCTGCTCCTGTTCCTCTTCGCTGAGCGAGTCGATATCAGCGATCAGAGCAAGGTCGGTCAGGAAAGAAACAAGACTTTTATCCTCATTGTTTTTCTCGAAATTCTGGGTAACCGACAGGAACTCATCGATATTTTCCAGACGGCTTTGCGCTTCGATGCTTTTTTCCGTCTTCAGCATTTCTCTATAACCGGATCTTTCGAGGATTTCTTCCGTCAGCTCTGTAACTGACAGATAGTCCTGCATGCCGGAAAGATTTCGGATCAAGTCTCTGAACTCCGCCAGAGCATTGGCCGCCTTAGCCGGAAGTCCGATAAAATCTGCTTCATGTGATGCCTGGTACATAGAGAGGTCATTATTGGCTGCATAAGCGGCTACCCGATCCAGGGAGGTCGCGCCAATTCCCCTTTTCGGTACATTCACAATCCTTGCGAAACTGATCTCATCATCTGGATTGGCGATCATTCTTAAATAGGCCAGCAAGTCCTTAATCTCTTTTCTGTCATAGAACTTGATGCCTCCGACAATTTGGTATTGAATGTTTGATTTTAGGAGGATTTCCTCCATGACCCGGGACTGGGCATTTGTCCTGTAAAGAATGGCACAGTCGGAAAACTTTCTCTTCCCCTGATCGTAGAGTTCCTTTATTTTCCCGGCTACAAACTGTCCTTCGGCAGACTCGCTGTCAGCCCGGTAGTATACGAGCTTGGGCCCATCCTGATTTTCGGTCCACAGGTTCTTCGGCTTCCGGTTGGAATTGTTCTGAATCACTTCGTTGGCGGCATTCAGTATCCGCTTCGTGGAACGGTAATTCTGCTCAAGCATAATGACTTCCGCATTCGGATAATCTTTTTCAAAGGAAAGGATGTTTGAAATATCCGCACCGCGCCATGCATAGATCGACTGATCGGAATCCCCTACCACACAAAGATTCCGGAAGCGCGACGCCATCATTTTCACAAGCAGATACTGTGCCCTGTTCGTATCCTGATACTCATCCACGTGAATGAATTGAAATTTCCGCTGATAAAACTCAAGCACCTCCGGAACCCTTTCAAACAGCCGGATGGTTGTCATAATCAGGTCATCAAAATCAAGCGACTGATTCTTAAGGAGCTTTTTCTGATAATCACTGTATATATCGCTTACGATCTGCTCAAATATGCCGCCTGTCTGGGACTTTGCATATTCTTCCGCATCAATCAATTCATTTTTCGCACTGGAAATGGATCCGAGAATCGCTCTGGGGTCATATTTCTTCGGGTCAAGATTCCGCTCTTTAAGAATGGATTTCACGACCGATAATTGATCCGCCGAGTCCAGAATTGAAAAATTCCGGTTGACTCCGATCCGGTCAATATCTCTCCTTAAAATCCTTACGCACATAGAGTGAAAGGTCGAGATCCAAATATCATCTGCTCCTGGACCAAGCAGACGGCCGATCCGGTCTTTCATTTCCCGCGCTGCCTTATTCGTAAATGTAAGGGCAAGAATGTTCCATGGCGCAACCCGTTTTTCGGCCATTAAATAGGCGATCCGATGGGTGAGCACCCTTGTTTTTCCGCTTCCCGCACCTGCCATAATCAAAAGCGGGCCATCTGTTGCTTTTACAGCTCTCGCTTGCTCTTCATTTAATCCATTTACTAGCTGCTGTGCTATAAAATCCACTTTTTCCACCGCCTAACCAAACGTATGTTCTTTCTACTATAGTATCGATAACCTGTCCTTTTTGCAATCAGCTTTTTACAGCACCGACTGTTAGCAGGGCCGCTTTTAAATCATCATAAATGACATTTCCTACAATGATTGTATCTGCAAATTGTGCCATTTCAGAAGCTTTTTCAGGAGTCGTAATTCCTCCGCCGTAAAATAGCTTCGTGGTGCCGAGCACAGAGCGTACCTCCCGGACCCATTCCGGATCCCCGTAAGCTCCGCTGTATTCCATGTAAAAGACCGGCAGATGGAACATATTCTCTGCCATTCTCGCGTACGCCTTTACATCCTCAAGCCCGATGGACGCATCTGCATCAGCAACCTCTGCGGCCTTACAGGCAGGATTTAAGATGCAGTAGCCTTCCACCAGCATTTCATTCCAGTCCATCAGCTCGCCAAATTCCTTAACAGCCTCTTTGTGCAGATTGACAATCCACTTCGGATCGCGGCTGTTAAAAACCGTCGGGATAAAATAAAGATCAAATCCCGGAACGATTGCTTCCAAGGAGGAAACCTCCAGCACACAAGGCACGAGATATCTTCTTACCCGCGCCATTAAATTCAGGATTTCTTCCTCTTCCAATGAATCGCTTCCGCCAATAATGACCGCATCCGTCCCTGATTCGCAGATCTTCTCCAATGCCTCGTCCGAGATTTGCTTTTCCGGGTCCAGCTTAAACGCGTGGCGCCATTCTTTTACATCGTACATCATGTACGCCTCCCTTTTAACCATTTCATTATTATATCAAAATTACCATGGATGAACACCTATCGGAAGGGACTCCCCGTACACTCTTGCAGGCCAGGTTAGACGCTCACGTTTTTGAAAACCGAAACTCAGGCACGGCGCCAGGAAAGTGTCTGTCCTTCTCATAAGCAGTAAAGCCCCTGCAAGCAAAAAAGACACCTCAGCGGGTGTCTTTTATGATTCGTTCGGTTGTTTATGGATGCGCTCAAGCGCCATTGTGTACGCGTCGTTCCCGTAATTCAGGCAGCGCTTTACACGTGAAATCGTTGCCGTGCTCGCTCCTGTTTCTGTCTCAATTTTATGATACGTAAATCCCTCACGAAGCATCCTTGCGACTTCCAGCCGCTGGGCAAGAGACTGAATTTCATTTACGGTGCACAGATCATCAAAAAAGCGGTAGCACTCGTCCATGTTTTTCAGGGAGAGCACTGATTCAAATAATTGGTCAAGCTCTTTGCCGCGCAGTTTATCAATTTGCATGCAGTCATTCTCCTTTTTAAGAAATTATCTATGGCATTGTCATGTGTAAGGTTTTTTTAGAAAAACAGTCGACTTATAACATTATTCGTTTCACTTTCTTATTTTAACGCATTATCGACGGAAAGAGTATCGTTTTTTTCTTCACATCAAAAATCCCGCGCGGTGTAATCCGCACATACGGCAAATGGGTCGATGAGAGGAAAAACAGGGTATAGACCGGGTCTTCAAACGGATAGCCTCTTTCTTTAAGGCATTCATGAAATTCTGTATATTGGCGGGCCATTTCCGGCAGCGGGGCAACGGAGGCTGTTCCGTTTAATTCCAGCGGCATTTCAAAAACCGTCCGGCCGTTCTCAAACACCGTAATCCCCCCGCCGATTTCGACCATCTGCTTCCAGGCGGCAATCATGTCTTCTTTATTTTTTCCAATCAGCAAAATATCCCCTGTTGCGGAAAATGAGCTTGCGAGCCCCTTTACATTTCCAAACCCTTTCAAAACGGTGTTGATTCTCCAGTTTCCTTCCCTGTCAATCAATGCAAGGAAAGCTTCGTCCTGATTATCCGGCAATTCGTCTGCAGCCAGATCCAGGCTGACGGAGTATGGCTGGATAATCACTCCGTTAACCATGTGAAGCCCAAGCGGCATGGAAAACTGGAGGTCATCCATCGTCAGACCCCAGTTGGCTGTGAGAGGGGCAAACCCCAGATCCTGCCATGGCAAATCCGTTTTATCTTTTTGCAGATCCGCGTTTTCCCACTTAAGCCACTCGCCCTTTGCCATTACATGGACCGGATTCGGCTCTGCCGGATCTTCCAAAAAGTTCAAGGTTGCATACCGGCCGGCTGTCACGGAACCGAGTAAATGGTCCAAACCATAATAACGGGCAATGTTAAAGCTTGCCATATGATACGCGTCAATCGGGTCTATACCTTCTTCAAGAGCCATTTTTATTAATGGATTGGTCACGCCGTCCGTGTAAAATGCAGGTGTCGCTCCATCAGTTGTGAAAAATAAGTGATCATAGGAAGCGATCGGCAGCTCCTTTATTTCTTTTAGAAGCTTTGGCAAATCAGGACGGATGGACGAGTGCCTTAAGGCAACCGTATATCCGGCAAGCAGCCTTGAATAAACCTCTTTTCCGGACATCGCCTCATGGTCGGCATCCACTCCGAACAGCTTCATTTTCGTCAGCGTCTGTTCAGATGCTCCCGGGAAATGCCCTTCCACCCGCTTGCGTTTCTTTTTCGCCTCCTGAATCCGGTCGAGCATCAAATCATCACCTGCAGCGAGGGACGGCCATCCCGTCAGCTCCCCTCCCTGTAAGACACAGTCTTGGTCGAGCCAATCGGAAACCCGGTCAGGGGAAAGAATGAAATCCTCCTCCGCCACTTCAGATTGCAGATCAAAGCGGGCCCACCAATAATGATGGTAAGGCTGATGGTGGAAGTGCTTCAGCAAAGTAAGCGCTTTCTTTTGGTCTTTTTGAAAAAGCAGATTTAAATTATCGCTAATTAGAGCGGTTGTCCCATACTGGGCCGCATAGCGTGACAGGGTCTGGGGATTATATAACTGAAAAGGATGGGCATGCGGCTCTATGTATCCAGGAACAATGTAAAGCCCGCTGCACTCCGTAACTTCTGTCTGATCGATTCTTTCAGGCATCCTGTCTCCTATATAAACAATGCGGTCATCATAAATCCAGATGTTTCCCCGGATCCATTGTTTGAGGTAGGAATGTAAGATCGAAGCGTTTTTTAAAAGCTTCGTCGGTGCAGCCAACCCGTCTATGACATCTACATGCATTCGGATTTGGTGGTTCTTCCATACAGACCTATTTTCCGGCATCGATGAATCCTCCTTCTGGAACGATTAGGCAAACGCTTTCATAATTAGCTGGGTGCGCTCTTAATTTCCCTTTTCATGTTAACACAATTAGCACGTTACTGCATGAAAGAACCAGACATTTTAAAAACTTTCCACAATTTAAGGAGGACTCCAGTTGATCAGACCCAATATCGGCATTGTCAATGCCCTCGTCCGCATTACTGTTGGTTTAACACTTGTAGCCATTGCTTCCGCGAAATTCTCGAAAAAGCCTTGGAGAGAATCCCTCATCCTGCTGATTATGCTCGGCGCTATGAAGGTGGGCGAAGGAATTTTGCGATTCTGCCCCCTTACCCTTCTATACGACCAAGCGAAAGAAAATACCAGCAGCCAGGATGGGGAAGCGGATACGTACAACCCTTCCTGAGTTTAGGCCCTTTCTGCATTGAGGTGATCAATTATGAATTTTTTCCTGGAATATATAAGGGACATGTTTTTTGTCTATGCTTCCGTCATTGGAGGAATTGTAGCGCTTGTGTTTGTTTTTGTACGGCGGAAGCGGCGGGTTAGGTGAAAACCTATAAAACCATTTTTTTAAAAAACGAAGGGAATTTAATCCTTCGTTTTTTTGCATAATAGGTCGAGAGTTACAGCTTCTTTTACACAGACAACTGGAGAAAATTATTTTATCAGAACTTCCCTTTATCCTATTAAAGAGCAATTATTTTAGTCCGATATACCTATTATATAACCAGGTATTTAGAGGGGGTTTTACGTATGGCGATTAAACAGGTTTTAAGTGCACATGCAGTCTTAACTGCTTTAGAAACACATTTGGCCATGATTGAATTTAATCTGGAGAAAGAAGTGATCTGGGTGAACAGCAGCTTTGCTTCGGCACTCGGTTATTTGCCTGAAGAGATGACCGGAATGAAGCACATGCAATTTTGCACGGCAGACTTTCACAGCAGTCAGGAGTATGAGGGATTATGGGCGAATTTAAAAAAGGGGGTAAAGTTCCAGGAAAAGATTGAGCGGGTAAGCAAGAACGGCAGCCTTCTATGGTTTGAGGCAACGTATATCCCAGTTGCAAACGAAGATGGTGACGTCACAGCTGTTTTAAAAATAGCAACAGATATTACTGAACAGGAAAACAAGACCGTAAAGATTATTACGGATTTGAAGAGGATGCCGGAGGAGCTGGTAGATCTGGTCGTTGCTAATACAAATCAAAGCATTGAGGCTGTGCAGGCTCTGAAAAAGCAAACACACTTAATCAGCGAGACCTCCAAAACCATCAGCCATATTTCATCTCAGACCAATATGGTTGCTTTGAACGCGGCGATTGAAGCAGCACGCGTCGGCCAGCATGGAAAGGGCTTTAAAGTAGTGGCAGATGAAATTCGCAGACTGTCTACAAATGTGGATGAAGCCATCGGAAAAGTGAATGCAAACGTGGAACACATCACAAGTGAAACAGAAAAAGTCAGCGGCATCGCAGACAGCCTTCAAGAGATTATTAAGGAAACGAAAACGAAATTTTCCGCAACCATTAGTCAATTCGAAGGAACGGCTTAATAGAAAAGTTTATTCTGGCATCAGTTGAATTTTGCTGGACTGCTGCTGCCCAACTTTTTTCTGCGATGAAAAAAGGGTGAATTGAATGCGGTTCTTTACCTATAAAAGAAATAACGGAGGCTTTATCCCCCCTATCCTTTTCAGCCTGCAAGTTAACATTAACAAACACATTACAGGATTTACCACACCTGAGCCTTTCCTCCAAACTAACCACCTCGGTTAATTGTTAATAGAACAGAAAAGAAGTGCTCAGAGCAATGCTCTGGGCACTTCTTTCTCCGTACCTTTTTTGGAGATTCCTTTTGTCGGTTGCCCGGCTTTGCCTCCGTCCCCCGCTCTGCTAAAGCACTAAATCTCTGACCCCACTCTGCATGGCACCTTGCAGGGGAAAGGATTGCAGGCTCCCGCCTCCGTCCCTGATTTTGCTGAAAATAAATGGGGTCGGAGGAAGGGATAGGCACCTAACCTAACCCGGCATCACTGCCCCGCCTAAAAAATTTAAAACGCGATTACCCAATCCGACTTTGAAGCCCCTCAGCTGGATGAAACCTCTGCAAAGGAAGCGAGCGGATTGCTGACTTTTCCGAATTCCGAAGCATGCGGCCGGTCTTCTCCGTCTGCATACCCGTAATCCACCATCCTGTTCCGGTTGAGGCAGAGCTTGGTCAGCGCCGGTGTGAAAAAGTTAAACAGCCGGAACCGTTCCTCGAGCTGGGGAAATTTCTTTTGGTAGTCTTGAATAGCTTTTGCGAGAAGCGCCCAGAATTCGTGTTCACTGATCAGCTCCCGTTTGACCATTGCATTCGAAACGTAGCGCAGATGGCAGACGAATAACCCTGTAAAAATGAACTGGGTCAGTCCCTCCGGCGGCTCGCTTCTCAGCACCTTTTTCAGTTCTCCTGAAAGGGCTGCAAGCTCTGGAAATGGCTGGTCGCTGATATTTACATCATCTACAAAATCTTTAACAGCCAGACGATGAGGTGCATAGTCCTTCAAAACGAGAATCGTATTCTGGCCGTGCGGAGAAAAGACCGTTCCATACTGATACAAATAGTGAAGCAGCGGAGGCATGACGGTCTGATAAAATTGATCCAGCCATTGCGCCGGCTGCAATCCCGATTTTTGGATCAGACTTTCGATAAATGGCTTCCCGTTTTCATCTTCATAAGTCAGGGCTGCAAGGGTAATGGCACGTTCGTCCTTTTCAAGGTATGTGTAAATACTCTCCCGCCAAATCGTGCCAAGCATTTCGAGATACTGATACGGGGCTTTTTCCAGCCTGCTGTAGAGACTGTGATCGACATTGATGCTTGCAATCTCCCCCGGAAGGATGACTCGGCATTCGTCCCGCAAAAAGGGATCGCGGTCAGCAATTCCTTTTATATGCTCCGTAATTTCTGGAGCAATGACGGTTCTTTCAGCCGGAAGCCCTCTGTAAACAAGCGTGTTCAGGATGCTCATCGGCAGTTTTACATGGTGCCGGCGCTGATCCGTTGTGTTCGAAAACGTTCGGATGGACTGCTGCGGCAAATACGTGTCCGTTCCTTCCCCGAGAAAGACAATCTGATTGAATGCTAAATCTTCTGCGAATTGCTGAATAATCACATTATTCCATTGCCATTCATGTACCGGCATATAGAAGTACTGACAAGACTCAAGCCCTTTTTCAGCCAGATGCTGATGAAATTTCTGCCACACAGCCTCATCCAGCTCTTGTTCAAGCAGCCGGCTGCAGTTTAAGCCTTCCACCGCCTGGAAGCGGGCTCTTGTTTTCCGAACAGCGATCCATAATAGCTTTGTTTCCCGCTTCTGCTCGGGAGCATATTTCAAGTAATCTTCATAATCAAAGCCAATTCTTCCTTTATTGTATGTAATCCACGGATGCCCTGTCATTTCGCCCTCCAGCTCTTCGTACGGAAGCTCTGTCAGCTCATCGGATGTTTTCGCTTGGGCTAAAAGGTGAACATCGGCCAGAAGCGTGCTCTGGAATTCCTTGATAAGGTGTCCACACGTTTCTGCAGACATCCCGATAAGAGGCTTTAAATCCAGCAAAAGCTCTGTGGCACTAACCTTTTCCCCACCCCCGTTCCCGCAATGGACCTCTATTGAATCCGCCTGGATGTCATAGCTGTCGAAAAGGCGCTGATACCCGGTAAAGCGATAGAATTTCGTTTCAGAAACCGGCAGCTTAAAGAGCAGCTTTCCTTCTTTTTCTTCCTGTTCAGGCTGTATCATGTCTTCGTACATATACTCCGCAAACATTTTTGCCGCAAGACGTTTATTCACCTTTTCCCAGGCGTCTCTATGCAGGACTTTTTCCATTGAAATCTCCTCCTCTTCAAATTTGCGGGGAAAAGGATTGAAACACATTCCTTTCCTGTAGGGGATAGATTTCTTTCCCCGCTATTTTATTGATAATCACTGCATTCCGATAGGCTCCGAGACCGAGATCGGGAGCCCCGACGCCGTGCGTATGGATTTCGCCATTCTGTATGAAGATTTCATTCCTGCCCGTTTCTGAAGTTTGCAGGCAATAGTCTCTGGAGATTTTCAGCTGCCCCAGATGATCCCGGTCAATCAATTCATCGATTCCTTTTAAAAAGGCAGGAGGTGCCGGTTTATATCCGGTTCCAAAGATGACATATTCACTCTCCAGCTCTGACTCCTCCCCCGTTACTGTATGGCGGCAGCGCAGTCTCCAATTGCCGCCGGCTCCCTCCATGCTGAAAAGCTCCTGCATCGCATGCAGGGAGAGAAGCGGATCCTTGCCGCCGATCGTCTCCTCATAAATGGCTCCATAAATATCCGAAATGGTTTCAGCGCTGATTCCTTTATAAAGCAGGTCCTGTTTTTCAAGAAGCCTGCCCTTTTGATCCCCGGGAAGCTGATAAAAGAAATCGATGTAATCGGGAGAGAAATATTCCAGTCCAAGCTTGGAGTACTCCATTGGGAAAAAGCCCTTGGATCTTGTCAGCCACCTCAGCTTTGTTCCGGGTCTACGGTTTTTCAGCAGATCATAAAACACCTCCGCTGCACTCTGGCC
Source organism: Metabacillus sp. 113a (assembly GCF_050107635.1). Classification (NCBI taxonomy): domain Bacteria; kingdom Bacillati; phylum Bacillota; class Bacilli; order Caryophanales; family Bacillaceae; genus Metabacillus; species Metabacillus sp. 113a. The sequence goes on along the minus strand of NZ_JBNILJ010000008.1, from coordinate 21,023 downwards.
TGACCCTAAGACTGTGACGGTATCTGCGCTGCTGGCGCCCGTTCTCTCTTTCAGATAATCCGAAGTATGAAAAACGGTCCCTCCTTCGTTCTCACGGAAGGCTTTTGGGACGGCAGGCTTTGTGCCGATCCCCACCACCAAATGACGGGCAGTATAAACGGAGGACTCGCCAGTATTCAGATCCTTTACCCAAACCTCATAGGCTCCGTCTATATGACGCACGTTCTCCACCTTCGTGCCAAAGCGGCATTGCGGAAGCTTTTCCGCTGCCCACCTGCAGTAAAGGCTGTACTCCTTCCGCGGTATATGAAACGACTCCAGAAAATAAAACTGGTACAGCCTGCCCTGCTCCTGCAAATAGCGAAGAAAGCTGAACGGGCTTGAGGCGTCAGCCATGGTGACAAGGTCGGCCAAAAATGGCACCTGCAACGTCGTCCCCTCGAGCAGCATGCCTTCATGCCAGGTGAATCCATTTTTCTGATCAAAAAACATCGATGTCAGGCCGCTTCCTTCTGATAGTGCAGCGAGCCCAAGGTTAAACGGACCGATGCCGATGCCAATAAAATCAAGCTTTGACATGGTTCCACCTCCTTTCAAACTCTTCTCTACTGCAGAACATCAGGAGACCGGTTTTATCCGGAAGCTGAATCGGACCGACGGCTTCAAAGCCGCACTTTTCAAAGATATGAATCATCTTCTCGTTGCGGATATCCGGTTCTGCAATGATTTTTCCCGTTTCCGGCACCTCAAGCAGACGGGCAGCGGCTGCCCGGAGCATGGGAAGCGCCAGCCCCTTCCCGAGGTATTTTTCCTCGCCGATCAACAGGTGCACACCCTGATCCCATTCCTCATATTCGTAGGTTTTGCCCACGGCATCCCCTTTTACCCAATACGTTTCCCAATAGCTAACGGGCTCCCCATTCAGCATCCCGATGGACAGGGTCTGATGTCTGTCAGAAAGTGCCTGCTGCAGATGCTTCCGAAAATCCTCCTCAGGCATATTGAGTTTCCAATAAGGGATCACATGCTCCTTGTGCATCCATTTAAATATCCGCTGAAAATCTCTTTTGTACTCCACAGGGCGAAATGAGATTTCCCTGTTATCACACCGGGTCATAGATACTCCCCTCCGAATGGAAGATCGGGTTCGGCACTTTTGTATAGACAGATTGGGCGGCCATCTCTCCGACGAGCTCGTCCATATCATGAAACCGCGTAAGCAAATTTGCTTTGCAAGGCAACTCTCTTTCACTTAAAAAACCGGCAAGGATTTTGGAGGTTTTCCCGCTGCTGGCATACCATTCTTCCATTCTTGTTTTCAGGAACTGCAGCAGCCGGCTCTCCGGTATCAGGCCCGCTGTCCCGAAGGCGTTGATGACTCCAAACAAATGATTGTAGAAAAAATAATAGCGCAGGCGTTCATCAGCGACCTTCTCTTCACAGATTGTTTCGCTTTTTTCGCTTAGGTCCGGCAGCCACTGCTTCAGCTTATGTGCTTTTGATTGGCTGTAATAATAGCCCTGGTTATCGCGGTAATAGAAATGCTCAGGATATCCATCCTTCAGCCGGACGACTCCGTTCTGCTGATGGGCCTCGAGTGCGAGTCCGTATGTTTCATAGAGCCACATAACCGGATCAAACGTAATCATTAAATAGCGGGAAAACCAGTCCAGACTGACCTCCTCCAAAGTCCTGTTTTCTGCGGAAGCCGCTTTGCGGATAATGGATGCGAGACGGCTGTTTCCACCGTAGGCATGATCCTGGCAAAGTCCTGCAACAACTGCCGCTCCTTTTTCATTTCCTTCAAAGAACGGATTTTCCCTGATGACTACTTCAAATCCCGACTCTGCTTCGCCATTGCCGATCGTTATATACGCCGGGTCACGGAGAATTGAGAACCCGGGGAATAGATCGGCGAGCTCCTTCCCAAGACCCGCATCCAGAAGCCGTGAAATTTCGACCCCGCGGTGAAGCTCTTTCCTCTTGCTGACCCGAAGGGAATTGGTCAGCTTTACCGGTACGGAAAATTTATACATCCATTTAGAGTGCGGGCTGTAAACCGTCCTCAGTGAGGAGGTGGCGGTGAACTTGCTTCCCAGTTCACCGAGATCGGTTAAATCCCCCGATTTGATAAGCTCTTTTACCGACTCCCGTCCAAGAAGCTCCTTTGCCTGCAAAGGGTGGACAGGGAGCAGCACCCTTCCTTCAGGAACTTCAACTCCTCTGTTTACAAGCTCTTGTTTCAGGATGTCAGCAGCTGGCACATCCATGCTGGAATCCTGCTGGATGATTTCAGGTGCAGCTGAGAAATAATGAAGAGGGAACTCGCCCTTCAATTCCGGGGAATAAAGGCCTTCCTCTTCCTCCGTTATCCCTTGTTTGCTTTTCGGAACCGGATGAAGGAGGTGGCCGAAAAGCAGGGATTGCTCCGCTTCAATATAGGAGAAGTCATCGCTTTCAAGCTGTCCGCTGTCAGTCTCCCGCTCCTCCACGTAGCGCTTCACGTTCCTTGCGCTCAAAATCGCACGGAGCATAAACTCATCCTCGGCGTCCTCTCTGCCGTTTTCAAGGAGCCACTCCTTCGTGATCAAACTGATGAAGGTCACGTAATCGAGGGGAATACCCCCCTGCTGCTGCTCGCATTGGATTGGAAAATGAAACAGATGCCGCTGTGTTTCCGACCAGTACTTTACATCCGCGGTGATTTTCAGCTGCTGATGCTTCAACGGAATCGCGACGGCAGCATCCTGAGATCCTTCATAATTGCCGGTTTCTCTCATATAGCAATTCAAAACGCCTTGTATAGCCGCTTCTTCTGCAATTTGTTTGCTGGTTTTCAAGCCTTTCCCTCCCTGAATGCTTTTATTTTGGAAAGGACGTATTCAATGTCCTCTTTTCCGGAAGCCGGATTTAAAATGGTAAATTTAAGATGGGTGCTGCCTTGAACCTGTGTTTTTGCTAAAACCGCATCCCCCTCATTGAGCAAGGATTGATGAATGGTATAGTTGAGCCCGCCGACCTGTTCCTCCGGGTATCCTTCGGGACGATACTGAAACACAACAGCCGTAAGCTCAGGCTTCGGATTGACGGCTTTAAAATCCGGATCGTTTTCCAGCCGCTCTGCCGTCCAGCCAGCCAGTTCAGCTGCTCCATCAATCAAGCGGGCAAACCCTTCTGTACCCACCACCCTTAAGCTCATATAAAGCTTCAGTACATCAAACCTCCTTGTTGTCTGGATGGATTTTCCGACAAGATGCGGAAGTCCTGCTGCTTCATCCTCCTCAGGATTCAAATAATCTGCATGGTGCTGAATCAACCGAAAATGCTGTTTGTTTTTCAACAAAAATGCCCCGCAGCTGATGGGCTGGTAAAACAGCTTGTGAAAATCGACCGTAACCGAGTCTGAGAGCTCGATTCCCTCAAGTTTGTTACGCTGCAGGCTGCTCAGAATCAGCGCTCCTCCATATGCAGCATCGGTATGGAGCCAGATTTGGTGCTCCCTTGCCACCCGCGCAAGCTCCGGCAATGGATCAATGCTGCCGAAATCCGTCGTTCCGCATGTAGCGACGATGGCAAAGGGCAGCTCCCCTTTTTCTTTCAGCTGCCGAAGGATTTTTTCCAGCCTCCCCATGTCTATTTTTTTTCGGTCATCCACCGGAACCGTCACAACGGACTGTTCTCCCAGACCGAGCTGGGAAGCCGATTTCTTCACTGTAAAATGAGCAGCCTCCGAGCAAAGGATCTTCATTTTTGAAAAATGCGGCGGGAGTCCGTTTTGCTGGACATTCCAGTTCCACCGGCGCCTGCAAAACTCATCCCGCGCCAGAAGGAGCCCCATATAGTTAGACTGCGTCCCCCCGCTTGTAAATGTTCCGCCAGCTTCCTCCCCAAGCCCATAGCGTTCTGTGAGCCAATCCAGCATGTATTCCTCTGCATGGGAAGCCGTCCCGCTCTGATCCCATGAATCCATTGACAGGTTCATGGCGCTGACCAGCATGTCCGCAGCAAGCGCCGGAACGAGCGGAGGACAGTGGAGGTGGGCGAGTGTTCTCGGATGCTCCACCTTAATCCGGTTTTTCTCAATCGTATCCTTCACTTCCTTCAGAGCCTTCTCAAAAGAAATCCCTTCTTTTTCAGCAATTGGATGCCGGCGGCTTTCTTTCAATGAATCCTCAGCAGCAATTCCGCTGAAGGGCTTTTGTATTTCTTCCTGCCACCCGCCGATCAGCCGGATTATCTCCATGCACATTTTTTTGTATTGCTGAAAGCCTTCCGGATGGGTGAGAAATAAGGACTTTTTATCCATCACTGCAAGCCTGCCACAGCTTCTTTAATGGCGGCTTTCATAATGGCGGTCACTTCAGCGGCTTCCTGTTCATTCATGATGAGCGGAGGAAGAAGTCTGACCACACTGCCATGCCGGCCCCCCACTTCAAGGATCAGGCCTCTCTCAAAGCAAGCTTTTTGAATGGCCGAAGCAAGCTCAGGCCAAGCAGGCATGCTTCCGCTGCTTGCTCTCTTTCCTGCCGGATTAACTATTTCCACTCCGATCATCATGCCTCTTCCCCGCACATCGCCAATCTCGGGTGCGGCCTTTTGGAATGCTTTCAGCTCATCCATCAGAAGGGAGCCAATCCGTTCAGCATGTTCTTCAAGCCTGCTTTCTTTTATGTATCGCAATACAGCCGTTCCCGCTGCCATGGCCATCTGATTTCCCCTGAACGTTCCGATGTGGGCACCGGGTCCCCACTGATCGAGGCCTTCTTTGTACACAACCACTGAAAGAGGGAGACTGCCTCCAATTGCTTTGGACAGGACCAGGATATCCGGAATGATGCCTGCATGCTCGAAGGCAAACAGTTTTCCTGTTCTTCCAATTCCGGTTTGAACCTCATCAATAATGAGCGGAATGCTTCTTTCCTCTGTAATGCGCCGCATCTCACGCAGCCATTCTGCAGGTGCAGGAATGGAACCGCCTTCCCCCTGAACCACTTCCAGAATCATAGCTGCAGGAGGCAAAATTCCGCTTTCCGGGTCATCCAGCAGATTTTCAATGTATCGGGCACTGATTTCATGGCACGCATCTCCGCCTATACCAAACGGACAGCGATATTGATATGGATAAGGGAGGAAGTGAACATCCGGAATTAATCCCTGTACTTTTTCTTTTGGAGCCAGATTTCCACTGATGGACATCGTTCCGTGGGTAGCCCCATGGTATCCCCCCTGGAAAGTAAGGATGCTTCTTCTTCCTGTCGCGGTTTTGGCAAGCTTTAATGCGGCTTCAATTGCATCTCCGCCAGTCGGTCCGCAAAACTGGATTTTAGCCTGGGCTGAAAATTCTGCGGGAAGTGCCCCAAACAGTTCATCCACAAACTCTTCCTTTACCGGTGTCGTCAAATCTAATGTATGGAGCGGCCGTTTATCCGCCAGCACTTTTTCAATTGCCTGAATGACAGCCGGATGATTATGTCCAAGAGCAAGGGTTCCCGCACCGGCAAGACAGTCATAATAAACCTTTCCATCTGAATCCTTCACCCGGATTCCTTCTGCTTCTTCAATTGCAATAGGGATGCGCCTCGGATAAGATCTTGCATTGGATTCCCGTTTTTCCTGCTGATTTAAATATTTCTGATTACCTGAAAGCTGCATAACGCTCATCTATGTAAACCTCCTGTAATTGAAAATGATTATCAGTTTCTCTAATGCAATCTTAGTTGAGAATGAGTATCATTGTCAATGATACTCCTTTCCTATAGTTCGATCCTGCGAAAATGAAGACTCTAGGGATATCGCATTAAGCCAATTAAAAAAAGACCTGCAGCTGAGGTCTTGTTCGCGGACACATGCTTTCTATAGGAAAAGCTAGCTTTAATCCTGGCGCACCGGCTATCGAACGGTGCGGTTAAATCGATATCACCCTGTTTTCGCTGATAATCTTTCGCCGATATATTAAAATTTCCACTGATAAAAACAAAAACCCCCGGCGGACGGGGGTTTTTCTACTGAGCTCTGACTCCAATATCTGTCCTGTAAAAAACGCCGGTTCCTGCGAAAAAGCGAATGGATTCATACGCTTTTCGCCGGGCTTCCCGAATGCTTCCGCCGCTTGCGGATACAGCGAGGATCCGCCCGCCGTCCGTAACGAAATTTCCTTCGTCAAGTTGGGTTCCGGCATGGAATACTACCGCACCTTGCCCGGCTTCAGCAAAGCCGCTCAAAACAGTGCCTTTTCTGTACGCCTCCGGATATCCTTCCGACGCCAGTACAACGGCAACCGCAGCTTCATCACTCCATTGAATGTTGAAATCCCGTCCTTCCATCACTGCTTCAAGTACGTCCACCAGGTCGCTCTCCATCCTCGGAAGGACAGCCTGTGTTTCGGGATCTCCGAAGCGCGCGTTAAATTCAATGACTTTCGGACCATCTCCGGTCAGCATCAGGCCGGCGTATAAAATCCCGGTAAAAGGGGTTCCTTCCTGTGCAAGCCCTTTTGCAGCCGGCTCAAGCACAGTGCGAATGGCTTCCTGAACGGCTGCATCAGGTATTTGCGGTACAGGTGAGTAAGCCCCCATCCCGCCTGTGTTCGGCCCTTGATCACCGTCGAAGGCCCGTTTATGATCCTGGGCGATCACCATCGGGTATACGTTTTCACCATTCACAAACGCCATAAGGGAAAACTCTTCTCCCTCCAAAAAATCCTCGATGACTACAGATTTGCTGGCTTCGCCGAATTTTTCATCGAGCAGAAAATCCCTCAGGCACTGAAGGGCCTCCTCCATTGTCAGAGCAACCGTTACCCCTTTTCCGGCTGCCAGTCCGTCCGCTTTGATCACAATCGGAACCCCGTTTTTCTCCACATACGCCCTTGCTTCTTCAAAGGAGGTGAAAGCCGCGTATCCCGCTGTCGGAATGCGGTATTTCTCCATCAGCTCTTTGGCGAACTGCTTGCTGCCTTCCACCATCGCAGCCTGGCTTGACGGTCCAAATATCCGCAGCCCTTCTTTTTCAAAAGCTTCCACGATGCCCTCAAGCAATGGAACTTCGGGACCAACCACCGTTAATCCGACTTCATTCTCCTTCGCAAACGCAAGGAGCCCGGCAAAATCCAGTTCATCGACCGGGACCCTTACTGCACAATCGGTCATACCGTCATTTCCCGGTGCCGCAAATACGTTTTCCACTCTGCCGGATTGCGCAAGCTTCCATGCGATGGCATGCTCCCGGCCTCCGCGTCCGATGACGAGTACGTTCAAATGGATCGCTCTCCCTTCCTAATGCTTGAAATGGCGGATACCTGTGAAGACCATCGTGATGCCGTGCTCATCTGCAGCGCGGATGGATTCTTCATCTTTGATGGAGCCCCCAGGCTGAATGATGGCGGTAACGCCGGCTTTTGCTGCGGCTTCTACTGTGTCTCCCATCGGGAAAAACGCGTCGGAGCCCATCGCACTTCCTTCTGCTTTGGCTCCTGCCTGTTCAATGGCAATTTTTGCAGAGCCGACACGGTTCATCTGTCCTGCGCCGATTCCGATCGTCATCTCATCCTTTGCCAATACGATCGCGTTGGATTTCACATGCTTGACCACTTTCCAGGCAAGCTTCAGATCCTTCCATTCCTGCTCGGTCGGTTCGCGTGTTGTCGGGATGGAAACGACGGCATCGTCAAATGTCAATGCATCCTCGTCCTGAATCAGCATACCGCCTGCAACGGACACAAGCTGCTTGGCTGCCGCTCCTTTTTCCTCCTGTTCAATTGTCAGGAGACGAAGGTTCTTTTTGGACGTCAGTATTTCCAATGCCTCCTTTGAAAACGAAGGAGCAATAATAATCTCAAGGAAAATTTCATGCAGCTTCTCTGCAGTAGCGGCATCCACTTCTCTGTTCAGCGCAATGATTCCGCCAAAAATAGACGTTGGATCGGCTTCAAAAGCTCGTTGATACGCTTGTTCAATAGTATCGGCTGTCCCGACTCCGCATGGATTCATATGCTTAACAGCAACAGCAGCCGGCGCTTTGAATTCACGTACAATCTGAAGGGCAGCGTCTGCATCTTTAATATTGTTATAGGAAAGCTCCTTGCCGTGAAGCTGCTTCGCTTCCGCAATAGATGCCTTCCGTTTAAGCGGCGTTTGATAGAATACAGCCTGCTGATGCGGATTTTCTCCGTAGCGCAAATCCTGCTTCTTTTCGTATGTAACAGTCAGGGTATCCGGGTTTTCCTCTCCGGTAATCGATGTCATGTATTCTGCAATCAGGGCATCATAGGCAGCTGTGTGTCTGAACACTTTTGCCGCAAGCCTGCGTCTGAATTCAAACTCCGTTTGTCCATCTTTTTCAATTTGTGCAAGAACGGTATCATAATCAGCCGGGTCTACGATCACCGTAACATCCCCGTGATTTTTTGCTGAAGCGCGAAGCATGCCCGGACCGCCGATATCAATGTTCTCAACGGCTTCATCGAATGTGAAATCCGGTTTGGAAATCGTTTCTTTGAACGGATATAGATTCACGACAACTAAGTCGATTGGCTGAATGCCGTTCTCTTTCAGCTGGTTCATATGATTCTCGTTGTCTCTTACGGCAAGCAGTCCGCCGTGAATAGAAGGGTGAAGCGTTTTGACGCGGCCATCCATGATTTCAGGAAACCCCGTTACCTCTGAAATTCCAATTGCGTTTACACCAGCTTCCTGAAGCATTCTTTTCGTTCCGCCGGTTGAGATCACTTCGATCCCAAGTTCGCCGAGCCGCTTTGCGAATGGAACAAGATTTTCTTTATTGGATACGCTGATCAGCGCTCGTTTAATCGTCATGATTGCTTCACCTCTGTCTTGATTTTCAGTACATGCTGAAGGACGGCGGGGAAAAACATATGCTCGGCCTTATGAATGTTTGTTTTCAGCTGTTCCAGCGTCTTTGGAATTGCTACGGTCATCTGGTCGATAATGGGACCGGTGTCCATTCCTTCATCGACATAATGAATGGTAATACCGGTCTCCGCATCTCCTGATTCGAAGGCGCGTTCGATTGCATCCTTCCCTGGGTATTTCGGAAGCAGCGAAGGATGGAGATTAATAATTTTGGTTGGAAAAGCATCCAGGAGAACAGGTCCGATCAGACGCATATAGCCTGCCAGAATGAGCCACTCTGCCCCCTTGTCCTGAAGGTTTGAGAGAACTTCAGCTTCATAGGCAGCTTTGTTTTCAAATGTTTTAGGCGATAGCGCTAAAACCGGGACTTCTGCTAATCTTGCTTTTTCTATTACAGGGGCGCCTGGTCTGTCGCAAACGAGAAGGACAATTTCTGCATCAAGTGTGCTGTTTTTGATATGATCGGCAATGGCTTGAAAATTAGTCCCGCTCCCGGAGGCAAAGACAGCGATTTTTTGCTTGTTCATCATAGAACGGCACCGCCGAATACAACGCCGGAGCCTTCTTTTACCCGCCCGATGATGTAGGCTTTTTCCCCGTGCTCCTCCAGGATTCCAATCGCATCGTGGATTCGTTCGGGACTGATGGCCAGTACAAAGCCAATCCCCATATTAAAAATGTTGAACATTTCTTCCCTGTTCAGATTCCCTTTTTCCTCAAGGAGGTCAAAAATCTTCGGAATCGGCCAGGAGCCGAAATCAACCTCTGCACACAGTCCAGCTGGCAGCATCCTTGGAATGTTTTCGATAAAACCGCCGCCGGTAATGTGCGCCATGCCATCAACTTTTACCTTCTTCAAAACTTTCAACACTGGCCTCACATAGATCCGGGTCGGTGTTAACAGCTCCTGATCGAGAGGTTTCTCCAATGGCTGAACGGTTTCATTCAGTTCAAAGCCGCTGTCCTGCAGAAGAATTTTCCGGACGAGCGAAAATCCGTTGCTGTGGAGTCCGCTCGATGTGAGCCCGATCAGCACATGACCCGGTTTGATCGCTTGCCCGGTCACTAGCTCATCCTTTTCCGCTCCGCCTACGCTAAAGCCGGCGACATCGTATTCACCGTCAGCGTACAAACCCGGCATCTCAGCCGTCTCTCCGCCAATCAGTGCGCAGCCTGCTTCCTCGCAGCCGTCTGCAATCCCTTTGACAATCTGCTCAATTTTTTCAGGGTCTGCTATTCCAAGGGCTAAATAATCAAGGAAAAAAAGCGGCTCCGCCCCTTGAGCCAGTATATCGTTCACGCACATCGCCACCGCATCTATTCCAATTGTATCATGACGGTCCGCCATAAAAGCGAGCTTAAGCTTCGTTCCGACCCCGTCCGTTCCGGATACAAGAACAGGCTTCCGGTAATTCAGCTCCGACAGGTCGAAAACGCCCCCAAAGCCGCCGAGCAGACCGATAGCACCCTCGCGTTTTGTACGCTCAACGTGTTTTTTCATTCTGGAAACTGCTTCGTAGCCAGCTTCTATGTTCACTCCTGCATCCTGATAGGCTTTTGACATGTCCGTTCCTCCTTATCGTGCACCTGTTTTCGCTTCTTTTTCGTGAGGGAGCAGCGTGTCGGCATAGATTTCCGTCGGATATCGGCCGGTAAAGCATGCCATGCATTGGCCTCTCGTTTCTCCTTCATACGGACGGCCGATCCCATCCAGCAAGCCTTCCGGACTGATGAATGCGATGGAGTCTGCGCCGATCAATTCCCTAATTTCTTCTGGACTGTGGGAAGACGCAATCAGCTCCTCATGGGTAGATGTATCAATCCCGTAAAAGCACGGATGCGCGATCGGCGGTGAACTGATGCGGACGTGGACCTCGGTCGCTCCTGCTTCCTTCAGCATCTGCACGATCCGTTTGCTCGTCGTTCCGCGCACAATCGAATCATCGACCATTACAACCCGCTTGCCCTCTACAACCCCGCGGACGGCGGAAAGCTTCATTTTTACCCCTTGCTCACGGAGGGACTGGGACGGCTGGATAAATGTCCGGCCGACATAGCGGTTCTTTATTAGACCGAGCTCATACGGAATGCCGGATGCTTCTGCATAGCCGATCGCTGCTGAAATAGAGGAATCAGGCACCCCTGTCACTACGTCCGCTTCCACCGCTGCTTCCTGCGCCAAACGCTTGCCCAGGTTTTTGCGGGCAGTATGGACATTGATTCCGTCAATGTTGCTGTCGGGTCTCGAAAAATAAATGTATTCCATGCTGCAGATGGATCGGTTGCTGTTCATGGAAAACCGTTCAGATTGCATACCGTTGTCGTTAATAATAATCAGTTCACCCGGCTGGACCTCGCGAAGGTAGTCGGCGCCAACAATATCAAAGGCGCAGGTTTCGGATGCAACGACATACGCATCGCCAAGCAAGCCGATTGAAAGCGGGCGCAGGCTGTTCGGATCAAGGGCCACCATCATTTCCGTTTCCGTTAAAATCACAAAGGCGTAAGCCCCTTTAATCATGGATAAAGCGTTTTTTACTTTTTCTTTTAATGTAAAATGGCCGCTTCGTTTAATCAAATGAGCCAGCACTTCCGTATCGGACGTTGTCTGAAAAATGCTTCCCTGGCTCTCAAGCTGGTGCTTTAAATGGTTGGCATTGACGAGGTTTCCGTTGTGGGCAAGGGCCAGACCTCCGTTTTGAGACCGGAACATGAGCGGCTGAACATTTTCATAGCCCCCTCCTCCCGCTGTCGCATACCGGACATGTCCGATCGCTGCTTTCCCTTCCATTTCTCCAAGCTGGCCTTTGTTGAAAACATCCGTGATCAGGCCAAGCCCTTTTTCACAGTCCATCGTCTTGCCGTCTGTCGTTACAATGCCCGCCCCCTCCTGGCCGCGGTGCTGCAGACTGTGCAAGCCGTAGTACGTAATTTGGGCGGAATCCGGATGGCCCCAAATTCCAAATACGCCGCATTCCTCATTTAATCCTTTGATCTCAGCAAGCATGGGATGGCTCCTCTCCAGGCGTCTTCAAGCTTCTCGATGCTTAAATCCACCCACTGTTCCCCTTGGCTTCCGCGAATGGTTAGTTTTCCGTTATCCGTTACTTGGCCAATTCCTGCAGCATTTGTTAGCTCCTCGAAACGCTCTTTATTTTCAGGGCGTACTGTCAGGATGTATCGGGATTGGGTTTCGCTGAAAAGCGCCGTTACCGCATCACCGGTTAGTTCAACATCTGCACCTAGTCCTTTTCCTGAAAAAGCCGACTCAGCAAGTGCTACAGCGAGCCCGCCTTCTGCTGCATCATGCGCGGATTGAACCAATCCTTCACGGATTGCCTGTAATAAAAGGCTCATACGCGCTTTTTCAACCTCCAAATCAAGAGCCGGTGCTTTTCCGGAAATTTCGCCGTTCACAAGCTTTTGCAGCTCGCTTCCGCCGAATTCAGGCTTTGTTTCCCCAAGCAGATAAATATAATCGCCTGCTTCTTTAAAGTCCTGAGTTGTGATGCAGTCCGTATCCTCAATCAGACCGACCATTCCGATGACCGGTGTCGGATAGATCGCCGTTCCGTTCGTTTCGTTGTAAAGAGAAACGTTGCCTCCTATAACCGGAGCACCGAGAACTGTACATGCCTCGCTCATCCCGTCCGCTGCCTTTTCAAGCTGCCAGAAAATCTCCGCCTTTTCCGGATTCCCGAAGTTTAAACAGTCCGTGATGGCAAGCGGTGTCCCCCCCGAGCAAACGATGTTCCGGGCTGCTTCTGCCACAGCAATTTTCCCGCCCGTTTCCGGATCAAGGTACAGATAGCGGGAGTTGCAGTCTGTCGTCATTGCAAGGGCCTTTTTCGTTCCGCGGATGCGCAGCACCGCCGCATCCGATCCCGGTGCCACGACCGTATTCGTACGGACCATGTAATCATACTGATTGTAAACCCATTCCTTGCTCGCAATCGTCGGCTGCTTAAGGAGGCTGATCAGCGTCTCTTCAAGGTTTTCAACCGCTGGCACCGTCTCCTCCATTTGCTGGAACTCACGGAAATAAGCTGGCTCTGCAGAAGGCTTATGATAAACCGGCGCCTCCTCAGCTAATGCATCTACTGGAATTTCTACGACGACCTCTCCTTTGTGAACAAGGCGGAGCATTTTATCATTCGTTACCGTCCCGACTGACACGGCTTCCAGATCGTATTTTGCAAAAATCGCTTCAATCTCATGCTCACGGCCTTTTTCAATCACAAGCAGCATCCGCTCCTGGGATTCGGACAGCATCATTTCATACGGTGTCATTCCGTATTCGCGCTGCGGAATCAAATCCAGGTTCATTTCGATTCCCGAGCCTGCCTTGCTAGCCATTTCAGCAGACGAACTTGTAAGTCCCGCCGCCCCCATATCCTGAATGCCGACAAGCGCATCATTCTGGATCACTTCAAGACACGCTTCAAGAAGAAGCTTTTCCATAAACGGATCCCCCACTTGAACGGCCGGGCGCTTTTCATCGGATTTTTCGTTCAGTTCCTCTGAAGCGAATGTCGCTCCATGAATTCCATCGCGGCCTGTTTTCGCGCCGACATACATGACCGTATTGCCGACTCCCTTCGCCTGGCCTTTCTTTATATCCTTGTGGTCAATGAGCCCGACACACATCGCGTTCACAAGCGGATTTCCTTCATAGGAGGCATCAAACTGGATTTCTCCGCCAACGGTAGGGATCCCGATGCAGTTTCCGTAACCCGCAATTCCTGCTACTACTTCTTCAAACAAATACTTCACGCGCGGTGACTTCAGTTCACCGAATCTCAGCGAGTTTAATAGAGCGATTGGGCGTGCCCCCATGGAGAATACATCGCGGATAATGCCTCCGACACCCGTTGCCGCGCCTTGATAAGGCTCCACAGCAGATGGGTGGTTGTGGCTCTCAATCTTAAAAACAACCGCCTGGTTATCGCCGATATCGACAATCCCCGCTCCCTCGCCGGGCCCCTGAAGAACGTGCTCGCCTGTGACAGGGAACTTTTTCAGAACCGGCTTGGAGTTTTTATAGCTGCAATGCTCAGACCACATTACGGAGAAAATTCCCGTTTCCGTATAATTGGGAAGGCGCCCGAGAATGGATTGTACCATCACAAATTCTTCGTCGCTGATTCCCATTTGCTGATACACTTTTTCTGCTTTGATTTGTTCAGCATTTGGCTCAAGAAGTAGTGACATGTGCTTCCCTCCAGTTTTTTACGATCGATTGAAACAGTGCGAGGCCGTCCGCACTTCCAAGCATAGTATCCACAGCGCGCTCGGGGTGAGGCATCATGCCGAGCACATTGCCGCGTTCATTGACGATCCCTGCAATATCCTCCAGGCTTCCGTTCGGATTTTCGCTGTACGTGAAAACGATTTGATTATTCTCCTTCAGACTCTTTAACGTCAGGTCGTCGCAGAAATAGTTTCCTTCCCCGTGAGCAATCGGTACAGAGATGACCTGGTTTTCAGTATAGCCGGATGTGAAAGGAGTATCGGCATTGACCACCTTCAAAGAGGCAGGAGCGCACTTGAATTTCAGCCCTTCATTCCGTTTCATCGCACCCGGAAGCAATCCTGCTTCAAGGAGAATTTGAAATCCGTTGCAGACCCCAAGCACCGGCTTTCCTTGTTCCGCCGCTTTTTTCACTTCAGCCATAACATTTGAAAAATGCGCAATGGAACCGGAGCGCAGATAATCTCCGTAAGAGAATCCTCCCGGCAGAAGAATGCCGTCAAATCCGCTTAAATCGTTTTCATCGTGCCACACATACTCTGCTTCTTCACCAAGCTCATCCTTGATTGCATGATACATATCCACATCACAGTTGGAGCCGGGGAAAACAATCACAGCGAATTTCACTGAACGACAACCTCCTCTGCTTCAAAGCGGTAATCTTCAATAACTGTGTTTGCCAAAAGCTTTTCACACATTTCCTTAACGGTTTCCTCGAGTGGACGGTCGGTTTTCTCAATCATCAGCTCCATGTATTTCCCGATGCGGACAGCCTGAACTTCACTATAGGACATGCTGTGCAGCGCATTCTTCACGGCGTTCCCCTGCGGATCCAAAATGCTTTCTCTTAAACTGACATACACCTTCACTTTATACATGTGCGGGTCCTCCCAATCGTTTTAAGATTTCTTCGTACGCTTCAGTCAAACTGCCAAGATCACGGCGAAAAACGTCTTTATCAAACTTTTCGTTTGTCTCTTTATCCCACAGGCGGCACGTATCAGGGGAAATTTCATCTGCCAGCAATATCGTTCCATCTTTCCGGAGGCCGAATTCAAGCTTGAAGTCTATCAGTCTTACATTTCTCTCTGCAAAATACGGAATGAGCACTTCATTTACTTGGAGGGCTTTTGTTTTCAGTTCTTCGGTTTGTTCCGGCGATGCCGCATTCAGCAGCTTGATATGTGATTCGGTTATAAGCGGATCTCCGAGCGCATCATCCTTGTAGTAAAACTCAACAATCGGTTCAGGGATTGGTGTTCCTTCCTCGATGCCGAGACGCTTTGCCATACTTCCGGCGACCGTATTCCGTACAACGACTTCAAGCGGAATAATCGTGACTTCCTCGACCAGCTGCTCCGTTTCAGAAACTTTCCGGATCAAGTGGTTGGCAATTCCTGCTTCTTTGAGCTTTTCAAAAATCAGAACGGAAATCTCGTTATTCAATCGGCCTTTTCCGGTTATCTCTGTTTTTTTCTCTCCGTTAAATGCCGTAGCGGAGTCTTTATAGGAAACAAGAAATTCTCCCTCACGCTCTGTTCTGTAAATGCGCTTTGCTTTTCCCTCATAAAGCAATTCCATTGATTTCGCCCTCCCGCAGTCGGAATATTAGGAATCTTAAGATTGGAAAGAGGCAAAGTTTTGCTTTGCCCCTTCAGTTTGAATGTTCTTGCAAACTTCGCTGGTAAGAAAAGGGTTGGATATGGTTGATCTCCGCTCCAGGATGCTCACTTTCCGCGGGGCGGACGGTGAACATCCTCGGTGCGTAGCGCCTGCGGGGTCTCACCTGTCCCGCCGCTCCCACAGGAGTCCCGCACTTCTGCGAAACCCGGGACTAATAAAAATTTATAAACCGAGCCTGTTAAAAATGGCATCTACATTTTTCAAATGGTAGTTGTAATCGAAGCAGTCATCGATTACAGCTGGTGTTAACCGTTCGGTAACAGCCGGATCCGCTTCCACTAATGTGCGGAAGTGGACTTGTGTTTCCCAGGCCTCCATGGCTTTCGGCTGAACAAGATCGTACGCTGCTTCACGCGCCATGCCGGAATCGATGAGAGCAAGCAGAACGCGCTGGGAGTAAATCAGGCCATGAGTCCGGTCCATATTGCGCTTCATATTTTCCGGGAACACGGTCAGGTTTTTGATGATGTTTCCGAAGCGGTTCAGCATATAATTCAGCGCAATCGTTGCATCCGGCAAAATGACCCGTTCAGCAGAGGAGTGGGAAATATCACGTTCATGCCATAGCGGAACATTTTCATAGGCCGTCATCATGTAACCGCGGATGACACGGGCAAGTCCTGTCATGTTTTCCGATCCGATTGGATTGCGTTTATGCGGCATCGCTGATGAACCTTTTTGTCCTTTTGCGAAAAATTCCTCGACCTCGCGCGTCTCACTCTTTTGAAGTCCCCGTACTTCTACAGCGAACTTTTCAATGGATGTTGCAATTAAGGCAAGGGTGCTCATGTAGTCAGCGTGGCGGTCGCGCTGAAGGGTTTGCGTTGAGATCGGTGCTGCCTGAAGACCGAGCTTTTCGCACACATACTGTTCAACAAACGGATCGATGTTGGCATACGTTCCAACCGCGCCTGACATTTTTCCAAATTCAATGCCTTCCGCAGAACGGTTAAACCGCTCCAGGTTCCGCTTCATTTCCTCATACCACAGGCCGAGCTTCAGGCCGAATGTTGTCGGCTCTGCATGGACCCCGTGCGTACGGCCCATCATAACCGTATATTTGTGTTCAATTGCTTTATTTTTAAGAATTTCAACAAAACGCTCAATGTCGGCTCTTAAAATATCATTCGCCTGCTTCAAAAGGTAGGATAGCGCTGTATCTACGACATCTGTAGAAGTAAGACCGTAATGGACCCATTTCCGCTCTTCGCCAAGCGTTTCAGAAACCGCTCTTGTAAAGGCAACAACATCATGTCTTGTTTCCTCTTCAATCTCTTTTATCCGGTTGACGTCAAAGGACGCATTCTTGCGCAGCTGCACAGTATCTTCCTTAGGGATGACCCCAAGCTCTGCCCATGCTTCACATGCAAGAATTTCTACCTCAAGCCATGCCTGGAAACGGTTCTCCTCTGTCCAGATGGCCCCCATTTCCGGCCTTGTATAACGTTCAATCATTGTAAATCCTCCGTTCTCCTATTGACCCCACTGATTTGATATTTTCTCCATCGTTTCTTCAATGACGTCCGTTTTAAAGGTAACATGCCCCATTTTTCTCTTTGGCTTGTTTTCCTTTTTACCGTACAAGTATAACGCAGCTTCATCCAAAAACGAAAGATTATTCAAAACCGCTTCGAGATGTTCGCCTAATACGTTCACCATCAGCCCTTTTTTCAATAAATCCGTCCTTCCGAGAGGCAAATTGCAAACGGAACGGACATGCTGCTCAAACTGAGAGGTTTCGCATAAATCCATCGTGTAATGACCTGAATTGTGCGGCCTTGGCGCCAATTCATTGATGAAAATCTCGCCGTCCTCTGTCAAAAACATTTCAACAGCCAGTGTACCGACCAATTCAAAGCGTTCAGCGAGCTTTAATGCTGCCGCTTTGGCCCTTTTCTCAGTGTCCGCTGTGATTCTTGCCGGAACAATACTTAAATGAAGAATGTTTTCACGGTGTACATTCTCAGCTGCCGGAAAGACCTTCACATCCCCACTCGGGTTCCTTGTGACAATGATGGAGAGCTCTCTCTCAAAGGGAACCCATTTTTCAAGAATGCATTTACCTGTGTTCAGCAGTGCTTCTGCCTCTCCTATATCAGCCGGGCTTTTGATGACCGCCTGCCCTTTGCCATCGTAGCCTCCTCTGCACGTTTTCAGTACAGCAGGGAAGCCGATGTCCTCAAGCGCATCTTCAAGGCCGTTGCCATTTTCAAGAATGCTGTAGGGCGCCACTTGGCAGCCTGTTTCCTGAATGGCTTCTTTTTCTGTCTGCCTGTCCTGGGTCAGGGAGAGCAGCCGGCTTCCCTGCGGAAGGTAGGCGTTGTTCTCAAGCCACAAAAGAGCATCATAATCAATGTTTTCAAATTCATATGTGATGACATCACTCACAGAGGCAAGCTGCTTAATGGCATCAAGATCATTATAAGCCGCGGTGATTTCAATGTCGGCGACCTGACCGCACGGACAATCAGGCGTCGGATCAAGCACAGCAATCCGGTAGCCCATATTCTTCGCATCCAGTGCCATCATTCGGCCAAGCTGTCCTCCGCCGATGATTCCAATGGTTTGGCCTGGTGCGATTTGCTTAAACAAGGGCATCACTGCTTTCAAGAACTGCCTGGCGGGTATCCTCTCTCCGTTTGGCAAGAGCTGCTTCAATCCTGCCGTCTGTAATGGAGAGGATCTGTGCCGCAAGCAGGGCCGCATTCACAGCACCAGCTTTACCTATTGCTACCGTGGCAACCGGTACGCCTCCCGGCATTTGCACAATGGAAAGCAGTGAATCAAGTCCGTTAAGAGCCTTCGACTGAACCGGTACGCCAATTACCGGCAAGGTTGTCTTTGCCGCAACCATCCCTGGAAGGTGCGCCGCACCCCCTGCACCGGCAATAATGACTTTAAGTCCCCGTTCTCTCGCTGATTCTGCATATTCAAACATGAGCTCGGGCGTCCGGTGAGCAGATACAACTCTTTTTTCATAAAAAATCTCAAGTTCATCCAGCAGTTCGCACGCGTGCCTCATCGTTTCCCAATCTGACTGGCTTCCCATAATGACTCCAACCTGTTCGATCACAGCGCTCTCCCCCGCTCTTTTTAAAATAAAGGCTTTTTAAAAACATAGCTGTTCATTGCAGCCAGCAGGCATTTGCTGATCCACGGCGGGAGGCGAGCCCCCATTTTGCTGGAAATCTCACCTGTGCTCTTAGTTCGGAATCTCCCGCTTCCCGCTCTGTAAAACAGCTGCTATCAACTTTGCCTAATCGAAAAAAGCCCGGCCGTATGCTTAAGAGAAAGCAATACGAACCGGGCATAGTATGTAATTCCACTACGCTGGTTAATCCACTTTCCCTCATAGTCCGGTCATTTACGGTGTCCGGGTAGAAACTCTTGGGCCATATCCCCAACTTTATATGAAGGCTTCGTTGTTATGTTCATCTATATCATAACAAGAGATTTTGTACCATGTCAACACAAAATATCGAACATTAGTTTAAAATTATGGTATATCGTTCGGATTTAGAGTAATTTCCCCTCGAATACGATCTTTCTTCCGGCTGGTTTTATCTCTGTCCTCCCATTTTCCTTTACCTCCTGAAAAATAGGCTCCTCCATTCGGCGGACAGGAGCATATCCTTCTTCTTTCATACGGTCGAGAACAGTACCGATGCTTTCGTTCTCAGCGACCTCAAATTTCTTTTTTGCTGGTTTATCTGACATGTGTTGATCCCTCTTTTATTCTGACAGTAAATTTAGGCTTTAGTTGGCCTTGCGTCATTTCCTGAAAGCTAAATTAAGCAAGACCGTCTTTCGTAATTAAAATAACCTTATGCTCCTAGACGATTTCCTTTGCAACCTGAATTAATTCCCTGTTTTATTTGTTGATGAATGGATGCATTGACTCTGTTTTTTCTATTATAATAGGTAATTGTTTTGTGGACAAATTGGGAGCTGGGGTGTTTTGACGATGGATGGGCTAAAAGGGGAGCTGAGAAGGCATTTGATCTAAGAAGAGGCAGGACGTGCACATTTTTGCGTTTTTTATATCTAAAAAATAGATCAGGTGGAAGATTAAAGGTTTTTGTAAATTTTTCAAGGGATTGAAAAGGCAGATGTTCAAAATTGGTATCGATTTTGGGGTTTTTGCACTTGGGCCTTTGCAAATGAGAAAGGATATCGGCGGTATTTTCATTATATCGGCTATTATTGAAATATATCGGCTATTTTTCCTATATATCGGCTATTATTTCATTTTATCGACCGAAGCGGGGCGGATATCGACTTTTCGGGAGGATTCGACAAAGATGGCACCACCCGCACCCGGCAGCCATGCTCCAGGTGGCGTTCCCACCATCATCGGGCAAGGCGGTTTCGGGTATCCGCCTCGCCCTTTTCCCTACTGTAATTCCTGGTGTATGATGGCGAAGGTTGCGAAGTCACTGATCATACTGCGTTTTTTCTGTCTAAATTAAATCAAATAACAGATTTAACAAAGGTTTTACGGAGATTTTCTTTTATTGGAAAGGAGGAGAATGGCAGATGGCTAGAATTTTAAGAGGCTGAACCATAGGATTCTTCAAGTGAGAAGGGTTATCGACGGTATTTTCATTATATCGGCTATTATTGAAAGATATCGGCTATTTTTCCAATATATCGGCTATTATTTCATTTTATCGACCGAAACGGGGCGGATATCGACTTTTCGGGAGGATTCGACAAAGTTGCTACCCTCCGCACCCGGCAGCCAGGCTCCAGGTGGCGTTCCCACCAGCATCGTCCAAGGCGGTTTCGGGTATCCGCCTCGCCCTCATCCCTCCCGCCATTCCAGGCGTATCCGTCCCCTTCCATCCAAACCCAAACAAAAAAAGGACCCCCCATTAAAAACGGGCGGATCCTTTTCACTTGTACCTGGCAACATCCTACTCTCGCAGGGGGAAACCCCCAACTACCATCGGCGCTGAAGAGCTTAACTTCCGTGTTCGGTATGGGAACGGGTGTGACCTCTTTGCCATAATCACCAGATATAAGGTTGAAAGATTGCTCTTTCAAAACTAGATAACGATATTGGTTCACGAGTCAAACGCCTTACGTAATATGGTTAAGTCCTCGACCGATTAGTATCCGTCAGCTGCACATGTCGCCACGCTTCCACCTCGGACCTATCAACCTGGTCATCTTCCAGGGGTCTTACTTCAAAGAATGGGAAATCTCATCTTGAGGGG